>JANRJO010000067.1:0-44432 GCA_033763935.1 Bryobacteraceae bacterium
GGCACCTGGAGAAAGCCATGCTCGATTATCTCGATGACCGAAACCGCGCTCCCAAACCTTTTGTGTGGACCGCCAGCCCAGATCTGATCCTGGGCAAGATCGAGCGCTTTTGTCAACGTATTTCTCGCTCAGGACACTAGCCGTCCATGACGGACAGAACACATGCTGGCCGCCATCGTGCCCAACCATAAGCTCCCCCGTCACGCCTTTGCCACCGTCTTCACCACCGTCGACGAAGTCGAACGCCACAGCGGCCTCGACTTCTTCCATCAATTAGAGGACAACGAGGAGAACTCGCTCGAAGGCGCCGCCCACGAAAGCCGAAGTTCGACTCGGCCGCCAAGCCCAAAAGGCCCGCGAAACCCCAGTCCTTCGAAAACCTCCGAAAATCCTGGAGGCTCTAACCGTCTGAATCCGCAGGAGGAGATGGCGGGGCAGGATGTGCCGTTTGCTTGCGCACATGGATGCAAGGGACGCCCCAGCGCTGACATTTTCTGCAGTCCGTCGGCGGAGTCGGAACTGCCGGGCGTTACCGTCTGGCAACGCTCGGGTGCTCGGTCGCAAGACTAGCGAGAGGCCGTTGCGCATGCGTGCAGGCGACGCCCCGTTCCGCGCACTTGCACGGACACCCGCGCCTGCTCTCGGCTTGCGGCCGAACGGGGGACTCTTGGCGCCAGGCCCCCGGCTGCAACACAACCTCATAGCCAATGCGCTCCAGCCGCTGCGTCAGTCGGCGCGCCGTCCGCTCCGGATTCTGACGATCGAAACAGTCGCCGCCGTACTCGCGGTACTCGCCGCCGTCGCGAATGATGTGGTAGGCGATAGCCAGGATCTTGTGGGCCACCGCCACCACGGCTCTCTTAACCCCCCCGGTGGCCGGCGATGCGGAAGAACAGGGCCGTTAGGAAACAGTCCTTCTTGTGCGTGACCGCCCACGCATTCTGCACCAGGATCCGGCGCAGGTAGCGGTCGCCCTTGCGTGTGCGGCCCGAGAACCGTTTGCCGGCGCTTTCGGAATTGCCGGGACAAAGCCCCGCCCAACTCGCCAGGTGGGCATGATCGGGGAAGGGCCCCATGTCCACGCCGAGTTTGGCAATCAGCGTCCACGCGGTGATGCGGTCCACGCCGGGAATCGTCGACAGACGGCGCACCAGATCCGCGTGCGGCTGCATGTGCTCGCTGATCCTCGCGTCTAGTTCCGCCAGCCGCGCGTCCAGCCACTCCAGTTCCGACAGCAGGGCCCGTAACATCCAGCGGAAATGATCGCTGAAGCGGCCCTCCAGCGCCAATACGAGTTCGGGAATCTTCGTCCGCAATCGCCCGAGCGCCTTGTCAGCCAAGGCCTCGGGATGGACGCGCCCGTGAGCAATGGCCGACGGGATCGCCCGGCCACTCTTGCCCGTAATGTTGGTGGCCACCGAGCCGAGCCCAGCGCGAAGCCGCCCGCCGCAACGGCGCCAAGTCCCAAGGCCCCATCACCCCCGAAGGCAAAGCCAAATGCGCCGCCAACGGCCACCAACGCTCCGCCCCCGTTCGCGAAGCCGCCCGCCGCATCGACACCCTCCTCGAAGCCGATAACCACGCCGCCTACGTCGAACTCTTCAACCGCTACCTCCACACCTTCCAGCCCACCAACCCCGTGGAACTCGAAATCGTCACCGAACTCGCCCGCTGCCGCTTCAAAATCGAGCGCGGCGAAGCCCTCGCCTCCTCCCTCATCGACCTCCGCATCGCCGCCGACTGGGACCTCAACTGCCACCACCACCCCCCGCTCACCGACACCCAGCACGTCGCCCTCGCCTACAACGCCGAAGCCATCCGCCCCGGCCTCCCCTACCTCGAACGCCAGATCGAACGCTCCCAGCGCCACTGGGTCCGCCTCATCACCACCCTCGAACGCATCCGCCGCTTTCAGCGCCAGGACCAGAACCTCTCCACCCCCACCACCCACTACGACCCCCTCCCCGTCCCCGAACCCTGGGCCCACCAGCAGGACGACGACCCTCCGCCGCCCCCGCCCGCGCCCGAGCCGGCCCAGCAGAAAAATCAGCAAGCAAACCCGAGCCCCGCCGATCTCCCACAAAATCAACAACCGCCGGAATCCGTGGAGGAGGACCAAACCCAACCAAGTCCCGGCTCATGACGCGTCTCACCCCCCGAGTTCCTCTGCCTTCACCCCGGCGTCGGCAACAGGAGCTCACCGGTCTTTGACAACTTGCATCCGCCGGCCGGCGGTAGACTGGAACTCGACCCGTGCACCAGGACACCAGCCCCGACGCCCGCCGCTTCTACTACCGGCGCTTGGCCGAACTGGCCCCCGCCGAGCGCGCTGCCATCGCCGTCGAACTGTGCCAGGCGTCCGACGCGCTGCTGCGCGAAGGCATCCGTCGCCGCCACCCCTACGCCGGGCCCGAGGAGGTCAACTACTGGCTCCTCCGCTCTCGGTACGGACGCGAATTGGCCGACCGGGTCCATGGCCGCTGAATATGTTCCGTCAAGCGATGGCCGCCGTGCGACACGCCCTCGAGGCCGCCGCTGTGCCCTACGCGCTAGCGGGCTCGTGGGCCAGCACGTTGCACGGTGAACCCCGTCAGACCAACGACATCGATATCGTTGGTGCGTTCACCCCTCAGACGCTTGCCCGCTTTCTGAACCACCTCGGCACGGACTTCTACTACGACCTCGAATCCGCCCGGGAGGCCCTCGCCTTGAACCGCCCGTTCAACGTCATCCATCGCCGCTTCGCCTTCAAGTTCGATTTCTTCCCCGCCCACGACGATCACGGCGCCGCGGAATTGGACCGCCGACAGACCATCTCCATCGACATCCTCGACGATGCCCCCCTCCCCGTCGTCACCGCCGAGGACATCCTCATCGCCAAACTCCGCTGGTTCCGAGCCGGCGGCGAGGTCGCAACCCAACAGTGGCGAGATATCCTTGGCGTCCTGCGCGCCGGCGCCGGGAGCCTCGACGAGTCCTACCTGCAACTCTGGGTACGTCGCCTTGCACTCGAAGAACTCTGGGATCGCGCCCGCCGCGAAGCCGCTCAACCCTGATCCACCCCCACCCGTTTAGCGTTTTCACCCAGACGCGGTGGGCGAAACCTCCCATTCGCCCCACCAAAGTGCCTTAATTCCGGCCGTCACCGCTTGGCAGCAAAGTTGCTTCCTGATCTGATTCGGACAATCGCAGTCCAAATTCTCCGGAATGCAGATCACTCGCAGCGCCGACTACGCCCTCCGCGTCATGATCCACCTCGCCGCCTTGCCCGCCGGCGCTCGTCCCAGCCGCGAGATCATCGCCCAGTGGACCGAAGTCCCCAGCGAGTTCCTCAGCAAGGTCCTCCAGGCCCTCACCCGCGCACGGCTGATTCAGTCCCACCGCGGCGCCACCGGCGGCTTCGCCCTCGCCCGCCCCGGCGACGAGATCACGGCTCTCGACGTGCTCCAGGCGATCGAGGGCCCGCTGCAACTGAACCTCTGCTTGTCCGACGATCCGCTCTGTGGCCGCCGCTGGTGGTGCGCCGGTCACCAACTCTGGAGAGACGCGCAGGCCGCCCTCGCCGGCGTCCTCCAAAGCAGCACCATCGCCCAGTTGGCCCGCGACTCGTTTCGTGATAAGGTCTACACCCAGATCGAGGCGCCGCGATGGAATTAACCTGGATCGCGATCGCCGCAAGCCTTTGCATGGGGGCGGGGGCAGCCTGTTTGTTTGTGTACGCCGTCCGCAAGGATTGGTTTCGCAACCTCGAAGATACGAAGTATCAGGTGTTCTGGTCGGACCTGGAAGAGCTGGTCGACAGCTCGCCGCGCCCGGCAAAGGGAGTAACGGACCCGAATGAATCTTAAAAGCAAAAGCAGCATGAATACGGAAGCCGCCGCCGTCGGTTCGCGCCGGCGCTTCCTCGGATGGCTGACCTCGCTCGGCCTCGCCGGCTCCGGCGTCCTCACCGCCTTCTCGAACTTCGTCTTCATCAAGCCGCGCGCCACCTACGGCGACCCCCAGCGCTTCAGCGTCGGCAAGCCCGAAGACTTCCCCGCCGGCTCCCGCATGACGCTCGAAACCCGCCGCATCTGCGTGGTGCGCGAGGGCGATAAGCTCGCCGCCATCTCCACCACCTGCACCCACCTCGGCTGCATCATCGGCCTCAGCGAAACCGGCTTCGCCTGCCCCTGCCACGGCTCCCGCTTTGACCAGGACGGCAACGTCACCGGCGGCCCCGCGCCGCGCCCGCTGCCCTGGTACAAGGTCACCCTCGCCCCGAACGGCGAAATCGAAGTCGACAAGGACCAGGAAGTCGAACAGGGAACCTATATCAACGTATGAGCCCCGCCGCGCAACCCGCCAAACTTAAGCCGCCCAGCCCCCCGAAGCGTTCGCTCATCGGCTGGGCCCGCGAGCTGCCGGACATGGTCTGGCACTCTGTCTTCCGCAACCCGCTCCCGTCCAACGACGTCGAGCGCTCGGCGACAAGTTTCACCAACTTCTTCCTCCACATTCATCCGGTGAAGGTCCACCGCAACACCCTGCGGCCCACCTACACCTTCGGCCTCGGCCTGATGTCGTTCTTCCTCTTCGTCATCCTCGTGGTCACCGGCATCCTGCTGATGTTCTACTACGTGCCCTCCACTGAGCAGGCCTACGACCGCATGCTCGACCTCCGCGGCTCCGTCGCCTTCGGCACGCTCCTCCGCAACATGCACCGCTGGTCCGCCCACGGCATGGTCGCCCTCGTCTTCCTCCACATGTGCCGCGTCTTCTTCACCGGCTCTTACAAGAAGCCGCGCGAGTTCAACTGGGTCCTCGGCGTCGTCCTAATGCTCCTCACCTTCGGCATGAGCTTCACCGGCTACCTGCTCCCCTGGGACCAGTTGGCCTTCTGGGCCATCACCGTCGGCGCCGCCATCGCCGGCTACGCCCCCTTCATCGGCAACGACGTCCGCTTCCTCCTGCTCGGCGACGCGAACGTCGGCCAGGAAGCGCTCCTCCGCTTCTACGTGCTGCACGTCGCCGTGCTGCCCGCCATCCTCACCCTCCTCATCGCCATCCACTTCTGGCGCATCCGCAAGGACGGCGGCCTCTCCCGCCCGCCGGAGCCCGAATCCGAAGCCCCGCCCCTCCAGATGTCCGCCGCCGCCGGCGCGCCCGTGGCCGTCTCCGTCAAAGCCGTGCAGCTCGAACCGCGCAAGACCTACGGCCTCCAGGGCCTCGTGCGCGGCCCGCTCACTAAGGTCGGCAACATCCCCGACAACTCCGTCTTCTCCTGGCCGCACCTCCTCATGGCCGAGCTCTTCACCTTCGTCGTCACGCTCTCCGTCATCCTCGTGCTCAGCCTCTTCTTCAACGCCCCCCTCGAAGAACCGGTCAACGTCATGCATCCGCCCAATCCGGCCAAAGCCCCCTGGTACTTCCTCGGCCTTCAGGAGATGGTCAGCTACTCGGCCTTCTGGGGTGGCGTCGGCATCCCCACGCTCTTCGTCATCGGCCTCATGCTCATCCCGTATATGGACCGCTCGCCCAAAGGCGTCGGCGTCTGGTTCTCGCGCGACCGCCTGCTGGCCAATACCGCGTTCCTGACCTTCGTCGTGGTGAACGTCATCCTCGTCATCATCGGCACTCTCTTCCGAGGCCCCAACTGGGCCTTCGTCACTCCCTGGTGAAACGAACATGAGACTCGCACTCGCTATCGGAAGCCTCCTCATCCTCGGCGTGCACGGCCTTGTGTTCTACAAGCAGTTCTTCCACGACTGGGAACGCCACCAGGTCAGCTACTTCGACCAGGCCCGCGGCCTCGCCAAGACCGACGCCGAACGCAACTCCGTCTCCGGCCGCAGCCCGCGCATCGAGCAGTTCATCGTCACCAGCTTCGGCGAGCGCCGCGTCGACCGCTGCGGCACCTGCCACATCGCCGCCGACGACCCGCGCTTTGAAAAATACGCCAACCCGCTCAAGTCCCACCCCTATAGCGCCGCCATGGGCGACTTCCAGAAGAACGGCAAATGGGAACGCCGCCACAAGTTCGCGGACTTCGGCTGTACCATCTGCCACGACGGCCAGGGCCGCGGCCTCGACCCTCACTACAGCCACGGCGAAGACCACTACTGGCCTGACCCGCTCATCGGCTACACAACCCAGGCCGGCTGGCGCAAAGAGTTCCTGCCCAAGCTCAAAGGCAAGGAGTACATCGAAGCCAACTGCGCCCAGTGCCATACCGAAAAGGAGTTCGCCGGCGCCAAATGGGTGGAGCGCGGCCGCAAGCTCTTCTTCGATACCAACTGCTACGGCTGCCATCGCGTCGAAGGCTTGAGCGACGGCACCCTCGGCCCCGACCTGAGCGAATCCGGCCATAAGTTCAAGCTCGACTATCTGTGGGAGTCCGTAGTCGACCCGCGCGCCAACTCCGCCACCTCCTTCATGCCGAAGTTCAAGCTGTCGGACGACGACGTCAAAGCGCTCGTCATCTTCCTTAAGAGCCGCCGCGGCAAGAACTTCGCCGAGCCCGACATCCAGCGCTTCCGCGACAAACTCGCGCAAGGCGCCGAACTCGTGCAAACCACCGTGAAGCCCGTCGACATCGTTCCCGCCATGGCCGCGAAGCAGGGCCAGGAACTCGTCGACAGCCGCGCCTGCCTCGCCTGCCACAAGCTCGGCGAGAAGGACGGCGCCGTCGCCCCCGACCTCACCTACGAAGGTCTCCTCAAGGACGAACCCTGGATTTACGACCATTTCAAGAACCCGCGCGCCAGCATCTCGGATTCCATCATGCCGACCTTCCGCTTCACCGACGCGGAGTTCAAGGCGCTTACCTCCTACCTCGCCGGCCTCAAGTCCCCGCCGCAACTCACCAGCGGCGAGCAGACCTACAAGGCCCTCTGCCAGCGCTGCCACGGCGAGAAAGGTGACGGCCACGGCCTCATCGCCGTCTACCTCGATCCCTACCCGCGCGACCTCACCAAAGCCGCCTTCATGAACTCGAAGACGGAAGCCCGCCTCGCCGGCTCCATCCGCAACGGCGTCGCCGGCACCTCCATGCCCGCCTGGGGCAAGATCCTCGATGAGCAGAAGGCGAAGGAGGTCCTCGCCTACGTGCAAACCACCTTCGTCAAGGAAGCCCGCCGCGAACTCAAAGAGCGTAAGCTGCCGGAGAAGAACCCGGTGGCGTTCTCAAAGGAATCCGCCGCGCGCGGCGAAAAGACCTTCGTCGTCCGCTGCGGCGGCTGCCACGGCCGCAAGGGTGACGGCAAAGGGCCCAACTCGCTCGACATCCTCCCGCGCCCCCGCAACCTTCGCAACAGCGACTTCGTGGCCAGCGTGAGCGATAAGCGCCTCTTCGACTCCATCCTCTACGGCGTGCAAGGCACCGCCATGCCCCCGTGGATCGACTACGGCATGAGCCAGAGCGAAGTCGGCGACCTGGTGAACTTCATCCGCAGCATGAACAGCAAGAAGCAGGGGAATCAGTATGCAAAGTCAAATTAGCCGCGCCGAGCTCGCACCCGCCGGCGGAGCGCCCTCGGCCGGCACGCTGGTGCACGAAGACCTGACCGCCAAGTGGTTCCTCATCAGCTCGGTCTCGTACTTCTTCATCGTGGGCATCGTCGCGGTGATCATCGCCGCCAAGTTCACTATGCCCGACCTGATGGGCACCATCGCCCCCCTCAGCTACGGGCGCCTGCGTCCGCTGCACGTCAACGGCATGCTGTTCGGCTGGCTCCTCGCCGCCGACATGGGCCTCACCTACTACCTCATCCCGCGCCTCTGCGGCGTCAAGTTGTGGAGCGAGAAACTCGGCCTCGCCACCGCCGCCCTCTGGAACGTCATCGTGCTCAGCGCAGTCGTCTGCCTGCTCATGGGCTGGAACCAGGGACTCGAATACGCAGAACTCCCTCTGGCCCTCGACATCCTCGTCGTCGTCGCCTGGATCATGTTCGGCGCCAACATCTTCATGACCATCTTCGGCCGAAAGTACGAGCAGATGTACGTCTCCATCTGGTACGTCATGGGCACCATCCTTTGGACGGCGTTCGTCTACCTCACCGGCAACTTCGCCACCCTGTTCACCACCGGCGTCAACCAGGCCAACCTCAACTGGATGTACGTGCACAACGCCGTCGGCCTCATCTTCACGCCCGTCGGTCTCGCCCTCGCCTACTACTTCATCCCGCGCACGTCCAACACGCCCCTCTACTCACACCAACTCTCGATGATCGGCTTCTGGTCGCTCGCCTTCGTCTACGTCTGGACCGGCGCGCACCACATGATCCACGGCCCCATCTCGCAGTGGCTCCAGACCATCTCCATCGCCTTCTCCGTTATGCTGCTCATCCCCGTCTGGTCCGCCGTCTACAACTTCTTCGCCACCATGAAGGGCCAGTGGCACCAGATGAAGGACAACGTCCCGCTCAAGTTCCTCATGTCCGGCGTCGTCTTCTACCTCCTCACCTGCTTCCAGGGCCCCATGCACAGCCTGCGCGCCGTCAACGCCATCGTCTCGAAGACCGATTGGATCCCCGGCCACGCCCACATGGCCGTCCTCGGCGCCTTCAGCTTCTTCGCCATCGCCGGCACCTACCACGTCATCCCCCGCATCTGGGGCCGCAAGCTCTACTCCGACGGCCTCGCCAACTGGAGCTACTGGAGCTTCATGATGGGCGGCCTCGGCTTCTTCGTCACCCTCTGGCTCGGCGGCTTCTGGCAGGGCTGGCAGTGGAACAACCCCGCCATCCCGTTCATCGACACCGTCCGCGCCCTGCAACCCGTCTGGCTGGTGCGCCTCTTCTCCGGCTTCCTGATGTTCGCCGGCATCGTCATGTTCGCCTACAACGTGCTCGCCACCGCGCTCGGCACCGGCGGCGACCAACCGGAAACCCAGACCGCCGCGGCCAAGGCCTAGGAGGAAGAAACAGCCATGTTGCGAAAAGCCGACAACAACGCAGGATTCGCCATCGCCGCTTCCCTCGTGCTGTTCTTCATCGGCGGCGTGCTTACCACCATCGTGCCGCCGCTCGTCGACAAGACCTGGGCCAAGCCCTTCGAGAACAATGACCCCTCGAAAGGCCCTACGGGCAAGGCCCGCCCCCTCACCGAAATCGAAGCCAAGGGCCGCGACATCTACGTCCGCGAAGGCTGCTGGTACTGCCACACGCAGCAGACCCGCACGCTCCTCGCCGATACCAAGCGCTCCGGCTGGCGCGGCGTCGATTCGCCCGTCTCCACCCCCGACGAGTTCGTCTACGACACCCCACATATGTTCGGCACCAAGCGCACCGGACCCGACCTCTCCCGCGTGGGCGGCAAGTACGACGAGCAGTGGCACCGCACGCACTTCCGCAACCCGCGCGACCTCGTCCCCGGCTCCATCATGCCGCCCTATCCCTGGATCGTCGAGAACCCGGAAGAGTTCAAAGCGATGGTCGCGTACCTGCAGCAGTTGGGCCGCGCCAAGAACTGGCGCCCCGATAACGACTACGAGAAATAGCCATGACCAACGACCCCACGTGGCCCAGCGTCTACTTCGCCTATCTCTTCTTCGCCCTCATGTTCGGCCTCGCACTCTACTTCTTCGTGCGCACCGTGAAGGCCGGCTATTGGGGCCGCAACGGCGAAGACGTCAAACATCACGTGTTCCTGGAGGATGAGAAGTGAGCGACGAGAAACATCTGAAAGACTACGCCGGCGGCTGGATACAGGAGCGCGAAGGGATGCCGATACCCGGCTTTCTGAAGATCGCCTTCCCGATCATCGGCCTCTTCGCCACCGCCTACCTGGTGGTCTACATGGTCGGCGAAGTGGACCATGCCGACCGCGGCTCCCTGGTGAAGACCTTCAACGCGATGACCGAGACCTCGCCGCTGTTGATGTACATCGTCGCCGCCATGTCGCTCGTCTACGTCATCGCCGTCGCCCTGTTCGCGATTCGCAAGTTCAAAGAGGATTAGCGTGGAGAACTGGCAGCTCCGGGTTCCGGACGACTCGCAGTATTGGGTGGAGATGGTCAAGTGCCGGCACGCGTGCCCGGTCAACACCGACGCCTGCGGCTACGTCACCGCCATCGCCGAAGGCCGCTACGACGACGCCTACCGCATCGCCCGCGCCACGAACCCCTTCGCCTCCATCTGCGGCCGCGTCTGCGGCGCGCCCTGCGAAGCCGCGTGCCGCCGCGGCTCGCTCGATGAGCCGATCGCCATCCGCGCCCTCAAACGCTTCGTCAACGAACGCCACGGCCCCGAGACCGGCGACTACGCCGCCTATCGCGACGGCTGCAACCAGGCCATGCTCCCGCAGAACCGCGGCGACTACGAGCGCATCGCCGTCGTCGGCGCCGGCGTCAGCGGCCTCACCGTCGCCCATGACCTTGTGCAGTTGGGCTACAAGGTAACCGTCTTCGAAGCAAACCCGGAGCCCGGCGGCATGCTCACCGTCGGCGTGCCCGTCTTCCGCCTGCCCCGCGACCTCGTCCGCCACGAGATCCAGGCCATCCTCTCCATGGGCGTCGAACTCAAGTGCAACATGCGCCTGGGCCGCGACTTCACCATCTCCAGCCTTCGCCAGGAAGGCTACGCCGCCGTCTTCCTCGGCATCGGCCTGCCCAAGGGCCGCAAGCTCCCCATCCCCGGCGCCGAAGCCGACGGCGTCTACGACGGCATGGAGTTCCTGCGCTCCTTCAACGAAGGAAAGCCCCTCCCCCTCGGCCGCCGCGTCATCGTCATCGGCGGCGGCAACGTCGCCTACGACGTCGCCCGCTCCGCCGTCCGCCCCGCCGAGGTCCTCGCCGAGATGGGCCGCGACGAACAGATCGCCTACGACGTCGCCCGCTCCGCCCTGCGCCTGAGCGGCGACAAGGAAGTCCACGTCGTGTGCCTCGAAGCCCGCGACGAGATGCCCGCCGACCAGGTTGAAATCCACGAAGGCGAAGAGGAAGGCATCCGCCTCCACAACCGCCGCGGCCCCCGCGCCGTCGTAGTCGACGAGCAGGGCCGCCCCCGCGCCCTCCGCACCGTCAAGTGCACCTCCGTCTTCAACGCCGAAGGCCGTTTCGCGCCCCAATTCGACGAAAACGACGTCGAAGAGATCGAAGCCGACACCATCCTCTTCGCCATCGGCCAGACCGCCGACCTGTCGTTCCTCTCTCCCGAGGACGGCGTTCAATCCGAGCGCGGCCTCATCAAGGTCAACCGCGAGACCTATCAGACTACCGCGCCCGATGTCTTCGCCTGCGGTGATATCGCCCACGGCCCCCGCCTCTTCATCGACGCCATCGCCAGCGCCCACACCGCGGCCCGCTCCATGCACGACTACCTGCGCGGCACGCGGACGGAAGTGGTCCTGCGCCGCCGCTGGCTCCCCGGCGTCTACACCATGGCCGAAGGCTGGCACGGCCTGCCGCGCGAGAATCCGCCCGCGCTCGAAGCCGAGCGCCGCGCCTCCTCCATCGACAACACCGAGATCTGTTTCGGCGAGATGACCGCGCGCTGCCAGGCCGCCCGCTGCCTGCGCTGCAACATCAACACCGTCTTCGACACCGAAAAGTGCATCGCCTGCAACGGCTGCGTCGACGTCTGCCCGGAGGACCTCATCAAGCTGGTGGGCCTCAGCAGACTGCCCGATGACCAGGCCTGGCTCCGCCTCGCCCAGGCCGGTATCGATATAACCGAACAGGAATATATCGGCATGCCCCCCGCGCAGAAAGACGAACTCGGCGGCGTCATGCTGAAAGACGAGACCACGTGCATCCGCTGCGCCATGTGCGCCACGCGCTGCCCCACGCACGCCATCACCATGAAGAAGTTCGATTTCGCCACGGAGTGCATCACCGTCCCGTCACCCAATCCGAAGATTCTGTATCAGGTAGGGTAGGATGACCTTCCTGGAAGTATTCGCGCCGCTGGGACTCGGTGTCGTTTCCAGCCTGCACTGCGCCGGAATGTGCGGCCCCATCGTGCTCGCCTACACGCTGCCCATCGAGCGCCGTCGCCGCCTGCCGCTCCATCTGGCCTACAACGCCGGCCGCATCGCCACCTATGCGATCCTCGGCGCCGTCGCAGGGACGCTTGGCGGCGGCATGGTCACCGTTGGCCGCATGGCCGGACTCGAGCGACAGGCCGCCATTCTCACCGGCATCCTGATGATCGCGGCCGGCATCCTCGCCGGCGGCTGGCTTCCCAAGACCGGTCTCGTCCGCATCGGTGCCGGTCCCGGCGTCCACGGCGCCCTCTCGCGCGCCTTCGGCCGCTTCGTGCGGCAAGGCGGCGTGCGCAGCAAGTTTGCTCTCGGCGCCACCATGGGCCTGCTCCCCTGCGGTATGGTCTACGCCGCCCTGGTGCAGGCCATGTCCACTTCGAACGCGCTCGCTGGCGCCCTCAGCATGGCGCTCTTCGGAGCCGGCACGTCGGCCTCGCTGCTTGCCATTGGCCTCCTGTCGGGGACGGTGAGCGCACGCTTCGGCCGCTACTCCACCGCCGTCGCCTCGCTCTCCGTCATTGCCCTGGGTGCGATCGTCATCTGGCGCGGGGCTACCGCGGCGATGATCCCCGGGAGCTGCCATTGAAAGTCGAACGCCTGCCCCCGCTGCCGCCCGCGGAGAAGAACTACCATCAGGCGCGCAAACGCATCCACTTCATCTGCTTCCTCATCTTCGTAGCGCTGCCCTTCTTCAACATCCTGCGCTTCGACATCCCCGGTCAGCGATTCTGGTTCGCCGGCGCCGAGATCTGGATCAGCGAGTTCTCCATCGCCTTCTTTACGCTGATGTTCCTGATGTTCGTCATCGCCGCCGGAGCCATCATCTGGGGCCGCATCTATTGCAGCTACCTCTGCCCGCAGATGATCTTCAGCGAGTGGGCCTCCGCCACCGAGCGCTACGTCTCCAGGTTCATCGGCAAGCGCTGGGCGAAGTGGCCCGCACAGCGCAAGCTCATCGCCACCCGCGTCGCGCTGTACACCGTCCTCTGGATCGCCAGCGTCTTCCTCGCCTTCGTCTTCACGGCCTACTTCGTTGACCCGCGCGACCTGCTGGGCCGCCTGGCCTCCCTCGACGTTGTCACCGCCGGAGGCATCACCGGCACCGTCGTCACGCTGCTCACGTTCCTGGACCTCGCCTTCCTGCGGCAAAAGTTCTGCGTGACCGTATGCCCCTACGGTTATCTGCAGGGGATGCTCGTCGATAAGAACTCACTCCTCGTCACCTACCGCGACGAAAACAAAACCTGCATCGAGTGTAAGAAGTGCGTCCGCGTCTGCGAGATGGGCATCGACATCCGCAAGTCGCCCTACCAGATCGAATGCGTCCACTGCGGCGAGTGCATCGACGCCTGCGAAGACGTGCTCCGCAAAATCGGGCGACCCGGCCTCATCGCCTACACCTGGGGCGAACGCCCGAAGACCGAGATCCGCGAAAGCTGGCTGCGCCGCATGGGCATCCGCGACGCCAAGCGCGTCGCCATCATGGTCATCCTGCTCTTCTACGGCGCCGGCCTCTCCGTCGCGCTCGCCATGCGCAAGCCCGTGCTCGTCCAAATCGCGCCCGACCGCACAGTCCTCTACACCAAGGCCCCCGACGGCCGCATCGTCAACCGCATGCGCCTCCGCCTCGCCAATCGCACCAGCCGCGAAACCTCCGTCCGCCTCTGGACCGAATCCCTGGCCGGCGCTGAAGTCGCGCTCCAGCAGAACCCGGTGACGCTGGGGCCGGGACAGACCGTCGAAACGACCTTCGAACTGCGCGCACCGCAGACCGCCGGCTCAACCGACGTCAACCGCTTTCGCTTCATCGCCCAAACCGCGGGCGAGAACCGCGAAACGTTCGACATGACATTCATCATGCCGGTCAGAAAGTAGGGGGGATGGCAAAACAGAAATCGGCAATGTTCTTTCCCCTGTTCTTCGGGCTCATCATGGCGCTCTTCCTCGGCATCATGATCTATACCTGGCATGAAGCCAAGGCCGCCAATCCGGTGATCCTCGACGAGCGTGGCCATGTCCGCCAGTAGCACCGTCGCGGCTCCCGCGCAGGTGCACTGTGACCTCTGCGACCTGCCCGTGGGCGCCGACGTCCTGAACCGGCGCTTCGGCCGCAACGAGCCCGAAAAACACTTCTGCTGTCTCGGCTGCCTCAACGTCTACACCGTCCTCTCCGAAAGCGGCCTCCTCGAACAGGGCGTCGACTTCCGACAGTCCGAGCTCTATCGCGAAAGCCTCCGCCTTGGCCTCATTTCGAATCGCGAGACAAACGCCGCCGCGCGCACCATCCCCGACACCGCCGAGGTGCGCGAATCGCTCTTCCGTGTCTCCGGACTCTGGTGCTCCTCCTGCGGCTGGATCATCGAACACGCCCTCGGCAAGGAATCAGGCGTCAAGTCCGCCGAAGTAATCTTCACCTCAGACCTGCTGAAGGTCCGCTGGTGCCCGCAGTACCTCGCGCCCGAACGCATTGCGAAGCGCGTCGAGTCCCTCGGCTACAAGCTCAGCGAGTACACCGGCGAACGCGACGCCGACCGCACCGAATGGCGCGACATGCTCCTGCGCCTCGGCATCGCCGGCGGCCTTTGGATGAACGTGATGCTCTTCAGCCTGGTCGTCTACGCCAGCTACTTCGAGAGCATCGCTGAAGCCGCCCACCGCTGGGTGCCCTTCATATTGATGGCGCTCACCACGCCCGTCGTCTTCTGGTCCGGCGCGCCCATCCTGCGCGCCGCTTTGGCCGGAGTCCGCCAAGGCATCATCCGCATGGAGGCCCTCGTCTCCACCGGCATCCTGGCCGCCTACCTCTACAGCGTGGCGCAGGCCCTGCAAGGCGGACAGCACTACTACTTCGATACCGCTTGCGCCATCGTCACGCTCGTCCTCGCCGGCAAAGCCCTCGAACGCGGTGCTCGCGACCGCACCTCCCGCTCCATCGCCCTCCTCTACCGCCTCATGCCGAAGAAGGCCCGCCTGATGCAGGACGGGCGCGAACGCTTCGTCGCCACAGAAGCCGTGCAGCCCGGCCTCGAGATCCTCGTCAAGCCGGGCGAACGAATCCCCGTCGACGGCGTCGTCCTCAGCGGCTCCTCCACCGTCGACGAGTCCGTCCTCACCGGTGAAGCCGCCCCGCGCCCCAAGACCGCCGGCAGCGAAGTCTCCAGCGGCACGTGCAACGGCGCCGGCGTCCTCGAGATCCGAGCCACGCGCACGGGCGCCGACAGCACCCTCGCCCAGATCATCCGCTCCGTCGAAACCGCCATCCACAGCCGCACCGCTCTCGAGCGCAGCGTCGACCGCGCTGCCCGCCTCTTCGTCCCCGCCGTCCTGCTGGTCGCCGCCGCCACCGTCGCCCTCGGCATCGCCTCCGGCATCCCGCCCCTCGAAGCGGGCATGCGCGCCATTGCCGTGCTCGTCATCGCCTGCCCCTGCGCCCTGGGCATCGCCACGCCGCTCGCCACCACCGCCGCCATCGGCTCCGCCTCCCACCGCGGCATCCTCATCCGCGACGCCGCCGTCCTCGAAACATTTCGCAAAGTCGACGTTCTCGTCCTCGACAAGACCGGCACGCTCACCGAAGGCCGCTTCGCCGTCCGCGACGCCCAGGCCTCGCCTGAGCTGCTCGCCGCCGTCGCCGCCGTCGAAGCCTCGAGCGAACACCCGCTCGCCCGCGCCCTCGTCGCCTTCGCCGGCCCCTCCCCCGGCCGCGCCGCGAGCCTCGAAGTGCACCCCGGCCAAGGCATCAGCGGGACCGTCAACGGACGCCGCATCCAGATCGGCAGCCGCGCGCTCATGCCCCAACCCATCAGTGCGGACCTCGAAAAGAAAGCTGCCGCCTGGCAAGCCGAAGGCGCCACCGTCGTCTTCGCCGCCCGCGACGGGCAGGTCGAAGCCGCCTTCGCCCTCGGCGATCAACCCCGCGCCGACGCCCCAGAACTCCTCCGCCGCCTGAAGGACCGCAACATTGAGCCTGTCCTGCTCTCCGGCGACTCCGTCGCTACCACGGCGAAGATCGCCGCGCGCCTCGGCATCGCCCGCCACCAGGGTGACGTCACCCCCGCCGCCAAAGCCGCCTTTATCGCCGACCTCCGCAGACAAGGAAAGACTGTCGCCATGGCCGGCGACGGCATCAATGATGCCCCCGCGCTCGCCGCCGCCGACCTCGGCATCGCCATGGGCTCCGGCGCGGACCTCGCCATGCAAGCCGCCCCCGTCGTGCTGATGAGCGACTCGCTCCTCCGCATCCACGATGCCTTCGAGATCGCCGCCGCCGCCGCCCGCGTCGTCCGCCAGAATCTCTTCTGGGCTTTCTTCTACAACGCCGCCGGCATCGTCCTCGCCGTCACCGGCGTCTTGAACCCCATCATCGCCGCCGCCGCGATGTCCGTCTCCGGCTTCTCGGTCGTCGGCAATTCGCTGCGCCTCGGCTGGCGCGTGCGGAACTCGCAGCCGGCCTAAAGCCCCGCCCTGCGCGCCGCCGATGGAAGGGGCATGGGCCAGTTCCTCAGCAGCGTTCAGGTTGCCGTTCGCAACGACGAGGACGTAGCCGCCGTGCGGCTGCGAGTGCGCGGCCGCACCGCGCTCGTTCGTGCCGGCGCGTGGCTGGGGGTCTACGCCGAGGAGGCCGAGCAGGATATCGCAGCGCTCGAGTCGCTCGCGGCGGAGTTCTCGCGCGTCACCCCGCGTGCCGTCGCCGTCATGGTCCATGACAGTGACTTCCTGTGGATGAGCCTCGCCGAGAAGGGGCGCATCGTGGACCGGTTCACCGATTCACCGGAAGAACCGGCTTCCGGCAATCCTCGGAAGTGGGGTGAAGCTCGCCTGCGGCAGGTCTGGAACACGGACGCTGCGTTCGCGGAGGACAAACTGGCGCGAGCGGCCGAGGTGCTCCGGATCCCCGAACAACTGGTGCTCGCCGGCACGCAGCATCTGCCTCCCGAAGCCGAGTGGCTGGAGCCGGCCGCCCCGGCGCACCCGTCTGCGGGAGTTCGCCTTGAGCCCGCAGCACCCCTGGTCCCGCCCTCCAGGCCCGTAGTCGGTGAGCAGTTCGGAGTGCAGGTGGCCTTTCACAACGCCGGTGCAGCCTTCACCGGGCTTGCGGTTGAGCTAAGCGGACCGGCGCTCTCCCTGATCGCGCTCCGCCAGGGCCACATGTTCGTCGCCGCCGCCAGCGTTCGCATGGCTCGAGCCCATCCTGCCGTAGCTGCCCTTCCCGAGGACGGCGCCTTCTACTTCTCGCGTTGGGAAGCGCCCGCCGGCGTCGTTTGTGGCTTCAGCCTTTTGTGCGAGGCACGGCGGGAAGGGGCCGCCGATCTCATGGTGCGCATTACGCCCGAGGGAGGCGAGCCGCTCGAGCACGTGGCGCGCGTGGAAGTGCTGGCCGCCCCGCGCCTTCCGCTTCGCTCCGTCCCCGGACCCAATGCCTTCTTCTACCTCAAACAGATGCGCGAGCCGCGGGCACTCTCCGGCGTGGCGATCCTCCGCGCCGGCCGCGCCCCCGAGCTGCTGCCCTATCTCCGCGATTGGATCGGCGACGGCGAAGCCACCGCGCGAACCATCAAACGGTCCCCAGGCTTCACCCTGTCCATGCCGCGCCCGAAGAAGCATCGAGTGGATGCCGCAGCGTGGGGCGCCGGCCTCCTGAAAGCCGCTGCAACAGCGCAAACAGTGCGCGTCGAAGTCGAGAAGCGCGGCGCGCTGCTCGCGTATTCCTTACAGGACAACGAGGCCCGGTGCCCACATCTCGCCTTCTGGTCCTATGACCACGCCGACCGCCCCCGCCTGCGGACCCTGCTCGAATCCCTAATGGAGCGGGACGGCCTTCAGGCGTTCCTCGCGCGCTGGGATTGGATACCCGAGTTCGACACGCTTGACGGCTACAGCAACACCCCGTACGAAATGGCCTGCGGCGCACGCCACGGCGCCGATTACATGACGGAGACGTGGTGCGCGCGGTACCTGCGCGCGGTCGGCGAGGAGACTTGGCTGGGCCCCGGCCTGCAACAACTCGCTGGAACCGTGGGCCGCCACGTGGCAACAAACGAAGATGCGCTCACTCCCGTCGAAGAACGCCTCGCGGCGGTCCTGCCCGGACCCGCCGAGTTCTAACGAAAGGCTTACTTCGCGTACGGATCGCGCCCGTACTTCGACTTCATGAATTCGCGGCGCCGCAGCTCCTCGCCCTTCAAGTCCTGCTTGGTGTCCTTCGGCTCAGCGCGATAGGCAGTGCTCGCCGCCTCTTCCGACTGGCGTGCCTCCTCGGCCGGAGTGTTGCGACCCGTCTTCGCCTTGAACCGCTCCTCCGTCCAGGACGGCTTCTTCTCGTCCTTCTTCGGCTCCGCGCGATACGCGGTGCTGTCCGCCTCCGCCTTCGCCTTCGCTTCTGCCCGTGGCGATGGCCGCCCGTACTTGGCCTTGTGCCACTGCTCCACGTAAGAACCGCCCGACTGAGCCGTCGCCACTGCCGCCACCGCGGCCAATCCGAAACCGAGCACCAGAGTCCGCTTCATCGTTCGCCTCCTCGCTTTATGTATAAATCTTAACATAATCCCTGGCGCTTGGCAAGTGCCGTCTGAACGGTAAGGCCTTTTGTATGCTCTGTTTGGCCCACGCCCAACGCCTCCCCTTATCACCATCATAGAAGTTTTTGATTGGAAAGCTTCCCCGCTTTGCCGATAAGCTCTCCGTACGAGCCGCGTCGCCTCGTACGCCGAAAGGGGGAGGCACGCATGAACCGTCACCGACTCGCTGCTTGCGTCGCCCTCTTCTTCTCCGGTCAATTTGGATACGCGGAAACTGTATCTTCTAGTAGCTCACGAGAGTCCATCGAAGCCTTCCTCGCCACCAAACTCACCGCTTGGCAGCGCGTCCTGAACCTCGAGGAATGGAAAGTGACGCTCGTCCTGGCTCGCCGCGCTGAGCTCAAGAACGGCACCATCGGCGGCATCAAATGGGACAAAGGGAAAAAGACCGCGGTCATGCATATCTTGGACCCGGCCGATTACTCCGTCTCTCCCGAAGCAATGCTCGAAGACATGGAGTTCACCGTGGTGCATGAGCTCATCCACCTGGAACTGGCCTCACTGCCCAAGAGCGAACGTACCCGCAGTACGGAGGAAGCGGCCGTGAACAATCTTGCCCGAGCGCTCCTCGCTCGCAGCCGCCAATAATCCGCTCGCGCTCGCGCCCGCATTCCTGCCGCAACTTTCCTGTCACCGAAACCGCCGGGTTCTGTCTACTGCCTGGGGATGCTCGTGACAGCACCGTATCAAGCCTCTTTGCTTACCTGGCTTGTCCCGGGCCGCCCGTTCACCGTCCAGCTGAGTCCTCACCTCCCCCGATTCCTGGCGCACCATACCCGGCAGTCTTTCCGCCGCCCTGCCGCCGGCGTTCTCATCGGAGCCTTCTCTCCCGGCCCTCCCGCCCTCGCGGAAGTCCAGTTCCTCCAGCCCCTCCCTCAGGACTTACCCGCCGCCTCAAACCTCATCGATCGCTGGTGCAACCCCGCTCACGGCCACTCACTCGCCCTCCTCGGCTGCTACTGCGACATCGCCAACCACCCCGAACAATCGTTTCCACTCATCGAAAGCCTTCGACCCCTCCTCTCCCCATCTCCCCCGATCCTCCTTCGCTTCGGTCCCATTCCCGAGGGCGTCGAAGTGGACATCTCCATCTACGACAAGGGCACTTGCATCCCTTGCGGGGCGCGGGTCCTCCGCGCGCCCGCCGACGTGAATCCCTCGCGCTTCCCTCCGCCTTCCCCTCGGCGCTCCCCGCTCCCCTGGATCACGGTAGCCCTGCTTGCCCCCCTCGTCGCATTCGTCGGCTGGCGCTCCCTCCTTCCCGCCACCACTCCAGAGCCTTCACCGCTCCTCCGTGCCGCCCCGTCGGCCTCGCCCGTCCCCGCCGGCCCTCCCTTGGAAATTCAGCGCCACGGCTCCGGAGCCATCCAGATTCGCTGGAACCCCGCCTTTCCCCTCACACAGGAAGCCGACTCCGCCCTCCTCCGCATTCTCGACGGCGCCTCCTCTGAAGAAACCCGAATGGCGCCCGCGCGCCTCCGCCACGGCAGCCTCATCTACTCGCCGGTTACCGCCGACCTGACCGTCTCCCTCGACCTCTTCCAGGGCTCCGCCATCCTCTCCACCAGCTCCATCCGCGTGTTCCTTCCCGATTCGGCGGGGCGCCCGCTTACCGTCGTCCGGCCGGCCGCCACTCCCGCTCCACTCCCCGCTCCGGCGTCTCCCCGAACCGTCTTCACTCCCCCTCCCGCGCAGGCAACGGGTCCTCAACCTGTTCTGGAAGCACCCCCCTCCCTGACTGCAGAAAGCACCTCCCGGCAGCCCGCCTCCACCAGCCTCTTGTCTTCGGCTCGCGTGGCCGCCGTTGCGCCCCCGGCTCCCGCTCCCCAGGTGCTCCCGCCCCCCACGGCTGCACCTGCGGCCGATCCCGCGCCGGTCCCCGTGCGCCCTCCCCAAGTGGTGCCGGCCCGTCCCGTCGCCCATCCCACCGTCGTCCTTCCCGCGCACCTGTGGAAGCTGATAATTAACCCCGCCGAGGTTCACATCGAGGTCGATCTCGACGCGACCGGACGCGTCGTCGCCGCCACCACCGCCAACCCCAATGCCCCTCTCGTCGGTCTCCTCGCCCCCTTGTGCCGCGACGCCGCCCGCCGCGCCGCCTACGTCCCGTCCACCATCGACGGACGCCCTTCCCCATCCAAGCTGATGCTCCGCTTCCGTTTCAACCCCGCGTCACGGTAACGACCCCGCTTGTCACGCCCTACCGTGCCGCCGCCAGCCGCGCCTTCGTCGCCTCCAGCCGGCCCGCGTCATGGCACGTCTGGCAGATCAGCGTCGTCCGCCCTGCCACCGCGGGCTCCTCCTTCCAGCGCTTCGCCCGCGCCTCGTACGGCGTCCCAGCGAGCACCGTCAACATCTTGTCGAGATACGCGGCGCTCTCCGCCGCCCGCGCCGTCCGCTGTGCCGACATCGCCAGCCCCGAGAGCAACTCCCCCTTGATATGAAGCGGCAGCTTCTCCACAATGCCGCCCTGCTGCTTCCACATGGCCTGGTAGAACGTCCACGCCTTCTCGTATGCCTGTGACCGCTGCTCGGCCCGCGGAAGGCGGTCCGCGAACAGCAGCAGGCTCGCGCCGCTCACCGCCGCCACTCCGAAATCCCTCGCCCCTGACCGCTCCGCCTCCCCATACGCCTCGAGCGCGCTAGCGTACCGCGTGCTAAACTCAGCCTCGTTCTTTGCCTCGTGCGCTCGCACCGCGCGGTAGAGTTCGTTCGCGCCCTTCCACGCCAGCAAAGCCGCTTTGCCCTCCGGCCGCTCGGCCAAGAGCGCCTCGAGCGTCCTTTCGCCGCGGTCAAACCGCTCCATATCGTTCACCATGTAACCGGCAAACAGGTCCTCGCGCACAATCGTGTGCACCGAAAGGCGCGGGTCAAACTTCACCTCCTGCGCCGCAAGCGTCAGGGCGGACAGGGAAAGGAGCAGAAAGCGTGGTCCCAGCATAGCTGTCAGGGTAATACGGTCCCGGCGGGTGTTCGGTTCTGGAAATCTCGTCACAACCCGCGCGCTAGCAGCCCGCTCGACGAGCCCGGACGGCATCCCCGAACAGCCCGCCGGCGTATCCGATCACGAACCCGTGGACAATGACCAGCGCGAGCCCGAGCGGGACCAGGACCAACGGCGGTTCCGGAGTAGTCGGAAAGCTGATGCGGCTGAATGCCAATCTGCTCTCGAGCAGTCGATTGGGCCCAGCCACCTCCGTCACCAGCGGACGAAAGAGCCCCGCCTTCCACGACAGTAATGCGACGGCTTCGGGAAGATATCCCACCAACGCTGCCTTCGCCGCAGCCGTGGTCGGGCTGAAGCGCCCGGCACTGCGCGCCGTTAGGACTCCCGTAACGAAGAGACCGCAAGCAGACACGATCTCCCACCACGCCGGCCCGTTCCTCGCAGCGGGTATCGTGTTGTTGATCACGATGGCCACGCACGTACACGCGCACAGACTGGCTGCCGCCATCGGCCATACATCGCCCGCTTTTGCGCGCTCCGCGACGCGGCGCAGGGCGACATCGAGAATGGTCAGCATCGTTCGGAGTCTCCTCTTACAACCCCAATCATCTTAGGCGGGAATGTCAAAAGCCAGCAAGGCCGCTACAATCGCCCTGTATGCACCGCAGCCTGCTCCTCTTGGCCGCCGTCGCCCTCCTTCCTGCCGCCGGCCCCGATCTCATCCTTCACTCCGGAAAGATCGTCACCGTCGACGCGCGCTTCCGTCTTGCGGAAGCCGTCGCCATCACCCAAGGGCGCATCGCTGCCGTCGGCTCCACCAAAGCTGTTCTCGCCGCTAAGACCCCTCAGACACAACTCATCGACCTCAAGGGCAAAACCGTCCTCCCCGGCCTCATCGACGCCCACGTGCACGTGCTCGGCGCCGGCCTCAGCGAGTTCCGCAAGCCGCTGCCTCCCTTCGATAGCATCGCCGCCATTCAGAAATGGGTTCGCGAACAGGCGCGCACGACGCCCAAGGGCGAGTGGATCGTCGTCCCTCGCACTCTCCCGCCGCGCCTCGCCGAGATGCGCATGCCCACTCGCCAGGATCTCGACGTTGCACCCGGCCACCCCGTCGCCTTCGACGGCAGCTACGTCTGGGCCGCGAATACCATGGCCCTTCGCGTCAGTGGCATCGACCGCACCACCCCGAACCCTCCCGGCGGCGAAGTCGTCAAGGACGCCAACGGCGAGCCCAACGGCATCCTCCGCAATGCCTCCCACCTCCTCAAAGGCGCGCACCGCGCCGAAACCTTCACCGACGAAGAGCGCCTCGCCGCCATCGAGAAGACGCTCTCCCTCTACGCCGCCGCCGGCCTCACCGCCGTGGGCGACCGCGCCGTCACCGCCGGCGAAGTCGCCCTCTACCAGCGCCTGAAGCAACAGCAGCGCCTTCCCGTGCGAGTCGTCCTCACCTGGCGCCCCGACGCCTCGCGGCCCGTCGAGCAGATCGTCGCCGAAATCCAATCCCGCCCCTGGACCACGAACCAGGGCGACGAACGCCTCAAGTTCGGCACGTTCAAGGTGACTCTCGACGGCGGCCAGAGCGTCGGCACCGCCTACCAGCGCCGTCCCTACGGCCCCTTCGGCCGCCAGCTCTACGGTCAGACCGACCCCGCCGCCCGCGGCACGCTCTTCGTCGATCCCGACAAGCTCTACCGCATCTTCTCCGCCGCGCGCGACAAAGGCTGGCAGCTCACCGCTCACGTGCAGGGTGGCGCCGCCATCGATGTCCTTCTCGATGCCTTCGAGCGCCTCGATCGCGAAAAGCCCATCGCCCCCCTGCGCCACCACGTCATGCACGGCAGCTATATGAGCGAAGAGGCCGTCAAGAAAATGAAGCGGCTCGGCGTCGCCGCCGACGCCCAGCCCGGCTGGCTCTACTTCGACGTCCCCGCCCTCTCCCGCGTCTTCGGCCTCGAAAACATGCGCTGGTTCTTCCCCGTCAGTTCCTGGCTTAAGGAGGGTATTCAAGTCGCCGGCGGCAGCGACCACATGATCGGCCACGATAAGAATAATGCCGTCAATCCTTACAATCCCTTCCTCAACATGTGGATGACGATCACCCGCCGCACACGCGAAGGCAAAGTCATCTACCCCCAGGAACGCATCGACCGCATTCAGGCTTTGCGAATGTATACGACCGCCCCCGCGTGGCTCCAGTTCAGCGAAAAAGAGCGCGGCTCCATCGAACCCGGCAAACTCGCCGACCTCGTCGTCATCGACCGCGACTTCCTCGCCTGCCCGGAAGACGAAATCAAGTCCATAGAGCCGCTACTGACGGTTGTCGAGGGCAAGGTTGTCTACCAGGCGCCTAACACGAGGTAAATCGTATCGATTAACATTTCCATTACTTTCAGACCTGCTACTCCTGAATCACAATAAGAACGGGTCCGGTCGCCGGGCCCCGTCAGGGGTACGTTTAAATGCAAGTAAAACATTTGCTCTTAGCTGTCTTGCTCGCGGCATCGCTGTCACTCGCCCAGGAAACCACCGGTACGGTGCAGGGCACGTTACTCGATCCTTCCGGTGCGGCCATTCCCGGCGCTCGCATCGATCTCGTGCAGGACTCCACCGGAGTCACGCTCACACAGACCAGTGGGGCCGACGGTAAGTACATATTCAACCTCGTCCCTCCGGGATCGTGGTCCGTGCGGGCCACGCTGACCGGCTTTCGCCCGGCTGTCCTCACCGGGGTGATCGTCGAAGTCGCGCGCAACACGCGCGCCGATGTCACCATGCAGATCGGGCAGGTTTCCGAGGTCGTGGAAGTGTCGTCTTCCGTCGCCCGCATCGACACCGTCTCCGCGCAGGTCGCCACCGGCGTTGAACGGAAATACATCACCGATCTTCCCTCCTCCGGGCGCAACGCGCTCTCCTACGCGCTCCTTGCCCCTGGCGTCAACCTCAATAACGCCGGCTCCCAGGTGATGAACATCGAGGGAACATACGCTTCTGTCAACGGCAATCGCGCCATGCAGAACGCTTTCTTCCTCGACGGTACCGACAACACCGGCTCCTTCCGCAACTCGGCGCTCCAGTTTCCGAATCCGGAGGCCGTTCAGGAAGTCACCGTCTCCACCAACAGCACTTCCGCCGAGTTCGGCAAACAACCGGGCGGCATCTTCAATGTCATGACGCGCTCGGGCACCAACGAGCTCCATGGGTCCGGCTTCTACTTCTTCCGTGACGCCGCCTTGAACGCGAATACCTTCGAAAGGAACAAGAGTAACCAGGCGCGGCCCGCCGCTCCCCTCAAGCAGGGCGGCGGCACCATCGGCGGACCGGTCGTCAGGAACCGGACCTTCTTCTTCGGCTCGTACCAGCACTACCGCGACCAGGCCGCCCAGCTGCAAAACACGAACCGCTTCCCCACCGCCGACCTCCTCAAGGGCAACTTCTCCGCCTTCGACAAGCAGCTCTACGACCCCGACACGGGCCTACCCCTCGCCAACAATCAGATTCCGTCGCGGCTGATGGACCCCGTTGCTGCCCGGCTCGCCGCCGGCCTTCTCCCCACCGTGAGCAACTTCGGCGACCGTTACATCTGGTCGTTCGCCGAGACCGTTCGCAACAACGAGACCCTCGCCAAAGTCGACCACAGCTTCACTCAGAACCACATCACCCAGTTCAGCTACTTCCGCACCTGGGGCCAGCAGGTTCTCCCGCAGGCCGGAGGCGCCGGCAACAACGTCCCCAAGGCCGGGCCCCAGTTGAATGACTCGCGCCAGGACACCATCTCCGGCCGCCACACCTGGATCGTCAGCCCGTCCGTCGTAGTGCAGAACCGCTTCGGCTATGCCAAGCACTCCGCCGACCGGGGCCAGGCACAGTTGGGCCGCGACCTCTCCGATTTCGGCGCTACCTGGCCCCTGGTGCAGGATGGCGCGCGCAAATACCTTCCCAGCATCAACGTCTCCGACGGCTTCAAGTCCCACCAGGGCTGGCTCAGCCTGTTTGAGCAGTGGAACCTGCGCTTCGGCAGCACGGCCAGTTGGACCACTGGCAAACACAACGTGCGCTTCGGCGCCGAGTTCCAGCGCGACACGGTGATGCAGCGCAATGACCAGGACGGCCTGACCTTCTCGTTCGATGGCCGCTCCTCGTCGAAACCCGCAGGCGGAAAGCCTCTCGGTGTCGGTAACTTCGGCTACGCTATGGCGGACTTCGTCATGGGCCGGTCGTCCAGCTTCAGCGCCAGCGGGATCCTCTCTTATAACCTGTTCAACTGGTCGGACTTCTTCTTCGTCCAGGACCAGTGGCGCGTCACCCCCAAACTGACGCTCACTCCCGGGCTTCGCTACGAGATCTACTCGCCGGCCACCGAATCCGATAACCGCGCCTCCGCGTTCATCTACAACCATCGCTCGAACCTCTATCCGAACGCGCCGCTGCATATGGCCTTCCTCGGAGACACCGGCATCCCCGCCGGCTTCTTTGAGCAGGATCGCAACAACTTCGCCCCGCGGCTCGGCCTCGCTTATGACGTGAAGGGTGACGGCAGAACCGTTATTCGCGCGGGCTACGGCTTCTATTACGCGTACAACGCGACCCAGATCAAGATGTGGAACGCCGAACGCACGCCGTGGAGACCAAGCGCGAGCGGCGGGGAGACCAGGAACCTGGTTGATCCCTGGGGCACCAGCCAGACCGTCGTCTACACCGCACCGCCTACACCGTTCTCCGCCGACGTGAGCAACTTCAAGTACCCGCCGCGTATCGATAACCCCGTCGGCTTCGATACCAACTTCCGCACTCCGTACACCCAGCAGTGGAACGTCACGTTTGTCCGTGAAATCGTCCGCGGCGTCACCGTAGAAGCTGGCTACGTCGGGAATCGCGGCTTCAAACTACTGCAGGTTTTGCCCTTCAATTACCCGCTCTGGACCGATGCCGCGAGCCTTTCCAACATCCACGACCGCCGGCCCATCAAGAGCTACGGCAGCGTCAGCATCATCCACTCTCGCGCCCGCAGCTGGTATGACTCGCTGCAAATCGCGTCTGACTTGCGGTTCAACAAACGCCTGACCTCCCGCCTGACCTACACCTACGGCGACCTCGAGACGCTCTCCAGTAACGACCCGACCGACAGCGGCATCCAGACCGTGAACCCCTTCAACCTCGATGGCGAACGAGCCTGGGACGCCGCCCGCCATATGTTCCGGGCGTTCTACGTCTACGACGTACCGCTTTTCGCCAACACCAATACGCTGGCCGGAAAGATCGCCGGCGGCTGGCAGGTGTCCGGCTCCATGAATGTCGCCAGCGGCTCACCCTCGAACGTGACCCTCGGGGAGGACTGGAACTATGACGGCATCGGCAATGACCGGCCTGACCGTGCCGGCGCCATCGCCTATACCTCTGGCTCCAAGGACCAGCGACAGGCGAACTACTTCAGCCTGAACTCCTTCGCAAAGCCGGCCATTCGGAATACCTTCGGGAACCTGGAACGGAACGCCCTCGAGGGTCCGGGATCGTGGAACATCGATCTCGGCCTGCTGAAGAACTTCCGCATCACGGAACGCATGAACGCTCAATTCCGGGCCGAAGCCTATAACCTGACCAACAGCAACTTCCTCAGCGGCCCGAACACGGCCATGAACAGCCGCGACTTCGGTAGAGTCCTCACGCGCTGGGGATCTCGCACCATGCAGTTGGGTCTTCGCTTCCAGTTCTAAACGTCCTACCCTGTTGACCCCCGGCGGGCGCGGTCGCCGCAGTGGCGGCCGCGCCCGTTTTGATTGGTATACTGCCCGCCATGCCCGTTCCCGCGCTGATGAAGGACCCGCTCACCTGGCTCTACCCTCCTGTCGAACCCTACAACACCGGCCGCCTCAAGGTCTCCGAAGTCCATGAGATCTACTTCGAGGAAAGCGGCAACCCGCAAGGAAAGCCCGTCATCTTCCTCCACGGCGGCCCCGGCGGCGGCTCCGATCCCAAGCAGCGCCGCTTCTTCCACCCCCATCGCTACCGCATCGTCAACTTCGATCAGCGCGGCTGCGGCAAGAGCACGCCCTACGCGTCGCTTGAAGCGAACACGACATGGGATCTCGTCGCTGATATCGAGAAGATCCGCGAGCACCTTGGAATCGACCAATGGCAGGTGTTCGGCGGCTCTTGGGGATCGACGCTCGCACTCGCCTACGCCGAAACGCATCCGCAGCGCGTCACCGAGCTCGTCCTCCGCGGCATCTTCCTGCTCCGCAAGCAGGAGATCGACTGGTTCTACCAGCGCGGCGCCTCCGTCCTCTATCCCGACGCCTGGGAACCCTACTGGAACCACATCCCCGAAGCCGAGCGAGGCGACCTGCTCACCGCCTACTACCGCCGCCTCACCAGCGAGGACCCCGCCGTGCGCCTGGCCGCCGCGAAGATCTGGAGCGGCTGGGAAGGCGCGACCTCGAAACTCCTCCCCGATTCATCCTTCACCGCCCACTACGAAGAAGACGAGTTCGCCCTCGCCTTCGCACGCATTGAAGCTCACTACTTCTACAACAAGGGGTTCTTCCAATCCGACGATCAGCTCCTCCGCGACGCTGGGCGCATCCGTCAAATCCCCGCCGTCATCGTGCAAGGCCGCTACGATGTCGTCTGCCCCATGGAAAGCGCCTGGGCCCTGCATCGCGCCTGGCCCGAAGCCGAACTCGTCATCACCCCCGATAGCGGCCACAGCGCCTTCGATCCCCCCAATTGCCGGGCCCTCGTCGCCGCCACCGACAAGTTCGCCGGCGCGCGCTAGTCTTTCTTCTCCCGGCGCCGCAATCGGTCGAGCAGCGACTCCACCGCTTTCTGCGTCGTGTTCTCCGGCGCTGCCTGCTGCGGCGCAGGCGTCAACGAGCCCTGCGGCGCCGCCGGCTGGCTCTCCGTCTTGCCCTTCAAAATTCCCAGGAGCCCGCTCGAAGGCAGCAGGCTCTTCACCTTCATCTGCGCCACACGCTCCGCGTCCGGCGTGAACTTCGGCTTCCCCAGGCTGCCCGAGACGATCGCCGGGATCACCAGCTCGCCCTGCGCATTCGCCAGCGCTGTGGTCAACAGCCCCCCGATCCCCTTGCCGCCCACGCGCTGGCTCATCTCCTTGCTGAACACCGCCAGCACCCGCAGCCCCAGACTCTGATCGACAAGGTTCAGCGTCCCCGTCCCGCCCAGCGTCGCTCCGTTCAGGTCGAGCGCCAGTTCCTGCGCCGTCGCCACCCCGTCCGCAAAATTGAGAACCGCCCTCATCTTTGTCACGTTCGTGAAGGACTCCGGCGCGTTGAACGCCCCCGTGAAACGGCCAATCGAAGCGAGCTGATTCAAAATGTTTGGCCCCTGCAGCTTCCCGTCCGCCAGGTCCAGCTTCACCTGCCCGCTCAGCGACCGCACCATCTCCTGCCCCGGCTTCACCTCGAACCGCGTATAGAACTCGCCGCCCAACAGTCCGAAGATTACGTCGCGCACCGAAGACATCGACGTGAGCAGCCGATTCGTATCCACCCGCGCGAGTGCGCCCTTCGCCGTAATCACCGGATTCGCGCCGCGCGTGTTCGCCGTGATCTCGCCCTCCAGTTGCCCGGCAAACAGCTCCGACCGCACGGGGCTCAGCCGGATAATCCCGCGGTCCAGCGTGCACTCCGCCTGCACCTTGTTCAGCACCAGCGTCCCCAGGTCCAGCTCGCCGATCGTGAGCGAGCCCTGGCCGGTGATCTTCGCCAGGGGATTGCCCCCCGGCGCCCCCTTCGAATCGTTCATCAGGCTCTGTATCTCCGCCAGGTTCAGGCGGTCGATAGCACCGGCGAAGTCCAACGACGGCGCACTGAAGTTGCGAATCCCCAGCCGCCCCGTCAGCGTCGACTTCCCGAGTTTCAGCTCCAGCCCCTTGAGGCGCGCCGCGTCGTTCTCGAACGAGACGTTTGCCCGCCGGATATCGAGCGGCTCTTTCAAAGCCGTCAGAGGCAGCACGGCGTTGCTCAGCGTGCCCGAACCCGCGATCGCCGGCCGCTCCGAGTCATACCCCTTCACTGTCGCCTTCGCTGACAGTGAGCCGCGGCTCGTCTTCATCGTCAGCGAATTCACCTGGACCGATTTCCGCGCCGTGTCCGCCGCGGCATCGAATACCGCCGTCAGCGTCTCGTCAAACCGGATTCCGCCCACCCGTGCCCTCGCTACGTCCAGGTTCCCGCGAAGCGCCGCCGCGTTGCCATCGACACTCCAATCCGCCTTCCCCGCGAGCACCCCCTCCACGTCCTCGAGCCCCTTCAACGCGAACGTCTTTCGCAGGTCCGCCACGGCCAGCTCTGCCAGAGTCAGCGTGCCTTTCAGCGGCGCGCCGCCGCCTTCGGCCTCCAACCGCCCGCTCCCCGGCAGCCGCATCTTCGCAGTGAACTGCGGCGCGGCGCCCGGCGCCAGACCAGTCAGCGAGAGGTCGATGTGCTCGTACACGGTGCGCGGCGTCCGCGCCGCCGCGTCCGTCATCGCGATCCGCCCGTCCTCGATCTCCACCCGCTTCAGGCTCACCGTGGTCTGCGAGCCCGCCTCCCCACCGCCACTCGCTGTCAGCGACTGGTAGTTCCAAACACCCGCTTTGTTCTTCACCAACTCGATCGCCGGCTCGATCAAAACAAAAGAGTCGGCCTGCAGATTGCCCCGCAGCAGCGGCAGCAACTCCGCCCGCAACTCGAGCGACTTCGCCGCCACAAACGGCCGCTCCGAAGCGAACTCCGCCGACTCTCCGACCGAAACATCACTGACGCTCAAACCTAAGGGGAACAGCTTCAGCCGGATCTCGCCCAGCTTCACCGGCCGCTTCAACCGGCTCGTCAGCAGCCGCTCGATCTGGGGCCGAAACGTGTTGGCGTCTACGAAAACCAGTGCCAGCCCGGCAGCCACCGCGAGCGTGGCTAACACGGAAGCAACAACCAGCAGCTTCTTTTTCATCGCGCCCCCCGAACCATCATACTGGGGCAGTATGTCGCGCACCGCAATGGTCGCCGGCGCCACCGGCCTGGTCGGCAACCACTGCCTTCGCTTGCTGGCCGCCTCGCCGCATTACGCGAAAGTCGTCGCCCTCGCGCGTCGCCCGCTCCAAGCGCCGCCGCCCGGCGTCGTCGAGCGCAGCGTCGACTTCGACCGCCTCACCGATGGCGATATCGAACCCGGGGCCGATCTCTTTTCCGCGCTCGGCACCACCATTCGCAAGGCCGGCTCCCAAGCCGCCTTCCGCCGCGTCGATCTCGACTACCCGCTTGCCCTCGCCCGCCTCGCCGCCTCCAAGGGCGCTAGCCGTCTCCTCCTCGTGTCTTCTGTGGGTGCCGATCCTGCCTCAGCCAATTTCTACCTGCGGGTGAAAGGCGAGTTGGAGCACGCCGTCCAGTCGCTCCCCTTTGAGGCCGTCCACATCTTCCGCCCTAGCTTGCTGCTCGGTGAACGCCAGGAGATCCGCCTCGGCGAACGGCTTGCGATTGCCGCCGCCCGCTCCCTGCAGTTCGGCTTTGTAGCCGGGCTCCGCAAGTACCATCCCGTGCTGGCCGCATCCGTCGCCGCCGCTATGGTGCGGGCCGCTCTCCGCGATGATCGCGGCGTTCACATCCACCACTACGACGAGATCATGCGCCCATAGACAGAATAAGGCCGGGACCCGAAAGTCCCGGCCTCTACCATCCCAACAGCGCTCCCTTAAAAGACCACGCGCATCGAGAACTGCGCCCGCCTCGCGTTCGTGCCGTCCGGGAACCCGCCCGAGGAGTTGCCGACCCCGAGATTCGCCACCGGCCGCAGCACCCCCGCCGTCGCCTGGAACGCCTGCGAGTTGACACCCGTGTTGCTCACACGATTGAACGTGTTGAACACCTCGAAGTTCAACATCAGCTGTACCCGCTCGGTGAACGTGATCGCCTTCGTCAACCGCGTATCCCAGCGGTTGATCGAATCAATCGCCAGGCTCTGCCGCGACAGAAACGGAACCTGGTTGCTGCCGCCGAACCCGTTCAGCGTGTTATTGAACGCCGGACCCGTGAACTGCGTGCCGGACACCACCACGGTCGGCGTCGTATACGGAGCCGAGGCGAACGTGCTCAGGATCGCCAGTTGCCATCCATTCAACACGTGGTTCGCAATGCCGCTGCCGAAGTTCTTCCGGGGCGGATTCACCAGCGCCGTCACCACCGCCCGATGCCGCTGGTCGAGCCCCGACGTCCCCTTCTCCGCGTTGTAATCGCCGTTATTCAGCGTCGACGGACCGTCCGTGAAGAACACGTTGTTCGAGCCACCGCCCAGGTTCAAATCCCGCGCGTGCGACCACGTGTACGCCACTGTGCCCTCCAGCCACTTCGAGGCGCGCCGCCGGAACTGCACCGCCAGCGCGTCATACCAAACGCGCCCGCCGTTGTCCGCCAGCACCACCCGCAGATACCGGCGGTCCACTCGGTTCGCCGCCAGATACGTAGGCGTCGTGTAAGTCCCCACCTGCGTCCCCGCCGCATCCAGGATGCGATAGGTGAAACTCCCCGTCGCCGGCCCGATATTCAGATCGCGCCGCGTAATGTTCTTGAGCGACCGGTTCCACAGGTACGAAACCGTGATCCCCATGTTCTTCGTGATCTCGCGCTCGATCGCGATATCGCCCTGCTGCGTGTACGGTGTCGCCAGGTCAGGGTCGGCGAAATTCACGCTCACCGTACCCGCCGGCGGTGTCCGGTCCAGGCTCGCTAGCCGGTTCGGAAACACCGGCCCCACCGCCAGGTCGCTCGCGTTGTTGCCCTGTAGCGTCAATGACCGCTGCACCACGCCGTTCAGCTGGTGCAGTCGCGCGATCGTCGCCGCGGGAAACCGCGCGTAGAATATGCCGTAGCCCGCGCGAATCACCGTCTTGTCGCCCAAGCTGTACGCCAGGCCCACGCGCGGAGCAAAATTCTTCCCCGGCTGGTTGATCTCGCCCGTCTGCGGATAGTCCGGGTTCGACACGTCCGGCTGCGCGAACTGCGCGTACTCGTAGCGCACGCCGTAGTTGAACGTCAGCTTGTTCGTCAGCCGCCACTGGTCCTGGAAGTAAAAGTTGAAATCGCGCGTGAACACCGACGTCTTGAACGGGCCGAAAGCCTGCCCGTACGACTGCCAGCGCTTACCCCCGTCCAGGTTCGTTAGATCCTGCGCGAAGGCCGTGATCGTACCGTACGTGTAGGAACCCACGCCGTTGAACAACGCGTCTTCCACGTCCCGCGTATGCGCGATATCGAAGCCGAACTTGAACTGGTGCCGGCCCTTCGTCATCGAGAGGTTGTCAACGAACTGGTAGCGGTCTTCCGTCGGCTGCACACGCGGCAGGTAGTTGGGCACGCCCAGGTTCGCCTGCCCCTGCACCGTCACCGCGCTCCGCACGCCCGGCGGCGCCAGGTCGTAATTCGGCTCGTCCGCCAGCCGATCCTTGAACCAGCCGAACCGCGCCTCGTTCACAATCGTCGGACTGAGCACGCTCGTGTGCGATAGCTTCGCCCACCGGGTCCGCACCGTCGAGAGCCCGTTGTTGCCGATCGCGCCCGCGTTGGTTAGCGTCGCGGCACTCTGAATGCCGTTCGGCGATTCCCAGTTCATCAGGTTAAAGCTCGCGCTAATCGTCTGGCTCTCGGTGACCCGCCAGTCGAGCTTCCCAAAACCTGCATTCTGCGTCACGTTCCGGTCCACCGTTCCGAAGAAGCGCCGGAAATAGTTCACCGCGTTCTCGCACTGCTGCGGTGTCGCCGGCGCGCCGCACGTCCCGATGAACGCGCCGGCGGCGTTGAAAAACTGCGGATTCAAGATCGAACTGATCAACGGAAAGTCCCGCCGCGTCCCTTCGTAGTTCCCGAAGTAGAAAAGGCGGTCCTTCTTGATCGGCCCACCCACGCTCCCGCCGAACTGATTGCGCTCTTCCGACGGGTTGATCGCCGCGTAACGGTCCCGCGCGTTGAAATCCTGGTTGCGGAAAAACCAGTAGCCCGTTCCATGAATCTCGTTCGTCCCACTCTTGGTCACCGTGTTGATCACGCCGCCCGTCGCGCGTCCGAACTCCGCACTGTAACCCGACGTCAGCACCTGGAACTCCTGCACCGAGTCCTGGCTGATGTTCGAGCTGATCCGTGTCCGCCCTGCGTTCTCGTTGTAAAACTGGTTCGTCGTGTCGTTGCCGTCTTGCAGAAACGCGTTGCCGCCGGCCATGCCGCGGAACGACACCAAACCGAACGTACCGTCCGCCGTCACGCCCGGCGACAACAGCACAAAGCTGTCGACCCGTCGCCCGTTGATCGGCAGGTTCAGAATCTGCGCGCTGTTGACCACCTGCGACACGCCGGTCTTGGCCTGCTCCACAATCGGCGTGCTGTCTTCCACCAGGATCGTCTGCGCCTGCTGCGCCACCGTCAACTGCACATTCAGCGAGACGTTCTGCCCAACCTGCAGTACCAGCGACTTCGCCTCGTATACCGCGAAGCCTTCCTTCTCCACCTTCACTTCATAGCCGGGCCCCGGCTGCAGCGAGGGCGCGATAAAGTAACCGGACTCGTTCGTCACCAGCCGGCGGATCAAACCGGTAGTAGGGTTCGTAACCGCAACGCGTGCTCCGGGTACGGGCGCGTTGCTCGCGTCCATGACTGTGCCGCTCACCGCACCCAAACCCGCAAGGTTCTGGGCTGCGATGGGCAGAGCACACGCACACAACGCAAAAGCGACTGAAGCAAGGTTTCTGATTTTCATCGGATAGAACAAGTGTATCAACCCGATGTTTCGATCCTGTAAATGCCCTGTCCGTCGCTACTCCTCCCGTAGCAGCCGCGCCGCATCTGCCCGGAGCGCCCGCCTCAGGGGAGGAACGCACGCTCCCGCTGCCGCGAGCAGTGTCCCAGCCAAACCCGCCCCCAGCACACTCGCGTCGCCCATCCTGACCTCAAACAGCATCCCCTCAATCGCCGGCCGGCCGGCCAGGCTCAGCGCAAGGCCGATCGCCATGCCCGCCGCCGCCGTCACCCCCAGCTCCCGTGCCACCAGTGCACTCAGACCGGTTCGCGTGGCGCCCAGCGCCACCCGCAGCCCAAACTCCCGCGCCCGCCGCGCCACGTGAAAGCTCAATGCCCCGTAGATCCCCGCAAGCGCCAGCACCACCGAGATGGCCGTTGCACCCCCCAACAGCACCAACACGAACCGCCGCTGTGCCATAGACTCGCTCAGCAGGCTCTCCACCGTCGCCACGCGCGATACCGATCGCGTCGCGTCTACACTCGCAATCGCCCGCCGCGCTGCCGCCAGCACCTCGGCCGTCTCCCCTGTACCCCGAATCACCAGCGTCATGAAGCCCCGCGACTGCTGCTCGAAGGGCAGGTAAAACTGCGGCGCCGCCTCACGGTCCAGGCTGAACTGCCGGACGTTTCCCACAACTCCCACGATCTCCGCGGGCCCCCGCCCCGTCTCCAGGTACTGCCCGATGGCATTGCTGCCCGCGAAATGCTCCTTCGCCGCCGCCTCGTTGATCAGCGCTACCCGCCGCGAGCCCGCGTGGTCCAGCTTCGTGAACCCGCGCCCCCGCAGCACCGGGATGCCCATCGTCTCCAGGTAATCCGCCGTCACCACGAACCGGTCAGCCGACGGAATGTCCGCCTCGCGTGCGTACGTCCGCCCCACCACCTGAAACCGTGCACCGTCAAAGTTCCCGCTGAGCGGCAACACGCTCGTCGCCGCCGCTGCCTCGATTCCCGTCTGCCCGCGAATCGCAGCCAGCACTTCGCCGAAGAAACGGATATCATCCTCTTCCCGCGGGTATCGCGGGCTGACGCTGTTCACGTTCATCGTCAGCAGCCCGTGCGCCCGAAACCCCGGCTCCACACGCGCCAGAAGAAGGGTGCTCTTTAGCAACAGTCCGCAGCCCAGGATCAAAGCAAACGCAATTCCCAGCTCTCCCGCCGCCAGCATCCGCCGTACCCAGCGGTGCTCCCCGCTCTCGGTCACTCGTGTTCCGCGCAGCCCCTCCCCTGACGCTCTCCGGGCCGCCGCCAGTGCCGGCCCCAACCCCGCCGCCGCCCCCGCAAGCACTGCGATCGCCAGCGCCGTTACGAACGTGATCGGGCGCACCTGGATCTCGTCCAGCCGGCCCCATTCCGTTGGCGCGTGGCGCACCAGCAGCGGCGTTCCCCACATCGTCAGCACGATGCCGACCACGCCGCCCGCCACGCCCAACAACACACTCTCCGTCATCGATTGCCGCAGCAGCCGCCCCGCCGTCGCTCCCAACGCCGACCGCACCGCCATCTCCGCTCGCCGCGCCTGGCCTCGCATCAGAAGCAGGTGCGCCGCATTCACACAACCGATCGCCAGCACCAGCATGGCCGCTGCTGACAAGACGCCCAGAGGCCGCTCGAACCGCGCCGCCAACTGCTTTGCCATCGCCACCACCACCGGCCGCCGCCCCGTCGGATAGCTGTCGGCATGCTCCACGGCCATCTGCCGGTGCGCGGACGTCAGGTCCGCCAGCGCTCCCTCCACCGAAACCCCTCTCCGCAGCCGGGCGATGCCCCGCAAGTGACGGCAACTCCGGCATGCATCCCGGAAACTCGCGTCGTACCCCAGCGGCACGTACACGTCCACCGGCCGCCCGTCGCGCTCTGCGAAGTACGCTCGGAACTCCCGCCGCATCACACCGATCACCTCGAAGTTCCGTTCGTTCAGCACCACCGTTCGTCCCACCACGTTCGCATCGCCCCCGAAACGACGCCTCCAGAACGCCTCGCTCAACACGGCGAGCGGCGCGCGCGGACGGTCCTCCCTCGCCGTCCACAGCCGCCCCACACCCGCCTTCACGCCCAGCACCGAAAAGAATTCCGCCGAGGCGCGCACCACTTGCACGTCTTCGGCCTCGCCCATCCCCGAAAGCGTCATGTCCTGCGGTTGGTAAGCCGCCATCGCCTCGAAGGAACTCGTGCGCGCCTGCCAGTCCAGCATCGTCACGTAGCCGATGTTCGTCGCGCCCGGAATCCGGCTCTCCTCACCCACCATCACTACGCGCCCCGGTTCACGGTACGGCAAGCTGCGAAGCCACAGCCCGTCCACCGCGGCGAAGATCGTCGTCGCCGCCGCAATGCCCACTCCCATCGTGACCACTGCCACGGCCGCAACCCCGGGACTCCGCACGAAATGCCGGCACGCGTAACGGACGTCGGAAATCATGCGCCGCCCACCGCACGCCACCGTCCACTCCAACCCCTTGATTCCGCCCCTTCACCCCACCGCTCGGCGTCCGCTCCTGGGATTTCCTGTCCGCCTCGCCCCCCTCCTGCGCTATAGTGTTTCAGTTTCTGATGACTCTGAAGACCTTCCTCGCCGCCCTCCTGCTCATTCAGCTGACATCCGCCCAGGACGCTCCCTCCATCGACGGCCGCTGGCGCGTCCACTCCAGCATCAGCGGCAATGAGAGCGACATCGATTGCTCCTTCTCCCTCAAAGACGACGCCTTCTCCGGTCCCTGCACCTCCCCGCGCGGCGAACTCCAAATCACCGGCAAACTCTCCGGCAAAAAGCTCACCTTCCAGTTCAAGACCATGCACGACGGCGGCGAACTCACCCTCGTCTACTCCGGCGAATGGTCGTCGCACGAAAAATTCGCCGGCAGCGTCGAAGTCCAACCCCTCGGCGTCTCCGGCGCCTTCACCGCCGCCCGCCTCGAGTCCCCCCGCAAGGAATGACCTACGACGAGTTCTCCCCCGCTCCCCACCTCCAGGGCGCGGTCTCGTCCTACTGGCGCTTCGCCCTGCCTCCTGACCACACTCCTCCCGACTTCATCCACACCATCCCTCCCGACGGCGCCGTCAGCCTCTGCTGGCTTCCCCCCGGCCGCGTCGTCGTCATGGGCCCCCGCGTCCCCGTCTTCGCCGGCGCCGAGTACGCCGGCATCCGCTTCCTCCCCGGCGGCGCCGGCCCGCTCCTCAACGTCGATGTTCCATCCCTCCGCGACGCCGTCCTCCCCCTCGACCGCCCCGACTTCGCCGCCGTCATGCAAGCTCAAGGCATCCCCGGCCTCGACGCCCTCCTCACCCGTTGGGCCGAAGCCGCCGGCTGGACCTCCCCCGACCCCACCGTCGCCGAAATCACCCGCCGCATTGTCGCCACCGACGGAGCCGCCCCCGTCGCCGACCTCGTCCACGGCCTCGGTCTCAGCTACCGCCAGATCCTCCGCCGCTTCCACCACGCCTCCGGCCTCACGCCCAAAGAGTTCGCCCGCCTCCGCCGCCTCCGCGCCGCCTGCCTCCACGCCTTCCAGTCCGCCAACCCCGCCTGGGCCGCCCTCTCCGCCGACACCGGCTTCTCCGACCAGGCCCACCTTGCCCGCGAATGCCAGGACGTCTACGGCTGGCCTCCGCGCCTCGTCCACGAATACCTTCGCCGCATCACACACCTTACCGTCCTCCCGTAATCCCCGATGTCACTTTTCTTCAAGACCGCCCCGCCCTTCCGGGCTACACTTGACCCCATGCGTTTTTCCCTCGCCTGCCTCGCCGCAGCCGCGCTGCTGCTGACCCCCGTCCTGCTCACCGCTCAGTCCCGGCCCGATGCCGGCGCCCAGAAAGCCGCGATGCAGAAGCTGCGTTCTCTCGCCGGTACCTGGACCGGCGAAGCCGTCGTTACCATGCCCGGCGGCAAGGAGTTGACCATCCGCCAGACCGAGGAGGTACAGGTCAAGCTCGACGGCCTCCTGCTCCTCGTCGAAGGCACCGGCCGTGACGACTCCGGCAAAGTCGTCTTCAACGCCCTCGCCGTCATCTCCTATGACCCGCCCACCGGCGCCTACCGCTTCCGCGCCTGGAACTCCGGCAATACCCTCGAAACCGAACTCAAGCTCAACGGCACCGGCTTCGACTGGAGCTACCAGCAGGGCCCCGCCTCCATCGTCAGCCGCATGGTCATTGACGACCAGGGCCGCTGGGTCGAAACCTCCGAAACCGTCGTCAACGGCCAGACCCTTCACAAAACCCGCCTCACCGTCACCCGCAAGCCCTGACCGCCGTTCCGCCGGGGCGGACCCTGATCCGCCCCGCCCCGCATTCTCGCGTTCTCCTTGTGACCACGGACCAAGCCGCCGGCGACCAGATCCGCCACTGGTTCCAACGGGCCGTCGATCTCCCCACCGCCGCCCGCCAGGCGTTCATGGCCGAACACTGCCCCGACGAACGCGTGCGCGCCGCCGTCCTCTCCCTCCTCCAATACGACACCTCCGCCACCGCCCAGCCTCCCGTCCCCCCGGAGATTCTCAATAGCGCCCTCGCCTCCGCCCTCGGCTCCCCCCTTCCCGCCCAGCGAATCGCCGGCGGCCGCTTCGAACTCACCCGCCTGCTCGGCTCCGGCGGCATGGGCCTCGTCTACGAAGCCCACCGCGTCGATGGCGAAGTCCGCCAGCGCGTCGCCGTCAAGTTCGCCCACATCCCGCCCGCCGCCCCCGAAGTCCTCCGCCAGAACGCCCACCGCCGCTTCTCCCGCGAGCGCCAGATGCTCGCCTCCCTCCGCCACCCCTACATCGCCGGCCTCATCGACGCTGGCGCCACCGAAGACGGCATCCCCTACGCCGTCATCGAACAGGTGGACGGCCTCACCATCGATGCCTACTGTGAGGACATCCAGGCCAGCGACGCCGAAGTCATTCATCTCGTCCAAAAGCTCTGTGAGGCCGTGCAGTTCGCCCACGGCAACCTCATCGTTCATAGCGACATCAAGCCCCAGAACGTCCTGGTCACCGCGGACGGCATCCCCAAGCTCATCGACTTCGGCGTCGCCAGCGACATCAGCGGCGACGCCACCCTCACCTCCCACCGCGCCTTCACCCCCGCCTACGCCAGCCCCGAACAAGCCACCGGCGCCAAGCCCACCGTCGCCACCGACGTCTTCGGCCTCGGCGCCATCCTCTACCGCCTCCTCACGGGCCAACACCCCCGCGATGTCAAGGGCGCCTCACTCAGCGAGACCATCCGGCAGATCTCTCAGGACGACATCCTCCCGCCCTCCACCGTCAAACCCCACCTCCGCGGCGACCTGGAAAATATCATCCTCAAAGCCCTCCAGCGCGATCCTGCCCGCCGTTACGGCTCCGCCCTCGAACTCTCCGACGACCTCGCCCGCTTCCTCGAACGCCGCCCGGTCCGCGCCACCCCCGACACCGCCTTCTACCGCGCCGCCTGCTTCGTCGCCCGCCGCTGGGCCTCCCTCGCCGTCGCCGCCGTGCTCGTTCTAACGCTGATCTCCGCCACCACCGTCGCCCTCCGCCAGCGCCAGCGCGCCCTCGACCGCGCCTCCGACAGCCGCCGCCTCGCCGAACGCCTGCTCTTCGAGGTCCACGACGAAATCGACGGCGTCGTCGGCGGCACCAAGGCCCGCGAAAAGCTCAGCGCCATCGCCGTCCACTACCTCGAAGACCTCGAGCGCGACTACGGCCGCGACCCCCAGCTCGCCTGGGAACTCCTCAACGCCTACGTGCGCCTCGGCGTCAGCCGCGGCGGCCCCCTCTCGAGCGTGGGCGACTCTAAGAGCGCCCTCCACTTCGGCGCCAAAGCCCTCGAACTCGGCGCCGTCGTCGAAGCCTCCGATCCCGGCCCCGACCGCCTCGACCGCCTCTTCGCCCTCTACGAGAACCTCGTGCCCGTCTTCCAGGAAGCCGCCCGCCGCGCCGAACAGCGCGAGACCGTCGAACGCCTCCTCCGCATCGCCCCCCGCCTCCAACCCCTGCGCCAGGTCCAGGCCCTCGTCCTCAAAGCCCGCTATTGCGATGTCGCCAACGCTCCCCAGGAAGGCGCCGCCGCCTACCAGCAGGCCCTCGCCATCCTCCGCACCGTCCCCGCCGCCCCCGACTCCCAACTCATCAGCACCCTTGTCGGCCACGCCCGCGCCCGAGCCCTCGAAGCCGATTTCCCTCTCGCCCTCGCCACTCTCCAGGAAGCCCTCCGCCTCGCCCGCCAGAACGCCTCCGCCGCCCCCCACATGGCCAAAAGCTCACGCCAGCTCTATTGGACCCACATTGCCATCGGCGACGTTCACGGCAACCCCCTCCGCTTCAATACCGGCCGCCCCGCCCTCGCCGTCGAACACTACGAACAGGCCCGCCTCATCGCCGAGCGCCTCCTCGCCGCCGACCCCACCAACGACGCGGCCAAAACCGACCTCGCCCGCGTCCTCGCCCGGCAGGCCATGGCCCTCGCCACCACCGACCCCGCCCGCTCCCTCGCTCTCTACGACCAGTCCTACCAGCAGACCCAAAGCACCTCCGGCGCCAACATCACCCGCCACGAGGCCCGCTATGACTACCTCACCGCTTCCGTCGAACCCCTCGTCGCCCTAAGAAACTTCGAGCGTGCCCGCTCCCACGTCGACGAAGCCACCCGCCTCTTCGAGCAGCTCAAACCCGCCGGCGCACATATCAACGAAAGCGCCCTCCGCCGCGCCGCGCAAATCCTACTCGCCGCCAGCGGCGAACGCGCCCAGGCCCTTGCCGAAGCACAGAAGCACCTCGCGCTCCTCCCCGATAAGCCCAACGCCCTGCTCAGCGAGCGCTTCGAAACGCTTCAGGCCCTCGATCGCATCCGCGCCTACGCCTCCGGCATCGACCCCGCCGCCCACCGCGCCGCCACTCAGCGCGCCGCCGCCCTCTGGCAGGACCTCCACACCCGCTTCCCCGACTCCGCCTTCATCGCCCAACGTCACCGCCTGGCCGCGTCCCTCTAGCCTTCGGCCGCTGCTCGTCCCCGTCAAAACTGCTACAACGGTTGCCATGCTCTTGGTCCGCCTCGCCGCCGCGCTCGCCCTCTCCGTCGCAGCGTCGGTCGCCGCCGGCGAACCCGCCGCGGTCGTGGTCGACGGCGTTGAACTCTGGACCATCCGCGCCCCCCGCGCCGGCTTCACTCCGTCCCAGCGAGCCGGCGACGTCCGGTCCAATATCGTGGCCCTCGCCCATGACTCGCGGCGCAGCCTGGATGACGTGCGCGAGTTGCACACCGACGACGAGTCCATCCTCATCGTCGGCCGCATCGACCTCTTCTCCGTTACCGCCGAAGACGCCCGGCTTGAAGGTAAGCCCCTCGCCGCCCTGTTCGCCGAGCGCCGCCGGATCTCCCTCGATGCCGCACGCCGCTATCGCCACTCCCGCTCGCTCCCTGTCCTCGCCCAGTCGCTTCTCCTCGCGCTCGCCGCCATCGCCCTCGCCGTCGTCGCCCTCGCCCTTCTCCGCCTCGCCTACCAGCGCGCCCGCGCCGCACTCTCATCGTTCCTCGCTCGCACCGCCCACGCCTCCCGCGTGGGCGCCCTCGTGCGGGCCCTCGAACACCCCCTCAGCCTCGTCGCAACCGTCGCCCTCGGGGCATCCTTCTTAGCCGCCGGAGCCGTCGTCGTCCTCGCCACCGCTTCCTTTGCCCTCGGCCTTTTCCCCCACACCGCCACCCTCTCCGCCGCCGCCGTCGCCGCCGCGTCTTTCGCCATTCGTCAAGTAGGAGCTGGCATTGTTGCCTACCTTCCGAACCTGATGGTGCTCGTCGCGGTCTTCGCGCTCACCCTGCTTCTCGTCAAGATCGCCGCCGCCCTCGCCCGTGCTCTTCGCACTGGCGCCATCACCATCCCGAATTTCCATCGTGACTGGGTGGATCCCACCCTCGGCCTCGTGCGCGCCGCCCTGATTCTGTTCGCCCTGGTGGTCGCCTTCCCGTATCTGCCCGGCGGCGATTCGCCCGCCCTCCGCGGCGTCTCCATCTTCATCGGTGTGCTCTTCTCGCTCGGCTCTGGTTCCGCCATGGGCAACGTCATCGCGGGCATCATTCTTACCTACATGCGGCCGTTCCAGCTCGGCGACCGCGTGAAGATCGCCGATAGCGTCGGCGACGTCACCGAGAAGTCCATGCTCGTCACCCGCATTCGAACCATCAAGAATGTGGAGGTCATCGTCCCCAACAGCGCCATCCTCGGCGCCCACATCGTAAACTACAGCGCCAACGCCCGCCTCGACGGACTCATCCTCAGTACCACCGTCACCATCGGCTACGACGCTCCCTGGCGGCAGGTCCGCGACCTCCTCGTAAACGCCGCGCTCAAGACCCCGCACGTCCTCGCCCAGCCCGCGCCGTTCGTCTTCCACACCAGCCTCAATGACTTTCACGTCAGCTACGAGATCAATGCCTATACGCGCGACGCCAACGCCATGGCCTTCATCTACTCCGAGCTCCACAAGAACATCCAGCAGGAGTTCAACGCCGCGGGAGTCGAGATCATGTCCCCCACCTATCTCTCGCTTCGCGACGGCAACACCGTTACCATCCCCGAAGAACAACGCCCCGCCGGATACGTGCCCCCGCCCTTTAACGTCCGCACCGCCGCCGCCTCCGCGGCTGGCCGGGCGCAAACGTAGCGTTCCCCCACCTCATCACAACCGTCCCGTGAACCTCGCCGCCGTCACAACCGCAGGACTCCGCCTGAACCACCAACCTTGTCCCTGCTCGAGATCTCCGATCTTGTTCCCGATGTAAACTGTCCATCCGCCTATACAGCGTCATGTAAATGCCCTTGGCAATTCCCTACGTGAAAAGCCTTACAAGTTCCTTCTTTCGCTTGGCCCCGATCTTGCATCCGTCCGCACTAAGGAGAGGCAAGGGAATGATGAACAACACTGGAGAGGGCGACAGAAGCAGCAATCAGCGCGGGTTCCTGGTTGTGGAGTTCGGCGCCGTCAGCGCGGCCACCGCGGTTCTCATCGGACTCTTGTTGCCCGCCGTCCAGACCGCGCGGGTCGCGAACAACGAGGCGCAGGCCAGGGCCGGCCTCGCGGCGGCAGCCCAGGAGGCGGCCGAGTGGTACCGCGTACGTGGCGAGTTCCCAAGCAGCACGGGATTTCAGGTGGTGGACAAGACGACCGGCGCCCCTGCGAAGACGACGGTGGCGTTCGGCTACCGCATGAGCTGGCACGCTGCCGCCGACAAGATGACCATCTCAGTTGAGCCGTTCGTGCCCGGCAAGACGGGTTCACTCACGATTGCACGAACAATCACCGGGAACGGCGCGCTCATAACCGAAACCACGATCCCGTCGTCAATACCGCAGCGGAATGCAGAACTCATGGCTCAGTCGCTGCTGGTGCATGCGGCGGAGACGTTGAAATCGCTGCAGCCTCCCTCGACAAACTGGTTTGTGATCCTTCCTCAACTGGAGCAGGCGGAACTCCAGCAGCGGGCGCCGGGTGTGCTCGGGAACTTCATCGGAACAGACGGGACGAAGATGCTACGAGCGTCCGCATTCGTCGGCGTGAACTCTGCGAACCTCCGCGACGAGAGCCTGAAAGCTCTTCCGGCTTCGTTCTGGGAAGGCATCGCCAGGATCATGGAACTGGGCGCGGGCGGGGAGGATCTCACGCAGGCCGCCATCGGCCAGCTTCCGGGAATTCATCAATGGCAGGCTACACCGTTCAGCTACACGGCACTGAAATCCGTCCTGGGCTTGACGGGAATCAGCTTCACGGACTGGATTCCAGCCTGGAGCACGGACGGCACGAGCAACACCGTGTTCTACGCGGAGAAGGCGTGGAGAGCGGACTCGGAACGCAATGCCGGGACGGAGCAGTCACAGTTGGCAATGATGGGAGAGACACTGGCCCTGCGGATGGCCACCTTTCGCGGCCAGACCCTGAAGATGATCATGGATGCCCAGTCAGCCGGATATTCGCAGCCGGCCGCCGACGCAAAACTCGTCTGGTAGACGACAACCGGCGTGGCGGATAGGGCCGGGGGTTCTGCCGGTCCTGTCCGCTTGCGCCGCTAGTGTCCTGAGCGAGAAATACGTTGAAGAAGTGGAACTGCAGGCGCATACTGGGGTATGGCAATCGGCCGTCCTACCAAACCGCTCGAGCTGACTGCGGAAGAGATCGAGAAGTTGACCCTGTTGGCGCGGCGTCGGAA
>JANRJO010000070.1:0-171643 GCA_033763935.1 Bryobacteraceae bacterium
CGTGCCCGGGCTTGCTGCTGTAGAGCCTGGCGTTGTTCCAAATCCAAAGTGACTGGTCGAGCTACGCGCATCCTTCGTCCTCTCATTGTAGAGACGAAGGCGCGGCAATACTCGTTACTATTTCTGACGCACTACACTAGATGAGGAACGATCAGGAACGGGCCCGCCACGCCCTTGACCGGCTCAGGGAAGTGGAGAAGCAAAGCGAAAAAGTCAGGAAGAGCTATCGTTCCTATGTGGAGCGTCTCGGCCCGGCCATTCTGATCAATGGTCTCGGACAAGCCCTGGCAATGGAGGTCGCTGCCGCCGGACGCGACAAGAGGAAGGAGGACGAACAGGCGCACTTTCAGCTATACCAGAATCTTAACCACCTGTTGAGCCAGCCGGGCGAGGTTTTCGAAGGGAAACTCGATGTGCTCGATGCTCTCATCAGCGGTGATCAGGAACAGTATGTAGCAGCCCAGACTGAGGCGCTCGCCTGGCTCTCCTGGCACAAGAAGTTCTGTCAGGCATATCTCCCACGTGAGGAGGATGTGCCATGAGCGCCTCAGGGATTTGCCCACTGTACGGGGCGAGGACGAGCTTCCGGAACAACGGCCACGCGGGACTGTATTACGACAAGTTCTTCGACCGGTGGCGCAGGCTGGACACGCACTGGTCTCGAGATGGCGACGGAGATCAGAATCCGAAGCAGGATTGGCTCGAAGAGATCGCCAAAGCCAAAGCGGGCGATCCGGACCTCCTCCGTGAATATTGCCGCCGAATTGCGCAACTCGCGTGGAGAAGGCAGGGTGCGGCGTGGGTCTTCAAGACTGAGGAACGCTTCCTCACGGGCACAGGTCGCAGCCACCCCGTCGAGAACGGGTTCGCGTGGCACCCGATCTTAGGAGTTCCGTATTTGCCTGGTAGTTCGATCAAAGGATTGATCGGTCAGCGTGACCGTGAAGGAGTTCTTGGTTCGCAGACCTGTGTTGGGGACGTAATCTTCTTAGACGCAATTCCAATAGGTCCGGTCGATCTGGAAGCCGATGTCATGACGCCGCATTATCTACCCTGGGATGCGGGTAATCCGCCGGGCGATTGGCGCTCACCCACGCCAATTCCATTTCTGACCACAACTCCAGGGGCGCTGTTCTTGTTTGCTGTCTTGCCTCGGACGGAGAACAACGTCGATAGTGTCCAAAAGATCCAGCATTGGCTTGAGCAAGCACTCGCGGACATCGGCGCAGGTGCAAAAACCGCCGTCGGCTATGGGCGGATGAAGCGTGCGGCTGGGGCAGACGCGCAGTGGCTGACCGACTTCAAACGTGAGGCTGCCCGAGTTCGCGACGAGCGCATTGAGCGGGAACGGCTTTCGCAGATGGATCCTCTTGATCGCGAACTCACCGAGATCGCCGCTTCATCCAGGGACCCGAACCTCAAACACTGGATCATGTGGCTCAGGGAACTTCAACGCGGACGCTGGACACATTCTGAACAAGTGAGATCTGTTGCCAAGCGCATTCAGGCAGCTATGGAGAAGGACGGCAGTTGGCGTCCTCAGACCCGCAGTAAGAATCCCGCCAAGGACCACGCGTATCAGACGACTCTGTCGGTCATGAAGCACCTTGGCTGAATGCCAGTAGGTTGCGCAGGCGGCGCGGGTGTGCCGCTCAGGCGAGCCCATGGCGCACCAAGAGCTAATGGGGCCGCTGCTACACTGACGAGCATGTCTACGTCCGGTCCATCGACAGCCACCAAAAGCCCGGCTGCACGGCTTGGCCAGGAATCGCCTGGTTTGGTGTCCATTTGGTGTCCATGACGCCAGCGGAACAGGCAGACTGGATGGCAGTAGGCGACTTATGCAGAAGTCGCCTAAGAGTAGTAGAACCAAGTCTTTGGAGTAAAAGCTATGAAAACACAGGTCGTTACGGAACAGCGTGTTTGGGAGTCCCTGCCTCCCAGCCACTGTATAAATCTTTTCAGTCGTTTGGCTCCCCCGCCCGCGCCGTGTTGAGTCTCCGAGCCGGTTCCGTGTTCCTGTTCTGATTCAACAACTTCGGTAATCATTCGAGCGTTTGGTGTCGGTCGGATTAGATTTGACCGGAAATCTCGGATTGGGAGGTCGGAACAGACACCAAGAAAGTCCTTGCGAGGGGGACGGCAGGGCAGCCCGATAGCCAGTGCCGCGCTTGCACGAGGCACACGTTCGCGCGTGTCTCGTGCTTCCGATGACTGGTGCGTCGCGAGATCGATGGGTCGCGGAGATACCCCGGATCCCAGGCTGCCACGCGCTGATGTCCACTCGGAAGCTGCACTGGCGGAACTCGCCGCGGTTTTCGAGATGATCGCCGCAGAGTGCCTTGATCGCGGCCAGTCCCTGCCAGCAGACACTACCGCGATCGTGCACGCCTAGCGGGCGAGCCGACGATTTCCGACGGGTCGCGTCGAAAGCTCGCCCCCGAACCACTACCCTAAGAACATGCCCGTTTTCCGCAACCCCTGGGTCATCCTTCTGGCCGCGCTCGCCCTGCCCCCGCTCGGGCTGGCACTGCTCCTTGCCAAGCCTGGCCCCGGCTGGTTGAAGAAGATCGCCAGCGTCATTGCCATTGTCATCCTCGGCATTGCCCACTTGTTCCTTTTCTACGGACTACGTGTGGAACAGACGGGCGACAACAAGCCGATCTTCTCCTTCCACCGCCCCGACTCCCACTATCGGGCGATCGAACGCACTCGGACGCAGGTGGTGGCGACGCGGGCGCCGGTAACCGAGCCGAAGCCGGCCGTACCCGCCATTCCCGACACGGCCCCCGCCAAATCGGAACCGTCGCCCGCGCAGGACCTAGTCTCCTGGACGGACTTTCGGGGCCCGCGCCGCGACGGCGTCTACGCCGGCAAGGCCATCGGCACGGGATGGCCGACGGGCGGTCCGCCACTCCTCTGGAAACTCCCGATCGGCGGCGGCTACGCATCCTTTGTCGCCTCGGGAGGACGCGCCTTCACCATCGAGCAGCGGCGCGACCAGGAGGTGGTTGCCGCCTACGACATCGCGACGGGCCGGGAGGTGTGGAGTAACGGCTGGAAAGGGGAGTTCAAGGAATGGATGGGCGGAGACGGGCCGCGCGCGACGCCCACGTACCACCAGGGCCGCGTCTACGCCGTGGGCGCTGAAGGCGAGTTCCGCGCCATCGACGCCGCCGGGGGCAAGACGATCTGGCGCCGGAACCTTGTGGAGGACAACGGCGGGCCGAACCTCCAGTGGGGCCACTCCGCCTCGCCCCTGGTCACGGGCGGCCTCGTGATTGCTCCCTCCGCCAACCGCGTTGCCGCCTACCGGATCGATACCGGCGAACCTGCCTGGCACGCGCTGAGCGAGAAGCAGGCCTACGCCTCGCCGGTCCTCGTCACGCTCGCGGGACGTCCCCAAGTTCTCGTGCAGACGGCCACACGGATCGCGGCGCTCGAGCCTGCGACCGGCAAGCTCCTGTGGAGCCACCCCTGGGCCACCGCTTACGACGTCAACGCCGCACAACCGATCATCGTCAGCGCCAATCGCTTCTTCCTCTCTTCCGGCTACGACCACGGCGCCGCGCTCATCGAAGTGTCTCCCGGCGGCGAGACCAGAACCGTCTGGGAGAACAAGAGTATGAAGAACAAGTTCAATTCGAGTGTTCTCCATGAGGGGCACGTCTACGGATTGGACGAGGGCATCCTGGCCTGCGTGAACGTGGAGACGGGCGAGCGAAAGTGGAAGGGCGGACGCTACGGCTACGGGCAACTGCTGCTCGCCGGCGGGCATCTGATCATCCTCACGGAGACGGGGGAGGTTGTTTTGGTGAAGGCGAGCCCGGACAAGCACGAAGAGTTGGCCCGGTTTGAAGCGCTTTCGGGCAAGACCTGGAACTACCCGATTCTCGATGACGGCCGTTTGCTGGTCCGAAATGCAACCGAGATGGCGTGCTACCGGCTGGACTGAGAGTCCGGCAGGCCGGGCTCAGAACAGGAACTTCACTCCCAATTGCAGGCGGCGCGGGGCGCCGGCGCTTTGGATGCGGCCGAATGTCGGCGAACCGAAGAAGTTATCCGGCTGATTGAAGTTGGCGCGGTTCAACGCATTGAAGGCTTCGCCTCGCAGCTGCAAGGTCACCGCCTCCGTCAGTCTCGCATTCTTGAGGAGCGAGAGATTGATGGTCTGCAGCCCCGGCCCATCCAGGATGTTGCGCCCCGAGTTGCCGAATGACCCAAAGGGTTGCAGCGCGAACGCCGCGGTATTGAACCAGCGTTCCGGCCGCGGGTCGTCGATCTCGGGATCGCCCACCACGTTCGGCCGGTCATTCGCCCCAAAGCCAAGGCTGGAACGCCCGGTGTTGCTGCGATCGAGCTCAGACAACAGCGCCACGGTGAAGGGGCGCCCGGTCTGGAAGGTCCAGATGCCGTTTGTCTGCCACCCGCCAAACACGGCGCGTAGCGCGCCGGCGGCGGCTGACGGCTGCGGCAGGTCGTAGGTGTAGCTCATCACGAGCCGGTGCCGCACATCGAAGTTCGACCGCGCGCGCTCCGCCCGCACATTGTAGGAGTCCTGCGGGAAGTTGGGATCGCCGGCGCTTGGAAAGAAGTTCGAAGCATCGTCGATTGACTTGCCGAATGTGTAGGAGGCAAGCAGCGACAAGCCGCGCGCCACCTGCTGCTGAAATCTTGCTTGCAGGCTGTGGTAATTCGAGCTGGACCGCGACTCCAGCCGGCTGATGTCCTGGAAGCGCGGGTTGGGGCGAAGGTTGAACTCGGCGCTGCTGGGCGCGGGCTGGTTGATGTCGCGCGCCGCGAACAGCTTGGCGCCCTTCGATCCCACGTAGCCGACCTCCAGCACCCGGCTGCTGCCCAACCGCTGCTGGATCGTAAAATTCCAGTGCTGCACGTAGGGCGTCCTGAGATCCCGTTGGAAGGTGAACCCGGACGGCGGAGTCGGCACGGGCCAGTTTGCCGGGAACGGATCGCGCAGGAAGATCGGCGTCGTCGCACTCAAGATGTAGAGCCGCAGATCGAAGTAGGGAGCGTTGAAGTACAATCCTTCGCTCGGCGCCAGGGCGGACTGGTCATAGTAGACCCCATAGCCGCCGCGCAGGACTGTGCCCCCGCCGCCCGGCGTCCACGCCCAGCCGATCCGCGGGGCGAAGTTGTTGCGGTCCGCCGTGTACCCCGCGCGTGGAATCCCGTTTGTCCCCACTCGCGTCAGGGAACCCGTTGCTGGGTCGTAGAGGTTCGCACGGTTCCGCGGATCCACCGGCGGCGAATTCAGTTCGTACCGTAGCCCCGCGGTCAACGTGAAATTGGGTGAGACTCGGAACGTGTCCTGAAGGTAGAGATTGTAGCTTTCGCCGCGCAGATTCTGGTCATTGTCGAGGCGGGCTCCGCCGGTCACCGTCGGCATGCCGAGCAGGAGTTCCGCCAGCGGGTTGCCGGTGAAGCCGACGAAGTTGAGAAATCCGCGCGACTGCACATGCCGGTAGGCGAACTGCTGCAGATAGCGGACTTCGCCGCCGAACCGCAGCAGGTGACGGCCCCTCGTCCACGATGTGTTATTGGTCAACTGGTAGGTATTCGTCACGCTGGATTGCGGGTTGTTGAACTCCTGCCCCAGCGAGGAGAAGCCGGGAATCGTGATGAAGGAGAGCCCGTGGTCGGCCGGGTTCGACGACAGCTCCGGGAGTCCTACCTGGCGGTTGACGCTCACGCCCTGGTTTTCCTGAAATACTCCGATCGCCACACGGTTAAAGCCCACCCGCACTTCGTTAATGAGCGTCGGCGAAAAGACGTGGGTCTCGCTGGCGGAGGCGTTCTGCGCCCTCCGCGGCACATTGTTGCCATAGCCGGGAATCGCCGGGAAGTTGCCACCGGCGAACGGCTCGTACAAATCGCGGTCACCCATGCTGTAGCGGAACGAAAGGTCGGAGTTCCGGGCCAGTGCGTGATCCAGCCGCAGGTCAAAGCTGTCGTTGCGGTCGCGCAGGATCGGCGCCGAGGCGAAGTTCTGCCCACGCTCGGCGCGGTTCGGCAGCGGATACAGGTTGGCGATGGCCCGTCCGACCGGGTCGATTCGCTGAGCCGGGATGGCAAGGGAAGGGAACGGGCGCTGCGTGAACGGATCGATCACGAACTGCACGCCGCTCTGGGAAAAATCGCCGGCGCGCTCCAAAGCGGTGGGCACATTGGTGACCCGCGGAAGTCCCTCCCGGATCCGCCGCCCCTCGTAGTCCGCGAAGAAGAACGTACGATCCCGGCGCACCGGTCCACCCACCGCGAACCCAAACTGGTTTCGCTGGTAGCGCGGGTCCGGTTCGCGAGCGGGCGCGAAGAAGTTGCGCGCGTCCATGGCGGCGTTACGGAAAAACTCGTAGGCGGCGCCGTGGAATCCGTTCGCTCCGCTCTTGAGCAGCACGTTCACCTGGCCGCCGGCGTTGCGGCCGAAGGTAGCGTCGTAGCTGCCGGTCTGCACTTCGAACTCGCGAATGGCGTCCACCGGCGGCGTCACGCCCACGCCGTTCAGTTTCGGATCGCCGTTGTAGACACCGTCCAGCAGGAACAGGCTGGCGTCCTCACGGGAGCCGTTGACATTGACGGCAAAGTCGCCGCGAACCGAACCCGCGGAGCCCTGGGCCGGCGGCAAGACCCCCGGCAACAACAGGGAGAGTTCATAGAAATTGCGCCCGTCGAGGGGCAGCCCCACGATCTGCCGGTTCTCGATGGCCCCGCCCGTCGAGGCCGATTCCGTTTTTAACAACCCAGCCCGTGCCGTCACGTTCACCGTCTCCGTGGGCTGCCCGGCGGCGAGAGTCACCTCCACGCGAAGGTCCTGGTTGACGAGGAGAGTCACCACCTCGACATGCCGGCGAAATCCTGGGCGCTCGACCTCAATGAGGTACTCGCCCGGCGGGAGACTGGTCGCGAGCGCCTCTCCCCCCGGCCGCGACGCCACGGCCCGGGCACGGTTCGACTCTACCTGCGTCAGCTTCACCGAGGGCTCTGCCACCGGCTGCCCCGCCCCGTCTACGACCGTCACTGTGATGGAACCGCGGAAATCCTGCGCTCTGAGGTAGGGCAGGGAAAGGAGGAGCGCCAGAAACGTGAAAACCAGTCTGTTCAAAGTGAAGACCCTCAATGGATGGATAGACGGATCGAGCCGCCAAACGACTCAACTTCGCACTAACGCTCCGGGCCTTCCACCGGCGACTCCCCGGCAGACCCATCGCGGAGCCGACCGCGCTCCTTCAATGCCTGCCGGAGAATGAACTCGATCTGTCCGTTCAAGCTCCGAAGCTCATCGTCGGCCCATCTGCGCACTGCCTCCAGCACTTGAGGATCAACACGCAGCAGGTACGACTTCCGTCCTTCCATGATACTTCGGAGTCAGGCCTTAACTGTAAATGGTGCCCGTGTTGACCACCGGCTGGGCCGCGCGCTCGCCGCACAGCACCACGAGCAGATTGCTGACCATCGAAGCTCGCCGGTCCTCGTCGAGTTCGATCTTCTTGTTTGCCGCCAGCCGGTCGAGCGCCATCTCCACCATGCCCACGGCGCCTTCGACAATCTTCTGACGGGCCGCGATGATCGCCGCCGCCTGCTGCCGCTGCAGCATGGCCGCTGCGATCTCGGGTGCATATGCCAGGTGACTGATGCGAGCCTCGATCACCTCCACGCCGGCGACCGCCAGACGCTCCTGGATTTCCTGCTTCAGGTGCGCGGCAACGTCAGCGGTGTGCCCGCGCAGAGACATCTGGTGCTCTTCGTGAGAATCGTAGGGATACGCGGTGGCGAGGTTCCTCAGCGCGGCTTCGCTTTGCACGTGAACGTAATTCTCGTAGTTGTCCACCTGGAACATCGCCTCAGCAGTATCGACCACCTTCCACACCACCACCGCCGCGATCTCCACGGGGTTGCCGTCCTGGTCGTTCACCTTCAAATGCTGCGTCTCGAAGTTCCTGACCCGCAGAGAGATCTTGTGCTTCGAGTAAAACGGGTTCACATACTGCAGCCCGGTTTGGCGCAGAGTGCCCCGGTACTTTCCGAACAACTGCAACACCACGCCCTGGTTCGGCCCCACGGCTACAAGACCCGCCAGAGCGATGCAGGCCACCGTGATCACCAGGATCCACAGCATCACGAACAGTCCCCGCTCGTCGCCAGGACCGCGTGCCGCTGAAACGATTCCCCAAACCGACGCCGCCAACACGAACAGCAGCGCAAACAGCATGACCAGCCCGTTCCAGGCCCGACGTTCCGATTCACGGATCATAAGAGGTTCTCCGTTCCTCTATCAAAGTGATATCACTTTGCTATGAAGGAGTCAATAGAAATCGAATACGGGGAGCATGGCGGGAGCTGCGGGACCTCCTGCCCGTACCTAGAAGGGGTGCAACCGTAATTAACGAATTCCAATCGTGGCGAAACCGCCCGCTACGGTAGGAGTCTTCCGGGCAGGAGTCATCCCTTATGTTTCATCACGTCAAAGAGCTGCAATTTAACGCTCGCGTGTCGGAGCCGGATCCGCGATTTGCGCGCCTGCTACTGGAGCAGTTCGGGGGCGCCAACGGGGAATTAAAGGCGGCGCTTCAATATTTCGTACAGGCGTTTCCCGTTCGGCAGACGCACCCCGAGACTTACGACTTGTTGATGGACATTGCTACGGAGGAGTTCAGCCATCTGGAGATCGTGGGGGCTACGATTCAGATGCTGCTGGGTTCGCTTAACGGTGAGCTGAAACAGTTGGACATCGCCGGCCAGGGAGCGATCGAGAGCCTGGTGAAAGCCGGCAAAATGAAGGACCAGCTTCTTGACATGGCGCTGGCGAACCCGCAGTTCATGGTTTTGTCGGGCGGGTCGCCACGGTGGACGGACTCAATGGGGAATCCGTTCTCCGGCGCCTACGTGAACGGCAATGGGGACCCGACGGTTGACCTGCGATCGAACATTGCCGCCGAGTCGCGGGCGAAGATCGTCTACGAGTACCTGATGCAGTTCACGGACGATCCTCATGTAAAGGAGACGATGGGATTTCTGATGACGCGAGAGATCGCGCATTTCCAGATGTTTTCGGCGGCACTGGCACAAATTGAACCCAATTTCCCTCCGGGCGTGCATCAAGGGGATCCCCGGTACACGCATTTGTACTTCAATCTGTCGCAGGGTGAGGATGCGATCGGGCCGTGGAATGAAGGGCAGGGGCCGTGGCCGGCGGGTGAGCAATGGGTCCGCGTGGACGATCCTCAGCGGTACGTCGAGCAGACCGACGGCTTGCTGGGTCAGCCGGTGGTGGGCGGCGAAAAGGAGCCGGGCGTGATCGAGCAGATGAACAGGGAGCTGAGCGATCTGCGGAGCACGGAGATCACGAGCAAGGTTCCGACTGGTGAAAACCAGTGGTCGACCTACGTGGAGAAGCCGCGCACCAAGCGGCGCTAGCGGATAGAATCGGGGGCGAGGACTTCGCCCCCATGCCTTCTCGTAGAGCCTTCCTGGCGGGGGCGGGCGCTGTGCCTGCCCTTGCACAATCCTCTCCTTCTCCCTTTCTCACCGACCTTTGCACTACTGTGCCGCTGGACGGCCTGTGGCGGTTTCGCCTGGATGGCGAGACCACGCAGCGCGAGGTGCGTGTACCGCACACGTGGCAGGTGGAGCCTGCCTGCGCTTCCTATTACGGAGTGGCGTGGTATGAGCGCGAGTTCGATGTGGACGCGGCGTGGCGCGATGCGGCGGTGCGGCTCGAGTTCGAGGCGGTGTTTCATTCCGCGACGGTGTGGGTGAACGGCGCCGCCGCCGGGGAGCATCTGCGGAAGGGCTACACGGCGTTCACGGTGGATGCCACGCGGCATTTGCGATTCGGCGAACGGAATGTCGTGCGGGTACGAGTGAGCAATGCCTTCGACGAAGCGATGCTGCCGCGGGGGCGTTCGAGCGATTGGGCGCACGACGGCGGCATCTACCGTCCGGTGCGGCTGCTGGTGACGCCGAAGGTGTTTGTGGAGCGGTTGGAGATCGACGCGGAGCCGGACCTGAAGGGGAAGGCATCGGTTGAGGTTCGGGCGGTGGTGCGGAACGCGTCAGGGCGGGCGGCGTCGGGTTCGCTTGGGCTCCAGATTCTGGACGGGGCCACGGGGTTGCGCGCCGGAACGGTGCAGGGGCAGTACGCGGTGAGCGGCGGGGAGACAACGGTGGTGGCCCTAAGGCATCAGTTGGAGGGCGTGAAGCTGTGGCATTTCGACCAGCCGCATCTGTATCGGGCCCGCGTCCGCCTGGACGGCGGGCATGAGGTGGAGGATACCTTCGGGGTGCGGAAGATCGAGGTGCGTGGGACGCAGTTCTATCTGAACGGCGAGGCGGTGCGCCTGATGGGCGTGGAGCGGATGGCCGGCAGCCATCCGGACTACGGCATGGCGGAGCCGGCGTCGTGGATGGAGCATGACCACGCGGACATGCGGGAGTTGAACTGCGTCTACACGCGGGTGCACTGGATGCAGGACCGGCGGGTGCTCGACTACTGCGACCGGCACGGCATTCTGATTCAGACCGAGGTGCCGACGTGGGGGCCGCGCACCTTTCGGGAGCCCGGGGCCGAGCCCTCGGCCGACCTCATGCAGAACGGGCTTGAGCAACTGCGGGAGATGATTGCGCGGGATCGCAATCACCCGGGTATCTTCTCCTGGGGCGTGTGCAATGAGATCGACGGCGGGAGGCCGGCGGATGCGCATTTCGCACGGACGTTGTACGCGGAGGCCAAGCGGCTGGATCCCGGACGGCTGGTGTCGTACGCCTCGAACTCCGCGCACACGCGCCTGGAGAAGGATGTCGCCGGGGCGATGGACTACATCATGTGGAACGAGTATTTCGAGAGCTGGATGGGCGGGACGGTGGGAGACATGGCCGCGAAACTGGATGCGATTCATGCGGCGTTTCCAGTGAAGCCGATTGTAGTTTCGGAGTACGGCTATTGCGCCTGCACCGCGGAGCGGCCGGAGGGGGACGAGAAGCGGCGGGACGTACTGCTGGGCCATGACGCCGTCTTTCGCGAGCGGCCGTGGGTGGCCGGACTGATCTTCTTCTGCTACAACGATTACCGCACCCATGTCGGCGACAAAGGGCAGGGGGCGCTGCAGCAGCGGGTGCATGGAGTGGTGGACGTGTACGGGCGGCGGAAACCGTCGTGGGAGTTGCTGCGGCGGGAATCGAGCCCGGTAGAGTCGTTGGAGTGCGAGGTGAGTGCGAAGGGTTTCGCACTACAGGTGCGGGCGCGCACGACGGTTCCGGCTTACATCATGCGCGGGTATCGCGTTCGCGCGGTGGTGGAAGGGCGGGGGGACATTCCGCTGGAGGTGGTGGACCGGCCGCTGCAGGCGCTGGCGCCGGGCGGGTTGGCTTCGGTGAAGGGGCCGCTTACGGAGAAGGATATTCGCCGGGTTCGCTTCGACGTGCTGCGGCCGGACGGCTGCTCGACAGCAACGCTCATTTACCAGCGGCCGGCCGGCGCCGGCATCTAAGGAACGTATGCGCATTCTTCTGTTCAGCGGGAAGGGCGGCGTCGGCAAGACGAGCCTCGCGGCGGCGACGGGCGTGCGGTTGGCGCAGCTCGGCTACCGGACGCTGGTGATGAGCGTGGATCCGGCGCACAGTCTCGGGGACTCCTTCGATGTTGGCGGGGACCTTTTTCACGGCAAGACCGCGGACGCACTGTCGATCAACGAGCGGCTGTCCATTCAGGAAGTCAATATTCAGAAGGAGATTCGAAGGCACTGGCGGGAGATCTCGTCCTATGTCGTCAGCGTGCTGCGGACGACGGGCATCAGCAACGTGCAGGCGGAGGAGTTGGCGATTCTGCCGGGCATGGAGGAGTTGAGCGCGCTGATGTACGTGAACCAGTACAGGCGCGAAAGCCGGTACGACGTGATTGTGCTGGACTGCGCGCCGACGGCCGAGTCGCTTCGATTCGTGTCGATGCCGCGGACGCTCGACTGGTACATGAAGCACATCTTCAGCATCCAGCGAAATCTCTTAAAGGCGGTGCGGCCGATCGCGAACCGGGTGGCGCCGGTGGAGTTGCCGCCGGACAGCTATTTCGGGAACATCCAGGATCTCTTCATGAGGCTGGAGGGGATTGCGGAGGTGCTGGAGGACGCATCGGTGACGAGCGTGCGGCTGGTGACGAACGCGGAACAGATGGTCCTGCGGGAGACGCAGCGGGCGTTCGTGTATTTTTCGCTCCACGGGCTGACGGTGGACCGGGTGATCGTGAACCGTGTGCTGCCGGCAACGGTGCACGACGAGTTTTTCCGGGAGTGGCGCGAGTCGCAGGCCAAGGTGCTGCATGAGATGGAGGAGTACTTCGCACCGGTGAGCGTGCGGCGGGTGCCGCTGTTCACACACGAGGTGCTGGGATTGGAGAGGCTGGAGCAGGTGGCACAGCAGTTGTACGCGGCGGACGAAGACCCGGCGGCGGTGGAGCACCTGGAGCGGCCGTATGTGTTCGACAAGGTGGACGGACATTACGAGATCCGGCTGCGGCTGCCGTTCGCGGCCAAGGGCGAGGTATCGCTGTTCAAGAAGGGTGATGAGCTGGTGGTGGAGATCGGGAGCTTGCGGCGGCATATCGGCTTGCCGACGACGATGGCGGCGTTGACGCCGGCGCGCGCGCGGTTAAACGAGGGAGTGTTGACGGTGGAGATGAAGGAGGCGGTATGAGCGACGATGCGAAGATGTGCGACTGCGGATGCATGGGCTTCGGGCCGGTGTTGAAGGGCCTGATGCACCAGATGGGGCCGGGCGAGGACGCGCGCAGCCACTTTCGGGCGGCCCGGGTGGAGTTTCTGAAGGGGCTGCGCGCGGTGCTGGACGATCGGATCGAGCGGATGGCGAAGGGGGAGTCCAAGGGCACCACTGTTCCTGTAGAGTAGGTGCATGTTCAGGCGCAGTTTCTTGCAGGCGTTGCCGGCGGCGGCCCTGGTGGCGCAGTCCCGGAAGACGGAAGTTTCGATTCGCGGCGATGGGTTTCTGATCAACGGGAAGCCGACGTACGCGGGACGGAGCTACCAGGGGAAGAAGATCGAAGGTTTGCTCATGAACTCCCGCATGGTCCAGGGCATCTTCGACGATGAGAACCCGGAGACACGCGCCAAGTGGGCATACCCGGACACGAAGAAGTGGGACCCGGAGCGCAACACGCGCGAGTTCCTGGCGGCGATGCCCGAGTGGCGGAAGCACGGCGTACTGAGCTTCACGATCAACCTGCAGGGCGGGAGTCCCGAGGGGTATTCGAAGCTGCAGCCGTGGCACAACTCTGGCTTCAACCCGGACGGAACACTGAAGAAGCCGTACCTGGAGCGGCTGGAACGCATACTGAACCGCGCCGATGAGCTGGCCATGGTTCCCATCGTGGGGTACTTTTACTTCGGCCAGGACCAGCGGTTGGCGGACGAGGCGGCGGTGCGCCGGGGCGTGGAGAACGCGACGCGGTGGCTGCTGGATAAGGGCTGGCGCAACGTTCTGGTGGAAGTGAACAACGAATGCGACGTACGCGCGTATGACCACGACATTCTGAAGCCGCCGCGCGTGCATGAGTTGATTGGGGTGGTGAAGAAGATGACGGCGGGCGGCGGGCGGCGGCTGCTGGTGGGGACGAGCTACGGTGGCGGCAAGGTCCCGCTCCCGAACGTCGTGGAAGTCTCCGATTTCCTGCTGATGCACGGCAACGGTGTGAAGGACCCGGCGCGCATCGCGGAGATGGTCCGGCAGGCACGGCAAGTGGCGGGGTACCGCCCGATGCCGATTCTGTTTAACGAGGACGATCACTTCGACTTCGAGCTGTCCATGAACAATATGATGGCGGCGATTTCGGAGTATGCGTCGTGGGGGTATTTCGATCCGGGCGTGAGTGACTATAGCGACGGGTATCAGTGTCCCCCCGTGAATTGGGGCATCAACACGAAGCGCAAGCAGGGCTTCTTCCGGCTGGCCAAGGAGGTGACCGGGGTATGACGCGGCGGGAGTTTGCGGGTTTGTTGGGGGGCGCGGGGCTGGCGGCCGCGGCCGAGCCGGCGCCGAAGACCAAGCTGGGAATGGATGCGTATTCGCTGCGGGCGTTCGGGTGGAGGGCGCCGCAGGTGATCGATTACGCGGCGAAGCTGGGGCTCGATTCGGTTCAGATTTCGGTCGAGGCATTCGAAGGGAGCGATCCCGCGGGGCTGCGGGAAAAGGCGGCCGGCATGGGTTTGGCGCTGGAGGCGAGCGTGGGGTGCGTGTGCCCGTCGTCGAACTCGTGGAACCCGAAGAATATATCCGGAGAGGAATATTTGCGGCGGGGGCTAAAGGTGGCGAAGGCTGTGGGGAGCCCGTCGATGCGGTGCTTCATTGGCAGCCAGGCAGAGCGCAAGGGTGCGGGGATCGAGATGCACCTGGAGAACACGCTCAAGATCCTGCGTGCGGTGCGGAACGAGGCGCTGGACGCGGGTGTGAAGATCGCGGTGGAGAATCACAAGGACGCGACGGCGCGTGAGCTGCGACAGTTGATCGATACGGCGGGCACGGATTTTACGGGAGCGTGCCTGGACCTGGGGAATCCGACGAGTCATGCCGAGGATCCGGCGTTGTCGATTGAGGTGCTGGGGCCGGTGACGGTGACGACGCATTGGCGGGACTCAGCAGTGGCGCCGCATCCGCGCGGGGCTACGTTCCAGTGGACCGCGCTGGGCGAAGGCACTATTCAGTTCGCGCGATACGCGGAGATGTACCGCCGCGTGTGCTCGCACGTGCCGGTGCAGTTGGAGATCATCACGGGGCGCGCGCCGGAGGTGATTCCTTACCTGGAGGCGGAGTACTGGAAGATGTATCCGAAGGCAGGCGCGGCGGACTTCGCGCGCTTCGTGACCCTGGTGGAGAACGGGAAGCCATACCTGGGGCCGATGCTGGTGACGGGGCCCGGGCAGCAGCCGCCGGAGTTCGCGGCGGCGATGCGCGAACAGCAGCGGCTGGACTTCGAGCGCAGCGTGAAGTACGCGCGGGAGCACTTGAAACTCGGGCTCCGGGCATGACGGCGGCGGAGGAACTGGCGACGGCGGCCCGGTCGCTGTTCGCGCGCGGGTACAGCTTCGGGACTGCGGGCAATTTGAGTGTGCGAGACGGCGATGTGATCTATGTGTCGCCCACGAATTCGTCGTTCGAGGACCTGACGGCGGCGGGGCTGTCGGTCGTGGACGGGAGCGGGAAGCGCCTGAGTGGACCGCCGCCGAGCAAGGAAGTTCATTTTCACCTCGCTTTATACGAGGCGCGGCCGGACGCGGTGGCGGTCGTACATTTGCACTCGACGTATGCGACGGCGGTGTCTTGCCTGCCCGCCGCGGAGTTGCCGATCTTCACGCCCTATTTCGCGATGCGCATTCCTTGCCTGCCGGTGGTGCCGTACTTTGCGCCCGGCGCCGCGGAGTTGGGTCCGGCCGTGCGAGAGGCTGCGCGGCTGTCGCCCGCGATGCTGCTGAAGAACCACGGGCCGATCACGGCGGGCAAGACGATTCGAGAAGCGACGGCCTTGGCGGAGGAGTTGGAAGAACAATCGAAACTCTACTTCCTGTTGGGGGAGCGGGGTGAACGGTTGACGGCGGAGCAGGTGGCGTACTTGCGGGCAAAGCGATGATCTTTGCAGCGGTCGCCGATGACGACACGGGGGCAAGCGACCTGGGAGGGATGTTCGCGGACCAGGGCGTGCCGACGGTGTTGGTGTTGGACGCGAGCGGAGATTTGAGCGAGCTCGTGCGGGGCGCGGAGTGCGTGATTTTCGCGACCGCAACGCGCGCGCTTTCGCCGCGAGAGGCGTATGCGAAGACGGCGGATGCGGCGCGCTCGGCGGTGGCGCTCGGCCCGCGGTCGATCGAGATCAAGTACTGCAGCACGTTCGATTCGACGCGCGAGGGGAACATTGGGCCTTCGATTGATGCGGCGATGGATGTGCTCTCCGAGAAGTTCACGATCGCCTTCCCTGCCCTGCCTGTGAATGGGCGCACGACGTACCAGGGGTATCACTTCGTCAAGGGACAACTGATTTCGGATTCGCCGATGCGGCAGCATCCGCTGACGCCGATGACGAATCCCAACCTGGTGGAGCATCTGCAGGCGCAGACGCGGCGGCGCGTTTGGCTGACGCCGTGGGAAGTAGTGGACGGCGGGTCGGGCGCGCTGAGACACCATTGGAGTTCCGCCGGCGAGGGGGTGAGTGTCGTCGATTGCCTCTGCGACCGGGACGCGGAGGCGATCTGCGAAGCGGCGGCGGATTTGCGGCTGGTGACGGGCGGATCGGCATTCGGCCGGTTCTTGCCGGGCGCCTGGCGACGGCGCGGCTGGCTGGGCGAGTACCGCGAGGTGCGGCTGCCCAAGTGTGAAGCGGGGCGCGGGCGGCTGGTGGTGGCGGGGAGTTGTTCGACGGCAACGGCGGCCCAGAACGCGTGGCTGGCGCGGCAGGAGGGCGTGCGAGTTCTCGAGTACGACGCCCAGGAGTTGGTGGACGGCGTTCGCCCACCGCTGGCGGAGTTGTTGAAGGAGGACCGCACGGTGCTGTTCAAGACGCGGTCGTCCAGGGAGGACGTTGCGCGCGCGCAGGCGTGGGGCGCGACGCAGGGATGGAGCGCGCGGGAGCTGGGGCTGCGGCTGGCGGAGGCTATGGCGGGCGCCGTGCGGCACGCGTTGGACGAGGTGACACCGAGAGCGCTGGTGAGCGCCGGTGGGGAGACTTCAAGCGCGCTGTGCCGGGCTCTCGCCGCCCGGGCTTTATGCGTGGGCAGGAATATTCAGCCCGGTGTTCCGCTGTGCGTTCCCGTCGAGGGACGCCGATTTCCGCTGGTGCTGAAGTCGGGCAACTTCGGGAGTGAAGATTTCTACGGGCGGGCCTTCGCGGCAGCAGGACAGCAATAAAAAAGGCGGCGGGCAGGACGCCCACCGCCGCAGTAGGACCAAACCTGGTGTTTAGATGTCGTAGTACAGCGCGAACTCGTAGGGATGCGGACGGAGGCGGACCGCATCGGCCTCGGCGCGGCGCTTGTACGCGATGAAGCTTTCCAGGAGCTCTTCGGTGAACACGTCGCCCTTGAGCAGGAAGGCGTGGTCGGCTTCGAGGCAGCCGAGCGCTTCTTCGAGGGAAGCGGGCATGGACGGCACCTGCTTCAGCTCTTCCGGCGACAGATCGTAGATGTCCTTATCGAGCGGCTCGCCGGGATCGATCTTGTTGGCTACGCCGTCGAGGCCGGCCATCAACATGGCGGCGAAGGCGAGGTAGGGGTTCGACGACGGGTCCGGCGGACGGAACTCGACGCGCTTTGCCTTGGGGCTCGCGGAGTACATCGGGATGCGAACCGCGGCGGAACGGTTGCGGCGCGAATATGCGAGATTCACGGGCGCTTCGTAGCCGGGCACCAGCCGCTTGTAGCTGTTCGTGGTGGGCGCGATGATCGCTGACAGCGCGCGCGCGTGCTTCAGCAGGCCGCCGATGTACCACAGGGCGAGCTGGCTGAGGCCGGCGTAGCAGTCACCCGCGAAGAGCGGGCCGCCCGACTTCCAGAGGCTCTGATGGCAGTGCATGCCGCTGCCGTTGTCGCCGAAGAGCGGCTTCGGCATGAAGGTGACGGTCTTGCCATACTGGTACGCCACGTTCCGAATGACGTACTTGTAGATCATCATGTTGTCGGCCGACTTCACCAGCGTGTCGAAGCGCTGATCGATTTCGCACTGCCCGGCGGTGGCGACTTCGTGGTGATGGCACTCGATGTTGAGGCCGCACTTCTGCATCGTGGTCACCATCTCGGCGCGCAGGTCCTGATAGTGATCCGTCGGGGGCAGCGGGAAGTAGCCTTCCTTATAGCGCGGGCGGTAGCCGAGGTTGTTCTCGGCGCGGCCGGAGTTCCAGCGGCCCTCTTCGGCGTCAATGAAGTAGAAGCCGGAGTGGGCGTTCTGGTCGAAGCGGATGTTGTCGAAGATGAAGAACTCGGCTTCGGCGCCGAAGAAGGCGGTGTCGGCGACGCCAGTGTTGGCGAGGTAGAGTTCGGCCTTCTGGGCGATCCACCGGGGGTCGCGCTCGTAGTGCTGGCGGGTGATGGGATCGATGACGGTGCAGGTCATCGCCAGCGTTGTCGTTTCGTAGAACGGATCGATGAAAGCGGTCTTCGGATCGGGAATGAGAAGCATATCGCTCTCATTGATCGCCGCCCAACCGCGGATGCTCGACCCGTCGATGCCGAAGCCCTCCTCGAAGGAATCCTCGCTGAGCTGACTGATGGGATAAGAAATGTGTTGCGACAGGCCGGGCAGGTCCGTGAAGCGGAGATCCACCTGGCGCGCGTCATGCTTTTTTGCGAACTCTAGGACTTCTTTTGGAGTCATAACCCTCCTTTGGGGGCAAACGGGTAGAATGGCTGTCGAGATACGGCCTGGGTTGGCGGTAAGGAGTCAGGATATCGGAGGGGCGGCGAGGGCGTCAATCGAAAGAACTGATGGCCGTCATTGTGGAAATTTTGAGCCAGGGCGGGGATGACGCATGGAGCAGATGAACCTGGCGCTTGCCGGGGCGCCGCGCGTGTACACGGTGAGCGAACTGGACGCGAGGCTCCGGAATGCGCTGGAGGAGGAGTTTACCGACATCTGGGTGGCGGGCGAGGTGTCGGGAACGAAAGAGTACGGCAGCGGGCACTGTTACTTCACTTTGAAGGACCGTGAGTCACAGTTGAACTGCGTTTGCTTTCGCGGAACGCTGCGTTACCTCCGTTTTAAGCCGCAGGACGGTGTGTTCGTGCACGCGCGCGGGCGACTGGACCTTTTTCCGGGGCGCATTGCGGTGCAGATGGTTGTGGAGGCGCTGGAGCCGCAGGGGCATGGGGCGCTGCAATTCGCCTTCGAGCAGCTGAAGCGGAAGCTGGCGCTGGAGGGGCTCTTCGACGCGGCGCGGAAGCGGCCGCTGCCGAAGCTGCCGCGGCGGGTCGGAATTGTCACGTCGCCGTCCGGGGCGGTGATCCGGGATATGGTCAACATTCTCTCGCGCCGCTTCCCCGGCATTCACGTGCGTCTGTATCCGGCGCAGGTGCAGGGCGAGGGGTCGGCGGAGCAGGTGTGCCGCGGCCTCGAGTATTTTTCACGTTCGGGATGGGCGGACGTAGTGATTGTGGGGCGGGGCGGCGGTTCACTCGAGGACTTGTGGACGTTCAACGAAGAAGCGGTGGCCCGGGCGATCGTAGCCTCAGCGGCGCCGGTGATCTCAGCCGTCGGGCACGAAACCGACTTCACCATCTCCGATTTCGTGGCGGACTTGCGGGCGCCGACGCCGTCCGCGGCGGCGGAGTTGGTGATCTGCACGCGACAGGAGATTCTCGACCGAATCGCGGCTGCTGCGGAGAGACTGGGGCGCATCGCCAGGCTGCGGGTTGCCGAGTCCGGCCGGCGGCTGCATCAGTTGGGGATCGACCGGCCTTCGGCGGTGCTGCATCGTCGTGTGGGACGCCTGATGCAGCGGGCGGACGAGTGCGAGTGGCGGCTGCGCGCTGCTATGCGGGCTGCGCTTGAGGAGCGGGCGCGGCGGCTGTCGAGCGCGGAGGAAACGCTGCGGCGTCTGGATGTGCGAATGCGCCTGGCGGCGGCGCGGCGGCGCATGGAGAACGCACAGGAGAGGCTGCGGCGGGTGGACCTGCGGTGGCGTGTTTCGAACGCGCGGCGGCGGGTGGAGGGCGGCCAAGGTTCGCTGGTGTCGCGCACCAGAGAGCTGCTGGCATCCGCTCGAGCGGGGGTGGATCGGGCAGAGGCCCAGCTGCGGCAGTTGAGTCCGGAGCGCGTGCTGGAGCGGGGCTATGCGATTGTGGAGGACAGTGAGGGGCGCCTGCTGCGTAGCGCCGAAGGCGTGAAGGTGGGAACGGCGCTGTCCATTCGGCTGGCGCAGGGCCGGCTGGCGGCGAAGGTCACTCGTCCACCGAAACCCTACTGAGCATCCTTTGCCCGCTGGCGCGCGTCGGCCACGAAGGGCTCCGGGGAAGCCTGGTCCTTCACTTGCAGGAACCGGCTGTAGGCATCCTTCGCCTGCGGGCTCTTGAGTGCTTCCTGGGTGCGCGCCTGGTAGTAGAGCAAGTGAGCGTAATAGCGGTATGTCTGGGAATCGTCGAGGAAGAGTTCGACTGCTTCGCCGCGCCGTCGCACGCAGACATCAAACTCGGAACTGGCTTCCGGATAACTCTCTGCCGCGAGGTACGCGCGGCCCAGGCAGTAGCGCCCCAGCCACGTGTCCGTCAGCTTCTGCGCGTCGCGGAACAGCAGCACGGCGTCGCGCACGCGTTTCTGCCGGAGCGCCGCCTCACCCTCGATCAGTTTTGCGTAGAGCTGGGGATCCGACTCGAGTCGGGAGCTCAACTTCTCAATGATCGGCTTGATGCGCGCATCCTGGCCGAGTTCGAGAAAGACACGCGCCGCGGTATACGAGGGCATGAAATCGGCGGAGGCGGCGACGGCTCGCGTGGCGGCGGCGCCCGCTTCGTCGCGCCGTCCGAGCAGCAACAGCGCTTCCGCGAGTGCGGCCTCCTTCTTCGCGGCGGAGGCCATACGCTTTGCCTCGGAGTCCTTCGCAATGCCCTCCTTCAGCAGGGTGACGGCCTCCGCGATGCGTCCCTGGTACAGCGCGACATCGCTCAATCCCATCGTCCCGAGGGACTCTCCTACCGGAAGCGCCGCCATCTTGCGATAGGTCTCCACCGCCTGGTCCGGCAGTCCCTGCCCCAACAGCGTCTGCGCGAGCGTCCCGAGAGCTTTGAGGTAGTTCGGGCTGGCCGCCAGCACCTGTCTCGCTTCTTTCTCCGCCCCTGAGAAGTCGCTGTTGTACATCGTGTACATGGCGAGGTTGCTGCGGTAGAGCAGCACCTTCGGGTACACTTGCACGGAACGCTTGGCCTCCTCGAGCGCCTTCGGCATTTCGCGCCGCAGGTAGTAGACGAAGGCGAGGTTACTCAGTCCTCCCGTATCCGCCGGGAAATCTTTCACTAACTGGGTCAGCTCCTCGATGGCCTTCTCATGATTCAGCATGATGAGGTAGTAAGCGCCGCGGGTGCGCCGGCGTTCGCGCTCGGTCATGCGGTCCAACCGCGCCAGTGCGCCTTCCCAGTAGGGCTTGGCCTCCTCTTTGCGGCCCAAGTTGGAATAGGTGGAGGCCAGGGCATAATAAGCACTGCCCAAGTTGGCGTCCAGTTGGATCGCCTTCTTATAGAGTTCGATGGCTTCCTCGGACTTACCGGTGACGCGGAGATCCTGGGCGCGTGCGAATGCCTGCGCCGCTTCGAGACTGGCGGCGGTGTATGTGTCGGAGCGGTCTGAGTCGGACACCGATTCGCCGAGCGCCCGGCGCAACGGAACCGCGAGGTGCGATGCAGCGGAGAGCAGTTTCTCGCGCGACCCGGCGGACTCCTCGACTGAAGTTACGTTCGCCCCGTTGGAGCCGTCGATGGCCTGCACCAGTAGCTTGTACCCGGACCCTTCCTTGGATACCGAACCGATCAACACAATCTGGATGCCCTCCCTGATTGCAATCAGGCGCCCCAGGCGCTCATCCAGCACCTCCGCCCCCGGCTGCAACTGCGCGGCCATGCGCTTCGCCGCGCCCCGGTTGTAGAGGTTGACGTAACTTGCCCCTTCGAGCGCAAGCGAGAGGCTCGGCTCCAGCGCCCCGTCCAAACCCGCGTCACCCGTGCGGTTGACTAAGTCCGTCACCAGGATGCTGACGGGCTTGAGGGGACCGGCCGGCCTGGAACTCGAGAAGTAACGCCACGCACCGAGTCCGCCAGCCGCCAGCAGGACGACGCCAGCAACGGCGGCGGCGATCCATTTTCGACGGCCGGCTTGGTCAGGGGCCGGCGGCGTCCGGGACGCCGCGAGACTCGGCACTAGCGGCTGGGCACTGGCTACGGTCGTCGCGGAAAGGCTGCGGGAAGGCGGGCTGCCGAGGTACCCGTCGAGGTCGCCAAGGATCTCCGATACGCTCCCGTAGCGCGCGGCCGGGTCCGTCATCAGGCAGCGGACCACGATGGCGTTCAGCACCGCAGGCACGTTCGGATTGACTTCCACCGGCGGCTGCGCGGGCTCGCGGGTGCGCGCCACCAACGCCCCCACCACCGTGTTGGATTCGAAGGGCACCTTGCCGGTCAGCATCTGGAACAAGATGACGCCTATCGCGTAGACGTCGGACCGCTGGTCTCCGCGCTGGCCCATGGCTTGCTCGGGCGACATATAGTCCGGGGTTCCGAGAATCATGCCGGCTCGCGTCAGGCCGGAGCTCTCCATGTGAAACGCCAGGCCGAAATCCATGACCGCGACGCGCCCTTTCGGGTCGATACGAATGTTCTGCGGCTTCAGGTCGCGGTGCACGACACCTCGTGCGTGCGCCGCTTCAAGTCCCAGGCAGACCTGCCGGATCAGCCTGCACGCTTCTTCGAAGTCCAGGCGGCGGGCCTTGAGAACCTGTTCGAGGTCCTGGCCCTCAACGTACTCCATGGTTAGGAAGCGGAGCCGGCCGGCGCTGCCGAAATCGAAGATCCGAATAACGTTGGGGTGCGTTACCTGGCTGGTGAGGATGACTTCCTGCTTGAAGCGCTGGACGATGTTCGCTTTCTGCGCCAACTCCGGCCGCATGGTCTTGAGGGCCACGATGCGGTCCAACTCACGGTCCCGCGCCTGGTATACGGCGCCCATGCCGCCCTGGCCGAGAAGCCGGAGGATCTCATAACGCTCCGCCAGCAGCGAGCCGGGCTCCAGTTGCCCGACGTCACCGGAATCCGTTTCGCCGTCCCCGGCTTCCGCATCGCTGATGGTCGGAAGCATGATCGTCTCTCCCTCATCGCCGAAGAGGGAACTGCACGAACGGCACTGACGTGCATCGTCAGGATTGACAGCTTGACATTGGGGACAGGTCACGAACCTCTCTGAGCATACAATATCCGCCGCCGGCGACCTCGATTTCCGCCAGCCCGGGACAGGGTACCACGAGTACTATATCTTTCCGCGCCGCATTGCCCCCGCTATAATCTGCAACATCTATTCTCGGGGATCGAAAGGGCTCCATCTCAGATGAAATTCCGCGACTTCGTGGTGTCCACCCTCCTGTCTGTGTGTGCCTTCGCGCAGAACGTTGGGCCCAACGTGAACATGGTGACGGGCACGGGGGTGGGTGATGGTGATCCCTTCCTGCAGCGACAGAACGAAACATCGATTGCCGTCTCCTCGCGCAATCCACGCCATATCCTCGCTGTTGCCAATGACTACCGCCTGGTAGACATCCCGGGTTTGCTGGGAACTGATGAACTGGGCGACGTTTGGCTCGGCGTCTTTCGCTCCATTGACGGCGGCGCGACATGGTCGAGCGCGGTGCTGCCCGGTTGCCCGCAAAGCATTCCCGCCTGCCAGGACAACTCCGGCTCTCCGCTGCCGCGGCGTCAGGCGGCCGCGGACGGGACCATCCGCCCCGGTCCCGCCGGCATGTTTCATATGAGCGGCATCAGCTTCGACCGCGGCAAGAACGCGCTCGGCAACGTGTTCGTCTCCTCCTGGGTTGATCTGAACAACAAAGAGAACGGCAACCCGTTTGCGTACCTGGGAGCGAAGGTGATCGACAGCGGCACGTCCGGCCAGTTCCTCGACAAGCCATGGATCGCCACCGCGCTCAGCGCCTCCCCGAGGACGTGCACCATCGGCGGGACGAATGGCATTCCGGCGCAAACGATTCCGGCGTACAACGTGTACGTCGTCTTCTCGAAATTCACCGGCTCCGGCAACAATGCGAACTCGCAGATCCTGTTCAGCCGCTCGACGGACTGCGGCGCCACCTACAGCAATCCCACCAAGCTGAGTGAGAGCAACTCGCTGAACCAGGGCACCACGATGACGGTGAACCCGAAGACGGGCGAGATCCACGTCGCATGGCGGCGCTCGGCGAACAGCCAGGAGCCGGACGCGATTATGGTCACGAAGTCGTTGGACGAAGGGCGTACCTTCGTAGGCCCCGCGGCGGTAGCCGTCACGTTTGCCGCAGGCGTGCTGTTCGATCAGCCTCGCATCACGGGCGGCGAGCTCGCCTTTCGCGCCAAGGCCTTTCCGACCATCGCCGCCGACGGCGACGGGCGCGTCTACGTCGCCTGGTCGCAGCGGGGATTGGCTCCTGCGCCGTTCCAGCACAATGCGCGCATCGTCGTGGCGGCTTCCGACAACGGCCTGACCTTCCCCTCAAATCGCCGCGTGGTTGCCGACAACAACGCCGGCGGCGGATTCCAGTTCATGCCGTCGCTCGCCTTCGCCGGTGGGCGCCTGATGCTGATCTACTACGATTCGCGCGACGACCAGACCAAGGGCCAGTTGCGCGAGCTCGGCGGCGGAGCGTTTGAGGAGGTACGCGTTCCGATTCCCGGTTCCGATCCCACTCGGGCGCGCGCCTTTTCCACCCAGTACGTGAGTGATGACCGGCGCTTGGGCTTGAGCCGCCTTCGCACCATTGATGTGCGCGGCATCCAGGCGATTCCCGGTGCGATCCCCGGGTTCCAGCAGTCGCTGAAGATCTCCCAGTATCGGTACGGCACAAAGAAGGGCGTCACGACGAACGTCTTCGAGCAGCTCGAGTTCAACCCGCCCAACCTGCCGATGTTCTCGCAGGGCACGGCGTCCTTCATCGGCGACTACATCGAGGTGGCGGGTCCCGTGTATTTGCCGGGTCCCAACGGCACGTGGGTCTACAACACGAACGACATCGAGAACGCAGTTTTCCACGCTACGTGGGCGGACAATCGCAACGTGCGCCCACCGGCTTCCGGCAACTGGTCCGACTACACGCCCGTGGCTTCCACCGGCGGGCTCAGCCTGTTCGACCCCGCACAGCCGCGGCCGGCGTGCCGTGTCGGACTCGAGGCCACTCGCAACCAGGACGTCTATACGGCGCGGATCACGCAGGGCGTTTCGGTGACCGCGTTGGGGAACGATAAGCCGCTGGGCACCAGCCTGCAGCGTGCATATTCCGTTCAACTGCAGAACCAGACGCGCGCGGCGAAGAGCTTTCGATTGTCGACCACGCAGCCCGCCCCCTGCCCGGCGCCGGCGGTCAGTTCGGCTTCCTTCTCACCGATCGCCCCGGTGCCGTCGCTGATCGTGAAGGTGGCCCCGAGGTCGTCCGTGGCGCGCGCCCTCTTCGTGCAGTCTCCCTGCAATGCGGCACCGACCGTGCGCGTTTCGGCGGCGGAGGTCGACGAGGCGGGAACGGTAATCGCGGGCGGCCTCATCGGATCGACCAGTCTCAATGCGGACACCACGAACCCGAGCCTGGTGAAGCCCGATCCGGTGACCAATGGACTCGTGTTCCCTGAGGTCTTCACCGCTGAAGTCTATTACCCGGAGGTGTACCAGCCGGAGGTGTATCAGCCCGAAGTGTACAACGCGGAGATCACGTATCCGGAGGTGTACCAGCCGGAAGTGTATCAACCGGAGGTGTATCAGCCCGAGGTCTATCAACCGGAAGTGTATGTCGCCGACATCGCCCAGCCGGAGGTGTACCAACCAGAGGTCTATCAGCCGGAAGTCTATCAGCCCGAAGTCTACAACCCGGAAATTACGCGCGCCGACGTTGCCTCCGGCTACAGCGACACGACCTGGACGTTCCGCAACCTGGGGAACACGTCCGCTTCCTACCTAACCAAGCTCCTTGCGCGCGACGACGTGAAGCTTTGTACCCCGGGCTGCACGGCCACGGGAACGTGCGCCCCGGGCTGCGTGAAACTACAGTTAATTCTGCACAAGCGTCTGAAGACGCCGGTGGCGGGTGCGGGCGCCAACGCCTGCAAACTCTTGACAGGCGTGCAGCCGCTGCTCCTGTCGAACGTGACCACGCCGCAGCTTTCGCCGCTGGCGACGATCACGGACTCATCGGCCGCAAACGGCGAGATTTCGAATGCGACGGTGGCCGTTTCGCCCGGCGAAGAGATGCAACTGACGGTGCGAGCGTTCGGCAAGTTCAATACGAGCCGTGCGCTGGGACCGGTGATCGTGGCGCAAACGCCGAACACGCCCGAGGCGCGAGCGCCGCTGACGCTTGCCATCACGACATTCCGGCTGCCCGATGGCTTCGGCACGCGCCCCTACTTTGCGAAAGTCAACATCGTCGGCTCGATTGCGGCGCCGGCGTTCGCGCTCGTCACCGGCCAGGGCTCTCTGCCGCCGGGACTGGTGCTCGACCCCGCCACCGGCGACATCACGGGCACGCCGACCGTAAACGGCACGTATAACTTCGTGGTGCGCGTGACGGAGGATCCGGTGAACCTGCCGGTGCGCAACGCCACGCAGCCGCTCAGCATCAGGGTGGTGGACGCGCTCATTCCCCCGCCCGCCGGAACTTCGCTACCGCCTGCCGGCTTGAATCAGCCCTACAGCGCCCGCGTTGCTGTTCAGGGAGGAATTGAACCCCTCACCTTCGAACTCTTCAGCGGACAGTTACCTCCCGGCCTTGTGCTGGGTCCGACCTCCGGCCTGATTGCCGGTACACCGACCGTCGGCGGCACCTTCACCTTCGTCGTGAAGGTGACCGACTCCAGTTGCGCCACAGCCTCCTGTGCCCCGCAGTTGATTCAGGTGACGCTGGCCATTGTGGTCGATGCGACCGCGCCCGTGGTAACTCCGGTGATCACGGGTACGCTCGGCGCGAACGGTTGGTACACGTCCGCGGTGAACCTGTCGTGGAACATCAGCGATCCGGACTCGCAGATCGCGAACCTCTCCGCGGGCTGTTCGCCGAAACTGGTAACGGCAAGCGAGAACATTACCTGCACCGTGACCAACGGCGCCGGCCTGGTGACGGTTGCGCCTGTCGGGCTGAAGGTCGATACGACGCCGCCGGTGGTGACGCCCACGGTGACGGGCACCCAGGGCGCCAACGGCTGGTACACCAGCGCCGTGACCGTTACCTGGAGTGTGACTGATCCCGAGTCGGGAATCAGTTCGGCGTGCGCCACGGCTTCCTTGACCGCGGCCACGGCGGGCGAGACTGTTTCGTGCACCGCCCGCAATCAGGCGGGCCTGGAAACCAGCGCGAGCGTGGTGGTGAAGATCGATCTCGACTCGCCGGCGCTTCAATTCACGCGCACTCCGGCGGCCAACGGCGCCGGTTGGAACAACACGCCAGTGACGTTCACCTTCACTTGCAGCGATGGGGGTGCGGGCGCTGGTGCGCCTCCCGCTCCGTACACCTTCACTGGGCAGGGTGCGAATCAGACGCACACGGCGACGTGTACCGATGCCGCCGGACGGACGGCGAGTGTGACCGTGACCGCGAGCATCGATCTGACGGCACCGGCCCTGGTAGCCACACGGACTCCGGCGGCGAACGCAGCGGGCTGGAACAACACTGACGTGACGGTGACCTTCGCCTGCACTGACGCGCTTTCCGGCGTCGCGGAGTCAACCGGAGCGCAGGTGGTGACGGCCGAAGGAGCCAACCAGACCCGCGCCGGCACTTGCACCGATAGGGCGGGCAACACGGCGAGTACGACCGTCGGCAGCATCAGCATCGACAAGACGCCGCCGACTGCCGTGATTACCACGCCGCAGCAAGGGGTAGTCTACCCGCTAGGCGGCAGTTTCGTTGCGGGATATAACTGCGGCGATGCACTTTCCGGGCTGGCGTCATGCGTCGGTTCGGCCGCGGCCGGAGCGACGGTGACGCTGAACACGCCGGGAGCGAGGTCATTCTCGGTAACCGCCACGGACCTTGCGGGCAACGTTCTCAGCGTGAGCCGGCAGTACTCAGTCGGATACCAGTTCAACGGATTCCAGACGCCTCTGCAGCCTGCCGGGACGTTCTCCGGCACCCAGACGTTAGGGCGTGCGGTGCCGTTGAAGTGGGACTTGCCGAACCCGACGGGCGGCTTCTTCCGAGACTTGGCGCTAGTGACCAACATCACGACGTACTTCAATGGCCCGCGGGCCGGCGCTGCACCATGCTCGTTGGCCATCACGGGCACGCCATTCCTGCTATACCAGCCCACCGCCGGCGCCACCGGCGGCAGCACGTTCCGCATCTCAGGCAACACGTACACCTTTAACTGGGACACCTCTACCGGCGCACCGACCGGCCCTGGGTGCTACACCGTGGCCGTGCAGTTGAATGACGGTGCGCCGCCGCGGGTGACCAGCGTGGAATTGAAGTAGCGGCTCCGGCGCCGGCTCACGTGCCCGACGTCAGTTGAACGTGAGCCGGAAACGCCGACGCCACCTTTCGCGTGACGTTAGGCATTGATTCGAGGGTCAGCTCCCGCAGCCGCGGCAGCGCGGCGAGGCGCTGAACGCCCGCGTTCGTCACGCCTGCGCAGGACCAGAACGTGAGTTGCTCGAGCGTGGGCATGCCGGCGAGGATTTCGAGGCTGCGATCCGTTATCTGGGTACCACCAGCGTAATAGGTTTTGAGGCGCAGGGCGGCTATGTGTTCGGTGGCGGCGTCGCCGGTGTCGCGGCAGTACATGCACCAAAGGGCTTCGAGGCGTGCGCAGCGGCCGACGTGCCGGAAGCCATGATCGGGGACGTCCATGGGCATGAAGGCGGTGAGCGCGGGGAAGGCGGGGAGGAGTTCAAGCGCGCCGTCGTCCACGTTCTTACAACTCACCGAGAGGCCGCGCAGCGCGGGCAGGGTAGCGAGGGCGCGGAAGCCGCGGCCGGTCAGATTGTGGCAGCGGCGGCCCCAGATGGCCTCGAGGGTGCGGGAGCGGCTCAGGGCGACGAAGCCGTCGTCGCCCGCGCGGGTGTCCTGGCACATGAGCATGCGCAGGGCGGGGAGGGTGGCGATGGCAGGCATCGTTTCGTCCGTCGCGTCGATGCCGAGCCAGCCGAGGTGGGGAAGGGCGGCGAGGCCGGCAATCGCGGTTGGCGAAAAGGACAAACGGCTGTCGTCTACGTTGAGAGCGAACAGGCCGTCGAGGCCGCGGAGATGGGAGAGGCCGCGGTCCGTGATCTGGCCGCGCAGGAGCAGGTAGGTGGGCTCGGCGTCGAACTCCATCAACGCGAATTTGGGTTCTAGTCCCCGCCACGTTTTGAATGCCGGAATCTCGTGAAGAAGGGCCAGCCCCGCGTCGGTCACCTGGTTGCCGGAGCGAAGGTGGCGAAGATTGGGCTTGCCGGCGAGGGCGAGAATGGCGGCGTCGCCGGTGGTGGAGCCGAGGAGTTCGACGCGTTCGATCGAATCCGAGAAGCGAAGGAACTCCAGGCCCTCGCCGGTGATGCCGGCCTGGTGGTAGAGCTCGAAGCGGCGCAGACGTGGAAGGCGAAGGCCGGCGAGGCCGCGGTCGGTGATGCTGCAGCCACTCAGGTTGAGATGCTCGAGTTCCGGCAGGCGCGAGAGGTGGCGCAGGCCATCGTCGGTGACGCGCCGGGAGCCTTCGAGCGATAGCGAGGTCAGAAAGTCGAGTGCGGGAAGCCGTTCGAGGACCGCGTCCGTCATCTGCCCGGCCGCGCGGAGGCCCGTGATGCGGTTGGCCCGCATGAAGTCGAAGAGTTCGTCCCAATCCCGGGCGCTGAGGGGCGGGCGAGGTTCAAGGGTGTTCTGGCGTCGGTCAATCTTGTGCAAGGGAGTGCCCTGGGCGATGCCCTCTTCGAATTCGCGCCAGTCGGCGAAGTCGTAGAGGCGTGCGACGAAGAGGCGCGTATCGTCGAGCGTAAGGGGGTTGGCCGGGGGCGCGCCACGGAACGCTTCCAGACGGCGCAGCACCTGACCGCGAAGTTGATCGGCGGTGATGGTGAGGTGAAACAGCTGCTGGACGCGGGCCAGGGCCGAGGGGTCGCCCTCGTTGGCAATTCGCAGAATGTCGTCGGCGAGAGACGAATACAGCGCGAACGGGGACTGCAGATGGTGCTTGAGCCGCGTCCAGGTGGGGAAGCCGTTTTCCCGTGCCAGGACGAATTGCGCGTCGGCGAGCGAGACAATACGGGCCGGCGGCCGAACGGCGGCGAAGCGCGCGATCGCCGATTCCTCCCCCGCGCGATAGCTGCGCAGGAGTTCCTTGGCCTGTTTCTTCAGTTGTTCCAGAGAGGGCCGCGCAAGAGCGTGGTCGGACATGAGATCTCCTTTCGAAGCGCCCGCGTCCGCACGTCAGGCAGAAAGAAGATCGATGTTCGAAGTGAACCGGTGAATCGGTGGGCTCGGCCCTTTCCCGCGGACTGGAAGCGCCCGGCGCGCCTCCAGCGAGAGTAACACGGCCGCGGCTAGGCGCGTTCCTGGTAGGTGCCTTCGGAGGTGCTGACGCGGATTTTTTCGCCGACGTTGATGAAGGCGGGGACCTGCACCACGAGGCCGGTCTCCATCTTCGCGGGCTTGCCGACGTTGGACACGGTGGCGCCCTTTAGCCCCGGCTCGGTCTCCACCACGGTCATATCGACGGTGGGCGGCAGTTCCACGCTGATCGGCTTCCCCTCGTAGAACTCGACGGTCACCTTCAGTTGGGGAATCAGAAAGCTGATGGCGTCGCCCAGTGTCTCCCGCGTGAAGTGCATCTGCTCATAGGACTCGACGTTCATGAAGTAGAAGTACTCGCCGTCGTCGTACAGGTACTCCATCTCGTGCTCTTCCAGGTTCGCCTTCTCGACGCGGTCTTCTGAAGAGAAGCGGTGCTCGATCATGGCCCCCGAACGCAAGTTGCGCATCTTCGCCTGCACGAACCCACGCAGGTTGCCGGGCGTGCGGTGCTCCATCTTGAAGACGCTGAACAGCTCGTTATTGAACTTGATGACCATTCCGGGGCGTAACTGTGTTGCTGAAATCACTGAGCAAAGACCTCTAGAGTCGAATGGGCCGAACTGCGGGCAAACCCTGATTTTAGCAAACGGGGCGCTATAATCGTTCCCGCATGCCTCTGGAGGGGTCGCAGTGGCCCGCCGACTTCGCTTCCGCCTGGGAACTGGTTCCGGACGCTCTCTGCGTCACATCGGAGAGCGGGCTGGTGCTGACCGTCAATGCGCGCTTCTGCGCGCTGTTCGGCGGCGAGCGGGAGCAGTGGACGGGGCGAGCCTGGCCGCCGGAAGTTCTGGCCGGCAGCGCCGACGAAGGCGAGTGCCTGCTTCGGATGGAAGGCCGCGAGGTATGGGTGGAAGCGGCAAGGGAGCCTTCCACGGTGAGAGGATTCAGGGCGATCGTTCGCACATACCGTGACATCGGGCAGCGGAAGCGCCGCGAAATCGAACAGGAGAAGGCGCGGGCGGTGCTCGAGACGGCGAACGCCTGGGCCGCGGAAGTCGCCGCGCAGGCTGAATTGGCCAGCAGCGCGAAGACCGAGTTCCTGGCGAACATCAGCCACGAGATCCGCACGCCGATGAACAGCATACTGGGGATGACCGACCTGGCTTTGCAGACTCAGTTGGGGCCGGAACAAAGGGACTTCATCGCGACGGCCAGGCAGTCTGCCGAATCGCTGCTGACGCTGCTGAACGACATCCTGGATTTCTCGAAGATGGAGGCGGGCCGGCTCGACTTGGACCCGGTGGATTTCGATTTGGGCGTGTGCGTGCACTCCTCCGTCAAGGCGCATTCCCTCCGGGCGGCGGCGAAGGGCCTTTCGTTCCGGGTCACGATCGATGAGAACATCCCGCGGTGGGTCCACGGCGACCCGGCACGCCTGCGTCAGTTGCTGCTCAACCTGGTGGACAACGCGGTGAAGTTCACTGAGCGGGGGAGCGTCAGGTTGACGGTGGAGGCGGCTCGCTCGGGCAGCAGCGAGACAACCGTGCGCCTGCTGGTCGTGGATACGGGCATCGGCATCGCGAGCAACAAATTAGGCGTCATTTTCGAGCCGTTCACCCAGGCTGACGGCAGCGCAACACGAAAGTACGGGGGAACCGGACTTGGGCTATCGATTGCCGCGTCCCTTGCCGAGAAGATGGGTGGGAGGCTTTTTGTAGCGAGCAGCGAGGGCGAAGAAAGCACGTTCGCAACCGTACTTCGATTCGCTCCGGCCAGGCGTCCTGCGGACGCTGCGGGAGCGAAGGAGGCGGCATGCGGGTTGCGGGTGTTGTTGGTGGAAGACAGCCCGGTGAATCAGGTCTTGTCGCGTCACCTGTTGGAGAGCGAAGGGCACAGCGTGCGGGTGGCGCGGAACGGGGTGGAGGCGCTCGAACAGATCGAGAGCGAGCGTTTCGACCTGATTCTCATGGATGTGCAGATGCCCGTGATGGACGGCATTGAGGCGACGGCCGAGATCCGCGCGCGGGAACGGCAGCGGGGACGGCAGACGCCGATTGTTGCCATGACTGCGAGTTCGTTCTACGAGAATCGAGAAACTTGTATGCGAGCAGGAATGGACGGATACGTCACGAAGCCGATTGAGGCGGAGGAACTGCTGCGAGTGATTCAAGAGGTGGTGCGGCGGCGCGGCGAGGGGCGTACAGCCGACGCGGTTCCCACAAGAGCGGTGGACAAGCAGTTGGCCCTCGAGCGCGTCGGTGGGGACGAGGAGCTTTTTCGCGAGGTGGCGCGGCTGTTTCTTGATGAGTACCCGCAATTGCTGGAACGCGTGCGCCGCGCGTTAGCGACCGGGGACGCGCGCGAGTTGGAGCACTCGGCCCACAGCTTGAAGGGCTCGGTGGCGAATTTCGGGGCGAAGCAGGTCGTCGAAAGCGCATTCGCACTGGAGCGGCTGGGCAGGTCGGGCTCAACGGAGGGGGCGGGTTCCTTGCTGGCGACTCTGGAACAGTCGCTCACCGTGCTTCGCGGCGAGCTAGCGTTTCTCTGCGATGATCACGCTCACGGCGCATAGGGGGAACGCCGAAGGGGCGACCCGGGTGATCACCGGACGTCTGCTATAGTAGTGGTCTTCTATGACACCTTCCGCCGAAGCGGAGATCGTCTGCGCGCACAGCCCCGATTCCGACGACGCTTACATGTTTTATGCGCTGGCCACTCGGAAGATCCGGTCCCGGCTGGTGAATTTCCGGCATGTTTTGGAGGATATTGAATCCCTGAACCGGAAAGCTCGCGAGGGGGTCTACGAGCTTTCGGCGATTTCCTATCACGCTTATCCTTACGTCGCGGACAAATACGTCCTGATGGCGTCCGGCTCCAGCGTTGGGGACGGCTATGGCCCCATGGTTGTCGCCCTACACCCCTATGCACCAGACGATTTGAAGGGCCGCAAGATCGCGGTACCCGGAGAACTGACCACCGCGTACCTGGTGATGAAGATCATGCAGCCGGATTTCGAGCCGGTGGTGGTGCCGTTCGATAAGATTCTCGACGCCGTGCTGGAGCGGACGGTGGATGCCGGCCTGGTGATTCACGAAGCGCAATTGACGTATGCCCGCGGTGGATTTCACCAGGTGGTGGAGTTGGGCCGGTGGTGGAAGAAGACATTCGACCTGCCGCTTCCGCTCGGCGCGAATGCACTCCTGCGTGCGCTGCCCGGCGAAGTGCGCAGTGAGTGCTGCCGCCTGATGCGCGAGAGTATCGAGTACGCTTTGGGCCACACCGAAGAGGCCCTGAACTACGCCATGCAGTTCGCGCGCGATATGGAAGCGCCGCTTGCCGAGAAGTTCGTGGGAATGTACGTGAACCACTACACGGTGGACGCCGGGGAGCTGGTGCCGAAGGCCGCGCAAAAGTTACTCGATCTGGGGCACGAAGTAGGGCTCATTCCGCACCGCGTGGAAGTGGAGTTCGTCCGCTAGCTCGTACAATAGAGGCATGTCATCCAAGCGACTGGTAGCCGCGCTGTGCGTCTGCGTGTGCCTGGACGCCGCTGCCCAGGAGACGGCCAAGGACCGCGCGAAAGCGGCGCGAGAGCTGGGGAGGCAGGGTTCGGAATCCATCCCGAAACTGCAGCCGTACCTGAGCGACAGCGAGCTGGACGTGCGGCTGGAAGCGATCAAGGCGCTGGTGGAGATCGGGACGCAGTACAGCCTGGAGCCGCTGATGGCGGCGACGCGCGATAACGATCCGGAGATCCAGATTCGCGCCACCGACGGACTTGTGAACTTCTACCTGCCGGGGTACGTGAAGACCGGTCTCACCGCAAGGTTGAAGCGTGCGGGATCGAGGATCACGGCGACATTCGGCGCGTCGAGTGAAATCGAGCCGATTCCTCCGTACATCACGGTGCGGCCCGACGTGATCGAGACGCTCGGCAAGCTGACCCGCGGCGGTTCCACGATGGAGGCGCGAGCGAACGCGGCACGCGCGGTGGGTGTGCTGCGGGGGCAGGCAGCCATTCCCGACCTGCTCGCAGCGCTGCGCACCAAGGACGACCAGGTGCTGTACGAGTCCCTGATGGCGCTGCAGAAGATCCGCGACCCCTCCGTGGCGCCGAAGATCGCCTTTCTGCTGCGGGACCTCAATGAGAAGGTGCAGATTGCGGCCATCGAGACCACGGGCCTGCTGCAAAACAGGGAGGCGCTGCCGGCGCTCCGCGAGGCGTTCCAGCGGGCGCGGTCGAAGAAGGTGCAACGCGCGGCGCTGGGCGCCATCGCCATGATCCCGGACGAAGAGAACCGCGCACTCTACCGGCAGTACTTCAACGACAAGGACGCGGCGATTCGCGCCGCCGCGGCGGAGGGGATCGCACGGCTGGGCGCAGCGCAGGACGCGGCGGAGATGGAGAAAGCGTTTGGCGAGGAGCGCAGCGCGTCACCGCGGCTGGCGCGGGCGTTCGCCGTGGTGGGCACGGGGAAGGCCGAGATCTCCGAGTTCAGCGCGCTGCAGTATCTCATCAACAGCCTGAACTCACGTGCCTGGCGAGGCGTGGCCCAGCCTTACCTGGTGGAACTGGCGCGGAAGCCCGACGTGCGAACGTCTTTGCACACGGCCTTGACGAAGGGAACCCGCGATGAAAAGACCGGCCTGCTGGACGTGTTGGCGCGCAGCGGCGGACAGGATTCGCTGCGTCATGTGGATGAGATGACACGGGACACGGATCCGGAGGTAGCGCAGGCGGCGATCCGCGCCGCCAAGACGATCCGGGCCAGGCTCTGACGACACGAAAAGGGCGCCGGGATGACTCGCCGGCGCCCTTTTCGAAATCCAGTGGTGGAGTTACTTCGCCTTCTTCTGCTTCTGCTGGCCGACGCGGATCTTGAACTGCTTTTGCTGGGCCTCAGCGTGCCCCTTCCAGTCGAACCGCTTAGCCGCATCCGAGAGGTAGGCGTCCACGTTCGCGTCCTTCGGCAGCACCGCCATAATGGTGGCAGACTGGCCATCGGGACCCGCAATGCGGAATCGCTTTACGTTCGGGATGGACATAACTCTATCATCATAGCATGGCGCTCGTCGGACTCACTTTTGCCATCGCGAAGAAGGCTCCGCCCTATCGGGAAGCCCTCCGGCGGGTGGGGTTGCAGCCGGTGGACATCACTCCGGACGAACCGCGGCGGGTGGATGGGCTGAGCGGCCTCGTGCTGTCGGGCGGTCACGATTACGGCGAGGACGGCGCCCGCGACCGTCTGGAGACGGCGTGTCTTCGAGAGGCGATCGGCGCCGGTGTGCCGGTGCTCGGCATCTGCCGCGGGCTGCAATTGATGAATCGCGTGTTGGGCGGGCAACTGCTGCCGGACATTCCGAACCACCGGTGCGGAGATGCGATGGATGCCCATGCCGTGTTCATCGCGCCCGATTCACGGCTGGCGCGGATTCTCGGGCAGAGCCAGTGGAAGGTGAACTCCCGCCATCACCAGGCTCTCGATCCCACGGCGCTCGCTCCCGGGCTGCGCGTCACGGCCCACGCCGAGGACGGGGTGATCGAGGCGGCCGAGTGGCAAGGCGAGGAGTTCCTGATGGGCGTGCAGTGGCATCCGGAGGACCGCGTGGACGCCGGAGACCTGCCTTTGTTTGAGGCCTTCGCGGAGGCCGTCAGGCGAGTTGCTTCAGTTCGGCGATGACGCCGTCGGTGAAGTGGCGGGTGGAGCAGTCGCCGCCCACGTCGCGAGTCAGGTAGCGCCCGGACGCATAGACCTGCTCTATCGCCTTATGGAGGCGCGCCGCCGCCGCGCCTTCTCCCAGGTAGATGAGCATCATAGCGGCGCTCGCCATCAACGCCGTGGGGTTCGCCCACCCTTTGCCCGCGATGTCCGGCGCACTCCCGTGCACCGCCTCGAAGACCGCGTGGTCCTCGCCCATATTGGCCCCGGGCACGATGCCGAGCCCGCCCACCAGTCCCGCGGCAAGGTCGGAGACGATATCGCCGTAGAGGTTGGGCAAGAGCAGCACGTCGAACGTCTCCGGCCTCATCACGAGCTGCATCGAGGCGTTGTCGACGATGAGTTCCTTGTACTCGACCTCCGTGTACTCCTCGGCCACCTCGCGGCAACAGCGCAGGAAGAGTCCGTCGCTGAGCTTCATGATGTTCGCTTTGTGGACCGCGGTAACCTTCTTGCGGCCGTTCTTCCGCGCATACTCGAAGGCGTAGCGGGCAATGCGCATCGACGCTGTGCGAGTGATGATCTTGAGGCTTTCGACAACGTCCTTGACGACCTCGTGCTCCAAGCCCGAGTAGAGATCTTCCGTGTTCTCCCGAAAGATCACCATGTCGATCTTCACATCCTGAAAGCGAGTCTTGAGGCCCGGGAGCGTGCGCACCGGGCGGACGTTTGCGAAGAGGTCCAGCCGCTTGCGCAACGCCACGTTCACGCTTTGGAACCCGCCGGCAACGGGCGTCGTGACAGGGCCCTTCAAACCCACGCGCGTCCGTTCGAGCGATTCCAGTACGTTAGGCGGAAGCGTCTTGCCTGACGCAAGAATGATGTCGGACGTGAGCTCGACGCGTTCCCACTCGATCGGGACGCCGGTCTCCTCCAGAACGCGAACCGTGGCATCGGCGACCTCGGGGCCGATGCCGTCACCAGGAATGAGGGTTACCTTATAAGCCACGGTTCGATTGTGGCATGCGGCATGACACAATATCAGCTTCATGGCGAAGATTCGAAGGGTTCTGCTGAGCGTCACGGACAAGACGGGCCTGGTGGAGTTCGCGCGCGGCCTGAGTGAACTGGGCGCGGAGTTGATCTCCACGGGAGGCACCGCGAAGCAGCTCCGGGAGGCCGGGCTGGCGGTGAAGGATGTCGCCGAGGTCACGGGGTTTCCCGAGATGCTGGACGGGCGCGTGAAGACCATTCATCCGCGGGTGGCGGGCGGGGTGCTGGCCATGCGCGGCAAGCCCGAGCACATGCGGGCCCTTGCGGAGCATGACATCCCGGAAATCGACATGGTGGTGGTGAACCTCTACGCGTTCGAGAAGTACGCGGAGAGGGAGGGGGTGGAGTTCGAAGAGCTGATCGAGAACATCGATATCGGCGGGCCCACGATGATCCGCGCCGCGGCCAAGAACTGGCAGGATGTGGCAGTTGTGACCAGCGCGGCGGACTACGCGGGAGTGATGGAGGAGCTGCGGGCCTGCGGCGGGCTGTCGCGGGCGACGCACTGGCGGCTGGCCGTGGCGGCGTTCACGCTCACGGCTTCGTACGACCGGGCGATCAGCGCCCGGCTGGCGCGCATCGCGATCGACGACGGCGGAGTGCATGACCAGAAGCCGGTGCTGCCGCCGCTGCTCGATATCCGGGCGCCGCGCGTCATGTCGCTGCGCTACGGGGAGAATCCACACCAGGACGCCGCGCTGTATGCGGAACGGCGGGCGGGGGTTGCCGGCGCGGAACAGTTGCAGGGCAAGGAGCTCTCCTACAACAACCTGGTGGATCTGGACGCAGCGTGGCAGCTGGTCTGCGAGTTCGACCGGCCGGCCTCCGTCATCATCAAGCACACGAACCCCTGCGGCTGCGCCGAACAAACCTCCCTGGTCGAGAGCTATCGTCGCGCGTTCGAGGCAGACCCGGTCTCTGCATTCGGCGGTGTGCTGGCGTTCAATCGTGCTCTGGATGGGGAGACGGCGGCCGAGGTGGCGAAGACCTTCATCGAGGCCATTGCCGCGCCGGACTACACGGACAGCGCGCTGACCGTACTGGCGGCCAAGAAAAACCTGCGGCTGGTGAAGGTGAGCGGGGGACTGGACCGCCTGGTAGTGAAGAGCATCACAGGTGGATTCCTGGTACAAACGGCCGATGCGAAGACGCTCGACCGGGCGAACGCGCGTGTGGTGACGGAGCGGCAGCCCTCGGAGGCCGAATGGCGCGCGCTGGAGTTCGGCTGGAAAGTGGCCAAGCACGTCAAATCGAACGCCATCGTCTACGCCCGGGAAGGCCAGTCCATCAGCGCCGGCGCGGGCCAGATGAGCAGGGTCGATTCGGTGAAAGTCGGGGCGATGAAGGCGGTGTTGCCGCTCGCCGGCTCCGTGCTGGCATCGGATGCGTTCTTCCCCTTTCCCGACGGCCTGGAAGAGGCTGCGCGGCATGGCATCACCGCCGCCATTCAGCCCGGCGGGTCGGTGCGCGACGACGACGTGATCGCCGCCGCCAACCGCTTAGGGTTGGCGATGGTGTTCACGGGGATCCGGCACTTCCGGCACTAAGCCTTTGCGGGAAGAGCCCAGTCGGCCGGCACCTGGCCTTCCGGCAGCAGTTCGCCCTTTTCGAGGTAGCGGATCTTGGAGGCGTACCGGGCCGCGTGCGGGTCGTGCGTCACCATGATGATCGTCTTGCCGAACTCCTTGTTCAGCCGCGAGAGGAGCGTGAGGACTTCCTGCGCCGAGTTGGCGTCGAGGTTCCCGGTAGGCTCGTCGGCGAGGATGAGGTCGGGGTCGGTGACGATGGCGCGGGCGATAGCCACGCGTTGTTCCTGCCCACCGGATAACTGGCGGGGCATATGCTTCATGCGCTCGCCGAGGCCGACGAGTTTGAGCGCCGTCTCAGCGTGCTCGATCCGTTCCTTCTTCTTGAGATTGGTGAGCTTCAGCGGCAGTTCTACGTTTTCGAGCGCCGTGAGCACGGGAATCAGGTTGAAGGACTGGAAGATGAAGCCGATGTGAACGTTCCGCCAGGCGGCGAGGGCGCGGTCGCTGATCTTGCGCAGATCCTCGCCTAAGACGCGGATTTCTCCCCCCGAAGCCCGGTCCATCGCGGCAATCAGGTGCAGCAGGGTGGACTTACCGGAGCCCGAAGGCCCCATCAGCGCCACAAACTCGCCGCGATGGATCTCAATGTTGACGTCCTTCAGGGCCACGACATGAAACTCGTCGCGGATGAATTCCTTCGTGAGTTGGCTTGTCGAAATGACCGTCTCGCTCATCGTTACCCCTGTTTCTGCTTGACCTTGTCGCCGTCCTTGAGGGCGGACGGCGGGTTCACGATCAGGTCCTCACCGCCGATGAGGCCCTCCTCCACGCGGATGCCCTGCGCCGTGCTGCCGCTGGTGCGCACCGTTCGCTTTACTGCTTTGCCGTTCAGCACCACGAACACGGCGTCACCACGCACCGCCGTCGACGGAATGTAGACGGGCGTCTTTTCAGGCGAAGAGCCGGTGGGCGCCGGTTCATCGGATATGAAAGCTACGCTGGCGTTCATCTCGGGGCGAAGATACTCGTCCGGGTTGAGCACCTTCACTTTCACCTGCACGGTGGCCTTCTGGCGGTTCGCTTCGGGCGAGATTTCGTCGATGATCCCGTCGTACTTCTTGTCGGGGTAGGCATCGGTGGTGATCAGGGCCTTCTGTTTCCACTTCAGCTTGGCGAAGTCGTTCTGGCTGATGTCGAGTTCGGCTTCCAGGTCCTTGAGGTCGGCAAGGGTGACGACGTAGCCCTTGGCGCCGCGTTCTCCCACGAAGCTGGTGGTGACGAACTCGCCCTTCTCGACACCGCGCTCCAGGATGGTGCCGCTCACCGGGGCTTTAATCTCGGTGTTCTTGAGCTGCGTTTCGTAGAAGGACACAGCGCCCCTGGCCTGCTCGATCTGGCCGCGCACGGCCGCAATCTGCTCCTGGCGCGGACCGATCTTCACCAGGTCGAAGGTCCGTTCGAGCGCCGCGACGCGCGCCGCCTGGGAATCGAAGCGCGCTTGCGCGTCATCCAACTGCTGTTTCGCGAACACACCCTCGGCTACCAGCTTCCTGATGCGCTCGAGATTCACACGCGCGTTCTCGAGTTCGGCCTTGCCCTGGTTGACGTTGGCGCGCGCCACCTCGATCTCTTCGGGCCGGGAGCCGTTCAGCAGTTCCTGAAGGCGTGCTTCGAGGTTGATCAACTGGCCTCGTGCCTGCTGCAGCTGCGCGCGGTACTCGTCGTCCTCCAGCCGCACGATCACCTGCCCTTCCTTCACCGGATCGCCTTTGTCGACTCCGATCCACGCGACCTTGCCGAGGACTTTCGAAGCAACCTGAATCTTGTGTGCGGCGACGATGTATCCGGTGGCATTGAGAACGATCGGGCCCGCCGCCGCGGCGCCGCTGGAGGCCCGGGACACGCGAAGGACATCGACCTCGGTGGCGGCGTTCATGCGGCTGTACACCAGGTTGCCGGCGCCGAGGAGAACGAGGATGATGACGCCTCCCACGATCCACCGCACGGCCCAGGGCGACGGCTCATCGGAGCGGCGCCGCTGGTCACGGTCTATGCGGAGGCTCTTCAATTCGGGTTGCGGTTGCATGATCTCTTTATTCCGATTCTTTCAAAGCAACGAGGATCTCTTTGCGAGCGGCATTCCCAGCGGGGAAGAGCCCGCCCAGCGCACCCACGATGAGAGCGAAGCCGACGCCCGCGGCCATAATCGGCGGGCTGACCTCAAAGTTGAACGCGATCTCGCTGAATGTGACGAAGCTGCCGATTCCGGTGGTGATGTTGTTCAGCGGCAGCACCAGCACGACGCCGAGTATGCCGCCGAGCGCGCTGAGAGCCAGCGCCTCCAGAAAGAAGCTCGCCAGAATGCTTCCGCGCGAAAAGCCCAGCACGCGAAGGGTTCCGATTTCCTTGGAGCGCCGCGCGACGGCGGCGTACATGGTGTTCATCGCGGCGAAACAACTGCCCACCGCCATGATGATGGAGACGAAGATCCCGAGGAACTGGATGGGGGCGGCGGAGTCCGTTTGAGACTCGAAGTACTCCTTCTCGAGGATGGCCTTGACGTTGAGGCGCGTGTCGGCGCTCAGGTCGTTGATGAGAGCCTGGACGGCGACGGAATCGGTGGCGCGAACGAGCGCGCTCGAGAGGACTTCGCTGCGGTTATAGTCGGAGCTGACCTGGTTGAGGTCGGCGAAGATCTCGCTATTGAAGGCCGACTGGCCGCCGTCCAGGATCCCAACCACTTCCCATGTGCCGCGGCCGAATTTGAGCATGCCTCCGAGGCGCGCGTCGGGGAAGCGCTCGGCGATGGCCTTGCCCACCACCACTTCCCGCCGTCCTTCCTGGAAGAGGCGCCCGGTCCGGAGCTTGAGCTCTTCGCGCATGGCAAAACCGATCGGCGAAAGCCCGCGCAGCGTGACGTTGGCGCCTTCCGGCGCGTCAATGCGCGGCAGGTTAATGACCATCACCATTTCCAGCGATACCATCGGCTCTTCACCGCGCCGCGCGATGCCGGGCTTGAACTTCAGATCGTTGTACTGCTGACGCGTAAAGTTGCTGACCAGTTCGGACGTGGAGCCTTTCCGCATGACGAGCACATGAAGCGGGTTGCCGCTGGACTTGAACGCCGTCTGCAGTCCGTTCACCAGGGCAAGGACGGCCAGCAGTACGGAGACCGTCAGGCCGATGCCGAGGGCCGTCATGATGGTGGTGCCCCGGCGCTCCACCAGGTTGCGCATGTTGTAGGTGATCGGGATTTTCATCGTGGGGCTCCTCCTAACCGGTGTACCGCAGGGCGTCGAGGATGCCGGTGCGTGCCGCCGCGCGCGCCGGAATATAGGAGCTGACCAGACCAATCACCGCTGCCACCCCCAGGCAGACAAGGGCAACGTGCGGCTCAAGAGACAGGTTTCGCAGTTGCTGGAAGAAGCTCGCGCTGCGGACGCCGATGCACAGCACCGATGCCAGCAGACACCCCAACACTCCGCCGAGCAGCGAAATGAACGCCGCCTCCGCCATGATGATCCAGAGCACGGCGCCGGAACTGAAGCCGAGCGTCTTCAGCACTCCGACTTCGCGGACCCGCTCGCGCACCGACATTGCCATGGTATTGGCGCTCACCAGGAGGATGGTGAACGTGACCGCGCCGCAGATGCTGAGCAGGAAGAGCTTCACGTTGCCAAGGAAGCTGAGAAAGCTCATGGCAAACTGGCTCTCCGTTTCCGTTCGCGTCTGAACGCTGGCGTTCTCATACCGCGCATCCACCGCGCGCTGCACCTTCTCCACGTTCTCCAGGCTGTCGACGAGGATAGTGAAGGTTCCGGCAAAGTCCCTCCGCCCGGCGGGCAGGCTCTCAAACAGGTACTTCAACTGGAAAAACATCGTCTCGTCGTCTTCCACGCCGGTATAAATTGCGCGCACCGTAAATTCGTAGTCACCGGGGAAGATGTCACCCTTCAGGGTGAGCCGGTCGCCCACCTTGACGGCAAGCCGGTCAGCGAGTCTCTTGCCCAGCATGCAGGCCGTACGCTCGGCGATGAAGGCTTTCTTCTGTTCCTCGGGGAGCACGAAGTCCGGGCGGACCTGAAACCATGCCTCGGGCTCAACCGCGAAGCGGGCGAAGAAGTTATTCTGGTCGCGCTCGTCCTTGTAGGTGCCGCCGAACCATTGCGAAACCGCCACCGCTTTGACGCCCGGTATGCCGCCGATCTGGGCGCCGTAATAGTAGGGCATGGGGACGGTCAGCGAGACTTTGTTGCGTGTCACCAGCCGTAGGGACTTGGCGTCGGAGTCGTCGCCGGAAAGATAGAACGCGTTGTAGATGGCAAACAGTACGCCGAGCAGACAGAGACTGGCCGCAATGCTACAAATGGTGAGAATGCTTCGGCGCTTGTTGCGCAGGGCGTTCTTGGCGATCAGAGATAAGTACCGCATGATGCCTTTACGATTGTCCGGGAGGGATTCGCGACTCTCCAAATTCTACCGGATGTACGGTCTCCGAAACGCGATGGTTCGACGGAATCGGTGGACGAACGGGCCTTACCGGTGAGCGCCGAGCAGCGGGCGGTGGACGAACGGTGGATGCGAGCGGCGCTGGCGCAAGCGGTGCAGGCGGAGGCCGCGGGGGAAGTTCCGGTCGGCGCCGTGCTGGTGCGTGAGGACGATGTCATCGCCGCAGCCCACAACACGCCGGTGGCGGCCCAAGACCCCACCGCCCACGCCGAGATACTCGTGCTCCGGCATGCCGCCACATCGTGCGGCAACTACAGGCTGGAGGACTGCACACTCTACGTCACGTTAGAGCCGTGTGTGATGTGCGCGGGTGCACTGGTGGCCGCACGCATCCGCCGCCTGGTGTTCGGCGCGCGAGACCTGCGCTTCGGGGGGGTACGCAGCAAGTTCCGGCTGGCGGACTCCGACTTGCTGAATCACCAGGTGGAGGTCACCGAGGGAGTTCTGGCGGCGGATTGCCTTGCGTTGCTGCAGGATTTTTTCAAGAAACGGCGCTAGGCCGAACCGTGCAGGATCGCACGGACCGCCTGGATTGTAGCCTCGGCGTGCTCCCGGTTCGTGATGAGTGAGACGTGATCGGAGCCCGGCACCACCGTCCACGAACTGTTGGTGGAGAGCGAAGCCAGCTCTTTCTGCAGGCAGTGCCAGTAGTCGGTGAAGCCCTCCCCGCGCGTTTCTGCGGTGATGACCGCGACCGGCAGATCGCCGAATGGGCCTGTCTCCCGCACCTGCCGGCAGATGGTGTCGAAGTTCAGCGCCTCGGCGGCGGTGGAGTCCAGGTGCGAGCGCCAGCAGCCGAGCGCATTGAGCACCTCCCGAACGCCGTCCGGCAGGCCCTTCGCCAAGTGCTCGCGATAGTTCAGAAAGCGGATTACCCCCAAAGGGCCCAGCCACGCGGCGAGGTTCAACTGGCGGAAGAACGAGGCGTGGAGCGCTTCCACCGCCTTGCCATGGCGTCCCCGCTGCTCGGGATGCACGCTATCGACGAGAACGAGGCCGCACACGTCCTCGCGATACTCGCTTGCGAAGAGACGCATTAGAAGGCCGCCCAGGGAGTGCCCGACCAGCAGGTAAGGTCCCGGGATGCCGGCCGCGGTCAGCAGGCGGCGCAAATGCGACACGGCCGTGCGCGCATCGCGTGGGTCGCCGCAACAATCGCTCCAGCCGAGGCCGGCTCGATCGTAGGAGACTACACGAGTAAGCTTGGCCAGTTCGGGCTGGATCCACGCCCACTGCGCGGACATGCTCGTGAGGCCGGCCTCTAAGACGACGGTGGGAGTCCCGAAGCCCTGCTCATTGATATGCAGCCGAAAGCCGCCGATATCAACGAGCCGCCCCGGCGGCAGGTGCTTCCTGCGTTCGCGCTCGGTGGCGATCACCTGATAAGCGGCGCCCGTCGCGGACAGTGTAGCCGCCACGGCAGTAAAGCCCAGAAACGCCCGAGAAGCGGTGCGCGAAACACTCATCGAAGCCCCCTGCTGACTGTTCGACGCTTCTTTCGTCAGCCAAGTTGCAGGTCACTTAGTTACGCGTGCTTCGGCAGCGGAATCGGCGAGTACGGCCGGAGATAGTTCGACGCCCAGACCTGCGCCTCGCGGCGTCGGGATCGCACCGTCTTTCACCACGGGCAGGTTCATAACTAGACCTTCATACTCTTCCAGGTAATGGCGGCGCACGCTTTCGAGGATGTAGAGGTTGGTAACGTTAGCGGCCAGGTGGACGGAAGCAGCGTGCAGCACCGGCCCGCCGCAGTTGTGCGGCGCCACAGGCAGGTACCAGGTCTCGGCCATGGTGGCGATCTTTTTCGCTTCCGAGATGCCGCCGCACCAGCAGATATCCGGCATCGCAATGCGGGCCGCGCCATTCTCCATCAGTTCCCGGAACCCCCAGCGCGTCATCAGGCGCTCACTCAGGCAGAGCGGCAGCCGCGTAGCCTTCGCCAGCTCCGCGTAGGCGCGCAGATTGTCCTGCGGCAGCATCTCTTCCAACCACATCGGCTCGTAGGGTTCCAGAGCGCGTGCAATGCGGATGGCCGCCGGAAGACTCCAGTAGCCATGGAACTCCATTGCGACCTCCATTGAATCGCCGAACTCTTCCCGGATCAGCCGCAAAGGTTCAAGGCCCCGGCAGATCTGCTCCGGAGTGATCGCTTGACCTCCGGTTTCCTTCGCAATGGGATCGAAGGGCCAGATCTTCATGGCGCGCACGCCCTGTTCCATGAGTGACCGGGCGAGTTCCACCGGCTGTGTGCAGAAGTCGTAGCGGTCGTAGCAGGTGTTGTAGACCGGAATGCGGTCGCGCGACGGGCCCCCGAGGAGCTCGTGGATCGGCTTACCCGCCGACTTACCCGCGAGGTCCCATAAAGCGATGTCGACGGCGCTGATCGCCCGCATCTCTGCTCCCGCCCATCCGCAATAGGCAACCCGCTGGAACATCTCCGCCCACAGACGGTCGATGGCCGAGGCGTCAGCGCCCAGCAGTATCGGCGCCAACAGGCGATGGATCACCTCGCGGGCGGCGTGCGGCGCGGGGTAGGTTTCGCCGAGCCCTACCAGCCCGTCATCGGTATGCAGGCGCACCCACATCCACTGGATTGGGCCCTGGTGAACGGTGATGCCCCGTTCCAGAAGTATCGTTTCAACGGCTGTGATTCGCATGTCGGAGTTGGAGCGGCTTCATATCGCCGATCAGTTTGTGAACCAGAATGAGAGCAATCACGTGAAAGGTACCCATGATGAGGAAAATTGGCGTGTAGCCGAAGTGGCTGACAATGTGGCCGGGAAGCACCGCCGAGAACAGGATGCCGCCGAGCCCGCCGAGAAAGCCGCCAATCCCCGTCACCGACGCCACGGCCGGCTTTGGGAAAACGTCGGACGTCGTCGTGTACAGGTTCGCCGACCAACCCTGATGCCCGGCGGTGGCGAAGCAAACCAAAGCGATGGCCAGTACCGGACTCTCCGCCAGGACGGCGAGCGCGGCAATGGGCATGCACGCCACGCAGATGGTCATCGCGATCTTCCGGGCCCGCCCGTTCTCCAGGCCCCGGCGAATCAGGAAGCCGGAAATCCATCCGCCGCCGACACTGCCGAAATCGGCCATCAGATAGACCACTGGCAGCGCCCAGCCGATCTCCTCCAGACGGAACTTTCGCACGTCGAACAGGTACCGGGGCAGCCATGTGAGGTAGAACCACCAGACCGGATCGGTGAAGAACTTGGCCAGTGCAAAGCCCCAGGTCTGGCGATACGTGAGCGCTTCGCTCCAGCCCACTTTGGCTTCGTTCTTCGCCGGCTCCTCGTCCGAGTGAATGTAATCGAGTTCGGCCTTGTTCACAGCTTTGTGCCGCAGCGGATGCTGGTAGGAGAGAAGCCAGAATATGAGCCAGACGAACCCGGTGGACGCAGTGATGACGAAGCACGACCGCCAGCCGAGGTGCAGCGTCATCCAAACGAAGACCGGAGGCCCGATCATCGACGCAACGTTAGTGCCCGCGTTGAAGATGCCGGTGGCGAAGGCGCGGTCTTTCTTGGGAAACCACTCCGTCACCGACTTGATCGCCGCCGGGAAGTTCCCCGACTCTCCAAAGCCGAGGAGACCGCGCCAGAGCCCCAACTGAAGCGGCGTCTGCGCGAGCGCATGAAGCGCCGCCGCGATGGACCACCAGGTGATCGAGACCGCGTACCCGATCTTCGTCCCGAACCGGTCAATGAACTTGCCCATCGCGAGAAAACCTATGGTGTACGTGGTCTGGAACGACGCGTTGATGTAGCCGTACATCTTGTCATCGATGTGCATCTCCCGGCTGATGACCGAGTTCAGCACGGAAAACACAATGCGGTCCAGGTAGTTGATGGTGGTGGCGAAGAAGAGCAACGCGAGCATCCACCAGCGGACGCGCGTCGGTTCCGGAAATGGCACGCGGCGATTATATCGGAGCCTGCTACCAGTTCGTGGCTTCGCGAATGGCGCCCGCCAGCCGCTTGCTGACGATGACTTCCAGCCCGCTCGACATTCGCAGGAGCCAGCGCTTGCTCGAGAGCGGCGAGATCCGGCGGATATGGTCCGTGTTGATGATCGTCTTGCGGTGGACGCGCCGGAAGCGTGGTCCTAACTTCTCCTCGAGTACCCGCAGCGGCTGGCTCGCGTAGTAGCGCGCGTTGTTGGTGAGGATGTAGACCAGTTCGCCGTCGGCCTGGAAGGCGACCACCTCGGAGGGATCGAGTAGATACTGGTCGTTTCCCTGCCGGCCCACAATCTTGCGCGGCGCTTCGGAAGAGGCGCGCGCCGCCGGCTCCGCGGGCCGCAGACCGCTTAACTGCGCATTCACCTTGGCAAGCGCCGTCGAAAGGCGCTCTTTGCGCACCGGCTTCAGCAGGTAGTCGACGGCGCCGGCCTCAAACGCGTCCAGCGCGTGCTTCTCGAACGCCGTCACATAAACGATCAGAGGCAGCCGCCGGTTGCGTAGGGCACGCGCCACGGCGAGGCCGTCCAGCTCAGGCATCTGCAGGTCGAGGAACACTACGTCCGGGTCGCGCTCGACCACCTGCTCCACCGCCTCCAGGCCGTTTGTCGCCTCGCCCACCAGGTCGACTTCGGGAAACTCCTGGAGCGCCTCGCGCAGCACCTGGCGGGCGATGGGCTCGTCGTCGACGATCAGTGCTCTCATGGGCGTACCGGCACACGGTACCCTACCCGGGTGCCGCCCTCGTTGGATTCCACTTCCAGGCCCGCGTTCGAGCCGTAACAGAGTTGCAGCCGGCGTGCCACGTTCTCCAGGCCAACGCCGCGGCGGGCGCCTTTCTCGAAACCGCGTCCGGTATCCTGCACTTCGATGCGCACTCCGTCGCCGTCCGGCGCGGCGATTACCCGCACCACGCCGCCCTGTACCGTCGCCCCTACTCCGTGCTTCACGGCGTTTTCCACCAGCGGCTCGATCGAGAGCACCGGAATCTGCGATTGAAGCACCGAAGGATGAATGTCGATCTCCGTCTTCAGCTTCTCGCCCAGGCGCAGGCTCTCGATCTCCAGGTACGCGCGAACGATGTCCATCTCGCGTTCGAGGGCGATGGTGCTGCGGTCCGACTGTAGGAAGTAGCGGAAGATGTCCGCCAGGTTCAGGACTGTGCGCCGCGCACCAGCCGCCTCCTTCGGAATCACGCCGTAGAGTGTGTTCAGCGCATTGAACAGGAAGTGCGGATGAATCTGCGACTGCAGGGCGCGAAGCTCGGCCTGTGACACCAGGCGCCGCAACTCGGATTCCCGCGAGACCTCCAACTGCCCGGCAATCTCCGCCGCCAGCCGGCCCAGCGCCTCCAGGTCCTCGCTCAAGTACCGGCGCCCGCCGAGACGGCGCCCGAGGAAAAAGTGGCGCGTCTCGCCATGAGCGAGACGCAGCGGAACAACCACATCGACGCCTTCAGCGGCGAGCCGGTCGGTGGCCAGGGCGGGAAAAACGAGTCCTTCGGGCGGCGCGGCCTGCGGATGAACCAGGTGCGCGTCCATAAAGCTGGCGACGTGCTTTCCCGCCTCCTCCAGGTACTCAGCCTCGGTCCCTGCCTGAATGCCCCGCAGTTTCGCAAGCACCGTTTCCAACTCCGGGCGACGAAACAGGAGTCGCGTCAAGGCCCTCTGCAGGGCGGTACGCAGCGTGGCGAACAGAATCAGGCAGAGCGTGGCGCCGACGAGCAGGATCCCTTGCCGGAAGGGGCTGGCGGCGAGTCCCGGCTCGAGCCACCGCGCTGCAGCCACGGCCGAGAACGTCACGATGGCGGCCAGCAGGAAGTTGGCAAGGAAGCGCAAGAAGGCGTCCACCAGAACGAAACGGTAGTCGGCCAGCAGCACGAAGAGGGCGAGAGGAATGCCCGCATGGTGAAGGACGAGTTCGAGCGGCCACGCCTGCAGGGCTTCGCCGGTGTCGAAATGGACGAAGGACATGGCAAAGAGGAAGAGCGACATCGTGCCGACGACCACCGAGAGCCGGCCCCGTGCGCGCGCTTCCAGAACCGCGGCCCCAGCGGTGAGAGCCCCGAAGCCGAGGGTGATGACGATGAGCGCGAGACGGTGGTAGTGGGGCGCCGGCAAAAACAGTTCGGTGGAATGAATGAGCACCGCAATCGTGCTCAGCGCGTAGCCCGCGATCACGACAGCCTTCCGCCGCGTGTCCAGGGACAGGTGCAGCAGGACTGCGGGCAGCAGGCTCAGGGCGGACGAGCCGGCGGTCGTGACCAGGCGAGAGAACACTCCGGACTGCCCGGAGGCGAGCGCCATCACCAGCAGGGACGCGAGATTCCAGGCGAAGGCCAGCGCCGCGGCGGTGAAGGATAGCCGCGTACGGCGCTGGCCGCGGCCGGTGCGGTCGCCCAGCAGCAGCACCAGGAAGATCCCGAACAGCAGAGTCCCCGCGGAGTGGCCGATGGTGTTGACCAGCAGCGGCTCATGAACGGTGAGAGTGTCGGCCCCCGGCATTGGCATTACTCCTCGGGCACGGCCCAGCCCTCGCCACAGGCAAAGACCTTGAAGCGCTGGCTGGGGCGCGAGAACAGCATGTGGTCGATGAAGCGCTGGATGTCCACCGTGTCGTGCTCGAACATTCCGTAGTGCATCGGGACCAGCCATTCCGCGCCGATGTCGTCGGCGAGCTGAGCCGCCTCCTCTACGGTAAAGTTGCCCGCAGTACCGCGCCTTGGGTCCCGTCCGTTAATCGGCAACAAGGCGACGTTGACGTGCTGCGGCTTGAGGCGCTCCACCAAGCCAGGGTAGGGCACGCAATCGCCGGAATGATAGATCGCCCATTTGTCGTCGAAGCGGATCACGTAGCCCAGGTAGGGATGGCCTTCGAGAGGCCGCTCGTCGACGGTCTCGTGGGCCGACGCCACCGGGACGATGCGGCAGTGCTGCCCGTTCTTCGAATAGTCGATCGGGAGGTCCTCATCGGTGGTGGTCATGCGGAGGTAATCGATCCCCTGCCCGTTCGCGTAGCCGGCAGCGCTCTTCGGCAGCACCAGTCGGGCGCGCCGGGAGCCCTTGAGCATCGACAGAATGCTGGCCGCGTCCAGGTGCGTCCCGTGGCGGTGTGTAGCGAGAATCATGTCGGCGTTGCGCACCTGCCAGCCTCGCAACGGCGCGGCCATCAGCCGTACCCGCGGCTGCTCCGTATTGCGATACTTCGCCGTCTGCTGCTCAGAGAGGTACGGATCGATGTAGAAGACGATCTCGTGGTACTTCACCACGAAACCGCTTTGGCCCAGCCACCAAAGCGTCGGTGTCAAAGCCGGGGTAGCGTCGATCTCGCGCACCAGGTCCTGCCCCTTGCGCACCGGCTGGATCATGACGAGGCGCGCTCCAGACGATCGCGAATGGCCGCCCACGCCGGATCTTCGGGGGGCGCTTCCACCAGGATGGCGTCGAAGCCCTCCGCGTCGAGTTCATGGAGCGTCCCGTAGAGCGCCGCCGCATACTCTGCCGGGTCATCGGGGAGGCGCACGCTGCGGGCAACGCCCGGCGACGGCGGCGTGCGATGCCAAACCGCGGCAACGCGTCCCCCCGCCGTGATGCCGTTTCGCACCAGGTACAACGGCGTGGCCGGGCTGTAGTGTACGGGATGCATTCCGGGCGAAGGATGCGCGTCAGAGGCCAGCGCCGCCGGCTGCAGCGGCCCGATGATCTCCTCGATTTCACGGGCGCCGATCATGCCGGGCCGCAGGAGCCGCGGTTTCGGCAGCAGCGAGAGCACCGTCGATTCGATTCCCACCGCGGCGGCGCCGCCGTCCAGTACGGCATCCGCCACCGCCCCCAAGCCGCGCCGCACATGCTCGGCGGTAGTGGGCGAAAGCCGCGTGAACGGATTTGCGCTGGGCGCCGCAATGGGCACTCCCGCCAGCCGAATCAGCTCCAGCGCCACCGGGTGCGAAGGCACGCGCAAGCCGACCGTGGGAAGGCCCGCGGTCACGCGATCCGGAATGCACGCACGCTTTGGAAGGACCAGCGTCAGCGGCCCCGGCCAGAAGCGGCGGGCGAGCGCGTCCGCCTCGGCGGGCCATTCGGCCACCAATTCGCGCGCCTGCTCGAGAGACGCCGCGTGGACAATCAGCGGGCTGCCGGCCGGACGTCCCTTGGCCGCGTAGATGCGTTCAACGGCAGCCGCGTCGAGCGCGTTCGCCCCGAGGCCGTACACGGTCTCCGTCGGAAACGCAACGAGGCGTCCCTGGCGGACCAACTCCGCGGCGCGCAGGATTTCCTCGTTCGTGGCCATCAGTCCAGATCGTCCTTGCCTCCATCGCCGGCCGTCTTGCCGGTCTTCCGCCACACCAGGTAGGCGTGAATCAATTGCTCCAGGTCGCCGTCCAGGACCCGGTCCACGTCGCCAATCGCGAGCTTCGTGCGGTGGTCTTTGATCATGCGGTAAGGAGCAAGAACGTAGCTGCGGATCTGGCTGCCGAAATTGATGTCCGCCTTCGATTCCTCCAGCTTGTCCTGCTCCGCGCGGCGCTTGGCCATCTCGTGCTCATAGAGTCGGGCCTTCAACTGTTTCATGGCGCTGGCCCGGTTCTTGTGCTGCGAGCGTTCGTTCTGGCATTGGACGACGATGCCGGTGGGCAGGTGCGTCATGCGAATGGCCGAGTCCGTGCGGTTGACGTGCTGGCCGCCGGCGCCGCCCGCGCGGAACGTATCCACGCGCAGGTCTTCCGGCTTGACCTCGATCTTGATGTCCTCGTCGACCTGCGGATAGATGAACACCGAGGCAAAGGACGTGTGGCGCCGCGCGTTGGCGTCGAAGGGCGAGATGCGCACTAAACGGTGCACGCCGATTTCACTCTGCAGCAGGCCGTAGGCGTTCTCGCCGTTCAATTCCACCGTGGCGGACTTAATCCCCGCGCCTTCGCCCTCCAGGCGGTCCGTCACCACGGCCTCCAAGCCGCTCCGTTCCGCCCAACGCAAATACATGCGCAGCAGCATCTCCGCCCAGTCCTGGCTCTCCGTGCCGCCCGCGCCCGGATGTACGGTGAGAATCGCCGCGCGCTGGTCGTTCTCGCCGCTCAGCAGCATGCCCGTCTCCAGGCCCTCGAGATGCTCAGCGAAGATCTTGAGTTCGCGCGCGAGTTCGGCGGCGACGTCCTCGCCTTCGCGCCCCAGTTCGAAGAGCGTTTCGATGTCGGAGGCACGGGAGCCGATCAGGCGATCGTTCGAGACGGACTCGTCCAGGCGCTTGCGATCCTGCAGGATCTTCTGGCTCTTCTCAGGGTCGCTCCAGAAGTCGGGTGCGGAGATCAGCTCTTCCAACTGCTCTAATTGGGTTTTCTTTTTGGAGACGTCAAAGATAGCTCCGCACAGCGTCTGCTTGCTGGCGGAGCGAGGCGTACTCTCGTTCCAGTTCGTCGAGGGTCATGCCCCTATCCTATCAAGTGAGGCTCGCCGGGCGGCTGTGGGAGAATGGAGTTTCCCCCTCATGCTGGACCGCATCACCGTGCATGGCGCCCGCCAGCACAACCTCAAAAATATCGACGTCGAGATCCCGCGCAACACCCTTACGGTGATCACCGGCTTGAGCGGATCGGGGAAGTCGTCGCTGGCATTCGACACGATCTACGCCGAGGGGCAGCGGCGTTACGTGGAGACGCTTTCCCCGTATGCGCGCCAGTTTCTCGACCAGATGGAGCGGCCCGACGTCGATTCCATCGACGGGCTGAGCGCGGCCATTTCCATCGAACAGAAAACGACGAACCGGAGCCCGCGCTCAACCGTGGGCACAATCACCGAAGTCTACGACTACCTGCGCGTGTTGTATTCGTCGATCGGCATCCCGCACTGCCCGAACTGCGGACACGAGATCTCCCAGCAATCCGTTCAGCAAATCCTCGAGCAGGTGGTCGCCCTTCGTCAGGATGAGCGCATCATGATCCTGGCTCCCGTGGTGCGCGGGCGCAAGGGCGAGTACAAGAAGGAACTCGAGAAGTTCGCGCGGCAGGGCTTCGTGCGCGCCCGCATCGATGGAGAACTTCGTTCCCTCGACGAACCCATCGTGCTCGACAAGCGGCGCAATCACACGATTGAAGTCGTGGTTGATCGTCTGCTGATCAAGCCCGGAATCGAACACCGCCTCGAAGCGTCCCTGCAGATGGCCGCGAAGTTGGCGAACGGAATCGTCCTCGTTGCCGTCGTCAACGGCGAGGAGCGTCTCTTCTCCCAGAAGCTGGCGTGCCCGGAATGCGGGACCAGCGTCCCGGCGATCGAACCAAGGTCGTTCTCCTTCAACAGCCCCTATGGGGCGTGCGAGTCGTGTCACGGGCTCGGCAGCACGTGGGCCTTCGATCCGTTGAAGGTGCTCGTGGACCCGTCCAAACCGCTGCTCGAGGGCGGCCTCGGCCCCGGTTCCGCATCGGCGTGGATGCAGCACAAGCTGGAAGACGTCGCCAAGAAGTGCCGGATCAAACTCGCCACGCCATTTGACCAGCTGCCGAAGAAGACGCAGGACCTGCTGCTGTTCGGTGGCCAGGGTTTCGAGGGCATACTGAACGTCCTGCAGGGAACCTTTGACGAGGCGGGTGAAGGCTATCGCGAGTGGCTGATGGAGTACATGTCGCCCACCGCCTGTCTGGACTGCCACGGCAAGCGGCTGCGTCCGGCGAGCCTCGCCGTCAAGGTGAAGGGCGTCAGCATCGGCGACTTCACCGCTATGCCCATCGCCCGTGCGCTGCCGCTCGCGCGCGCGTGGACGTTCACGGAACGTGAAGCGCAGGTGGCCGGACGCGTGCGCGAGGAAATCGTGAACCGGCTCCAGTTCCTCGCCGCCGTAGGCCTGGAATACCTCAGCCTCGAGCGGTCAGCGGCCACACTTTCGGGAGGCGAAGCACAGCGCATCCGGCTGGCTACTCAAATCGGCTCCAAACTGCGGGGGGTGCTGTATGTGCTGGACGAGCCGTCGATCGGCCTGCATCCGCGCGATAACGAGCGCCTGCTCACCACACTCGAAGAGCTGCGAAACCTGGGCAACACGGTGCTCGTGGTGGAGCACGACCAGGAGACCATTGAACGTGCGGATTACGTGATCGACCTTGGCCCCGGCGCCGGGCGGCTCGGCGGACATGTGGTCGCGCGCGGCGCTCCGAAAGAGATTGAAGCGAACCCGGAGTCGCTCACGGGGCAGTACCTGTCCGGCAAAGCGACCATCCCGATGCCCGAAGTGCGGCGTCGGGGCAACGGGAAGTCGCTGGTGGTCCGCGGCGCCACGGCCCACAACTTGAAGGGCGTCGACGTCGAATTCCCGCTGGGCACGTTCACCGTGGTCACCGGCGTCAGTGGCAGCGGCAAGTCCACTCTCGTAAACGACATCCTGTACCGCACGCTGGCGCGCGCCATCTATGGTTCGCGCGAGGAGCCCGCCGAGCACGACCGCATTGACGGCCTCGAGCACATCGATAAGGTCATTGAGATCGACCAATCGCCCATCGGCCGCAGCCCGCGCTCCAATCCGGCGACGTACACCGGCGCCTTCGCGCCCATCCGCGACCTCTTCGCCATGCTGCCGGAGTCGCGCGAACGCGGCTACAAGCCCGGCCGCTTCAGCTTCAACGTGAAGGGCGGGCGCTGCGAGGCGTGCCAGGGCGACGGCCTCAAACGCATCGAGATGAACTTCCTGCCGGACGTCTACGTGACGTGCGACGTCTGCCGCGGCCGGCGCTACAACCGCGAGACGCTGGAGGTAAAGTACCGGGGCTACTCCATTGCCGACCTCCTGGAGACCACCGTGGAAGAAGCGCTGGGCGTCCTCGAAAACATTCCGCAGATCAAGGCGAAGCTGAAGACGCTCTGCGACGTGGGCCTCGGCTACATTCATCTCGGGCAGTCCGCTACTACGCTCTCCGGCGGGGAAGCGCAGCGCATCAAGCTGGCGCGCGAGTTGAGCCGCCGGCAGACCGGCCGCACGCTCTACATCCTGGACGAGCCCACTACCGGACTCCACTTCGACGATGTCCGCAAACTGCTCGACGTGATGCAGCAACTCGTCGATTTAGGTAATACTGTCATCGTCATCGAGCATCAGCTGGACATCGTCAAGGCGGCCGACTGGATCATCGACCTCGGACCCGAGGGCGGCGAGAAGGGTGGTCACGTGGTGTGCAGCGGTCCGCCCACGGCGGTGGCGAAGAACCGCAAGAGCCACACCGGTCGGGCGCTTGAAAAAGTTATCAGGAACGGCAAGAGCCAGTGAGCCGCTACTCGCGCGAGCCCCTCGAATTCGCCGGGCTGAAGACGATCCCGATTCGCACCCGCGGAGGCAAGGTCCGCGTAGAGGACTTCGCGCGCCCGTACCAGAAGGGCGGCGGCATTGGCGGTCTGGTCGATTCCCTCCCGCGCATCCTTGCCGCCGAGAGCTTGCGCGCCGTTCTCGACGCTCTCCGCGGCGCCAAAGCCGCCGGCCGGCCCATTCTCTGGGGCCTCGGCGGCCACGTCATCAAGTGCGGCCTGGCGCCGTTGCTTCTGGACCTGACGGCCCGCCGCTACGCCACCGGCTTCGTGCTCAACGGAGCAGCCTCCATACACGATTTCGAGATCGCCATCGCAGGGTGCACCAGCGAAGATGTGGAATCCGTGTTGCCGAACGGCCGGTTCGGCACCGCGGAGGAAACGGGACGGGAGATCAACGAGGCGATCCGCGAGGGAGTGGCCGCCGGCATCGGGATGGGCGAAGCTCTTGGCCGGCGCCTCGATGCCATCGCCGACCCCGCCTTCGCCGGCTCCAGCCTCCTGCTCGGCGCCTACCGCTCGGCCGTCCCGGTGACCGTGCACGTTGCGGTCGGCACCGACACGCCGCACACCTACCCGGAGGCCGATGGCGCGGCGATCGGCGCCGCCACTCACCACGATTTCCGCCTGCTCTGCCGCTTGGTCACGGAACTGGGTGACGGAGGCGTCTATATGAATGTCGGCTCCGCCGTCGTGCTTCCGGAAGTCTTCCTGAAGGCCGTCTCCGTGGTGCGGAACCTTGGGTATCCGCTGTTACACTTCACTACAGTGAACTTGGATTTCCTGCAGCATTACCGGCCGAGGGTCAACGTTGTGGAACGTCCCCACGCCAAGGCTGGCGGGCGCGGCTACTCGCTGACCGGGCACCATGAACTCCTGTTGCCGCTGATTGCTGCCGCACTCGTGGAAGGCGAAGATTGATGGGCGCGGACCAGCCGCTGGCGAGCCTGCCGGACCAACCCCCGCCCGCCGATCCGCCCGAAGTGTTCTGGGGCTACCAGGACCTGTTCTTTTTTATGGCGCTCGCCGTACCGTCGCTTTTGATAGCGATGCTCGTCACCTATGGCATCTTTGGCGCCTTGGGTGTCGCGCCGCAGGCAAAGGCGGTGCGCACGTTGGTTCCTCAATTCCTGGGCTACGGATTGTGGTTCATCAGCCTGTATCTGCTGCTGAAGTTGAAGTACGGCCGGCCGTTCTGGGCATCGCTTGCCTGGCGTAAGCCGGACCGCGGCATCCTCTTCAATCTCCTCGCCGGCCCCGCCGTCGCCTTCGCCGTCGGCCTCCTCGGCGCCCTGTTGAGGACGCCCCAGATCGACATGCCCATCCGCGAGTTCCTGAGCGATCCGCTCTCCATCGCGCTCATGGGTATCTTCGCCACCACCCTCGGCCCCCTGTGCGAGGAACTCGCCTTCCGCGGCTTCCTCCAGCCGCTGGTGCAGAAGACGCTGGGCGCCGGAGTGGGCATCGTGGTTGCCGCGCTCCCCTTCGCTCTTCTGCACGGGCCGCAATACGGCTGGTCCTGGCGGCATATCCTGTTGCTGGTGTTTGCGGCCGTGGCCTTCGGCTGGACCCGCCACGTCACGCACTCCACCGCCGCCTCCACCGTGATGCACGCCGCGTACAATCTCACGTTCTTCGTGGCGTTCCTCTTTCAACGGGGGCCGGTCGGCTGAAACGTCTATGGTAGAGACCATTTATTGGAACGACGGCGCCGTTGTGATGATTGACCAGACCCGGCTGCCAAAAGAAGAGGTCTACGTCACCTGCCGCGACTACAAGGAGGTGGCGGAGGCGATCCGCTCGATGGTGATCCGCGGCGCGCCGGCCATTGGAGTGGCGGCTGCGATGGGCGTGGCCGTCGGCGCGCTGAAGGCCGGGGATCTTGACGCCGAGATGGATGAGATCTGCTCCACGCTCGCCGCCACCCGCCCCACCGCTGTCAATCTGTTCTGGGCCATTGACCGCATGAAGCGGTTGTACGGGAACCTGAAGGGCCGGCCCGTAGAAGAGATCCGGCAGCGCCTGATTGCCGAAGCGCAGCTGATCCGGCAGGAAGACATCGCCATCAACCAGGAGATTGGACGCCACGGGGCTCCCCTGGTGCCCGATGGCAAGACTGTGCTGACCCACTGCAATGCCGGAGCGCTCGCCACCGCTGGATTTGGCACCGCCCTCGGGGTTATTCGCGCCGCGGTCGCCGCCGGAAAGAAGATCGATGTCTTCGCCGACGAGACCCGGCCGTTCCTGCAGGGAGCGCGCCTCACCGCCTGGGAACTTCAGCAGGACGGCATCCCCACCACGCTCATCACCGACAACATGGCCGGCCACTTCCTGAAGAGCGGCCGCATCGGCTGCGTGGTGGTGGGCGCGGACCGCATCGCCGCCAACGGCGATGTCGCGAACAAGGTGGGCACCTATGCCGTCGCCGTACTGGCCAAGGAGAACGAAGTGCCGTTCTACGTCGCCGCGCCGATCTCCACACTTGACCTCAGTCTCTCTTCCGGAGACCAGATCCCGATTGAGGAGCGCGCGGCAGCGGAAGTTACGCACGTGTTCGGCGTGGCGGTGGCCCCCGCCGGAATCGCGGTGGCGAACCCGGCGTTCGACGTGACTCCCGCCCGCTATGTGTCCGGCATCATCACAGAGCGCGGCGTCGCGCGCCCGCCCTACCAGGAATCCCTCAAAAAGCTGATGGAGAATTAGATCGATGAAGAAGTTTGGGACAGTGCTTTTGTGCTCGGCCACCCTCTTTGCGGCCGGAGATTTTTCCAACCGGCGCGCACCCAGTTGGGCTTTGCCCGACTCGAACCTGGTGCACTACGACCTTCTCGACTACCGCGGCAAGGTAGTGGTGCTCGATTTCATGGCCGCCCAGTGCGTCCACTGTGTGGAAGTGGCGCCCTTGATGGACGAGCTCAAGGCGAAGTTCGGGGATCGCGTCGCCGTGTTCTCGATCGTGACCTACCCGCCGGACACCCAGCAGACGGTCGGCAACTTCCAGGCCACGACGAAAACCAAGGTGCCGATCCTGTTCGATTGCGGGCAGGTGACGCGCAACTACCTGAAGATCACGGCGCAGTCCAGCCAGCGCGATCTGCCGCACGTGTTCATCATTGACCAGGCAGGCATCATCAAGAATGATTTCGCCTACGGGCCTGACAATAAGGCAATCTTTGCGGGTAAGGGTCTACTCAAGGAAGTGGAAAAGCTGCTGGGGGGCGCGCCTAGTTCAGGCGCACTTCCTCGCCCGCCTTCAGGCCGGAAATAACCGCTGCATGGGTGGTATTGCGAGCGCCCAGTTCCACAGCCCGGCGCTCAAACCCGTTCGCTGATTTCACGAACACCACGCTCTTGCCGTTTTCCTCTTGTACCGCTCCGAGCGGCACGAGCGTGGCATTCTCCTCTTTGCCGATCACCACGTCCGCGGCTGCGGATAGATCGGGAATCATGCGCTGGTCGTAGCCGTCGATCATCACCTTCACCGGCACGGTACGGATGTAGTACTGCTGGCGAAAGCCGCTGACCGCGAGCGCTCCGATGCTGTAGACCTTTCCCTTGAACTCGAGGCCCGGGAATGCGTCCAGCGTCACGCGAGCTTCCTGCCCGATTCGCAGCAGGCTGCTCTCGGTCTGGTTCACCTGTCCCTCGATCTGCATGCTCTTAGGGTTGACAACCTTCATCAGCGGCTGGCCGGCGCCCACCTGGTCACCCTCGGCGAGGGTTGTCATTTCGCCGCCGCGAAACGTCGTCTGGATCACTGCCAGGCCGTCCATCGGCGACTTGATGACGAAGTTCTTGATGTCGTACAGATGCCGGTTCAGGTGGTTCTCGGCGCGCTTGCGCGCGATCTCCAGAATCGCCAGGTCCGCCTTCTGCGCCGCTTCCCGCTGCTTCACATCCTGCAGCAGCTGATTGTAGCGTGCCTCCGTCTCGTCCACCGACAGCTTGAGCAACTCCTGGTCCACGGAGGCGCGAATCTCGCGGGCCTTGAAGTCCAACCTCGCTTTGTCCACGTCTGACTTGGCCACGCGCAGCGACTGGCGCAGGTTCTCCATGTCGAGCTCCTGCTCCGCCTTGCGTTTGCTGATGTCAAGCTCCGCATTGCGGAGTTGGTCCTCCACGTCGTCGATGTGGTCGCGGGCGTCGGCTTCGTCAAACCGGAAGAGTTCCTGCCCCGCCTTCACCCAGGTACCGGAAGCCACTGCCTTCTGGATCACCATGGGCCGGTTGCGCTCCGGACCTCGCGGCTGAGGCGCCAGCACGCTGGCATAGTTGCGGGCCGACGTCGTACCCGCCACCCGGACCGTCTGCAACAGCGGACCGGTTCGCACCACTGCGGTTCTGAAAGCGGGAACCGCGGGCGCCGGCTGCGCGGCCGGGCGGGAAAGCGCCCACCACGTCGCTACGGCAGCCACGATCACCGCCAAACCGAGCAGCCACAGCCAGCGCCGCGAAGACGATGGCGAGCCGGGTGCGGGAGCAACAGGAGGATGTTCCTGTGGCGGAACAGTTTGCGGAACGGGACTGGTGACGGCTGACATCGGAGTTCTCAACGGTTTTGTTAGACGCGCCCTTCGTTCAAAAGGCGCGGAAAGTAAGCCCGCAGGTTACGGGGACAATTAGCCTTCCTTGGCTATACTAGCTCGAATCGTGGGATTCTTCTCCGGTTGTTTCCATGAGCCCCGCTGGCTGGCTCTCTGGGCGGCAATGCTCGGATTCATGCTCGACGCCATGGACGTCCTGCTCTATGTCTTTGCTCTGCAAACGCTTAGGGGCGAATTCGGGCTGACAAATGCCCAGGCCGGCCTGGTCGCCTCCGTAACCCTGGTTTCCTCCGCAGGCGGGGGTATCCTGGCCGGCTGGGCCAGCGACCGCATCGGCCGTAAGCGGACCCTCATCTACACGATCCTCGTCTACTCCCTGGCGTCCGCCGGCACCGCCACGGCCGGCGGCCTTTGGCAGTTGCTGGTGTGGCGGGCGGTGGTGGGTATCGGCCTGGGCGGCGAATGGTCGGCCGGGGCGACGCTCGTCTCGGAGTTCTGGCCGGCCGAACATCGGGCGAAAGCCATCGGCTTCATGCAGTCCGGCTGGGCGCTCGGGTACATCGCGGCGGCCGGTCTCTCAGCGCTCATCCTACCCCGCTACGGCTGGCGCGTCCTGTTCCTCATCGGCGTCCTGCCGGCGCTCCTCACCTTCGCCATTCGCCGGAAAGTCTCGGAGCCCGCTGTCTGGCTGGAGCACCGGCAGCCGCGTCCGCCCCTGGCGGCCCTGTTCCGCGGCGCCACCGGCCGGATCACCTTTCTCGCCACCAGCCTGACTACCGCGGTCCTGTTCGCATACTGGGGCCTCTTCACCTGGCTGCCAGGGTTTCTCAGCGCTCCCCGCGAGGCAGGCGGCGCGGGTCTCACCCTCGTCAGGACGGGCGGTTTCGTCATCGCCATGCAGTTAGGCGCGTTCGCCGGTTATCTGTGCTTCGGCTGGCTGGCGGATCGCTGGGGCCGGCGGCCGGCTTTCGCTTCCTACGTCCTGGGCGCCGCCGTGCTGACGCCGCTGTACGGCCTGGCGCCGCAATGGGGAGGCGAGCAGGTGCTTCTCGCGCTGGGACCGTTGGTCGGGTTCCTCGGCACCGGTTTCTTCGCGCTCTTCGGAGCCATGCTCGCCGAGTTGTACCCGACCGAAATGCGCGGCGCCGGCCAAGGCTTTACCTACAATTTCGGAAGGGGACTGAGCGCATTAGCACCCTACGCTGTCGGTGCTCTGGCGGACCGGACCGGCCTTGGCAGCGCCCTGGCGCTCAATGCGGGATTCTTTTTGCTGGGCGCTGTATTGGTGTTCACGCTGCCCGAGACACGCCGCACGGACTTGCGGCGCGTTTGACGCTAATCGTCGTTCGAGTCGCGCCGGAACATCCGCTGCCGAACTTCGTCGAGGACCTCTTCGCCCAGAATTTCGCGGCCCACCTTCTGCATTACGCCGTTGGCTTCGTTCATTTTTCCCATCAACTTCAATGCGGTGAGGTGGCCCATGCGGTACTCCGAGAGCGTGAGCCGGCGAACCGCGCGCATGCGGATCGGCCGCATGACATTGTCGGGACAGGGCATCAGAATATAGGTCTCGTCGATGAGCGGGTCGCTGCCATCTTCAGGAACTTCGACGTAGATCTGCGCCGTCAGGCCAACCTGCCCGAAATTGGCGCGCTTCCCTTCAGTCTCAGGAAACAGAGCCCACAACTCGCGCTCCGTCTCGATGTACTCGTCCCAATTGAAAGTTGCGGGCAGCGCGTAAGCTGCTCGCGTGTCCACAAAGACGTATTGGCTCAAGAGACCCTCCCTGGCCTACTACTACTGACGGTGGTTCCTGAAGGTGAGTTCCGAGTATACCAGTAAAAACGACAAAGCAGAATGGTGATTTCGGTACAAATGTCCTCGCAACGGTATAAACAAAGCAATTAGCGACAATTAAAATTCGGAAACATCTACTCAAAACACACCTCTGCAAAAGCGAATACACCGGTCATACACCTTCCGGAGGTGGAGGCGCGAAGGGAAAGTATCCCGGTAACGCGCCCTTCCTCTTCGAGTCAAACAGGGCGGAGGGAGATCACACACGATGACTACACATGGCACCGGTTCAGACGTCCTCGAACGCACCAAGGACCGCGTTGAAGACATGAGCCGCGACAAGATGGGCAACCGCGGCAGTGTTTATCACTGGCTAGCGCTTGGCTCCATCGGCGCTTCCCTGGCGTTGTATTTCGCGGGCAAGAAAAGCGCGGCGATTTTCGTCGGCCTTTGGCCTCCCACGTTCGAGGCTCTCCGCCGCCGCGAGGACTAGACTCGACCTGCTCCGGGCCGGCAGGTCAGCGCCGGTCCGGGACCTTCCGTAGTGAGGGCGGACCGCTCGTCTTGGCAGGCAGACGGAATACCGTCTCCACTTCCGCATTCATACGGATGGGCCGGCCGTCCCGCGTGGCAGGCCGAAACCGCCACTTGCTCACTGCTTCCGCTGCCCGTCGATCCAACTCCGGATCGAGCGACCGAATAATCCTCTGCACCGCTACCCCGCCGTTCTCGTCAATCTCCACCGCCAGCCGCACTGCCCCTTGCAGGCCCGCACGCCTCGCCGCCTCCGTGTACTCAGGACTCACCGTCTGTAACAACACCGGCGGCGTGGGCGGAGCTGCGTCGTTGCGCCCGGCCGGAAGCGGCTTGGCTTCCACCACTGGTATGGGCGCTGCCGGGGCTGGCTCGCTTTGCGGAGGAGCGGCGGCGGGCGGGTCAGCCGCGACGGTCTGGGCGGGCGCGGAAGGGGGCGCGTTCCGCAGAACTGGCTCGGACGGGCGCTCGGTGGCGGGGCGCCTCACGGATGACTGCGGTTGCGCCGTCGATTCCCGCTGAGCCGCCGATTGCTGCTGCGCATTCGATTTCTGTTGGGGGGCCGGCCGCGGCAGATCCAGCGCCGGTACAGCCGCCGGCTGAATCGCCGCAACCTCGGGTTTGCTCTTCGACGCTTCTGGCGGGACGCTCGCGCCCGCCGGGCGGTTCAAGTACCGCACCGCAGCCATCGAACTCAGGACCAGCGCCGCTACCCCTATCGCTGCCGCCCAACTGAGCCACCGCGGGGGGAACGGCCGGGACGGCGGGAGCGCCGTCGAAACCGGTGGGATCGCCGGCAGCGAAGCGGACGGTGCGTCGGCAGGCGTTTCAGGGAAGGGAGCCGGCGCAACCTCGGCGGGCATGGCGGGCGCGGGTTCGACCACCGCCGGTTCGCCGATCGCCTGCACGAAGGCCGCTGCGAAGGCCGCGCACGAAGGGAAGCGGTCCGCGGGCGCCTTCGCGAGCGCCCGCCTCAACACCTCGATCACGCCGGGCGGCGCATGGCCGCGCAGCCGGTCCACCGGCGGGTCTTCGTACGCGATCTTGAACGCCAGCGCCGTGAGCGTATCCGCCTGGAACGGCTTTTCCCCGGTCAGCAGTTCAAACGCCACCACGCCCAGCGAGTACTGGTCGGACCGGCCATCCACCGCCTTCGTCTGCACCTGTTCCGGCGACATGTAGGACGGCGAGCCGAGCAGCGTTCCGGTCAAAGTCAGCGTGCCCGCCGACACCTTCGCAATGCCGAAATCGGTGACCTTCACGCGCCCATCCTGGGTCACCATCAGGTTGGCGGGCTTGATGTCACGGTGGACCACGCCCTCCCGATGCGCGTAGTCGAGGGCCGCCGCCGCTTGGGCGACGATCGACGAAATCCGATCCACCGGCAGCCGCCACGACGGACCCATCAGGTGCGACAGCGGAAGCCCATCCACGAACTCCATCGCAATGAAGGCCACGCCATCCTGCTCGCCGATCTGGTAAATGGTGACGATGCCCGGGTGGGAAAGCTGTCCCGCCGCCTGAGCTTCCCGGAGGAGGCGTTGCTTCAGAGCGGCGTACTCGGTGGGCTGATAAAGATCGAGGCGGATCGTCTTGATGGCCACCGCGCGCTGGATCAGCGGATCGAAGCCGCGGTACACAACCCCCATCCCGCCGCGGCCCAGCTCACCGGTGAGCTGGTAAGATCCCAGCCTGTCCATTGGGTTGAATTATAACGCCTGCCGCAAACGCTCCCGGCTGCGGCGAATGCTCGCACAGATGGCTTCGCGGAGACCGGCGATGGACTGCCGGGCAGATTCGCCAAGGTCGCGCGGCCGCTGGTCATCGAAGTAGAGGCACCCGATTACCTTGTCATCCACCACCACGGGGAAGAGGCCGAAGCTCGCGGCATTCAGGCGCCGGGCGAGGTCGGAATCGGCGAAGCGCCCCTCGCGCTCCGGGTTCACGAAGACGTCCTGACGCCGGAGCATGGCCAGGGCGATGGCGCCTGAGCGGGCCGTGAGAGGAAAGCGGAACGCTGAGACTGCGTCGTCGACGCCCTCGCCAGCTCCCAGCCTCCCGGAAACCTCCTGCGCTTCGGCATTCACCAGGCCGAACAGGGCGCGGCGAAAGCCTCCCGCCGTGTGCAGCGCGTCCACCGCCGCACGCAGCACGTCGTTCACGTCCACATCCCCCGGCGCCGCCACGCGAGCGGAGAGCTCCTCTTGGAGGCGCCGCAGTTCTACTTCGTCGGCCTCTGTTTCACCGGCAGCGGGCTCGGCGAGCGCCGACAGAACGAGCGCCGCCTGCCGCCGCAGGCGCAGGTCGTCAACGGAGAGATGCAGCCACTCCATGCTGGCCTTCGATTCCTCGAGCGCTCGCTCCACGATGCGCTGTACGTCTTCGGGGCGGACCTGCAGAATCGGCCCATAGGCGTCCAGTAGCCGGGCCAGCGCGCCCGCTGCCGCGTTCGCTTCCTTGCGATAGACGACTTCCGTCAACTGATGGCTGAAGGACACTAGCGTCAGCATCTGGCCCGTTTCCGAAAGCGAACCCGAGGTGCGCAGCGTCCGCTCCCTCATGCACTCAGCCACGCTCTCCGGCATCTGCCAGTGCCGCGTCATGGCCTGGCCGAGTTCCTCATAGTGAAAGCGCAGCACCCGGAACGCCGCCTGCCGTCCCGTCAGCATCAACTCCGAGACCGCACCCAGAATTTCGGCGTACGTGCCCGGGTAATAGCAGGCAATGAGCAACTCGCCCAGGTTGCGGAACATGCCGCACAGGTACGCTTCCTCCAGACGGCGATAGTGGACGCGCTCGGCGGCGGTTCGCGCGTGGTTCGCCGTCACCACCGAGAGCATCATCAACTCGCGCACGCCCGGCGACTTCTTCCGGAAGTGATCCACCAGGATCATCGAGCCGGCCAGGTCCCGTACCGCCTCCGCTCCCAGCATCGCCACCGCGTGCCCGAGGCTGCGAATTTCCCGCCCTGAGCGGTTGTAGTAGAACGAATTGACGGTACGGAGAACCTTCAAGGAAAGCCCGAAATCGCGCCGTACCACCTCGGTAATCTGCCGCGCTGAACCGTTCTGGTCGTCGGCCGCCGCCATCACTTCCTGAATACTCCGGGAGAAGGCCGGAAAATCGGGACGGCGTGTCAATTCCTGAACGCAGGCCTGGACACACTCGTTGCGGCCCAGGTTGCGCGGTAGCGCCAGTCGCCCGCCGGCTCCCGGTTGCCCCGCGCGCAGCTGTTCGGCGTTGGAAGCCATTTCAGGAACTCTTTTCTCGCTGTCCAGGCGGCCCGCCGCCAATGAACCTAATGGCTTATCGTCTCGTGGGGAGGAAACTTGAGGGGCGCGTTCGGGGACTCAAGGATGCTGGGGGGACACAAAGAAGGAGGGGCGGCTCCGCGGCCGCCCTCTCCGAGACCACTAGTCTGTCAGGCTGCCTTCTTCGCCGGACTCCGCTTTCGCAGAAGCCGCTCAAGCTTGTCCGGGTTGATCACCTTGGGTGGGGGGCCCATGGGAATCACCTTCGCTCCGCCGGCCGGAAATGCTCGGGAGCCCTTCATCGGGCTGGCGAAATACTCGTCCAGGGGATACAGAGCGTAGGGCTGCAACTCCCGGAATATCCGGCCCAGCCGGCTCTCGATCCTATAACACATGTGAAAAAAATTGCCGCGGTCCATCCCCAAACGTACGGTGCAGAGCTTCCAATCCGCACCAAGCAGGTAGTGATAACGAAACACCCGGTATTCCTCGTCGGACAAACCGTGGCGGCTTACGTTCAGGAAGTCGACGACATATTCCTCGCCTTTCCGTCCGTAGGCATAGCGGTGCCGGCCCTTGCTGGGCTCCAGCGTCACGTGAGTAAGATAATTCTCCTTGTCACAGCACTGTCGAAAGCGGGCGTAGCAGGCCCGGAAAATGCTGCGAAAGACGCACTGGCATGGCGACTCTCGAGCGTCGGTCAGATCTCGCAGTCCGACGCCTTGGCAACGCGTGCAGCCCTCCATGGAAAGGGCGATGGTCTCTGTACGGGTCCACTCCATTGTCGTTCAATCAGCTCCGTTAGTTTCCCGGCTCGGCATATTGTTCGTTCCTGCCGGATGTCGTGTTTGTACCGATAGTACTACTACCCCTTATTTCGTCAATAGAATCTCCAGATTTTTATTTGATACACCCCTGATCGGCGTGGGAATAGACCCGTAGCTGGCTGAAAACAAAAACCTGAGGAAAGTTTGACGTTTGTTTAGTACCTGAGATATAAATTGAAAATCGGACGACCTATTTCAAGCAGGAATTGCTCAAGTACTAGGAAGGCTACATGGATTTTTCCGAGATGGGGGACCGGCTACTCGTTGCCGTGCGCCTCCGGTTGCGGAACGGTGAACTCACCGAACGAGCGCTTGCCCGTCGCATTGGCATGTCGCAGCCGCATGTACACAACGTTCTAAAGGGACAGCGGATGCTCACCCCCGCTACAGCGGACCGCCTCCTCCGGGAGTTCCGGATGACGGTCCTCGACCTCGTCGAACCCGAAGAATGGGACCGGTGGACTAGGAATCGCGATCCCTGGCCACTTCCTTGTAGGTCTCGAGTACCCGGCGAGCCGTCCAGTCCCAGTTGAAACGCTTCACCTGCTCAAAGCCCCGTTGCCGGAGTTCACTGCGCAGATCCGCATCCAGCAGCACCTCCCGCAACCCGCGTGCGATGTCGAACACATTCTCCGGATTGACGCCGATCGCCGCATCGCCCACCACTTCGGGCAGCGAACTGACATTGGATGCCACCACCGGAGTGCCGCAGGCCATCGCCTCGAGCGGTGGCAACCCGAACCCCTCGTACAGGGACGGAAACACGAACGCCGCCGCCGTTTCGTACAAGACCCGCAACGTTTCAATCGGAACGAACCCGAGAAACCGCACCGATTGCTCTACTCGCGTTTGAATCACTGCGCGGCGGACCTGCGGGTAGCGCGAAATTTCGTCCCCGATGATGATCAAACGCAGATCTTTATACGCCGGATGACTCTCCAGGTCGCCTCGCAATACCGCAAACGCCTCCACCAGGCGCGGAATGTTCTTCTGCGGCCGGATGTTACCGACATACAGCAGGAACGGGTAATTGATGCCGTAGCGCTCGAGGATCCGCAGGTGGTCGCCGCGGTTCCTGCCCTCCGGTTCGGCCAGGAAACGCGGGTCCGGGGCGCTGTAAATCATGCGGATGCGGGACGCAGGAATGCCCAGCACCTGTTCGACGTCGCGCTGCGTAGCCTCCGAGACGGCGATCACCCGGTCGGCTTGCAGGAGTCCCTGACGGAACCGATACAACTCGAATGTATTCCGCCAGCCCGCTCGCCGCTCGTAGACAATGCTGCTCATGTCGTGAATCGTCACGACGTAGGGGCGGGGCATGAGCAGCGGCACGGCATTCAAGGGTACGTGATGCAGGTCGACGGAATACCGCCTGAGGAACAGCGGAAAGGCAACGTTGTCGATGAGCACCCGGTCCGACCGCTGGTAATAAACAGCGTGGAAATTCGGAGGGACGTTTTGGAAGGATTCGGCGTCTGTCGGGTTCCCCACCAGAACATAGTGGTTCTCCCGGTCGACTCGCCCCAGCGCGGCAACCAGGTTGCGAATGTAGGTGCCGATACCGAAGTCGCGATAATGCCGGACGTCGATGGCGATGTGCAACGGCATTTACGCCGGAACGGACGCCAGTTTCCAGCGGTAGAGGGGGAACCGCTCGGTCAGCGCGAGCACCCTGCGCCGCACCGCGGCCAGCGTATCCGGCCGGTCGTGCGCGGTCAGGACTTCGGCGATCAGCGCCGCCACTTCGCGCATCTCCGCCTCGCGGAACCCCCTTGTGGTAACGGCGGGGCTGCCCAGCCGGATGCCGCTCGGGTTGAGGGGCGGGTTCTGATCAAAGGGGATCGCGTTCTTGTTCGCCGTGATGTAAGCCTCGTCGAGCGCCTTCTCCGCCTCCTTGCCGCGCAGGCCTTTCGAGAACACGTCAACCAGGAAGACGTGGCTGTCCGTTCCGCCGCTGACCACCCGGAAGCCGGCCTGCACGATGCCCTCCGACATCGCCTTCGCGTTCGCGACCACCTGCCCGGCATAGACCCGAAACTCAGGCTGCAGCGCCTGCAGAAAACACGTGGCCTTCGCGGCGACAACGTGCACCAGCGGCCCGCCCTGCACTCCGGGGAACACGTTCTTATCAATCGCCGCCGCGTACTGCTGCCGGCTGAGAATCAAGCCGGAACGGGGCCCGCGCAGCGTCTTGTGCGTCGTGGTGGTGACGATGTCGGCATACTCGCAAGGATTGGGATAGACGCCGCCGGCGACCAGACCCGAAAAGTGCGCCATGTCGACCAGCAGGATGGCGCCTGCTGCATCGGCGATCTCGCGCATCCGCTTGAAGTCGATGATCCGCGAATAGGCGCTGCCGCCGCCGATGATCATCTTCGGCTTGTGCTCGTCCGCCAGCCGCGCCATCTCGTCGTAATCGATGGTTTCATCGTCCCGCCGCACGCCGTACGGGATCACCTTATAGGTCTTGCCGCTGAAGTTGAGGTGATGGCCGTGTGTCAGGTGGCCGCCATGGGCCAGGTTCATTCCCAGGATCGTGTCGCCGGGTTGCAGCACCGCCGCATAGGCTGCTTCGTTTGCTTGCGAACCGGAGTGCGGCTGTACATTGGCGTGCTCCGCCTTGAACAACTGCTTCGCGCGGTCGCGCGCCAGGTTCTCCACCACATCCACGTACTCGCAGCCGCCGTAGTAGCGCTTCGACGGGTACCCCTCGGCGTACTTGTTCGTAAAGACGCTGCCCGTAGCTTCCAGCACCGCCTCCGCGGTGAAGTTCTCGCTGGCAATGAGTTCGATGCGCGATTGCTGCCGCTCGAGTTCCCCGCGAATCGCCTGGTAGACGTCCGGGTCCGCCTCCGCCAGCGGCTTCGCCATCCACTCCTGCTGCGTCATGAAATCTCCTTTGTCGCTCCTACTTATGAATTCTCTCGATTTCCGCGATCTTTGCCAACCGCCGGCCGTGGCGCCCGCCTTCAAACGGCGTTTTCAGAAAGATCTCGATCCACTCGCCCGCGGTCTCCTCGTCCAGGTAGCGCGCGCCCAGCGCCAGCACGTTCGCATCGTTATGACTGCGAGTGAGTTCCACCTCTTCACGGTGAAAGGCGAGCGCGGCTCGAACGCCGGGCACTTTGTTGGCGGCGATAGACATCCCCACGCCTGTCGAGCAAACCAGAATGCCGCGCTCAGCGGCGCCGGCCGCCACCCGCTGCGCTACCTGGCTGGCATAGTCCGGATAATCGGTGGAGTCCGCGCTGTGGGTCCCGACGTCGAGAACTTCGTGGCCGCTTCGCTCTAATCTCTCCCGCAGCCGCTGCTTCAACGCGAAGCCCGCATGATCTGCGCCAATAGCGATTTTCATGGGGGAACCCTCAATCCTAGCATGCTACGATGGTTGGTCCATCCCATGCTGTGGAGTCGCCTGTTCATTCCCACCCTGCGCGAAAATCCAGCGGAGGCCGAGGTGGTCAGCCACCAGCTTCTGCTGCGCGCCGGCTATATTCGCCAGCTTGCCGCCGGCATTTACAACTATCTCTTCCTGGCCCAGCGCTCGCTGCTCAAGATCCAGAACATCGTGCGGGAAGAGATGAACGCTATCGGCGCCCAGGAGATGTACCTGCCAGCGCTGAACCCCGCCGAAATCTGGCAGGAGTCCGGCCGCTGGGAGGTGATGGGCGACAACATGTTCCGCTTGAAAGATCGCTTCGGGCGTCCCCTGTGCCTCGGCATGACGCACGAAGAGATCATGACGGACATCGCCCGCGGCGAGCTTCGCAGCTACAAACAATTGCCGCAGATCTGGTACCAGATTCAGACGAAGTTCCGCGATGAGCCGCGTCCGAAGTCGGGTTTGCTTCGCGTGCGGCAGTTCATCATGAAGGACTCTTACACCTTCGATATGGACGCCGCGGGCCTGGACGCGGCGTATGAGAAGCATCGCGTCGCCTATTGCCGCATCTTCGAGCGCTGCGGTCTGGAGTTCGTCGCCGTCGAGGCCCACTCCGGCGCGATGGGCGGCAGCCAGAGCCAGGAGTTCATGGTGCAGTCAGAGGCGGGCGAGGACTTCGTCGTGCTCTGCAAGCAAACCGGGTACGCGGCGAATCTCGAGAAGGCCGTCTCCCGGCCTACGCCCCCGCAGGCGCCCGACCCGGAGGGCGACCTGTCCCCCGGGGAAGTTCACACGCCCGGCCAGAAGACCATCGCCGAAGTCTCCGCATTCCTCAAGCTGCCCGAGACCTCGCAGATGAAGAGCCTCATCATGGTGGGCGGCGAGACGCCGGTGCTGGTGCTTCTCCGCGGCGACCACCAGTTGAGCGAAACGAAACTCGCCGGCCTGCTGGGCGTGGGCGAAGTCCGGCCGGCCCATCCGCAGGAAATCCGTGAGTGGTTCGGCGCGGACCCCGGTTCACTAGGACCGGTCGGCGTCACGAAGATGCGCGTCGTCGCCGACGAAGCGCTCAAGGGCCGCAGGAACATGGTGTGCGGCGCCAACAAGGACGATTACCACCTGCGGAACGTCACGCCCGGCGAAGACTTCAAGGCCGAGTGGGCAGACCTGAGACAGGTGGCCGAGGGCGATACGGAAATGGAGACCGGCGCGCCGCTCGAGATCGTCAAGAGCGTTGAAATCGGGCACATTTTCAAGCTGGGATACAAGTATTCGCAGTCCATGGGCCTGCGCGTCCTGAACGAGGCAGGCGAGGAAGTGACGCCCATCATGGGCTCCTACGGCATCGGCATCGAACGGATTCTCAGTTCCGCCGTGGAGTTGTACCACGATGCGGACGGCATGGCGCTGCCGGCGTCGATCGCCCCCTTCGAGGTGGTCATTACCCCCGTGAACGCTAACGACGCCACACTGCGCGGCGCCGCCGAAGAGCTGTATCGATCGCTCCAGGCGTGCGGTGTCGACGCGCTCTTCGACGACCGCGACGAGCGTCCCGGCGTCAAGTTCAAAGACGCAGACCTCATCGGCATTCCGTGGCGCATCACCGTTGGGAAGAAACTCGCCCAGGGCCTGGTGGAAATCGTCGAGCGCCGCGGCAAGAAATCGCAGGACGTACCGGCCCCGGAGGTTGCCGCCTTCGTCAAGACACGGCTCGCCCAATGAGTGTCGACTGGGCGGCGGTACGGGCCCAGTTCCCCGCCCTCGCCGGCTGGACCTACCTGAACACCGCGACGTTCGGCCAATTGCCGCAGTGCGCCGTGGAGGCCACCCTCCGGCACTACCAGCGACGCGACGAACTGGCCTGTTACGACTTCCTCTCCTGGTTCGACGATGCCGACCAGGTTCGGGCGTTAGCGGCGCGGCTGATCAACGCCGCGCCCGCAGACATTGCATTCATCCCCAATGCTTCGAGCGCCCTGAGCATCCTCTTGAACGGCATCGATTGGAAGCCCGGCGACCGCATCGTCACCCTCGAGAACGAATTTCCGAACAATCTCTATGCCCCCACCCTCACCCGCAACCGGGGCGTGGAGTGCATTGAGGCCACCTGGGATACGTTTTACGAGAGCATCAACGCGCGAACGCGCCTGGTTGCCGTCAGCACCGTCAACTACACGAACGGATTCCGGCTGCCTGCCGAGGAGGTGGCCGCCTTCCTGCGCGAGCGCGGCGTGCTCCTGTACCTGGACGGCACGCAGAGCGTCGGCGCGCTACGGTTCGACGTCGCCAAGGTGCAGCCCGACATGCTCGCTGTGCACGGCTACAAGTGGCTGCTCAGTCCGAACGGCGCGGGCTTTGTCTACGTGGCCCCCGCGTTGAGACGGACCCTGCCCCCCGCGGTTGCCGGCTGGAGAAGTGACAAGCGGTGGCGCCAGGTGGACTATCTGCATCACGGCTCGCCCGAGTTCGTCGAGTCCGCCGAGAAGTACGAAGGCGGCATGCTGGCGTTCCCCTGCATCTACGCGATGGGCGCTTCGCTCCGCCTGTTCCTTGAGCTGGGTCCCCAGTTGATAGAAGAGCGTGTGCTGTCCCTGGCCGCGCAAATGAAGGACGTTCTGGAATCGAAGGGCGGGCGCGTTGTCCATACCGGCAGCCAGACGCTGGCCGCGCGTTTTGAAGGCCGCGACGCCTCCGCGATCGCCCGCGAGCTCTACGATCGCCGAATCCTCGCCGCCGCGCGTCACGGCAACCTTCGCGTCTCTGTGCACCTTTACAATAACGAGGAAGATCTGGAGAACCTTCGGAGGGCCCTGTAAGCCCTCTCTAGAGGTTTGACTCTTCCCTACTGATGTACCAGGTAGACGTCGTATGCCCAGCGTCCCCCACGCTGTCGTCGAGCATCATTGACTTTTGAGCGGAACCGGAACACGTTGCCCCACTGGTCCACTCGTTTGCTTTCTTTGTAATCCAAGTCGATTGCCGCAACACCCAAAGCAGGCAGGGCGTGCAATTCCTCTGGCTGCGACATTCCGTCGTGGTTCCGGTCCAGCCATCAGCGCAAGCCACGCATCGTTACTATTCATTGTGGTCCATGCGACCCTGTTCTTGGTGCCGCGCCCAGACAGGTCGAAGATCACGCCAGCGGCGGGGTGTGAAAGCTCGAAACCATCGCCGGCGGTATCAATGAGAATGGGGGATTGTGGACAATCCCAGCCGCTGCTCGTACAAACGGCGACGCCGACGTCACAAGCTGGCGGAACACCGATGCAAGGTACGCGACAGAAGTTCTCCCCGCAATACTTGCCGCCGTCACATGAGAGTGACTGTGCGCAACTTCCATGCTCACAGGGGATCGCCCGGCAGCATCCGCTCTGACAGTCGTATCCGGGCGGGCAAATGCCGTTTACACATGGGTCGCAGGGCGGCGGGGGTTGGTAGCCCGTGTCACAGGTGATCGTCTTGCAGAGCGGAGCGCAACCGGAAGCTGCGGTGCATTCCACGCTACCACTCTGCTGAAGGCCGATACTGACTTCGCCGGGTCCCCAAATCGGCAGAGAGCGAGCGAGATCCGCACGAGACACCGCCCGGGCCACTGGAGCAGGAGTCTTCTGCTGCTAACCAGTTCTGTCCGCTGCAGGCCGTTACTGTGCAGTTGGTGGCATGGACAGAGGAGACGATCGATGAGGCAAGCCGGGTCAGTACCGACGATGCTCCGGCCGATTCACAACGTCCTCTCGCTCCGGCAGGATTCGGGACGCGGTTAGAAGGGCTGGGTCGAGACCCCGTGAAGAGCGAGGCGATGACCACTCCGCGATCATCCACTATCCGTACTGACCGGCAGCGTGCTCCGTTCGGCCAGTCGTGAACCGGGTTCATTGCCGGTAACTCTTGTTGTTACCCTGACTCATTGCGCAAGGACTAGCCGGAAGCGTCGAATCTTTCCAAGAGCCGCCCGAACGAGGATGACCTCGCCGTCAGACCCAAAGATCCGCGGCCATTGACCTGTCTGCTGACCTGCTCCAATAAGAGGGACCCATGACTTGGAGTCCCGATCCAACTGGTAGAACCGCGGCTCGCTTTCAGAGCCGCCCTTCGCAACAATCACATTGCCTGCTTCTGTCACCGCCATGCTGACATGTTTGAACGAATCCTCATAGTGTTGGTCCACCGTACCTGGAGGCCCGTCTAATCGGTAAATCTCTGCGCCGCCTAGGTCGAACTCAATGTATTCGCCAGACAGCGTGAACCACGCCACCCGATCGCGAACAGCTTGAAAGAACGAAGAGGTCGTACCCGGGCGTCTCCGTCGTAAATGGACTGTCTTCGTAGACAAGAGGCGCCCGGTTGAATCAAAGCGGCGCAGGACGTCGAATTCGAGATCGCGCGTCCTGTCGTTGTTGGTTACATGGCCGATCGTCCAAATGGTTCCATCCGAGGCGAATTCAACGGTCCCCGGAATATAGGGCCACGTGCGAGTCACGATCTGCGACTTCCGATCCGGCGAAATGCGCGCAACGAAGGTAGCGCCACGTAAGTCATTGGTAGTTGCAAAGCCGACTGCGGCGAGTTCCCCGCTGCGCGAGACGCTCACTTGCGCGATGGTAATGCGCACCGCCTCCTCAAGGGTGAATAGGAACTCTTCCCTTCTGCCGTCGCGGTCGATGGTGTAAATCGTGGGTGCTTGCACGTCCGTACCGAGAATTCCTACGAGCATGCCATTACGCCAGACGGGGGAGCGCTGCCATGCCAGGCCGGTATCCAACTCGCGATCGAGAACCAGCTTGTACTTCGCCTGCTGAGTGAGCGCTTGCTGCGCCCACAGACATGGTGTGAGGGCAGTGGCAGCGACATGGACAACAATGGCAGCCGTGAGCACGTTTCGAAGCCGCCGGCTGAAGAACTGAATGACCACGCTTCTCATAGCAACAAGCCTCCTTACTCCGGAGTCGAATTGCTCAATGCTACCCCCCCCAAAAAACGATGTCAACGGATATTCAAGTCTGTATCTCAGGATCAATAGAAGCTCGGAAGCCCCATATCCCCCGTCTTCGCCCGCCCTTCTACAATATTGGAGAGCATCTGAATAAGGCAGGGAGGGCGAACGTGATTCTGCTGGCTGGGCTGTTAATGGCGGGCGCAATGCAACATCAATACGCGGAAGTGAACGGCGTGAAGTTGCACTACGTGGAGTCCGGAAAGGGCGAACTCGTGCTCTTCCTCCACGGCTTCCCCGAGTTCTGGTACGGCTGGCGGCATCAATTGCCGGAGGTGGCCAAGACGCACCGCGCCGTGGCCATGGACATGCGCGGTTACAACCTGTCGTCCAAGCCCGGGCAGGTGGATCAGTACGCCATCCCTCAACTGGTGGAGGACGTTCGCTCACTGGCAGCGAAGCTGAATGGCGGGAAGAAATTCACCCTGGTGGGGCACGACTGGGGCGGCGTGGTCGCCTGGGTGTTCGCCAGCATGCACGCCGACATGCTCGACCGGCTGATCATTATCAACGCGCCCCATCCCACGATCTTCCGGCGCGAATTGGCGAACAACCCGGCGCAGCAGAAAGCCAGCGAATACATGGTGATGTTCCGGAGCGACGCCGGCGAGAAGACGCTCACGGATAACAACAACGCGTGGCTGAACCGGATCTTCCCGCACCTCGACTCCGGCGAGCGTAAGGCGTACAACGAAGCGTGGTCGCAGCCCGGCGCCATCACCGGCGGGCTCAACTACTACCGGGCCTCCGCCCTCGGTCCCATTCGCGATCCCAAAGCCGTGCCCTCCGCCGGACCGCGCTTCGACGTCGCGGTTCCCACGCTTGTCATCCACGGCGAGAAGGACACCGCGATCCTCGCTTCCAACCTCGATGGGCTCGACCAGTACGTCGCGAAGCTCACCATCAAACGCATTCCGGACGCCGGCCACTGGGTGGCGCAGACGCATGCGGCTACCGTGAACGACTATATTCGCGACTTCCTTCGTCCCTGACGGTGTGTCACCTAGAGTGTCACAGGCTGTAACAGCTTCTGTCACACGCACCCGCGCCCCGCTCAGCCGCAGCCACCAACTCCCTTTCCGCTCAATCTCCGCTTAGAACGGCACCCGCCGTGCCTTGTCCTGGCGGACCATGGCGCACGACGCACTGCCGGACCCCACTCAAGAGGCGCGCTATGTGAACTACTTCTCGCTGGTCCATGGGCGTGACGAGTTTCTCATGGTGTTCGGTCAGGTGATGCCGGGAGATCAGGAGCCGCACTTCAACCTTCGCCTGGTCACCTCGCCGCCCTACGCACTGGCGTTGATGAATCTCTTGCGAAAATCGCTCTCGAATTACACCGAGTCGTACGGGGCGATACCGGAGCCGGAGGAATAACATGGCCCCCGCAACGTCTGCTGCCAGTCCCCTCTTCACCGCGCTCGGCCGCCTGGATCGCATTCTCGACCGCGCCCGCCGCGCCGCCGATGCCGCCTACGGGGCCTCCGCCTCCACTGATCCCTACCGCGGCCTCTATGTCTCCGCAGACGACGTCGACCGCATCCTCACCCGCGACCCAGGCGCGCCTCTCCTCGCCGGGCAGGAACTCAACGAGCCTGTCCCCGAGTTCCCCGCCCTTCACACGCTTTCCACGAAATTCGACCTCCCCGCCTTTGACCAGGATGTCATCCTCCTCGCTCTCGCCCCCGAAATCGATACCCGCTACGAAAAGCTCTTTGGCTATTTGCACGACGATGTCTCCCGCCGCCGCCCCTCCGTCGATCTCGCGCTCAACCTCCTCTGTGCCTCTCGGGAAGCGAAGCTCGCGGCGCGCGCCCGCTTCGCCCCCAACGCGCCCCTCCTCAAACGTCGCCTCGTGCAACTGATTCCCGATGCCTCCTCCACCCAGCCCCCGTTGCTCTCGCACGCTCTCAAGCTTGATGACGCCGTAGTGCGCCGCCTCGTCGGACAGCACGCCATCAGCGAGCGCGCGTCCCAGTTTGCCGAACTGCTTCCCCTCGAGCGCCCCGCCGACTCCGGCAACCTGAGCACCACGCTCATCCGCCTCGAGAACCTCGCTCGTGACGCCGCGCAAGCCGGCGGCCCCGGCCTCATCGTGTACTTCGAAGGGCCCCGGCAGAGCGGCAAACGTAAGGCCGCCGAAATCCTCTCCTCGCGCCTGAACCAGCGTCTCCTCACCGCCTCCATCGCCCGCATGCCGGAGCAGCCGCAGGAATTTGAGGACGCCCTCGACCTGCTGCTCCGCGAAGCCGCGCTTAACGATGCGGCGCTCTACATCGAACGCCTCGACGACCTCCGCGAAACCGCGCGCGCCGCCTCCCTCGCCGCGCTGCACCGTCTTCTCGGCCGCGCCACCGGCCTCGTCATCCTCGACGGCGCCCGCGCCTGGGGCTCCCAGGAACTCGGCGTCGCCGTCGTTGCATTCCCCGCCCTCGATCACGCCGGCCGCACCGCCGCGTGGCAGCGCGCCCTCGACGCGGAGCGCGTCCCGCTTCCCGAAACGACCGTCGAAGAGCTCGCCGCCCTCTACCGTCTCAACGCGAACGAGATCGAGCGCTCCGTTTCGAGCGCCGCCCAGCAGGCCCGCCTCGATGGCCGCAAAGCCTCCGGTGACGACTTCTTCGCCGCCGCGCGCTCGCAGTCCGCTCGCGACCTTGGCGCGCTCGCCCAGAAAGTGTCTCCGGTCTACACCTGGGACGACCTCGTCCTGCCGCCCGACTCCATCGCGCAGCTTCGCGAGATCACCAACCAGGCCCGCTACCGGCAGCTCGTCTTCGACAAGTGGGGCTTCGAGGACCGCCTCTCCACCGGCAAGGGAATCGCGGCGCTGTTCGCCGGCCCGCCCGGGACCGGTAAGACCATGGCGGCCGAGGTCATCGCCTCCGACCTGCGCCTCGACTTATTCAAAATCGATCTGTCACAGGTTGTCTCCAAGTATATCGGCGAGACCGAGAAGAACCTCTCCAAGGTCTTCGAGCTCGCGCGCGAAAGCAACAGCATCCTATTCTTCGACGAATGCGACGCCCTCTTCGGCAAGCGCAGCGAGGTGAAGGACGCGCACGACCGCTACGCCAACATCGAAGTCGCCTACCTGCTGCAGAAGATCGACGAGTACGACGGCCTCTGTATCCTCGCCACCAACCTCCGCCAGAACCTCGACCCCGCCTTCACGCGGCGCCTCACCTTCATCCTTGAATTCCCCTTCCCGGACGAAGCGAGCCGCCGCCGGATCTGGAACGGCGTCTTCCCAACCGACCTCCCGCGCAGCCGCGACCTGGATCTCGACTACCTCGCCCGGCAGCTCAAACTCTCCGGCGGCTCGGTCCGCAACATCGCCGTCGCCTCGGCCTTCCTCGCCGCCGCGGATCCCGCGCGCCAGGTCAGCATGGCGCACGTCCTGCGCGCCGCGCGCCGGGAGCTCGAGAAGATGGGCCGCGCCATCACACGGGCCGAACTCGGCCACTACGCGGATCAGCAACCCGAGATCGCCGCTGCCGCCACCGCGGGAAGGGAACTGCGGCAGTGATCCGCGACCTCACCGAGTCGCTCGAAGCGTTTCTGAACCAGCCCGGCCTGCCCACGGAGCTGGCCGCCGCGGTCGTTCGGTTCGACCGCCCGTCGGAGCCCTACACGCCGACGGAAACCACCATCAACCTCTTTCTGTTCGACGTGCGCGAAAACCTCGAACTCCGCAACAACGAGCCCATCACCCGCCGCGTGGGCATGCAGACCATCATCGAGCGCCCGCCCCTGCGCGTCACCTGCACCTACCTGGTGACGGCGTGGCCCGTCGGCGGCCTCGATCTGCCCAAGCAGGAGCATCGCCTGATTTCGCAGGTCTTTCAGCTCTTCGCCTCGTCGCCCATCGTGCCTCCGGCCTTTCTCACCGGCTCGCTGATCGGCCAGGATCCGCCCGTCCTCCTCGTGATGTCGCAACCAGACGGCATGCGCAACCCCGCCGAGTTCTGGGCTGCCATCGGCAACAAGATGAAGCCGGCCATCCTGCTCGCCGTGACGTTCTCCATGGTGGCCGCGCCGGAGGAGACCTTCCCGGCCGTCATCTCGAGCGGAATCGAAATCAACGGCGTCATGCTCTTCCGCATCGCCGGCGTCGTCACCGACAACACCAGCACGCCTGTTCCGGACGCCACCGTCGAGCTCATCGGGCGCGGGCGCACCACCGTTACCAACAGCCGCGGCGAATGGACCATCGCCGCCGTGGCCGCCGGCGCGCACACCATCCGCGCCGTCGCCGGCCCCTTGAACCGAACCCGAGCCATTACTGTTCCCGCTCCGGCGGGGAGCGACTACAACGTGCAGTTCACCTAGCGAAACCAGCCCCGCGGGGCGGAAGGAGAAGCAAAAAGGATGCCAACATATCTCGCACCGGGCGTTTACGTCGAGGAAGTGCCGCCGCTTGCGCGGCCCATCGCCGGCGTCGGCACCAGCACGGCCGCCTTCATCGGTAGGGCCGAAGACGGCGTCACCATGCCCGCCGGCAGGACGGTCGCCGCCGCCCTCACCCCCACGCTCGTCACCAACTGGGAAGAGTTCAAGAACAACTTCGGCGACTTCCAGACCGGCAACCTCCGGCTCGCCCTCGCCGTTTTCGGCTTCTTCGATAACGGCGGGCGCACCTGCTGGGTGGTCCGCGTCGCCAACGACGGCGCCCTCGCCGACCTCACCAACGCCCTCGCCACCCTCGAGCCCATCGACGACATCTCCATCGTCGCCGCGCCCGGCGTCGCCGCCAGCGAGCGCACGCGCATGACGCAGCACGCCAAGAAGATGGGCGACCGCGTCGCCGTGCTCGACGGCAACGACACCACCACCCTCACCGTCACCGCCATCAACGGCTCCGACATCACCACGTCCGTCGAAGAGAACACCTACGGCGCGCTCTACTTCCCGTGGATCCGCCTGCGCAACCCGCTCTACACCGTGGGCGGAAGCGAACCCGAGTTCCTCTCCCAGCCGCCCAGCGGCCACATCGCCGGCATCTACGCCCGCGTCGACGGCGAGCGCGGCGTCTTCAAGGCGCCCGCCAACGTCAGCGTCTTCGGCGCCATCGAGCCCGCCATCAAGATCAGCAAGAACCAGCAGGAGAACCTCAATCCGAAGGGCATCAACATTATTCGCGCCTTTGGCGGCGCCACCATCGTGTACGGCGCGCGCACCCTCGGCGGCGATCTGAACGGCGAGTTCCGCTACATCTCCGTGCGCCGCTACATGAACTTTCTCAAGGAGTCGATCGACGAAGGCACACAGTTCGTCGTCTTCGAACCCAACACCCCGGCGCTCTGGCAGCGCGTGATCCGCAGCGTCGGCGACTTTCTCTACAACCAGTGGCGCGAAGGCGCGCTCTTCGGCGAAACCGCCAAGCAGGCGTTCTTCGTCAAGTGCGACGCGGAGACCAATCCCCCCAGCGTCCGTGAAGCGGGTCAGTTGATCACCGAAATCGGCGTCGCCATCGTCAAGCCCGCCGAGTTCGTCATCTTCCGCATTCAGCAGACCACGGGCGCCTGAGACCTCGAGGAGAAACGGATATGGCAAGGAAAGATCCCTACAAAAACTTTCGCTTCCTGGTGGAGATCGACGGCATCGTGCAGGCCGGCTTCTCCGAGTGCAGCGGCTTCGGCTCGAACGTCGAGGTGGTGGAGTACCGCGAAGGCGGCGAGGCGGCCACCGTCCGCAAGCTGCCCGGCAAAACCACCTACCCGGACATCACGCTGAAATGGGGCGTCACCGATTCGCGCGAGCTCTATGACTGGCACCTGACCGCCGTCAACGGCCAGGTGCAGCGTAAGAACGGCTCCATCATCCTGCAGGACGACGCCGGCCAGGAGAAGATCCGTTGGAACTTCTTCGCCGCCTGGCCCAGCAAGTACGACGGCCCGGACTTCAACGCCAAAGGCAACGACGTCGCCGTGGACACGCTCACCGTGAGCTGCGAGCGTCTGGAGCGCGCCTGACATGTTCCAGACCGAGTTCGATTTCTCGCTGCCGCTCGGGTTCGTCGACGCCGACGGCAATCTCCATCGCGACGGCGTCATGCGACTGGCCACCGCCGCCGACGAGATCCTGCCGTTGAAGGACCCGCGCGTCCAGGCCAATGAGGCGTATCTTGCCGTCATCCTGCTCTCGCGCGTGGTCACCCGCCTCGGCTCGCTCTCGCAAATCAATCCGAAGATCGTCGAGGGGTTGTACGCAGCGGACCTCGCCTATCTGCAGGATTTCTACAACCGCATCAACCGCAACGGCAAGGCGGTGGTCGACGCCGCCTGCCCCAAGTGCGCCTATCAGTTCGGAGTGGAGCTGAGCGGCGTGGGGGGATAGCAGGCTACCCTCTGGCCTCGCTGTACCAGGAGGTAGCCTTCATCGCGTACCACTTCCACTGGCCGCACGACGCCGTGCTCTCGCTCGAGCACGCGGAACGGCGCCGGTGGGTGGAGGAGATTTCAGCCATCAATCAGCGGAGGAATGAGGCGTGAGTTTCGGTGCGGCGAAGTGGCGAAGTTGGGCCGGCGAACTGCGAGCGCGGTACGCCCGCGGTGCGCGGCGCGTCTCGCCGGCGACGATGACGCTCGCCCTCGAACGCCCACCCGCCGCCACGCTCCTGCAGCCGGTCTGCGTGCGCGTCTCGTTCGCCTCCCGCCACGCGCACTATGCGCCCACGCTCTCGTTCCCCGGCGTCCCGGCGCGCGAACTCGTTCGCGAAACACACACTGACTCCCGCCATACCGTCCGCGAGCGGCCCGCCACGCCGCCCTCCGCTCCCGCGCCGATGACGCTGGCCGCAGTGCGCGAGGAGATCACCCGCCTGTCCCGTTTCGCCGAGATTGTCACAGAGCGTGTGACAACCCGTCACGCGCCGTCCACCGCCACTCTGATTCAGCCCATCCTCGAATCGCACTCGCGCCTGCTGCTCTCCGCCCCGGCCGCCGGCGACGCCACTCGCCGCATCGTTGAGCGTGCGCGCCGCGCCGAAGTCCCCCCGCCGCCCACGCCGCGAACGCTGGTCACCCCACCCGCCCCCGCGCGGACACCGGACGAGCACCGCGCGAACGACACCAGGCAACTCTCCGCGCCGCGCCCCACACCGGCGCCCTTCGCACAGCCGGAGCAAACCCTGCCGCTCGACTCCATCGCCCAATACGTCATGCAGCAGATGGACCGCAAACTCATCGCCCACCGCGAACGCATGGGGAGGATCTGACATGGCCCTCGAACGAGTCCAGATCCAGGTGGAACATACCGGCGCCATCATCACCGTGATGATGAACCCCGAGGAATACACGCTCAACAAGGACAACAACTTCGCTGCCCAGGCGATCCCCGGCCTCAGTTCCCCGCTGCTCCAGTTCGTTAACGGCAATCTCCGCACCCTCGAAATGGAGCTGCTGTTCGACACCACCGACTTACGAGTCGACGTCCGCACCCGCACGCAGCCGGTCGCCGACCTCCTCAAAATCGACAGCGAACTACACGCGCCGCCCGTTCTCCTGGTCTCCTGGGGTTCGCTCCAGCTGCGCTGCGTGCTCTCCCGCCTCAGCCAGAAATTCGTTCGCTTCTTCGAAGACGGCAAGCCTTCGCGCGCCCGCCTCACCGCCACGTTCCAGGAGTTCATCACACCCGAACGCGAAGCCGCCGAGGTCAACCGCCAAACCGCGGACTACACCAAAGTCCACACCGTAGGCCGCGGCGAGACGCTCGCCAATATCGCCTTCCGCTACCTGAACGACGCGGCCGCCTGGCGCGTCATCGCCGTCGCCAACGCCATCGACGATCCTCGCGCCCTCTCCCCCGGCATGGAACTGCGCATTCCATCGCTGCCCTTCCGCGACCCCGTGACCGGCGAGGCGGTCTCCTGATATGGCCGCTCTTCCCCAGTACGTGCCGAACTATCAGATCCGCATCGACGGCGAACCCCTGCCCGCCGCCATGCTCGGCTCCATCGTCAGCGTCGCCTACACGGACGGCATCGAAGGCGCGGACCGCGTCGAAGTCACCCTCGCCAACCCCTCGCTCCGCTTCCTCGATGACCCGCTCCTCGCCACTGACGCCCCCTTCAGCCTCCGCATCGGCTACGCGCCCGATCCCATGGAGGAGGTCTTCGTCGGCGAGATCACCGGCGTCGAACCCGCCTTCCCGTCCTCGGGCATGCCCACCATCCGCGTTATCGCCCAGGACGCTCTCAGCCGCCTGCAACGCGGCACCAAGAATCGCGCCTTCCGCATCTCCATTCCCACCATCGGCAACTTCCCGCTGCCCGACCCAGCCGTCGCCGCCATCGTCGCCGGTTTCGACGGCCTCATCCCGCTGCTCGACCCCGTCGGCGCGGCGCTTTCCACGCTGATCTCGCTGGTCACCTTCGTCGCCTTCCCGCAGTTTGCGCAGCAGTCCGTGCGCCGCCAGTCCAGCCAGAGCGACTTCCAGTTCCTCACCACCATCGCCAAAGAAAACGGCTGGGAGATGTACATCGATCACACGCTCGAGCCGCGGGGCAGCGTCCTCCGCTTCCAGTTCCTCATCCAGGACTACTCGCCGAGCGTCTCGCTGTCGTGGGGCTCCAGCCTGATGGACTTTACGCCGCGCCTCACCACTGTGGGCGACATCTTTGGCGTCGAAGCCCGCGTGTGGGTGGATAGTCTCAAGATGGAGTTTGTGATCGTCGTCTCCTGGGACTACGATCGCGCTGCCATCAACCTCACCATCTTCCCCAGCCTCATCGGACAGGTCGACGAGATCCTCGGCTCCACCGCTCGCGGCAGAACCGTCGCCGTGCGGCCCACCGGCTACGCCACCGCGCCGCAGAAGATCCTTTCCGAACTGCTGCCGAAGCTGAACAACCGGCTCACCGGCTCCGGCAACGCTATCGGCAACCCCGCGATCAAGGCCAGCCGAGTCATCGAACTCAACGGCCTCGGCTCGCAGTTCGGCGGCCTCTATCGCATCACGTCCACCACGCACACCATCGATCGCGGCGGCTATCGCACCAGTTTTCAGGCCCGCAAGGAGGTCTGGTTCGGCTCCATCCCGCTGCCGAAAAGCTCCTCCGGCATCGTTCGCCTGCAGGGGCAGTTCTCAATCTAGGAGGAACGCGAATGGACAGCGCACTCATCGAGAGACTCGAACGCACCGGAGCACAGTCGCTCACTCCCGGCTTCGCCGTCGCGCCCGGCGTTGTCACCGAGCCGCTCGACACTCTCGGCGAAGGCCGCGTAAAGGTGCGCATTCCCGCATACCCGGACTTCGAACCCTGGGCCCGCGTCTGCTCGGTCGGCGCCGGCGATGGCCGCGGCTTCGTCTGGACACCCCAGATCGACGATGAAGTCCTGGTCGCCTTCGCCCAAAACGACCTCAACAGCGCCTTCGTCCTCGGCGGCCTCTGGAGCACCGTCGACCGGCCGCCGCTGACCGCGGGCCCCGAGTTCCTCATAAAGCGCAAAATCAAGACCGGCGTGGCCCCCGGTGTGGGTCACGAAGTGGAGTTCGACGACGCCCTCCAGTCGATCAAGATCACCACCAGCACCCAGCAGCAGATCGTGATGGATCCCCTGCAAATCAAGCTCTCCAACGCGGCGGGTACGCTCTCCATCACCATGGACAACGCCTCGCAGACCATCTCCATCCAGTCCGCCGTGAAGGTGGAAGTCAAGGCTGCGCAGATCGCTATCGAGGCGCTTGCCACCCTTGATCTGAAGGGAGCACTCGTCAACATCTCCGCCACTGGACCCTGCGTCGTCCAGGGCAAGCCCATCAAGTTGAACTGAGGTCAAACCATGCCGCTTGCAGCCAGAGTCGGAGATCCAACGGGCCATCCCGGCGTCATCGCCGGACCGGGCGCAGCCACCGTGCTGATCGGGGGCATGCCGGCCGCCACTCTCGGGGACATGCACACCTGCTCCATGCCGCCCACCGCCGGCCCGCACCCACCCTCGCCCATCGTGAAAGGCAGCGCCACGGTCTTCGCGGAGAACCGGCCCTTGGCGCGCATGGGCGACATGTCCGGCTGCGGCGCCCCCATCATCATGGGCTTCCCCCTCGTGGTGGTCGGAGGCTGATCATGCCACTCAGCGCAAAGCGAGAGTTTCTGGGCCGCGGCTGGTCGTGGCCGCTGCGCGTTGAAGGTGGCGCCATCGCCACCGCGTCCCTCGACGAACTCGTCGCCCAGTCCATTCGCCTCATCCTCAGCACTAATCCCGGGGAGCGCGAGATGCGCCCCGCCTTCGGCGCCGGCCTGCGCGACTTCGTCTTCGAACCCCTGAGCGTTGGTACGCTCGAGCGCCTCCGAACCCGCGTGCGTGAGTCCCTCATCGATTGGGAGCCTCGCATCGACGTCCTTAATGTCTCCGTCGAGAGCGATCCCACCCCCGGCGCCGTGGGCCTGGTTCGTATCCTCGTCGACTATCGCGTCCGCGCCACCAACGCGCGGCGCAACCTGGTCTACCCGTTCTACCTGGAGGAGGGCGCCGCCTGATGAGCGCACCAAAGCCGGCCACCGAACTCCTCTATCACGGGATCCTCGCGCGCCGCGCCGGATACACACCGGAGTGGACTTCGAACGGCCCCGACGCCGGCACCGGCCTCGCACGCGTCGCTGCCGGTCAGCTGGACGCGGTCCTCCGCCGCCTTGCGCAGGCGCCCGAAAAGCGGAAGCTCGCGTTCCTCGACCTCGCCGGCGTCTCGCTCATCCGCGCCCAGTCCGCCCGCGCGCCCATCGTCTTCCAACTCAGCGCACAGGCCGCGAGCGGCGTCGCCCCCGTCGGCACCATCGTCATGGCGCTGCCGCCCCCCGGTTCGCCCAAGCCGATCCTCTTCGAGACCGAGCGCTCGCTCGGCGTCACCGCCGGCCGTGTCCAGGCGCTCATCACTCTCTGGCCCGCACGCGACGAGTACATTGACCACCTCGCCGCACACACCGCCGGCGAGCTCATCCGCGCCTTCTCTCCATCGCTCCTCGTTCCCACGCCGCACGCCCTCTATCTGTCCCACCAGAAGCTGCTCGCGCTCAACGGCAATGTCGAGCTCGGCGTCGAATTCGAAATCCTCCGCGGCTCCCGCGAGAGCCTGGAAGTCGTTTGGGAGTATTGGGACGGCGCGGTCTGGCGTGGCTTCGCCTCCACCATTCCCCAATGCCTCGCCGAAGACGCAGCCAAGGTCGACGGCACCGGCGGCCTCGTTCGATCGGGCACCGTCCTGCTCAAGGCCGATTGCACGCAGGCCGCCGAAATCGAGGTGAACGGCAGCAAGGGGTTCTGGCTGCGCGGCCGCCTGACACAGCCCCTTCCCGCAGCCGCGCAGGCCGCGCTCCCTGAGGTAGAGTCGATCCGCCTCTCGAGCAAAGTCAATCGCACGCTACGCGGCACGCTCGCGGTGTCGGACCCCATCACCGCCTCCGTCGCCCTCGCAGGCGCCCCGACGAACATTGCCGCGCCGCCCGCCGCCCTCGCCACAAACACCCAAACCATCATCACCGGCCGCGTGCTCAACAGCGCCGGGCAGCCGGTGAAGGGCGCCGTCGTCACCATGATCACCGGTGGCATCGCACTGAAGTCCGCTCCCACCGTCCTCACCGGCGACTACCTCCTGCCGCCCCTCACGCTCTCTTCCGACGCCAAGCCGGCGTTCCTCGTCACCTGGGCCGAGATCGAGTTTCAAGGCCCCGCAGGCGGCCCCGTATCCCCGAAAATCGGCCCGTCCGGCAGCACCAGCTTCATCGACCTCACCATCACCGTCAGCGGCCTGCAGCCGGACAAGGCCTTCGCCGACGCCTCCAAGCTCGACACCTCGAAACCGTTCTATCCGCTCGGCCAGCAGCCCCAGCCCGGCACCACCTTCTACTTCAGCAGTGAAGAGATCCTCGCCAAGCCCGGCGCCAAAGTCAGCATGTTCCTGGCGCGCACCCGCTCCCCGCAGGACGAATCCACCCTCACCGTCGGCACCGCCTCGGAAACGCCTCTCGCCCATCGCCTGGAATGGCAGTACTGGAACAGCCGTGCATGGGCGCCGCTCGCCGTCACGTCCACCGGACTCGCCGACCTCGACGGCACCGAGATGGCCGCCTTCACCGTGCCCGCCGACCTCGCACCCGTCACGGTGAACGAAGAGGAGGCCCTGTGGATCCGCGCGCGCCTGCAGAGCGGGGCGTACGGTGTCCGCAAGGAGGTGAGCTTCCAGACGGACGCCGGCACGAACGAGTTCACCTACGTCATTCCGCGCCCGCCCGCGCTCGGCGATTTCCGCCTCGGCTACACCTGGCAATACGGCCCCTGGCATCCCGAACAGGTCTTCACCTATAACGACTTCGGCTACGACGACCACACCTACGAAGCCACTTGGCCGGGCACCACGTTCCTGCCCTTCGAGCGTGTAGCCGATGCGCAGCCTGCTCTCTACATCGGTTTCGACAAGCAGCCTCCCACCGACGCTCTCGGTCTCTACTTCGATATGGAAGAAGACGAGACCGACCCGCGCGGCCCCGCGCTCGCGTGGGAATACTGGGATGGTCTCGCGTGGCGAGAGTTCCCCACCGAAGACGGCACCGAAGCTTTGCGCCGCCCCGGCATCGTCAACCTTCTCGCCCAGCCAGACGACGCCACGCTCAACCGCTTCGGCGCGCCGCTGCATTGGATTCGCGCGCGGCTGCGCGAGGACGGACCGCCGGGTGAGCCGGTCATCAAAAGGTTGTACCCCAACGCCGTGTGGGCGTCCGAACAGCAGACACTGCGCGACGTACCCGTGGGAACCAGCAACGGCACCCCCAGCCAGGTTTTCGCCATTACGCAGATCCCCGTGCTCGAGGGGGAACAGATGGAAGTCCGCGAGTTTCAGGGCGCGCGCGCGGACGTCGAGTGGCGCGTAGTCGCTCTCGAACTCGCCGGCGGCGACGCCTCCGTGCTCGGCGAAATCGAACGGCAACTCGCCTCCGCCGCGCCCACTGACGATGTCGTCTACGGCTCCCTCCGCCTCAAACGTGATCGCCGCAACAAGGTGTCCGAGGTCTGGGTGGCCTGGACCCCGATCGAACGCATCCTCTTCGCCGGCGAGCGCGACCGCGTCTATGAACTCGACCGCGCCTCCGGCCGCCTGCTGTTCGGCGACGCCATCCACGGCCGTATTCCCAACGCCGGCGCCGTGATTCTCATTCGCAAGATGGCGAGCGGCGGCGGCCTCGGTGGCAATGTGAAAGCGGGCGCCATTTCGCAACTCGTCGGCGCCGTCTCCGGCGTCGAGTCCGTCGTCAACCCCCGCGCTGCCGAAGGCGGCGCCAACGGCGAGGCGCTGTCGTCGCTCCTCGAACGCGGCCCCAAGACGCTCCGCCATCGCGGACGCGCCATCACCGCCGCCGACTTCGAGGTCATGGCGCGCGAGGCTTCCCCTTCTGTGGCCTATGCCCGAGCCGTGCCGCTCCGCGCCCCCGCCGCCAACGGCGTGGCCGGCTGGGTGACTCTGATGATCGTGCCCTACGGCGAGGAGCCTCGCCCATATCCCAGCTTCGGCCTGCGTGAGCACGTGCGCGCCTACCTGGAAGCGCGCGCCTCCGCCAGCCTCGCCGCCGCACACCGCATCGCCGTCATCGGCCCCGAGTATGAACCCGTGGACGTCACCGCCACCATCGCGCCCCTTGTCCCCTCAGAAGCCGGCAACGTGGAGCGTCTCGCCCGCGAAGCCATCGAAGCCTTCCTGCACCCGGTGACCGGCGGACCCGAAGGCCGCGGCTGGACGCTGGGACGCAGCGTCTACGTCTCCGATCTCGCCGCCGTGCTCGAAGCCGTCGCCGGCATGGACTACGTGGAGCGGCTGGAGATCTCCCGAAACTGCGTGGTCGCCGGCGGACGCGCCGACATCTCTCCCACCGGCGTCGCCGTCGCCGGAGCCATCACTCTACGCATCAAGAGGCCGGAACGGTAGAACATGCTACAGCTACCTCAACTCGACGACCGGCGCTGGACCGACATTGTCAATGAGAGCCGCGCCCGCATTCCGGCCTACGCGCCCGAATGGACCGACCACAATGCGAGCGACCCCGGCATCACCCTGCTCGAGCTCTTCGCGGCCATCGCCGAGCAGAACATTTACTGGCTGAACCGGGTTCCCAGGCGCACCCAGCTCCGATTCCTCGCGCTGCTCGGCGTGAAGCCGCGGGACCCCCGCCCCGCCGAGACCCTGCTCCGCTTCTCCATTCAGGACGGCACCCCCGAACTCGTGCTCCCCGAAGGCGTCGAATGCTATGGGACCAACACCGCCGGCCGCCGTCTCACCTTCCGAACCCGCCACGCCATCCGCATCGTCAACAGCGACATTGAAATCGCCACCCGGCGCGAGGGCTTCTGGTTCGGTCTCTCCGTGCCGCCGCCGCCCGGCGAGCTCACCATCGGCATCGTGCTGGCGAACCCGGCGGCGCGTCGCCCTCTCATTGAAGAGCACGCAAGCCTCCCCCCGCACCACAGCGTCCGCCTTGCCTGGGAGGTCTCCACTCCCTCCGGCTACTGGCTGCCCGTCTCTGCCGCCGACGATACCCGCGCGCTGACGCTGACCGGCGTGGTCCGCCTCACCCTGCCCGCCGCCGCCGGCCCGGTGGCCCTGCCAAGCGAACCTGAGCGTCTCTGGATCCGCGCGCGCATTCGCAGCGGCACGTATGAGTTAGAGCCCTCCATCCAAGCGGCGTTCCTGAACGCCGCCGAGGCTGACCAAACCCAAGCCGCCTCCAGCGCCGTTCCCGTCGCCGACGCTCCCGAGCCCAACGCCGTCGACATCGGCGCATCCACCGGCGACCCCTGGCAGACGCTGGCCTTCGTCGGCGCCCCGATCGTCGCCGAAACCCTGAAGCTCTACTCCCGGGAAGACGCCGGCTGGCGCCACTGGCAGCGCCGCGACGACTTGATCGCCTCCCTCCCCGGCGACGCCCACTTCACTCTTGACGCCGAACGCGGCGAAGCGACGCTCGGCGACGGCAACCGCGGCCGCCTGGCGCCCGTCGCCGCCCCGTTCGTGGCCGCTTACCGGACGACCGCCGCCGGGCAGGGCAACGTCTCCGCGGCCTTCGTTCAAACCCTCGCCGACCCCGAGCTGAGAGCCAAGCTCGCCGTTACCAACCCCGGCCCAGCGGAAGGCGGCGAGGACGCCGAAACCTTCGAGGACGCCCTGCGCCGCGCACTCGAATCGCGTGAGGCATCCCTGCGCGCCGTCACCGCCGAAGACATCGCCGCTCTCGCCCTCTCCACGCCCGGCGCGCACATCGCACGGGCCGAAGTGAAGGTGAACTACGCCGGGCTCGCGTGCATCCGCGCCCACGGCGTCGCCACGGTGCTGATCGTGCCGGAAGGCCCCCCGTCGCCCTCGCCGGGTCTGCTCCGCGCCGTCGCCGCACGCCTGGAGCGCCGCCGCGTTCTCGGCACGCGCCTCATCGTGCGCGGTCCCGATTATGTTCGCGTCGCCGTTCGAGCCGCCGTCAAAGCGCTCCCCGGAGCGAACCTGACCCGGCTGAAGACTGCCATTGCGACCGCCATCGACGCCTTCTTCCACCCCCGCACCGGCGGCCCCACGGGAACCGGCTGGCCCTTCGGCCGCGACGTCTACCGCGCCGAGGTCCTGCAAGTCGTCGACGCGCTGCCCGAGGTCGACCACGTGCTCACCCTCGAGTTCCTCACCGCCGGCGGCGAAAGCTGCGAAAACGTCTGCCTGCCGCCCACCGGCCTCGTCGAAGCCGGAACCCACGAAATTCAGGTGGTGAAAGCATGAGCACCCTCGGCCTCGATCGGCTTCGCTACTGGGAGACGCAAAAGCTCAAGTCCTCCGACTTCGCCAACCGCGATCGCCGCGAGGGCATCCTGCGCGCCTGGCATAACCGGGCGCTGCACGAGACGGGCGGCAGTATCTTTGGCCTCGCCGTGACGCTTACGGCAGACTCCGCGCAGGTGAAGGTTGCCTGCGGGCTCGCCTATGACTGTGCGGGCCGCGAACTGTGGCTCCCCGTTGAGACCAAACTCGCTCTCCCGCGCGCAAACGCTCCGCGATGGCTCCTGCTTGCGCCGCGCGGCCTCGTCTGGGCCGAGCCTCATACCAACAACCCCTCGAGTGTCCCGCTCGCCGAACTGTACTTCGAAGGCGAGACGCCGAAGCTCCGCTACGCCCCCCGACTGTTGCGCCCCCTGGCGCGCCCTCTCCTCGCCACCGGCTCAACGCTCTCCGGCAACACGCCCTGGGAGATCTGGCTGATCCCCCGCCCCGGCGACCTCACCGGCCTGAACGGCATTCCGGTCGGCGTCCAGACCAGAATCGACACCGCCGCCGCCGGCTTCACTCGCATCCCGCACTATTTCGCTCGCCTCGAAGCCCCGGACTGGGACCTGAAGTCCGTCCCGCCGCCGGAGTTCGTGCCCGCTTACTTCTCGCATGTCGCAGAGGCGGCCACAAACGGCTTCACGTTCCGCCTGCTCCTCAAGGACATCGCCACCCGCACGCTCACCGCGGTGAACGCCACGGGCATCGTCCAGTCCGTGGTTTCGTTCGCCGGCGGTACGGCCCAGCGGAGAGTCGAACTGGACGACGCCGAGGACTTTGCTGCCACCGACATGGTAGCCATGGTTCGCCCCCGCGGCGACCGCGCCGTGCTCCTGGGCGAGCGCGAAGGTGAGTCCTACCGCGTTGCCTCGTCACAGCTCTTCGCGAACGACAAGGCGGCCGCGCTGGGCAACCTGCCGCGCGTCTCGCGCGTCGCGAGCGTCACCGAACAGGCCTTCACCACGCTGACCGTGGAAGGAACCCCGCCTGCCTCCGGCTCCCTCGTGGCAACCCGCCCCTCGGGCAGCGCCACCGTGGTCGGCGTCACCGGCAACAGTGTTCGCCTCGACCGCATCCTCCGTGGCGCTTCGGCCGACAACGAGTTCCGCGTTGCGCTCAGCCAGCGGCTCCGCGTCACTGAGAAGCCCGTCGTCGAAGGCGGTCTGATGCAGGTAAAGGTCGGCTCCTCGGTGGCCGCCGTGGGCGATTGGGTGGTTGCGCTTTCCGGCTCCGGCAACCCGCAAGGCATCGCGTCGGAGGTGCGCTCCCTCGACGGCCGCACTCTCTCCATCGAACCAGCCCTTCCCTCGCTCACCTCCGGCGCGCGCCTCGCCGTTTTTCGCCAGCCCGTCAATGTCACGAACCTCTCGAATGACCGCACCGAGCGGACCATACAGGTCGACCGCCCGCAGATGTTCCGCGCCGGCGACGTCGTCATCGTGTCGCAGCGCCCGGCCCAGCCCGCGGTCATTGTCAGCGTCGACGACGATCAGATCGCCGTCTCGCCCAGCTCGTTCGAAGCCGCCGCCGGCGATGTGCTCGTAGCCGGCAACTGGAAAGGCGCGGTTTCTTCGCTGGCCCTGTATAGCTTCGGTGCGTTCCAGTTCGTGATCGTTGCCGAACCAGCATTAGTGCGCCCCGGCAACTTCCTGATGTCCGTAACGCTGCCCGCGCCGCCGAATCCCGTCGAGCCCGTAGAGCCCGACCTCTCAAAGCTCGCGCTGGTCACCGCGGTAGCGGGAAGCGGACTCATCACCACGCCCGCCTCCGGCCTCGGCCGCGAGTCGCTGCTGCTGGTCCTCGAGTTCCCCGCCTCCGGCGCCGTTAGCGCCGTCTCCGGGTCCACCATCACCGTGCCGAACACGCCCATCGCCGCCGGCGACTGGCTGGCCGTGCTCGATGATGCCGACGGCGAACTCTCCCTGGTTCCCGTTTCGGCCGCCGCTCCGGGCGGCGTCCTGACCCTGGGGGGCGCCTTCGACAACCTCCTCGCCGGCGCACGCGTCGGCGTCGTCCACTTCCGCGAACCGCTCGACGCCGAACCCGATGACGGCGAGGAACCCGCGCTGAAGCTCAGCCTCGAGGTGGACCGCCGCGAGGGCGACTTCATCGCGCGCTTCACGCACTGGGTCGACAACAGCAGCTGGTCGCGCCTCGCTTCGAAGGCCGCCGATGTGCTGACCCTCTCGCCCGGGCTGGGTTTCGGCGTGCCGGCCGACGGCATTGTCCCCGCCGGGCTCATCGATGGCGGCGTGCTCGCACTTGCTTCCCTCAAGCCGAATCAGAACCACCTGCGCCTGGCGCCGCAAAACACGGTGGAGGCGGGTGACGAGATGACAGCCACCGGCCCCTCGCCGGTGAACATGGACCAGTCGTTGCGCGTGCGCGCGCGCAGCTTCGACGCCGGTACCGGCGGGCTGGACGTCGATCCCCTGCAGTCGGTCAATCAACCGTACGCCTTCCGGCCGGAGCGGCTCGCTCTCATCAGCTCCTACAACGACCGCTTCCCCGAGGCCTTCGCCGTTTTCGCGCAGCGCCAGAAGTTGTTCGTGAGCTGGGTGGCCTGCCTCGACCAGCCGCGCACCCAGTACCCCTGCGAATCGGAGCCGCAGCCCGACGAGTGCGGCTGCAACGGAGGAACAACGAAATGAGTCTCACCACCGTTTCGGCGTCGCGCGAGCGCATCCGCTTCTTCAACGGCCAGCGCCTCTTCGCCGAGGACCTCGAAGCGCTCGAGGCGTTTCACCGCGAGATGCGCTGGCTCCACAACCAGAGCCTGCACCAGCCGGGCGTCGGCAGCGGTTTCGCCGTGGCAGGCGCGAAAGGCGCGCGCGAGGTTTCCATCCAGCCGGGTTACGCCCTGGACGACCTCGGCCGCGAGATCGTCCTCACGGAAACGCGCGTCGAGCAGGTGCCCCCTGTCGCCGGCGACGGCTACGGCGGCACCGCCGCCTTCGACCTGACGGTGAGCTACGCCGACGACCTGAAAGAGTCCGAGGTGCGCCAGGGAGTGTGCGAAACACAGGGCGCGGTTCGTCTCCGCGAAGAGCCGGTCTTTTGTTGGGTTCGCTTGGGTCCGGGGCCGAACCGCATCGCGGAGAACCCCACTCTGCAGGCGGATCTCGACTCGGGCCGCCGGGTTCGCCTGGCCCGCGCCGAAGTCCTCCAATGCAAGCTCGAGAAGCCGCTCTCCATCGCCGAACGCCGTAACGCCCGTCCGCCGAACCGCCCCTTCGTGGCCTGCGGCGAGAGCCCCACAGGCGGATGGGCCGTCGAAACCCCCAGCCAGACCCTCGGGTTCGGTTACCGCTTCGCGCTCACGGTCAGCACCGCCGCCGCCGGCTTCCGCACCGTCCCGCGCTACCTGGCCTCCGTCTACGGCGACCGCCGCTTCCGCCTTCGCAACGCCGCGAACGTGGAGGTTCCCGTGATGATCGACGGCTTCCTGTCCTTGACGAAGGCCACCGAGACGGGCTTCGACGTCTCCATCCTGGTGCCGAACGCCTTTCTCCTGGCCATTACCACCGGCCAGAATCCACTCACCCCGGCCCAGGTGCAAACCCAGCTCACCAACATGCTGAACGCCGCCGACGCCACCAGCGCCAACCGCTGGCGCGTGCAGTGGATCGGGGTGGAGGGCTAACCGATGCTGCGCCCCGACGCCCGCAACTTTCGCTACTTCAACCGCGACGGCCGCTGGCTGGACTTTGTCTGGTCCGGCCTGGAACTGACGCCGTCGGGTTCGCTTGCACTTTTCCCGCTGCCCGCCGCCGGCGAACCCGTGGACCTGCCGCTCACGGAAGGCCTCTCCGCGGGCATCGCCGTGGCCCCCGACGGTTCGGTTTTCGCAAGCGAACCCGAGAATGGCCGCATCCTCTTTATAGACGCCTGCACGGGCGCGGCCCACCCGTTGCCGGTCGAGGTCGTCGAGCCGCGCGGCCTGGCGATTTCCAGCCGGCACCGCGCGCTTCTGGTGGCCGACGCCGCCGCCGGCCGCATCGCCGCCTTCGATTACACGACGTGGAGCGAGGCGTTCCGGTGGTACATGCCCGCTCCGGTCTCCGTGGCCTGCGACGACGCGGGCGGCGTCTATGTCGCTACGTCCGCCGGCATCCGCCGCTTCTGGCCCTCCGGTTCCCCCGCGCCCTTCGCTTACACCGGTCCGGCGACCGCCTGCGCCGTCTCCGGGGATTCGGTGTTCGTCCTCGACGCCGCCGGCGGGACGCTTGCTGAGCTGGATCTCGAAGGACAGCCGCGCGCAACGGTCGCCTCCGGCCTGGCCGGCGCAACCGCCCTGGCGGCAGCACCGGGCGCAGTCTACGTGGGCATCAGCGGCCGAATCGCCGTCTACCGCAAGGGCGGTGACGGCAACTGGACCCGCGCCGGCGATGCAGCGGACTTCCAAGGCCCCGTTCGCGCCCTCGCCGCCGCCGGCCCGACTCTCTACGCCCACACCGGCGACGCGTCCGCGCTGCACAAACTCGGTTCTTCGGGCGGATACGCCACCGAGGGTACGCTCACCAGCGGACCTCTCTCGGCCAGCGGCCGCACCGTTGCCTGGCGCCGCTTCGAAGCCATCGCCGACATCCCCGAAGGCGCCTCGCTCGAGTTCAGCATCGCCTACTCGAACTCGACTACCCCGCCCCCGCAGCCGTGGCCGCCCCTCGACGCCGGCGTCCACGACGCCTTCCTCGGCCACACCGCGCGCTACCTCTTCATCGGCTGCCGCTTTCAGAGCGACGGCCGCGCCACGCCCGCCCTGCGCCAGATCCGCGCCGACTTCGACCAGGAGGGCTATCTCGAACGCCTTCCCGCGGTCTACCGCGAAGAGAGCCCTGAGTTCACCGAACGCTTCCTCGCACTCTTCGAGACGTTCCACGCCGGCATCGAACGCGATATCGCCGACCTCGTCGCGCTGGTCGATCCCGAGGCCGTGCCCGAAGACCGCCTGCCCTGGCTGGCCGGCTTCCTCGCACTGCCTCCGGATGCGTCGCGCGCCGCCATCGCCCAGGCGTGGGACCGGTACTCGCGCCGCGGAACGGCCGCCGGCCTGCGCGACGCACTCCTCGAAAGCGGCGTGCACGCAACCGTCCTAGAGCCTATCCAGCAGGCATCGCTGTGGTCGCTCTCGGCGTCGATGCTGGGCGTCGATACCGCGCTGACAGGAAGCGAACCCGCCGGAGCAATCGCCGGTTCGAGCGCGACGCTCGACCGGTCCCACCTCATTGCCGCCGAAGAGTTCGGCGAGCCCCTGTTCGACGAGGTGGCGCATCGTTTCTCCGTGCTGGTGTACCGCGCCGAAGCCGGATGCACCGGCGACGAAGAGCGCGTCCGCGCGGTGGTGGAGGCGGAGAAGCCCGCCCACACCGCCGGCCAGGTTTGTTTTGTGTCGTCCGAACTGCGCATCGGTTTTCAGGCCACCCTCGGCGTCGACACGCTGCTGGGCGGGGTCCCCGCCGCTGCGCCCCTGGGAGCCGCGCCCCTGGTGCTGGCATCCTCGCCGCCCGGGCGTCTGGGGCGGTCCGCGCAAGTGGGAGTGAACACGAGGTTATGAAAAGGAGTCGCATATGAGCTGCACGGATTTCACGGATGAGAGGCTGGCGCAACTCCACGCCTTCGAGCATCCCCGGTACTTCTTCGGGCAATTACTAGGCGTCAGCCACTTCGAGTCGGAGCAGGAGTACTTCAAGAGCAAACTGTGGCTGCTCAACCGCCTCATCCATGGCTACGGCGTGGTGTGCGGCCTGGACGTGCGGGTGTATGAGGCCAAGAAAACGCAGGTCTACGTGACGCCCGGCCTCGCGCTCGACAAGTGGGGACGCGAGGTGGTGGTGGCGTCGAACTCGAAGCCCGTGGACATCCCCCCGGCCGAAGCCAAGCCGCCGCAGGACGCCCCCAACAAGGAGCAGCGGCGCGACATCGTCCGCCAGGAAGGCGAGTGCCGCGAAGAGGACTGGGTTCACGTGGTCCTCTGCTTCCATAGCTGCAACGCCGAACCGGAGCCCGTGCTGGCCAGCTCCTGCGACAGCCCGGAGCGCTGCGCGCACGGCAAGGTGCGCGAGTCGTACACCGTGAGCGTGCGGCCCGGGTTCGCTCCGCACCTGGACTGGGATCCGGAGCTCCGCAATCCCTTCAAGGCGAAACCGTTCAACTACGGCGAGCTGGTGGAGTGGGTCACGCACCACTGCCAGCCGTGCCTCGGCACGACGGATGACCCGTGCATCCCGCTGGCCAACGTGCGCCGTCCGCCGGCGGGCGAAGGCGTCAGCGAGATCAACATCAAGGTACGGCCCATCGTCTACAGCCTCGACCTGCTGTTCGAACTCATGCTCTCCACCTCGGTCGAACCCCCGGCCGCGCGCGGCGGACGTCCCTATCCCGGTCAGGCATCGTAAGGAGCCATCATGAAAAACGCACTCGACACCTGCCAGAGCTCGGGCGCCAGCGCCATCACCGAGCGTCCCCGCTTCTTTGCCCGCCAGCTCGTCACGCCCGACGATCTCACGCTGCTGAACGACTACCTGCGCGACCGCCTGCGCCGCCTCACGCGCTTCGTTCTCGGCTGGGGCGTGGTGTGCGGCGCGAAGGTTTCCCGGCCCGACCCCGTGCAGCCGTGGAAAGTCATCATCGAACCCGGCTACATCCTCGGGCCGTACGGCGATGAGATCCTGCTCGACCGCCGCATCTGCTTCGACGTCCGCGTCAACTGCTTCGCCGCGCTGACCGGCGACCCCTGCTCGGACGCAGAACTGGACACCGGCGGCTGCGGCAGCGTGCTGAGCCGCCCGGCGCCAAAGGGCGACCTCTACATCGCCGTGCGCTACAAAGAGTACCCGTCCCGTCCGGTGCGCGTGCAGCCGAGCGGCTGCGGGTGCGACGAGACGCGCTGCGAGTACTCGCGTTGGCGCGACGGTTACGAGATCTGCGTCATCGACCACTGCCCGCCCGGCCACGCGCCGCGACAAGGACAGGACAACACGCGCCTGCAGGTGAACCCCGAGTGCCCGGAGTGCCCATCGGAGCCGTGGGTGGTGCTCGCGAAGGTGACGGTTGCCGACGACGGCTCCATCACCGTTATCGACAACTGCGCCTGCCGCCGGATTGTCACCGCGCCGGCCAGCGTGTGGCGCACCTGCAATGAGGAGCCAAATCGGCCGCAGCCGCAACCGCCTGATCCCCGGCCGAATCCGCCCACACCGAATCCCCCAACGCCGACCCCGACGCCCAACCCCACTCCGTCCCCGAACCGGCCGGTACCCGACGGGCCGCGCGAACGCTAATCGGGTGCGATGCGGCAACACGCGCCAAACCGCGGCGGCCAGGAGCGCACGAGCGCCGAAACGCCGCGCCGTGTCCAGCAGCCGCCCGACATGCTGCAGGTGCTGGGCAACCGGCAACTGCAGGGCAACATGGGGGCGAGCATGGCCGCGGGCGCGGGCGGTGCCGCACCGGCGCGGGAGGATCCGGCGCACCGCGACGGCACGTGGCTGACAGAGGCGGAGAAGCCCTCCTTTCTCTCCGCCATCCGGGCCGCCGTCTACCAAACGGCCGACGAAGGCCTGGCGGGCACCGGGCAGACGGCGCGCGGCTGCCCCTACATTGAGCGCTGGCTCGCCTACTACGAGCAGCGCAGCGCGGCGCAGGTGGAGATGGCCGTCCACCGCTACGCCCCGGAGACGCGCTTCCTGCAAAACGCCGCGGAAATGGTGCCCGTCGTCGCCGCCCGAGCCCGGCGCGCCGTGGATCAGTGGGCACTGAACGGCGAGATCTCGGGCCTTCCCGACGATATCCCGGCCGGCCTGAACCTGATGCCCCGCTCCGGCGCCGAGCCCGGCGGCGAAGCGAACCCGGCGGCGGTGCAGGCGAGGCTCGGCGAAGGCGCGCCGTTCGGCGGCGAACAGCGGAGCCGCATGGAGCGCGCGTTGGGCCGGCCGCTCGGCGACGTTCGTCTTCACACAGGCGCGGATGCGGCGTCGCTCGCCGGCGGCCTCGATGCCAGAGCCTTTACCGTGGGCCGGCACGTAGCCTTCGGCGCGGGCGAGTTCCGCCCCGGCACGATTGAAGGGGACGCCCTGCTCGCCCATGAGCTTGCGCACGTCGAACAGCAGCGTCGAAGCGAACCTGAGACCGAAGACCGGCTGGAGCGCGGCGCCAACCGGAGCGCTGTTGGGACCGTACTCGCGCTGTGGACCGGCGTGCCGCGTATCCCGTCTGCACCGGCGCGCGGCGGCGGCCTCCGTTTGCAGCGCTGCAGCGGGCCGCGGCCGCCGGAGCGCTACACCTGGCAAATCCCCGAACTCAAGCGCACGGTGGACGGCACCAGTTCGCCCTCCGTGGTTTACGACTTTGTCCAAGCCCTCCCCGAGGCGCGCCAGCGGACCGCGCTCATAGACCTTGAGCGCGGCCGGGCGGACTACGTGCGCTTCCTGCCCACTGTAGAAGCGAACGACCCCGGCGCTGCGCTGATCATGCGCGAGTCCATCACGGTGTTGGACGTCGTCCTCAGCTGGCTTTACCGTGACGTCGCGCAGCGCCAGCGTCCCGGCCACACCGCGCCGGAAACCGAATTCGCTCACGGCTCAGCGCCCGCCGAGTTAACAGCCGGGACGACGCCGCTCACCCGCGATCAACGCTCCGCCGTGCATGAAGCCTTGAGCCCGACACCTACCGTGGACCCCACAACCGGAGAACGCGTTCGCTTCCGCCGGACCATCGGCGGCGTGAATTTCGAGGATGCTTTGCGGCCGTTGATCATTGACGGCATCAACGAACAGCACAGCCGCATGTTCGCAAGCCGGGCGCCGTTGCGCGCCAACTCGAGCAACCTGCACACCTGGGCTCATCTGGAGCAGATCGCCAATGCAGCGAAGGGCAAGGTCGACCAGGTCTTCGGCAGCTACGCGACGCGTCCGGCCTTCACCGCGGGCGTCAATCTGCTCGACCGGTGGGAGCGCATCGAAGGCGAGATCCCTGGCTATGACGACGCTGAGAAGATGGGAATCGCGCGGTGGCGCGTGGAGAAGATCATCAAGGAATACGATACGGTTCGCGGGGTGATGGAGCAATACGGCTATACGCCCGGCAGCTCGGGCGACAGGCCGCTGAGACTTCTGGTAAATGAACTCGCAGCCGCGCATCGCGATCGCCTGGTCGAGATCCATCAGGGCTGGCCTGCCGCCGCGCCTGCGCCCGGCACCGTGGAAATCCAGCGCTTCATTTCGCAACCCACCGGTCCAAGCGCGGCGGCGCAAGAAGACGCCAACCGCCGCAACCGCCGCTTCCTCTGGCGCACGTTCCAGACTATGATCCACGAGTACACGCACACGCTCACCCACTCGCGCTACAACGCGTACGTGGACGGCATGCGGGATGAATTGCGTGCGCACACGCTGCGGGAGGGCATGACCGAGGTCTTTACGCGCATCTCCTGGAACAATGTGAACCCCTCGGAAGACGCTCTGCGGCGGACCGTGGAAGGCAGCTTCTTCGACCCCGCCGCGCCACTCGACGTGCCCGAGGCAGGATACTATGACGCAGTCCGCGACGCCGAGAACGTGGTCGCCATCGTCGGTATCCGCAATGCCATGGCCGCCTACTTCCTCGGCGAGATCGAGCTGATTGGAGGCTAGCGAAGATGGCCGATTGCCCCGCCACACTCGAACGCTTCCGCGACCGCGACTTCCGCGACTGGCATGGATTGCCCCCCTGCCGCTGGCAGGACGCGGCGAGCCTGTTCACGCCCGTGGGCTCCGGTCCCGGATCGGGCCGTCTGGGCAACTCCTTGCAGCGGTTCTTCCGCGTGGTCGAGACCCCTGGCTACGCGCGCACTCAAGTCTGGCTGGACGGCGACTCCGTCATCGCGGTCGAGGGACAACGTCCGCGCGGCGCCGTAGACACGTCGGGACTCGGCGAGCCCGACGCGAAGCTGGACGCCGCCTGGGACGTCCTGAGCCTCGCGAAGGGCGAGCATGTCTGGGCCTCGCGCGGCCTGTCGATACTAAGCAAACCGAACGGAACCGTGCTCCGCGTAATGGCCTTCGCGCCGGTTCCTCTCCGTGAGTACATCGAGACGTTGCGTCCCATCAGCGGCAGCCGCGAACGGCCGTACCGGGAGGATTAGCCATGCGAAAGCACCCGCCCCGCATCAAAGGTGAGAAGCCCGCCGCGATTCAAAAGAAGCCGCCGGCAACCCCCAGCCGCCCGGCGGAACACAGTGGCAACCGCGAAACGGCCGAACTCCTCCGGGGCGCGGAGGCGGCGCCGCTCGAACCCGCGGTTCGTTCGCGTATGGAGTCCGCGCTTGGTGAGAATCTGGAAGACGTTCGCGTGCATACGGACCGTGAGGCGCAGCGCGAAGTGGAGCGCCAGAACGCCCGCGCGTTCGCCATCGGCAACAGCGTGGCGTTTGGCCGCGGAGAGTACGCTCCCGGCACTCCGGCGGGCGACATCCTGCTGGCCCACGAACTGGCGCACGTCATCCAGCAGCGCAAGAGCGGCGGCAAGGAGGAGGAGGGAGTGGCGCCGGGTTCGCAAGCGCTCGAAGGGCAGGCAAACGCCGCCGCTCTCGGCGCGATGGCGCGGCTTGCCGGCCGCTCCGCGCCGGGCGTCACACTCGGTTCCGCCGGCCTCTCGCTGCAGCGCTGCGACGGAGGCAAGAAGGAAGAGGCGAAGCCCGCCAAGTTCAACGAGAGCGAGGCGCCATGGACGCCGGAGGCGGTGGTCTCCATCATCGCCCGCACCAACCCGGAGGTGATTCGCGAATTGATGGACAGCGGCTGGACGGTCATCCGCTTCGACACCGCGTTCGACACCTGGAAGTACGATGACGGGCGCGAGGAGGAAGTGGAACTCACGGGGCTGCTCGGCAACACGAGGCGTGATAAGAAGGAGATCCGCCTGCGGTCGGAGCTTTCGAACAAGGAGGCGGCCAGCACGCTGGTGCACGAATCGACGCATGCGCGCATGCCTTTGCCCGATTACCTGGAAGACGAGATCCAGGCGCGCGTGGTCACGGAGAAGTTTCATATCGCGCAGGGCTGGGACGAGTCCGGCCCCGGATTCCGTAACGCCGACGGCACGGTCAACGAAGCAGAGATCCGCCGTAAGATTACGGGCTCCTCGCACTACAATCCGGTCGGGCGCAAGCGCATCGGCCGGCGCTACGTCGGTGAGAAGAAGGTAAAGGACATCAGGCGGCCATGAAACAGGAACTGATTCCGATTGAGGCTCGTGTCGTGGAGTACGTGCGCGGCGCACTGGTGGACGACTTTCAGGAGGGCGGTTTCGGCGCCAGCGACGGGACGCTGCTCAAATTGGACGCGCCGCCGGAGGCGGCCGGGCGCGAGCGAATGGTGTATCACAACCAGGCACCGCCGGAAGACAGCTTCTGGCGCCGCGAAGGCGCCCGCATCCGCGCGAAGATGGACAAGCGCGACTTCGACGACGACTCGCGCCTGGTATTCACCGACGGTCTTTACGACGTCGGAGAGATGCGATGAAACTGCGGGTTGCGGCCGAGCCGGTGAAAGCCGCCCCCGCTCCGGCGCGGCGTGCTCGGCGCACCACGCGCGCCCCCGCCCCGCAGCCCGCGCCGTCTCTCTTGGGAAACGCCGAGTTCGCCGCCGCCCTCGCTCCGCAGTCGGACTCGGCAGCCGAGGAGCCGCTTGCCGAACCCTCCGCCCCCGCGTCCTGGCTGCGCGAGGAGGACAAGCCGGCGTTCCTCGAAACACTGCAGCAGGCGGTGGAGCGTGAGGCGTCCGGAAGCCTGGAGGGCACCGGCTTCACGGTCGCTAATTGCCCCTACATTCGCTACTGGTTCGCCTACTACGCGGCGCGGCCGGTGGACCACATCGAACGGGCCGCGGCGCGCTTCGCTCCCGAGACCGAGGGCCTCTCAACGCCGGAAGCGATGGTCCCCGCGCTCGCCGCGCGCGTCGGCGACGCCGTCCGGCGCTGGGCCGTCTCCGGAGACCTGAGCGGCATGCCGGGCGCCATGCCGAAGCCCTCGTCCGAACTCGACCCCGCGTTGCTACAACTGCGCCTTGGCGCTGGGCGCCCGCTGCCCGCCGCCGTTCGCGCGCGCCTGGAAAGCGCCTTCCGGTTGCCCTTTCCCGACGTGCGCGTGCACACCGGCCCGGCCGCCGCCGAACTCGCCGCGCGGTTCCAGGCGCGGGCGTTCACCGTCGGCAGCCACATCGCCTTCGCCCCCAACGCCTATGAGCCTTCGACGCCGGCGGGCGAAGCGTTGCTCGCGCACGAGCTGGCTCATGTCGAACAGCAGCGTGCGGCGACGACATCCGCCGCGGCAGCCACGCCGGCGGCGGAAGCAGACGCCAACACCTTTACCGCCGGTGTCCTTCAGCGGCTCTGGATGGGATTGAAAGCGCCTCTCGCGGCCCCGCGCCTACGCACCGGTCTCGCCCTGCAGCGCTGCGCTTCGACGCCCGCACCCGCCGCCCCGCGCGCCGCCGACGCCGCCTGCACCACGCCGCTCACCGGGGCCGCCTGGACTCAGGCAGTGGACGCCGCCAACGCTCACTCGGACGAGAACGCCAAGCGCGACGCACTCGCCAACCTCGTCCGCAACGCCGTCTGCCCGCTCGGCATCACCGTGCACACGGCCACGCAAACGCACGCCGACGAAGTGCACCCGGACGACTATCAGCAGGCGCCCGTGCTCAACTTCGACATCCACCTGCATCAGAAACGCCGTTGGCAGAGCCAGCGCGTGGTGGGTGAACAACCCGGCTACTTCTTCAGCCGCGGCGAGCGGGGCTGGAGCATTCTCGGCCCGCTAGCCATCTCCAATGACACGCCGCTCCATACCCGGATGTACGCGCAGCACGAACTCTACCATTCCACGCACCACCGCGGGAGCGACGCGCAGGGAAGCGCGGCCGACCAGGAGCTCGAGACCTGGACCAACGACTTTGTGAATTACTTCCACCAGTTCTACGCGGAACGGGTCTACCCCGCGTTCGGCCCGCTGGCCCAGTACTACAACAACGCGTCGCCGGAGGCGCGGCGCCGCGCCATTGACCGGCTCGCTGGCCACTTCCGCAACCCGCCGCCGGACGTGGGAGATGCAGACGAGTTCCGGCGCCAGTTCCGTCTCTGGCTGGTGCGGTCGGAAACACGGCGCGTGGAGCTGACCCGCCAGCTGGTCACCGACTTGAGGGCAGCCATCGGCGACGACGAGCCGCGATGACCCTCGCCGCGCCGCCGCCTCGTCTCTCCGTCGCCGGACGCTCCCTCTGTTCCTTCCACGTCTTCGGCCTCGCCGGCTTCGCCGCCGCGTGCGCCGCCGCTGGCGCCGTCACCGACATGCGAGGCCTACCCGCATGGCCGTTGCTCGCACTCGTCGCGACCGCCGTCGTCACCTTCCTGGCGCTCGCATACGCGACGAAGATCCTCGCCGGCGCCGAGCGACTCGTCTTCTACCATCACGAACTCGCCGTCCTTGCAGTATCCGCGATCGTCCTGTGGATCTCCGGACTGCCGGTGGCGGCCTACCTGGACGCCGTCGCGGTCGGGTTGGGCGTTTTCCTCGCCTTCGGGAGGCTCGGCTGCGGCGCCGTCGGCTGTTGTCACGGCCGCCCGTTCCGGCACGGGGTTACGTACAGCGCGCCGCACGCCGCCGCCGGTTTCCCCTCTCCGCTGACCGGTGTCCCGCTCTTCCCCGTGCAGTGGGTCGAATCGGCAGGAGCGATACTCATTGTGGCGGCGGCCCTCTGGTGGTCTGCGCAAGGCGCACCCGCCGGTGCCCTGCTCCGCCTGACCGCCGCCGGCTACGGCGTGCTTCGCTTCGCTCTTGAACCGTTGCGCGGCGATCCGGACCGGCCCTACTGGCGAGGTCTCTCCGAAGCGCAGTGGACTTCGCTGGCGCTCCTTGGATTCGCGCTTACCGGAACCGCTTGGGGCTCAGCCGCGCTACTCGCCGCTGCCTGGCTGGCCGCGCCGCGCGTTAGCCGGACCGCATCGCCGTGGTTCACGCCGTCTCATCTTCACGAACTTGCCTCGCTCCTGCGTAGCGCCGCCGGACCTGACGTAAGGACAACGTCGAAAGGCCTCTCCATCTCGTGCGGCTCTCTGGTGTGGGAGGGCCGTCCTTGCCGCCACTACTCGATCTCCAGCCGAACGGCGCCCCTCTCAACCAGGATGGTTCGGCGGCTGATACGTGAACTTGCGGCGCTCGAGGGTCTCGACTCTCGCCGTTGGCTTCCTGTGCAGGGCGGCCACGGTGTCTTTCACATCCTTCGGGAGGAAGCATGAATACGCCTGCTCGCGGACGCCTCGCCCCGCATTCAGTCGTGCGTCTCCAGCGCACCATCGGCAACCGCGCCGTTCAGGATGTGATCGAGCGAACCACTCGCCCGGAACCGCCGCCTCCGCCCCCGACGGCACTCGAGCGACTGCTTGCGTTCCTCGGGACGCTCGTCAGGGCTATCGCCGGAATCCCGCGCTACATCCGCGGCGCGTAGTAGCCCTTGCGCGCCCGAACCACAAGATCCTTGCGGCCCTTCACGCGCAGCGTCACGTCATGCCACAGGCCATCCGTCTTCAACGGTTCCGGCCGGTAGAAGAGGTTGTACTGGTGCCGCAGTTCGTTGGCGATGTTCTCAAACGATTGCGACAGGTCCTCCACCTTGAAGGGGAAGAACGCCAGCCCACCCGTCTCCGCTGCGAAGTACTTGAGCACCTTGTCACCGTCCGACTCGATCCGGCTGATGTTGGTCGAAATGGCGTACACCACCACGTCGGCCTTGTGTGCCATCTCCAGCGCCTGGTCCCTGGAATAGCGGCTCTGGTTGTCGTCGCCGTCGCTGATCACCACCCTCGCGCGGCGGAACTTGTGCCGCGGCTGGTCTCGCATCAGGCGGTCCCGGCACGCCATGAAAATCGCGTCGTACAACGCGGTGCCGCCCCCGGCCCGCAATCCGCGGATGGCCTTTGCCAGCGCCTCGGTGTTGTCGGTGAGGTCCACCGTCACTTCCGGCGCCGTATCGAAGCTCATTACCATCGCCCGATCCTGCTTCGGCCGCAGCAGGCTGTTGACGAACTCCACCGCCGCCTCCTGCTCGAACTTGAAGCGATCCCGAATGCTGTTGCTCGTATCCACCAGCACTGCCAGCCGCAACGGCAGATCGCTCTCCGCAGTGAACTCCAGGATGTTCTGCGGGCGTTTGCCCTCGACAATCTCGAAGTCGTCCCGTACCAGGTTGGTAACGAAGCGGCCCTTCTTGTCCGACACGGTGAACAGCATGTTCACGCGGGTGACGTCGAGGACGATCCGGTTGGGATCGGTGGGCTCTGTCTGCGCCGGCGCTGCCGGTGGCTTTAGCTGCTGCGCCCCCGCCCCCCCGAGCACGGCCGCGATCCCCACAACAAGCAAATACTTCTTCATGGCAGCACCGTGCCTCGATTATAGCGCCGCCAGCCAATCCTCCAGCTCGTTTGGCAACGGAGCCTCCACCGTCAGCAGCGCGCCATCGGAGGGCCGGGCAAAGGTAATCCGCGCCGCATGCAAAAAGAACCGGCCGCCCCGCGGTTCCGACCGCGCACCATAAAGCCGGTCCCCTGCCACCGGGTGGCCCTCGTTCGCCAGGTGCACGCGGATCTGGTGCGTCCGGCCGGTTCCGATGTGCACCTCGAGGAAGCTGTAGGCTGAACTGAATCGCCGCAGCACCCGCCACTCGGTCAACGCGGCGCGCCCTGTCTCCAGCCGCGAAGTCATCTTGTGCCGTTGGGTGAGGTGCCGCGTGATCGGCCGCGTGATGCGGCCGCTCTCGGCGGGCATTGCGCCCTCCACCAGCGCCAGGTAGACCTTCTTCACCTCTCGCGACGCGAACTGCTCCGCCAGCTTCCGATGAGCCACGTCGTTCCGTGCCACCAGCAGCACACCGCTGGTTTCGCGGTCCAGCCGGTGTACGATGCCGGGCCGCAGCGGCCCGCCCACCTCGGAAAGCGCACCATACTTATGCAGCAGCGCGTTCACCAGCGTCCCTTCGTGACGCCCCGCGCCCGCGTGCACCACCATGCCGGCGGCCTTGTTCACCGCGATGACATTTGCATCTTCGTAGAGGATCGAAAGCGGCAGATCCTCTGGCTCCGCGTGCAGCGACGCCGGCGCGGCGGGCTCCACCGACACCCGCTCCCCGCCGCGCAGCACCAGCGAAGCCTTAGCGGCGCCGCCGTCCACCAGCACGCGCCCCGCCTTGATCCACTCCTGCAACCGCGACCGGCTGAACTCCGGCAGCCGCTGCTGCAGGACGTGATCCAGCCGTTTCCCGGCATCCTCGCTGTCAACGGTTAGCAACATGCCGCGTTATATATTCGTTACGTGATCCGAAGCGCCATCATACCCGTAGCCGGCCATGGCACGCGTCTGCTACCCGCGACGAAGTCGCAACCCAAGGAGATGCTGCCCGTCGCGCGCAAGCCCATCGTCCAATACGTCGTCGAAGAGCTTGTCGCCAACGGCATCAACCAGATCCTGTTCGTCACCGGCCGCAACAAAAGTTCTATCGAAAACCACTTCGACGACGACCCCGAGCTGATGCGCGTGCTCGAAGCCACCAAGAAGCACGACCTCCTCGACGATATCCGCTTCGAGGACCTGGCCGTCAATTTCTTCTACACGCGCCAGCGACGCCAGAAGGGTCTCGGCGACGCGGTCCTCTGTGGCCGCAACTTCGCGGGCGAGCAGCCCTTCGTCCTCGCGCTCGGCGATTCCATTCTCGGCCTGCACGCGCAGTCCCAATGCGTCCGGCACATGGTGGAGATCTTCGAGGAGCAGCGCGCCAGTTGCGTTGTGGCGGTGGAGGAGGTTCCGCCGGAGGAGACCATGCATTACGGCGTCGTCGCCCCCGCCGAAGAAGTGGGTGATGCCTTCCGCATCCGCAACCTCGTCGAAAAGCCGCAGCCCTCCGAAGCCCCCAGCAACCTCGCCATCGCCGGCCGTTACGTCTTCTCACCCCTGATCTTCGACCTCATCTCACAGCTGAAACCCGACAAGCGCGGGGAAATCCAGCTCACTGACGCCATCCAGATGCTGTGCGAGGAGGGGAAGCGAGTCCTCGCGGTGAAGCTCCCGAAGGGCGAGAAGCGTTATGACATCGGCAACTTCCCCAGCTATTTCGAGTCCTTCGTCGAATTCGCGCTGGCCGACGAAGAATACGGCGCGGCGTTCCGGCGGTGGCTCGAAACGGCGGTCGCCAAACACGCCGCTGCCTCGAAGTAGTATCAACCTTGCCGCGCCTTGGAGCGTCAAAGTAATGACGTGCGTGCGCTCTTCGTAACTCTGCTGGCCGCGTGGGGGCTCTGTGCCGCCCCGCCTGAGCCGTGCCTCATCGAGGGCACCGTCCTGCACCATCTCACCGGCCAGCCCCTGCCCCGCACGCGCATCGCCATCGAACGGTTGGGAAGCAAGGGCCCGGCCGCCGCCGCCACTACCACCGATGACGGCGGCCGGTTCCGCTTCGACAGCCTTACGCCCGGCTTCTATGCGCTCACCGCCGCACGCGACGGCTTTCTCCCGATGACTGTCGTCCAGGAAGGCGGCCTGGCGCGACAGTCGCTCGCGCTCTGGCTTCCCGGGCAGCGCATCACCGGCGTCACCGTTCGCCTAAGGCCCGCAGGCGTCATCGCCGGTCGAGTCCGCTTCCAGGACGGCGAGAGCGCGCTCGGCGTCCCGGTGCAGGTGTGGCGCCAGCAGTACGTGCGCGGCCGCCGTACCTACGCCGCGGCGGGGACGGTGGTCACCAACGACCTCGGCGAGTACCGCCTCCACAGCCTGCCGCCCGGCGCCTACTTTGTGGCTGCTATCCGCCAGCCTCCGCCTCCGGCTCCCGGCGTCGCCGAACCCGAGGACCCGGGACCCCAGCCGGTAAGCACCTTCTACACCGCCGCGACGCGATTGGGCGAAGGCACTGCCGTGCAGGTCGGCCTTGGCCAGGAAGTGAGCGGCGTCGATATCTATCTCGCCCAGCAGCGTACTCGCACCATTCGCGGCAAGGTGGTCAACGCGGTCAATGGCCGCACGCTCAGCACGCCCACGATCGCCCTCCGCTGGCTCGACCCCTCCGGCGCCGGCTCCATCCCCGCCCCCGTCCGGCTGCGCGTCGCGCAAGGTGTCTTCGAGATTGCCGGCGTCACACCCGGCACTTATATGCTCACGGTCGGCGGCGCGGACGACGGCCGCGTCCTCACAGCCCGCCACATGCTCACCGTCACCGACGCCGACATTGAGAACCTGGAGATCGCCGCCGCGCCGGCGCGGCTCTGGACGGGCCAGCTACGCTTCGACAAGCAACTGGACGACAATCAGCTTCCCACGCGAGTCATCTTCGAACCGCGGTCCGATCTCGTTGCCCCGCTCGGCGCCGACATCAAAAAGGACGGTTCGTTCGCCCTCAACGTGATGCCCGATGAGACCTACGATGTCTTCGTCGAAGGCGGCTCCCCGGACGCTTACCTGAAGTCCGCGCTCATCGGCGCCGACGACCTCCTGCGCGACGGCTTCAGCGTCTCCCGCGCGGACAAGCCTGAGACCATCGAACTCGTGATGACTCGGAACGCCGCGCGAGTCTCCGGCAAGGTCTACAATGCCGGTTCCCATACGGTCTCGGGCGCCAACGTCGCCCTGCTGCCCCAGCCGCTGCAATCGCGCCTGCAGGGCATTAAAGCCGCTGCAACGGACGAGAACGGCGATTATCAGTTCAACGGCGTCGCGCCGGGCCGTTACCTGCTGCTCGCCTGGGTTGCCGAGCCGCCCTGCGATCTCTTCGATCCCGCGCTGCCTGCCGAATGCACGCAGAACGCGCGCGCGATTGAAGTGGTGAACGCCGGCGACGTCAGCGGTGTGCGCCTTCGCCTAAACGGGCAGCCCGGTGAGTGAGGCGCGCGCGTCGTCCAGCGTGTCGTAGAACGGAAACACCGTATCCAGCCGCGTCACGCGAAAGCCGTCACGCACCTGCGCCACCGCGCCCGCCATCAGCAGCTTGCCCCCCGCGCGATACACGTAGTTCAGGCTGGCGATGAATCGCCCGATGCCCGTGGAGTCGATGTGCGTGACCCCGGCAAGATCCACGATGATGTGTTTCTTCCCCTGGCTCACGTACTGCTGCACGATGTCGGGAATCGGCGCGCTCTCCGGGCCCAGCATGACGCGGCCGTTCAAAGTGAGGACCACCACGCCGGGCGAGACCTCGGAATGCGCGATGTGCAACACCACCCTTAGAGCTCCTTCACGGCGATGTTTCGGAAGCGGTGCTTGCCGCCTTCCACCCAGCGATTGCCCAGGTGCACCTGCACGGCGATCATGCCGTCCGTGGCGCCGTCCGCCAGGTGATTCTCCGTGTCGGTCCAATCCGTGACCTGCGTACCGTTGATCCACACTTGAATATGCGGCACATCTCCCTCAATCCGCGCTCGGATGTGGTTCCAGTGGTCCTTCTTCCAGACCTTCTGATAGTCGTTTGAGCGCGTTCCTTTGACACCCTTCAACCCCTCGCCGTAGATGCCGCCCACGTCGCCCTTTTCGAGGTAATCGAGCATCACCTGGTAGGCCTGCCCCTTCTCGTTGGAGCGCAGGAACAGCCCGCCGTCGCAGCCCCAGTCGGGCTTGATGTCCATCGACACTTCAAAGTTCTTGTAGCGCTTGTCCGTCAACAGGATGCCGCCGTGCCCCGGCTTGTCCTGCGTCCCCGAGAGGACGCCGCCGTCCTCGACCACCCACGACTGCGTCTTGCCGTGGTGGTTCTCCTGGCTGATGTGCCAGCCCTTCAGTTCCTTGTCCGGGTGAATCGACGTGAAACCCGCCGGAACGGCCGCAAAGGCAAGCGTCGCCACGATGGAGAGCGAAAACATACGCATCATAAATTAAGCCTTGACTGTTGCTATCCTAGCGCAGCTCGAGCGGGATGGCGGTGACCGCAATGCGCCCGTTGAAGCACTGGTCGACGTCCGAACCCGGCCGCCGCGGCCGCCCGTGATAATCGCCCGCGTAGTAGTAGGTGGAGCCTTCGCGCCGGTAGGAGACCTGGAACGGCGCGAAATCCACCGGACAGTCGACGGGCTCAGGTTCGGGCGACCCCGGGTCCAGGTGTGGCAGGTTGACGTTCCAGAATACGGCCGGCGGCAGCTCGCGCGTGAACAGCACCTCGATCACCCGTCGCACCCGCACCGCCGCCACGTCCCAATCGAGCGGCACGCCGCGCCGCACATATTGAGAGAACGCCGCCGCCCGGTGCCCCAGCAGCGTCGCCTCCCGCGCCGCTGCCACCGTGCCGGACATGTAGATATCCGCCCCCAGGTTCCCTCCGCGATTGATGCCGGAGAGTACCCAGTCCACGGGGCCGATCAGGTGCGTCAGCGCCAGCCGCGCGCAGTCCGCCGGCGTGCCCCCCACGTGCCACCGGCGTTCGCCGCACTCCGTCACCTCGATCCCGGTAGCCCCCGTGACCCGGTGCCCCATGTTCGACTGCTGTTCCGACGGCGCAACGACAAACAACTCGCCCAGGCCCGCGCAGGCGCGCTCGAGCGCGGCTAACCCCGGCGCGTCGTACCCGTCGTCGTTCGTGAGCAGAATCCTCATCGCCCTTGCCAGCACGGCGCGCGCTTTTCGAGAAACGCGCCGATCCCCTCCTGCGCGTCCGCTGCCAGCGCGTTCATCGACATCACTTCCTTCGCGTATGCGTACGCCTTTGGCTGGTCCAGATCGATCTGCGCGTAAAACGCCTGCTTGCCTAAGCCCACCGTGAGCGAGCTCGCCGCGGCGATCGATTCGGCCAGACGCCGCGTCTCTTCTCGCAGATTCTCTGCCGGGACCACCCGATTCACCAATCCCCACTCGGCCGCCGTCGCCGCATCCACCGCGCGACCCGTCAATAACATCTCCATTGCGCGCTTGCGGCTGATCGCGCGCGTCAGCGCTACCATCGGCGTGGTGCAGAACAGGCCGATCTTGACCCCCGGCGTGGCGAAGGTCGCCGTCTCCGCCGCCACCGCCAGGTCGCACGTGGCCACCAGTTGGCACCCCGCCGCCGTCGCCATCCCCTTCACCTCGGCGATCACCGGCTGGGGAATCGACTGCACGCGCGCCATCAGCGCCGAGCATACGTCGAACAGTTCGCGATACTCCCCGATCGTGCCCCCGCGCATTTCACTCAAATCGTGCCCGGAACAGAAGACATTGCCAGCCGCCGCTAGAATCACCACCCGCGCTTCGCCGGCCGCCACCTCATCCAACGCGACCATCAGCTCTCGCATCAGCCCCAGCGACAGCGCATTCCGCCGTTGCGGCCGGTTCAGCGTAATCACCGCCACCGGACCCTCCCGCGCAGTCGTTAACAGTTCATAACTCATAAAAGTCACTCTACTATCTGCACCGGAATCGCCGCGCCGCGCATCCACATCCCTGATGAAATCCATATTCGGAGTGCTTCTGATGGCCGCCAGCGCGTTCGCCGCCAATACCGTCCACGAGTTCACCATGCCCGCCATCGACGGCAAGCCCGCCCCGCTCGCCGCCTACAAAGGCAAGGTGATGCTCATCGTCAACGTCGCCAGCCGCTGCGGGTACACGCCGCAGTACACGGGCCTCGAGGCCCTCTACCGCAAGTACAAGAACAAGGGGCTGGTGGTGGTCGGCTTCCCCGCAAACAACTTCGGCGCTCAGGAGCCCGGCACCAACGAAGAAATCAAGGAGTTCTGCACCCGCAAGTATGACGTGACCTTCCCGATGTATTCAAAGGTCTCGGTGAAGGGAGGGGACCAGGCCCCCCTCTACGCCTTCCTCACGCAGGCCGGCGGCGACGTCAAGTGGAACTTCACCAAATTCCTGGTGGGCAAGGACGGCAAGGTAATCAAGAAGTTTGATTCGGGCGTAGCGCCGGAATCGCCAGAGCTCGTCTCCGCCGTCGAAACCGCCTTGAAATAAGCCCGCCCTCTACAATAAGGGGTGGAGCGGAAAGGACGCTCCGCCCCGCATGGCCAAGATCCTCGTCACCGGCGGCGCCGGCTACATCGGTTCCCACACCTGCCGCCTTCTCCTCCGCCGCGGACACGACGTCACCATCGTAGACGACCTCTCGCGCGGCTACGCGCATAACGTCGAATCGAAACGGCTGTGGAAGATCCACCTCTCCGATACGGAACAACTGGAGCGCCTGATGGCCGCCGAGCGCTTCGACGCCGTTATCCACTTCGCCGCCTACATCGCCGTCGGCGAATCCACGCGGGAGCCTGAACTCTACTTCGCCAACAACGTCGCCGGCACCGTCGGCCTGCTGAATGCCATGCAGAAGGCCGGCATCCGCCGCCTGGTCTTCTCCTCCACCGCCGCTGTTTACGGAATGCCGGACCGCATGCCCATCACCGAAGACATGCCCTTTGCGCCTGTCAATCCTTACGGCGAGTCGAAGGTGATGGTGGAGCGGATGCTCGGCTGGTTGGACCGGTACCGCGAGCTCCGCAGCATCGCTCTTCGCTATTTCAACGCCTGCGGCGCCGAGCCCGACGGCGCGTACGGCGAGGAGCATGATCCCGAGACCCATCTCATCCCGCTCGTCCTTCGGGCCATCGAAACCGGACGCCCCGTGACCGTCTTCGGCGACGACTACGACACCCCCGACGGCAGCTGCGTCCGCGATTACATCCACGTGGCGGACCTCGCCGAAGCACACCTGGCCGCACTCGATTCGCTCATGAACGGCGGCCGCTCCGACGCCTTCAACGTCGGCACCGGGCGCGGACAGTCGGTGATGGAGGTGCTCCGCGCGGCCGAAGCCGTAACCGGGAAGAAGGTGCCCTACGAAGTCGGCCCGCGCCGCGAAGGCGACCCGCCGGTGCTGGTAGCATCGAGCGAAAAATTGCAGAGGACCCTCGGCTGGAAGCCGGCCTATACCGACCTCGGAGACATCGTGCGCACCGCCTGGGCCTTCGAACAGAAGCGTCTGGCGACGGCGAAACGCTGAGCTCTCGCTATAGGTTGAGAAACCTTTCGAGCTTCTCCATCTCGCGCTCGGCGTTCTCCAGGTGCTTCTTCGCCGTCACCGGGTCGTTCGCCCGCAGCGCAGCCTCCGCCAGGTCCAGTTGATACTCCATGCGCTGGTTGGCGGACACGATGTCGCCGCGCAAACTGAGTCCCATTCGCGCCTGGCTCTGCTGGAAATTCGATAGCCCGCGCTTGATCGCCGCCGCCCGCATGCCGAACTGGTTCAGCCGTTCCTTCGACTCGTTCAGTGCCGCCGTGTCCACCGCCGGCTTCGCGGTCGCCGGGTTCGGTGGCGGGTTCGTTGGCTGCACCGCGGCGGGCGGTGGCTGCGAAGGCGGCTGCAAGGGCGGCTGCGCCTGAACCTGCGCGGCAACCGCCGGCACGGCCACGGCGGGCCTCGTCTTCGCTGCTGCCGCCGAAACCGTTTGCGGCTGCGGGTCGGGTTTGCTTTGTGCGGGAACCGCGGCGGGCTCCGGCGCCGGCGTATCCGGCTGCGCCTTCACCTCGGGCGCTGCCGGTTCCGGCTGAGCGGCCTGCTGCGGCACCGGTTGCGGAGCTTGTTGTTCGGCCACCACCGGCGGCGTCGACGGCCCTTCCGCCTTCGTCGAGAAAAACCGCGGCAACTGCGTGGCAGCCAGCACCAGCACCGCAATCGTCGCCGCCGACCCGATGCCGATGTAGATCCCGCGCGAACTGAACTTCTTGGGCTCCGGAACGACCGCCGCTCGAGCCGGCGCCGCAGCCGCCGTCTCGGTGGGAGCATCTCCCGCCAGCATTGACGCCACGTTCTCCAGCGCCCGCCGCATCGCCGTTGCCGACTGGAACCGCTGCGAGCGCTCCTTCGCGATCGCGATCAGAATGGCGTCGTTCAGCGCTTGCGGAATCTGCGAGTGCAGCTCGATCGGCGGCGGCGGTTGTTGTTGCAGGTGCGCCGCCATGATGGAGAAATCGCTGTCCCCCTGGAACGGGCGCCGCCCCGTCACCAACTCGTAGAGAGTAATGCCCAGCGAATACAGGTCACTTCGTCCGTCCAGGTCCGGTACGCCGTTGATCTGTTCCGGCGACATGTAGAACAGCGAACCCAGCGTCCGCCCTGTCTGCGTGAGCTTGCGGTCCACCAGCAGCCGCGCGATGCCGAAATCCATCAGCTTCACCACGCCCAGCGGCGTCAGCATGATGTTCGGGGGCTTCAGGTCGCGATGCACCACGCCCCGCCCGTGCGCGTACTCCAGTGCCGAGAGCACCTGGCAGGCGTAGTTCACCGCCTTGTCCGGCGGCAGCGGCCCCTGCTTCAGCAGCGCGTCCAGGCTCTGGCCCTCGACGAACTCCATGATCATCAGGAGCTGGTTGCCCACCTGCGCCGCGGTGCGGAGATTCGCGATGTTCGGATGCTCGAGCGCCGCCTGCACCTTGATTTCGCGCAGAAACCGGTCCACCAGGTCGGGCTCGGATTCGAGGTTCGGGAGGAGGACCTTCATCGCCTCCACGCGCTCGGACAGGACGTTCTTGACCTTGTAGACCTTGCCCATCCCCCCGGCCCCGAGGACCTGAAGGATCTCGTAATCGCCGATCCGCTGACCCGCTTCCATCCGAACGCTCCCTGCGCGGCCTCGCCGCGCGGCCCGCTATTGCGTCACCGTGCGCACTGCGTCGCCGACCTTCACCGCCCCGGGACCGGCATACATACCCACCGACGACAGCTCATCCACCTCGGTGATCGTCACCTCGCCGAGCTTCTCCTCTACGCGGCGAATCACCTTCCCCGAAGCCGGGTCGCGAATCTCGCGCCCCGTACGCTTCACCTGAAGCTTGTCGCCGACCTTCACGCCCGCCTTCGACCCCACATTCAACACGATCTGGTTCCCCGTGACGTCCGCTACCAGCCCGTCCACCACCACCGTCTTGGCGACGATCTTGGCCGAGTTCTGATTGAGCTGCGTCGCCACCTGGTTCACCGCCGCGCCAACCGCCTCGCCCAGCACGGTGTCGGCGAAATTGGCGCTGCTCATGTCGATTGCGCCCGCGCCCGCGCCCGCCGAACTTCCACCCGCGCCCAGCAGCGAAGCGCCGGATCGCGTCGACTCGCCCTTCCCGCTCGCCACCGCCAGAATCTCCGCCGTGTCCGTGCTGATCAGCCGCGCGCTGATGCCGACTACCGCCTTGGCCTGCTTGCGCCCTACGCCGCCCAGGCCGAACCGTCCGGTCACCCCGCCTAGCGCGCTGCCGCCGATGTTCGTGGTGCGGTCATCCCGCCCGAACTGCGTGATGCTGCCGATGATGATCGCATCCACACCCAGAAGCTTCCCGATCTTGGCCGCCGACGCCGGGTCTGCCCGGTCGCTGTTCGAAAAGTTCTGCTCGGCCATGATCTTGTCGATCGCCTTGCGCTCGATTACCGAATAGGTGCCCGCCGTCACCAGCTTGTCCACCAGGATGTCGGCAATCCCCTTACCGACGTCCAGGTTGTTCCCAAAAATCGCCGCCGCACTCGATTGCACGGTTGCGTAGTCGAAGTTCAGGACCGCGACACGGCGCTTCGACTGCGCCAGTCCAGCGGGCGCCAGGGTGACCGCTGCCGCTAATACAAGGTGGAGCGTTCTGCTCATGTTGTAACCCCCTGTCTGGCCGAGCGGGCGGACTCCCGTCCAACCATTCGTCAATGATACGCGAGATCGTACACAGCTTGCGGCTCGCGGAAACGCTGAGGGGGTCAGTGAGGGATACCTGAGTTGCCTTCGCGTTTGGCGCGCCGCCGTTCCAGATACTCCGACAGCTTCATCGGCATCGCGCCACCGCGCTCCATCTGCCGCTCTACAGCCTTCTGGTAGCGCTTCAACGCATCGCGCCGTGCCGACGGACGGAGCGCACACCTCTCAATATCGAGCAGCAGTTCAATCTCCCAGGGCTGGAACGTGTTGCGCTGCAGCTTGCCGCGCAGCAGCTCCTGCACCAGCCGGTTGAACTGCGCCCGCACGAGTTCGGAGTCTTCGTATGGCTGTGCCATTCCCGTTTCGGCGTCCGGCGTCCTTCCCCGAACAAGAATAGCGGAAACTGATTTGGGGGGGAAACTCCCCACTTTGGGTGGAGGTAAGGGTAGCGCCGGGGGGTGACCGCGCTAGCGGGTTCCCAGGCCAAGGAACGCGATCCCTAACAGGATCAGGCCGATGCCCATGAACTTCATCCGCGTCAGCGGCTCTCCGAAGAAAAGCCTCGACCAGAACAGCGTCCAGATGTAGCCCAGCGCCACCATGGGGTACAGCACCGTCAGCTCGCCTTTGCGGACTCCAAGAACGAAGAAGTAAGACGAAAGCAGGAACATGCCGATCCCAAAGGCCAGGTGATAGTTGAAGATCAACGTTCGCCAGTCACGGTGCAGCCGCCCCGCACCAGACTTCAGGAACACCGCTCCAAACGAACCGATGAACGAGGCGAGCAGCACCAGCAGCACCGAAGAAAGCGGCGTCCCCACCGCGGCCGAACTCATTTCGCGCCGCCCCGCCCCAGAACGCCCACTCCCACCACGATGACCGAAACCCCGAGCAGCTTGAAAGGATTGAGCGACTCGTTGAGGACGAAAACGGACAGGATGGTCACCCACACGTAGGTCAGCGAAATGATCGGATAGAGAATCGATAACTGCCCTTTGCGCAGGGCCAGGATGATCAGGCCGGTCACCAACCCGTAAAGGCTATAACCAGCCATCAGCCGGGGGTTCGTGATCATCGCCAGCGGGCCCGTCCCGGTGAGCGTAGCCGCTCCGGTCTTGATCAACATCTGCGCGATGGCGCCGATGAAAGTCGAGAGGAATACAAGAAGGACGGAACCGCGGCTGACCTTCGGAGCGTTCTCCGCAGGTGCCGCCATCATCGCGGTGCTCACTCGACTCTCATACCTTTCCAATCATGATACCCTGCCTCTCCTCGCCTGCCAACCGTGGTACCCTCCCGCCTCTTACATGCTGTCAATGCTGTGTATGCGATGGATTGTACGAACCACATTAAGAACAACAATTAACCAAATCGTTGTTTCTGAACGCGAAAACGGTACTACAATGAGAAACGTACTAAACGACCCGCTGTAGTACTTCCCTCAGGTTCATGTTCGCTGTACTGCAGCTAAATGAAGACAGTCTTGAGCGGGAGCAGGAGTCGAGCTGTGAAACTGGTCATGAAGCTTTTCGGAGGACGCCGGGAAGACGCCGACAGGCGTTCGGCGAAGCGATATCCCATAGAGACGGATGTGACGTACCGCGTCATGCGCGGCAAGAAGCATCTGCGATCCGGTACTGGACGTACCGTGAACATATCCAGTAAGGGCCTTCTTCTCCAAGCCGAAAATCCCCTTCCTAAGGGCACGGACGTCGAGTTGGCCCTCGAATGGCCCGCCATGCTGAACAATGAGTGTGGCCTCAACCTTATCGTCTCCGGCAAAGTCGTGCGCTCGGAGGCGGACATCTCCGCGGTGCGGATTCTGCGGTACCAGTTCAAGACGCGCGGACGCCGGAGCAGCCGTGCTGCTTCAGCAACAGCCGCGTCTGCCGGCATCTCCGGCTGACCGAAACCGCCCGCGCCACGCCCGAGTCCACGCTAGGAGGTGCTCATGCCCTGCCTGGTAGCGATCCTTGCGCTCGCGTTCCCGCGCGTGATCCTGGCGCTGGTGTTTCTCTTCTCCAACTATCTCCAGCGAGCCTATCAAAGCTGGATCTGGCCGCTGCTCGGCTTCCTCCTGATGCCTCTGACGACGCTTGCCTATGCATGGGCGGTCAACTCTTACGGCGGGGTCGAAGGTGTCGGACTGGTGGCGATCGTCGTTGCCGTGCTCATCGACCTGGGAATTCTAGGCGGCAGCAGCCGCCGGCGGCGGTCCGCCTGACCGGCGCCTGTTACAATGGCGGATCGATGCCGGTCGAACAACCACAGCCCAGCGACGTCACCCAGTTGTTGGTGGACTGGAGCAAAGGCAACCACCAGGCGCTCGAGCAGTTGATGCCCCTCGTCTATGACGAACTGCGGCGGCTGGCCGATTACTACCTGCGCCGGGAGCGCTCCGACCACACCTTGCAGGGCACGGCGCTCGTTCACGAGGCGTACCTGCGGCTGGTGGACCAGAACCGCGTGCAGTGGCAGAACCGCGCTCATTTCTTCGGCGTCGCCGCCCAGATGCTTCGCCGCATCCTGGTGGACCACGCGCGCGCGCACCGCACCGCCAAGCGCGGCGGCGGCGCCCTCACCTTGGCCCTGGACGAAGCCATCGGGACTCCGGAGCAGAAGGATCTCGACCTGGTTGCCCTCGACGACGCCCTGAACGGCCTCGCCCAACTGGATGCCCAACAGGCCAAGATCGTCGAGCTGCGGTATTTCAGCGGCCTTACGATCGAGGAGACCGCCGAAGTTCTCGACATCTCGCCCGCCACCGTGAAGCGTGACTGGGTGGTCGCCAAGGCCTGGCTGTTCCGCGAGGTCCAGCGGGGGGCCGGGCGGGCGGATTAGGCCCGGATGCGCGCCGCCGTCGTCTCCGACATCCACGGAAACCTGACGGCGTTCGAGGCGGTGCTCGCCGATGTGCGCGCTCAGGCCCCCGATCTGGTGCTGCATGGCGGAGACCTTGCGGAGAGCGGTTCGAGCCCTGCGGAGATCGTCGATGAGGTCCGCGCGCTCGGATGGGCGGGGGCATTAGGCAACACCGACGAGATGCAGACCCGCCCCGAATCGCTCGACCAGTTTGTTGCCACGTCCAAGGCGCCGCCGGTCGTATGGGCCGCGGTCCGCGAGATGGCCGCCGCTACTCGCGCGCGACTGGGCGATGAGAGAATCCGCTGGCTCGCTGGCCTCCCGGACCGCCTCGTCTTCGACGAGTTCACGCTGCTGCACGCATCCCCAGGCGATCCCTGGCGCGCGCCCGGACCGGCCGCGAGCGACGAAGAGTTGAAGAACGCCTTCCAGTCCCTGGGCGCGACCACGGTCGTTTACGGCCACACGCATCACGCGGTCGTGCACCGTCTGGCTGGATGGACGGTAGCGAACTCCGGCAGCGCCGGTATGCCTTACGACGGCGACCCCCGGGCCGCGTATCTGCTCATTGACCAAGGGCAGCCCCGCATCCGCCGTGTGCCGTACAACGTCGAGCGCGAAGTGCAACGGCTGCGGGAATCGAGCCTGCCGCAATGGCAATGGATGGCGCGCATGCTCCGAACAGTCGCCCCCAGCCTTCCCGAGCCGGCTTAGGTCCAGCCTACCGCCGCGCGGTCAACGTCCAGCCGGCACAGAGCATCGCCTCCCCCGCCGCGTCGGCACGGCGGGCTCCCCCGGAAGGCGGAGGTGAGCAGCACCGCCCCGATCACCGTCACCACCCAGCCCACCGTGTTCACCAGCCACAGGTCCGTCTTCGGACCCGTCACCGCCAGGAACGACGGCATGTGCACAAGCGGCCAGAGCCCGGTGAGCACGTACACAGTGCCCTGCAGCCCCGCCAGCGCGCGAGGAAGCCTACTCATAACGCAAGGCGCGCATCGGGTCCACCTTCGCCGCCCGCCGCGCCGGCAGCAGCCCACTCACCACCGCGGCAGCCAGGATACCCGCCACCGCCAGCACCACCACTCCCGGTTCCATCGGCTTCACCCCGTGCAAGAGCGAGCCGACATAGCGCGTCAAGGCCCACGACGCACCGAGCCCGGCAACAACACCCGCCAGCGTCAGCGCCAGCATCCCGCGCGTCACCATCCACAGTACCGCGCCGCGCTCGGCTCCCAGCGCCATCCGAATGCCGATCTCCCTGGTACGCCGCGCCACGGAGAGCGAGAGCACACCGTAGAGTCCCACTCCCGCCAACAGCGTCGCCAGCCCGCCAAAGACGGCCGTCAACGTCGCCATCATCCGCTCGAAACTCATGCTGTCGGCAATCTGCGCCTCGAGCGACCGCACATCGTACAGCGGAACATTCGCATCCAGGTCGCGCACCTGCTGCCGGATCAGGGGCGCGACCCCCGCGGGCGCTCCGGTGGTGCGCACATGCAGTATCATCTCGCGAACGGATGACTGTTGGTAGGGAAAATAGGCCACCGGCGTCGACTCCTCCGTCGGCGAGCGGTACTTCAGATCACGAACCACCCCGACGATCTCCAGGTCCATCTTGGCGCCGCGCCCTCCCATCCCGAACCGCCGCCCCAGCGCCGATCCGCCCTTGAAGAACAGCCGCGCGAACGCCTCGTTCACCACCGCCACCTTAGGCGAGTTGGAAAGATCGCGCTCGGAGACGTCGCGGCCCTCGCGGAAGGGCACGCCCAGCATCGCGAAATACCCCGGCGAGACCCAGTTCAGCCGGCACGAGGAACTCTCCGCATCGTCGGCGTGGAAACCCTCCACCCGAATCCCCGATTCCCAGTTCTGATTCCCCAGCAGCGGCACTCTCGCCAGGGCCACCGACCGCACCCCCGGAAGCGCCGCTACGCGCGTTCGCAGATTCTCGAAGAAGGCCGCTGCCTGCTCCGGCTTGTAGCCGTTCAGCGCGGGGTTCACGGTGGCCAGCATCATGTTCGCGCGCTCAAAGCCGAGATCGATCGCCAGGACGTTGCCCAGGCTCTTCAGAAAGAGCGCAGCGCCGACCAGCAGCAGCAGCGACAGAGCGATCTGGCCCGCCACCAGGGCCCCGCCCAAGCCCGCAAACCCACTGCCGCCGATCACCCCGCCCGTCTCCGCCTTGAGCGCCGGAGCGGCGTCGGAGCGGGCTGCGCGCCAGGCCGGCGCCAGGCCGAAAAGAAGTGCGGAGACCACCGCCAGGGCGAGCGTGAAGGCCGCGATGCGCGGGCTCGGGGACAGGTTGGGCACCACCACCCCCGCCGGGGCGAACGTCGCCACCGCCGTCACGGCCCACATCGCCACAAACATCCCGAGGAGCGCTCCGGCCAGCGACACCACCAGGCTCTCCACCAGAAGCTGGCGCAACAGCCGGCCCCGCCCCGCGCCCAGCGCCACCCGGATAGCGAACTCCCGCCCACGCTGCAGCGCCCTCGCCAGTTGGAGGTTCGCAACGTTGGCGCACGCGATCAGCAGCACGAACGCCACCGTCGCCATCAACACCAGGAGCGGCTGCTGGGAGACGCGCCGGACCTCCGGGTAGCCCTGCCCGCCCGGCTCCAGCCGGATTCGCTGCTCCAGCCACCGTTCCCGTCCCCGTTGGCTGACCACCGCGCCGAACTTCGGTGCCTGCGCGCCCACCCAGCGCGCGTAAAACACGTTGACCGCCGCCTGCGCCTGCCCGTCGCTCACGCCGCGTTTGCGGCGGCCGATCAGTTGCAGCCAGAAGCGATCGGGCTCGTTCAGCCGGTTCGGCAGTGGCAGGTACACCCCCGTCATCGCCAACGGCACGAAGACGTCAAACCGCCGGCCGAGCACCGCGCCTTCGAAACCCGCCGGGCCCACCCCCACCACTTGCACTGCGCGACTGTTCAGTTGAATCGTCCCGCCGACGATCCTCGGATCGCCTCCGAAACGGCTCATCCAGTACGCGTGCGAAAGCACCGCCACCGGATGCTCGCCGGGTTTCCGATCGTCGTCCGCTGTGAGCAGCCGCCCGGCCACCGGCCTCACGCCCAGCACGTCAAAGAAGTTACCCGATACCAGGTCGGCGTTCACCCGTTCGCTCGCGCCGGCGTGCGTCAGGCTCAGAACCGTCGCCCCCCGCCCCAGGATCGATTCGAAGACCGCGTTGTTCTCGACCAGGTACCGGTATGCCGGGTAGGAGAAACTGACGCGCGTGTTGCCGTGCGTCGTGCCGATGGGCGCCGCATTGGGAATGGTGAACAGCGACAATCCCTCGGGATCGCTCACCGGCAGCGGCCGCAGAATGACCGCATTCACGAGTGTGAAGATGGCCGTGTTGGCGCCAATCCCCAACGCCATCGAGAGGACCGCCACCGCGGCAAAACCCGGAGACTTCAGTAAAGATCGAAGGGCGAGGCGAATCTCGGACATGCATGTCCCATTGCAAACGGCGTGCCGCCCGCTCTTCTCAGTGGCGCAAGGCGGAACGTTCCGCCTGGTGTCCGGTAGTGGGAATTCAAGCCCGGTAGCTGTTCGGAAACGCTTGTAACGCGAGGCTTACCGCCGACGGACGCACCCGGAACCCCAGCGCCTCCAACTGCACCGCAACCTCTGTTGCCGCCTCTTCGATTCCCGCGCGAACCGCCGCTGACGCCGCCTCGCCGTTCCCCGGCGACTCCGGCACGATCCCCACCAGCAGCAGGAACAGCGGCATCTCATCCAGCAGTTCGAGCGTCCGGAGCGCCTCTTTGAGAGCCGGGTCGTGCGGGCTTAGCCGCGGCTGCGCGGGCATTCTTCGCAGCGCGTCCTTGCCATAAAGTCGTATCGACCCGGGCGTCGCGTCTGCCTCAACGGCGTCCACTAGAATGATCACGTCATGCCCCGCCATGCACGCCGTCAGGTCGACCTCCGGCGTCCATAAGCCGGCCACCGTCACCTCCGGCCCACAGTCATAGAGGGCTTCGAAGAGACGCACCGCCTGCACCCCGGCCGCGTCGTCCCCCATCCATGTGCTGCCGAGCCCGAAGACCGCCGCCTTCACAGGACCTGTATCCGCGACACTTCGCGTCCTTCCGCATCGAGAGTATGCACCGCGCGCGTCAAAGTATCGTAGGCGCCCATCACTCTCTTCTCCTTCCGCGCGTTCGCGGCGGGCGCGCCCCACGGACCTCGCGCTCCCCGGGAAGAGAACATGTCCGAATCTCCGGAAAGAATCTGATCGACCGGTAATTGCAAGTGTTTTATAGTTAAATCGGAGAGAATTCTCGGTTCCACCGCGCTCGCGGCGATTCTGCCTGATGCGGATGTCAGGCCTTCCCCCGGCAGTTTCGCCCCTTCTGCCCATTTCCTGGTAAGGGAATTCGCTATCGCGTGCGCCATCGGCGCCGCCCTTCCTGCACGGCTGATACCAGACTGCAATATCCCTTATTTATTTGGATTTTGGCGCAGCTCAAGCGGCGCCGGCAAGTGGGTGATGACTTTCCCCCCACCCGCTACTGCGAAGCTTCCCCCACCCTGCCTCTTCAGGCGTTCCCGGTCCCGCCTATCCCGCGCTGCAACTCAGCCGATCTGTGCCAACATAGATCCTGATGCCTCGCGCTGCCCTCAGCGAAACGATGATCGATGCCGTCTCGAAGAGGCTTCGGCTCCTTGGCGAACCGCAGCGGCTGCGAATCCTGCAATCGCTCGATAACGGAGAACGAACCGTCACTGAGATCGTGGAAGCCACCGGCGCCAGCCAGCCCAATATCTCCAAGCACCTGCACGCGCTCTCCGAGGCCGGTGTTGTGGCGCGCCGCCGGGACGGCAACAACGTGTACTACTCGCTGGCCGACCAGACCGTTTTCCGTGTGTTCGAGTTGGTTTGGAAGAGCGCCGCTCCGCGGGGCCGCGGGCGGCGCTAAGCAGAGACGGCTACTGGCTCTCGACGCGCGGCTTTCGCGGTGCGTCCGGCGAGGCCGGCGGTTCCGGCGCCAGCGCCGTGCCGGCAGGCTCCGTCCGATCCCACTTTCGCAGCACGACGGCGCCCCGGTCCGTTTCCAGCCGGAGTTCGGGACCGCTGCCGGACTTGCCCGACAACTTGCCGCCCCGGTCGTTGTCCTCGTTGTCCGCCTGCACCGGCGAGCCGTAGTCGTTCTCCACGTGGCCCCGGCGCGTCGTCGCCAGCAAATCGAACCGCGCGTTCTCCGGCAGCGCCAGTTCCAGATCGCCCGACCGGGTCTTGACGCTCATCTTGCCCAAGGTGCCTCCGCCCGTCCGAAGGTGGACGTCGCCGCGGTCGATTGCGATCTCGAGCGCATCGCTGAACTCGTTGATCTCGATATCCTTTGACCGGCTCGAGGTGATCCGCACCGGCCCTACCAGGTTCGATGCCGTCAACTCGGAAATCCCCATCCGCAGTTCCCCCGGAATCCTCTCGATCCTGAAATCCGTGTAGGCGCCCTCGTACTTCACGGGCTTTGCCAGCCGGCGCAGCTCCAGGTCACCGGAATAGCTGCCGGCAATGGTCACCTGCCCTTCCACATCCTCCAGTTGAATGTCCTGCCCGCGGGCCCGCAGCTCGACATTCCCTTTCACTTTGATCGCCCGCACCACGTCGCTCTTCCGCAGGTCCAACCGGACGGCTCCGCCGATATTCTGCAGCCGCACGCCGGCGTTGTCGCTGCTGATGTCGACGCCGCCGTCCAGGTCGGCCACGTCAAAGTCGCCGTACCGCGCCCGCGCCTCGACCGTGGCGCCCTTGGGCACGGACAGCTCCAGGTCCGCCGAGATGCGCTGATCGCCGCCGCTCCGTTCCTGGTTCGTCCGGATCAGCACCACGTTCGCGCTCGGAGTCGTCACTTCGAGCGGCGTGCTGTCGTTGGCTTTGTCCGCGGCTGCCTGATCGAACGCGCGTATCACCTTGCGCCCGCTCAGCTTCACGTCTTCCGCCGCCGTCCCGACGATGCGCACGTTGCCGCGCAGGTTCTCAATGACGATGCGCGGGGCCTTCCCCACTCCCGGCTTGTCCGCCGCCACGGGGTAGTCGTAGGTCTCGCCGAATACTTCGATGCCGCGGATTCCGAAAGTCGCCCGCGGCCAGTTGTTGTGGTGGGCGAAAAACAGGCTGGACCCGACGACGGTGATCAGGACCACCAGCGTCCACTCGCCGCCCGAGATGCCGCTGAGCGGCAGGGGCCGGCGCTGCACGAACCAGAAGGTGATTTCAGCCAGGCGCAGGACGCCCCAGCCGATCAGCAGGAAGGGCCAGTAGCGGCCCAGCAGGTCGAGCAGCGGCAGGTCCGGCCGCAGGTTGTTCATCAGGAACAGGCCGCCGATCAGGATCAGCAGCAGCGGCGCCACCAGCGATGTCCGCTTCATCGCACGCCTCCCGTAAGAGGGCCCGCGCCCACGCGCTCGAACAGCTTCATCAGGCCGAAGATGATGATCAGCGCCGGCCACGTCCGCCAGAAACTGATCGACCCCAGCTGATCGATAGCCAGCAGCGAACCCAGGGTGATCAGCATCACCGGTCCACGGATGGCCTGCAGGTAGGTGCCCTGCGGGACCGCGATATTAGGGGCGCTCATTGGTGGCCTCCTGCGGCGGCGCCACCGGAGAACCGGTCACGCGGATATATAGCAGGTAGACGCCCAACGCAATCAGCCCCACGGGCCAGTAGCGAAGCAGATGGTAGATCCGGAGAATGTCCAGGTTGTGCAAAAGGAACAAGACGCCCAGCGCGATTAACACGATGGGCGCTACCGGAAAGCCGGTGTTCGAACCCTTCATCGGAATCAGGCTGGAAAACTCGTCCACCACGATGCCCATCTGGCGCTTCCGCGCCGTATGGTAGGCCTCAAAGGCCATGTAGAAGACCCACGCGGGCAGCAGCATGCCGAAGAGCGGCTCCAGGCCGGCCGACGCCGGTGAGTTGAGCAGGCTGATCAGCAGGCCGAAGATCACCACGTGCACCAGCCCCTTCGCATACTGACCGTTGTAGATGGCCCCGACGCCCGGAATCAGCCCCAGCAGAAACGCCAGGCCCGGCGAGACGCTGGCGTCTACCACCGGCGGCGCCGCGGCCGCCGGGTAAGGCGCGGCATAGGGGTTCAGCCCCGCATCCACCGTTGAGGGCGTCGCCGGAACAGGCAAGTGCTCCTCGCAGTAAATCGTGCCGCCCACCGTCCGCCGGCAGGCCTCGCACAGCGCCTTGCCACACATCCGGCAGTAAGCCACTGCCGGCAGGTCCGGATGATTCAAACAGTTCATCGCTTACCTCCCGCCCCGTCTTCCCCGGGGCGCCCCACCGGATCGCCAGGGCTCGCGGCAGCGCCACCGTCAGGAGCGTTCTTCTTGCTCCCGTCCAGCAGTGGCTGTCCGCCCTGGTTCTTCCGCTCTTCTTCTTCCTGCTGTCTCCACTCCGTCAATCGCGTTTGAATCTCGTACACCACGCGCAGGCTCTCGTAGTACTTCACCGCCCGCTCCCACGTGTCGTGCGCCCGATCCTCCACCGCCGCCCACACCTTCGCCGGAGCCAGGTCCGCCGCCGTCAATTGGCGCGACGGAATGCCCGCAAACCGGCCCAGCATACTGAACGACAGGATCGTCATCGCCATGCCCATGGCGAACCGTGGCTGCAGCACCGGCTCCAGCCAGCCGCCAAACCACTTCCGCCACCCTTTCCGCTCCGTCACCGCGGCCGTCGGGCGATTGTAGTAAATGATCCGCGTGACCAGTTCCTGCGGAGGCTCGGCGTTCGCGGAGCGCCCGATGAAGGCTACCGCCGCCGCCGCGTCCCGAGCCATCTCGGCGCACGAAGAGCATTCACCGAAATGCTCTTCCATCGTCCGGCGCTGGGCTAAGTCGAGGGTATCGTCGACGTAGTCGCACAACAGGGCTTCGAGTTCAGCGCAGTTCATGCTTTCCTCCCCCCTGTTTTCCCTCATACGGTTACCTTCTGCCGCCGCAGGATCTTCGCCAGTTCGGCTCGTCCCCGGTTCAGTCTCGACTTCACCGTGCCTTCCGGCACGTTGAGTACCTGCGCGATCTCGCGATACTCGAGCTCTTCCACATCGCGCAAAATCACCGTCTCGCGGAGTTCGGGAGACAGCTTCTGCAGCGCGTGCTGCAACAGTTCGCTCGCCTCGCGCCCCGCCAGCATCCCGTCCGTCCGCGACGCTCCCGACGCCTTTTCCTCGAGCACCGGCAGCGAGTCCTCAATCGACTCCGTCGCGCGGTCAAGACGAGTACGGCGATAGTGATCGATCAACAGGTTACGTGTGAGCCGGGTCAACCAGACCGTGAACGTACCTTCCCCGGCGCGAAAACTCTTCAGGCTCTTAAACACGCGCAGGAAGACGTCCTGCGTCAAATCCTGCGCCTCGCCTTCACTTCCCGTGAATCGCAGGCAGATCGAGTACACACGACGGGTGTGTACCTTGACCATGTCTTCCCAAGCGACCTCGTCGCCGGCCAAGCAACGCTCCACTAATCCGGTGTCGGAATCCAAAGCGCTAACTCTTTGGCAGCCCCAGTTTACACCCAGAGCCGGGGACAGCGCGGGCCACGTTGCCGCTGCTGCTGTGCGTCCCTGCCCTGAGATTCCAACCGGCGCCATTTGTTCCCCGTTCCGAAGCTCCCGGCCTGCCGTAGGCCATCTGCTTCCGATAGAGTAAACGAGGATTTATCATTGGAAGTTCGCTGGATTTGTAACCAAAGTGGCTCGAACCCATTCTAGCGGGCCGAGTGGCCCCCGGCATGCGTTCGCGCCCTCAAGGAGGCTCTATTCGAGGGAAACATCGCTGGGGAGCCGTGCTGCTCGCCGTGCTTGCCATCGCCGCCGTCTGGTTCCTCGTCGACCGGGGGCGCGAGGCCGGCTTCGATACGGCCGTGTTTCTCGCTACCCTCCAGCAAATGGACCCCCGGTGGCTGGCCGCCGCTACCGCCCTCGTCCTCCTCACCTACTACGGGCGCGTCCTTCGCTGGGCGGTTATGATCCGCCATCTCGCTCCCACTGCCTCCCACTGGCGGCTGTTCGTCGCCACCGCCATCGGCTTCACCGCCGTGGTCCTGTTCGGCCGGCCCGGCGAATTCGTCCGTCCCTACCTCATCGCCCGGCGCGAGGGAACCGCCTTCAGTGCCCAGCTGGCCGTCTGGATGCTCGAGCGAATCTGTGACATGTTAGTGGTACTGATCCTGTTTGCATTCGGACTAACGCAAATCCCCGACTTGGCCGGGTTCGGTCCCAAACTCCGGTTCCTGATCGAGGCCGGCGGACGGGCTGTCATGATCCTCGGCGCCGTCTGCCTCGGCGTCCTATTTGTTATGGGCAGGCACCACGCCTGGGCGGAGCGCCGTATCCACGACGCCCTCGCAGTACTTCCCGCCAGCCCCGGGGCGCGTGCCAGGAAGATGGTGACCGCTTTCCTTGACGGTATCGAATCGATTCGTCGGCCGCAGTCGGCAATCCTGGTAGCCCTGTACACCTTACTCGAGTGGCTCATCATCGCGGCCGCCTATTACTGCCTCCTCGAGGCCTTCCCTGCCACCGCTCGCCGCTCCGCCGCGGACGTCCTGGCGTTCCTCGGCCTGGTGGCGCTCGGCAGTGCCGTGCAGGTCCCTGGTATCGGCGGCGGCATGCAAGTGGCTTCGGTCATCGTCCTGACTGAGCTGTTCGGGGTCTCCCTCTCGGCAGCGACGGGCGTGGCGCTTGTCACCTGGATTATTACGTTTGTAGTGATTGTCCCTGTCGGCATCGCCCTGGCGCTTCACGAGGGTATCAACTGGCGAAAACTGAAGGAGTTGGAGGTCGAGTCCCAACCGTGACCTGTCCGTTCTGTGGCCATCCGGAGGATCGGGTGATCGACTCACGCGAGAGCAAAGAGGGGGACGCTATTCGCCGCCGCCGGCAATGTCTGAAGTGCGAGCGGCGGTTTACTACGTATGAAAGAATCGACGAAATCCCCTCGATGGTCATCAAAAAAGACGGTCGCCGCGAGAAGTTTGACCGCCAGAAAGTACTTTCTGGTTTGCTGAAGGCGTGCGAGAAGCGCCCCGTCAGTATGGGCAAGCTCGCGGAGATCGTCGACGGCATCGAATCACGACTTTCAGACAACTCTGAGCGGGAACTGTCCACTACAGAGATAGGAGAGCTGCTGATGAACGAGCTGCGAACCCTCGACAAGATCGCATACGTTCGTTTTGCCAGTGTTTACAGAGACTTCCAGGATGTAGAGGCGTTCCTCAGCGAGCTGAAGGACCTAATGCGACAGAAGCGAACCTGAGCGGGCGGGCTGAAAGTTGTTGTAACCAACACCGGGTCGAAACATCATTTAGATAGGGACTTAACTTCGGTAGAAGCTGGTGTTATAATCTCTAACGGCCCAAAAACCCCAAAACCAGGATTTCTCTCAAGGGTTGCCGTCGATCGCGTAGCCCGCAGGCAGCCAGCGACGTCTTATACCATAACAAGCCCCGGTACAGCTGCAAAGCTGTCCCTCACGGGGAGGTGAATCAGCAGTGGACCAATTTGAAGATCAGTATTTGGCAGATCAGCACGAGCCTTTGAGCCTCCCGTTCGACGAGGAGGCAAACTTCTTCCACCCGGAAGAGGTGCATGAAGACGACCTGCAGGGCGCTCAACCGGTCGAAGAGTCCATCTACACGGACGACCCGGTACGCGTGTACCTGCGCGAAATGGGGGCCGTGCCGCTGCTGACCCGCGAAGGCGAAGTCGACCTTGCTCGCAAGATGGAGCGGGGAAAGCTCCGCATGCAGAAGGCCATCAGCCGTTCGACGCTCGTGCAAGCGCTGGTCCTCGAAATCGCCGAGGCCATCAAGCGCAACCCCGAAGACCTTGACAACTGGGTAGACTTGGGCGACGTGGAAGAGGGGACGCCCGCGGAAATCAAGCGGCGCGCCGACGTGCGCCAGATGTTCGCCGACTTTTCGCTCCTGGTGAAGAAGCAGAGCCAACTGGCCGACAAGCTCGAAGCGGTGCCCGCCGGCAACAAGAAGGGCCGGCGCAAGGCGCAGGGCAAGCTCGCCCGCTGCAAAGTAGAGATTTCACAGGGCATCCGCCGTATCCCCTGGATTCTGTCCAAGTGGAAGCATTTCACCAAGGAGATCGAGCGCGCCCTTGAAGAGCTGAACCTGCTCGACGCCGAATTGAAGCGGCTGGACGAAAAAGGCGCCGCCGCCAACCAGCCGAAAATCCGTGAGTTGAAGCGTGAGATCCGCCGCCGTGAGCAGGTAGCGGAGGCTTCGCTTAGCGACCTCAAGCGAACCGTTCAGGTAATCCGCCAGGGCGAGATCGAAGCTGAGCGCGCAAAAAAAGATTTAGTCGAAGCGAACCTGAGGCTCGTCGTCTCGGTCGCCAAGAAGTACGTGAACCGCGGTCTGCACCTGCTCGACCTGATCCAGGAAGGCAACATCGGCCTGATGCGCGCCGCCGACAAGTTCGAGTACCGCCGCGGCTACAAGTTCTCCACGTACGCCACGTGGTGGATCCGCCAGGCGATCACCCGTGCCATCGCGGACCAGAGCCGGACCATCCGCATCCCGGTCCATATGAACGAGTCCATGAACAAGTTCCTGCGCGCCACGCGGGAACTCGAGAAGGAACTCGGCCGGGCGCCGACCAATGAAGAGATCAGCCGCCGGATGGACATCCCGGTGGAGAAGGTCCAGAAGCTGAAGACCATCTCGCGCGACCCCGTGTCGCTCGAAACGCCTGTCGGGCGCGACGGTGAGAGTGCGCTCGGTGACCTCATCGAGGATCGCTGGGTGGGTTCCCCGGTCGACGCCGTGATCGATTCTAACGTCCGGGATGAGACCGCAAATATCCTGAAGACCCTCTCGCCGAAGGAAGAAAAGGTAATCCGTCTTCGCTTCGGCATCGGCTGCGAGCGCGAACACACGCTCGAGGAGATCGGGCAGGAGTTCGACGTCACCCGCGAGCGTATCCGCCAGATCGAAGCGAAGGCGCTCCGGCAACTGCGTTCACCCGAGCGGGCCCGCCATCTGCGGGCGTTGCTCGCCGCCCGCTAACGTAGTTCGCACTGTTGAGACGAGACCCCCGCGATCGTTCGCGGGGGTTTACTTTTGTTCGCGCGTCGTTTACTCTAGTTCAACTCTCTGGAGTTGGAGTTCCCCGATGCGTTACCTGACCGTTCTCCTGCTGGCGCTGTCGTTCGCGGCCTCGCTCCCCGCCGTCCCGATCACGTTCACCCACATTGGGGTGGGCTCGGGAAATCTCGGCGACAATTTCTTCGAGAGTGCTCTTTTCACCATCGTCGCCACCGGAGACACTTCTCAGCGAACGTCCATTCCGGGCGGCTTCTCCATACCGCACCTGAGCGCTGCGATCTTCATCGAGGGTTTCGGTCCACTAACGTTTGTGTCGCCCACGCGCACCTACGTAAACAACACGTTCGGTGCTGTCGGATTCTCGCGGGGGCCGAACAGCACTGACCTCTTCAACGGCCCAACCGGGACGCCGTTTGACACCTGGGATATGCTCACCTCGATCGGACCCATCGGCGGCTCCGGGTTTACGCTGCAGTGGGAGTTGGAAGACGTGGTCGTGGACGCGGGCGTCCTCTACTTCAGTGAGGGCGAGTCTACCGCCGTGTTCCAGGCCGTGACGGGCGTACCCGAGCCCGGCACGTTCGGCCTCGCGATGGCTGCTCTTGGCCTGGTGTGGGTCGGCGTGCGCCGGCGCCGCCCGTAACTCTCTGCCACCTGCGCCGGCAGGCGCGCCGTATTCGTTCAGGGAACCGTTCTTCTTCTCGTCTCGTAGCTGAAGAGTGACGGCCTGGAGGATACGGTGAGCGCTCTGTTGCAACGCCCGAATCTGGAGCAGTTAGTAAGGACGCAGGATCCGCCGCCTCCAGTCATCGTCCTGCCGAAGAAAAGGCGCTTCGGGTCCGGAAGTCCTCTGCTGGACGTCCTTCGCCAGACCGGCGCCAATATCTGGCGAAACAAGCTGCGCAGTTTCCTGACGATGTTCGGCATCGCCTGGGGCATCGCCTCGCTCGTACTGATGGCCGCGCTCGGCGACGGCTTCCGGGAAGGCCAGCGCAAGAACATGTCGCAGATCGGCGACAACATCGTTATGGTCTTCGGCGGACGTACCGAGAAGCAGGCCGGCGGCGAGCGCGCAGGCCGGCGCATCTTCCTCAAGGAGTCCGACGTCGCCGCCATCCGCCAGTTCTGTCCCACGGTGGCCACCGTTTCCTCAGAGGTGAAGAACCACGACGTCACGGTACGGAGCGCCTTCAACGCCGGTCGATTCCTCACCGTGGGCGCCACGCCGGAGTACCTCAAGCTCCGGAACCTCCCGCTCGAGACCGGCCGCATCATCTCCGGCGAGGACAACCTGCAAGGCCGTCGCGTCGCCATGCTGGGCAGCTCCGTGCGCAAACAGCTCTTCGAAAAGCGGCCGAAGGTGCTCGGCGAAACCATCTTCGTGAACAACTACCCGTACCTGGTCGTTGGCCTGCTCACCGAGAAGAACCAGAACAGCTCCTACGACGGCTGGGATAACGACAAGGTGGTAATCCCGGCGTCCGCCTTACGCAGGGACGCGCCGCCGACGCGCGAGGTGGGAACGCAGGGACGCATCTACTCCCTGGTCTACCGTCCCGCCTCGACGTCCGAGTGGGAAACCGCGCAGACAGAAGTTCGCCGCACGCTCGGCCGCATTCACGGCTTTGACCCCGACGACAAGGCCGCCCTGCCGATGTGGGACATGGTGGAAGGCGCAAAGCTGTTCGACAAAGTGTTCGACTCGGCCGACATCTTTCTTGCCGCCATCGCCTTGGTCACGCTCTCGCTCGGCGGCATCGGTGTCATGAACACGATGATGATGGCGGTCTCCGAGCGCGTGAACGAGATTGGCCTGAAGAAGGCCCTCGGCGCAACCCGCCGCCGTATCCTCGCTGACTTCTTCCTGGAAGGATTGACGCTCGCGATTCTCAGCGGGCTTGCCGGTCTTGCGGTAACGCTGGCGCTCGCGGCCGCCGTGAACTCGCTCCCCATGCCCGCCATGTGGTCAGGACTGCCGATCCACTGGAAGGAACTCGCGCTGGCCTCCCTGGCGCTCGGCGCCGTCGCCTTGCTGTCCGCTCTTCCGCCGGCCTGGCAGGCGGCGCAATTGACTCCGGTCGAAGCCCTCCGGCACGAGCGTTAGACATGACCCTTCAATATCAAGTCGCGGAAGCGTGGGCGTCGCTCAAATACTACCGGCGCCGGACTCTCGTCACGATTGCCAGCCTCGGTTGGGGCGTCGCCTGCTTCGTGATGCTCATGTCGTATGGCGACGGTTTTGAGTTCGCCCTGACGAAGGCGTTTCAAGCCGTCGGCCAGGATCTCATCATTATGTTTCCGGGCCAGACCAGTGAGCAGGCGGGCGGGCTGCGCGCCGGCCGCCGCGTCCGTCTGGAGTTCGATGACGCAGCGGCGCTCAAAGAGGCCGTCCCGCTCATCGGCGCGCTGTCTCCGGAAGGGTTCCGCCCCAATATCACCGTCACCAGGGCCGCGGTCGAGAAGAACACCACCATTCGCGCCGTGTACCCGGAGTACGAGGTGGTGCGAAACATGAAGCTTGCCCAGGGCCGCTGGATCACCGCCGAAGATAACGAGCACCAAAACCGGGTCGCCGTGCTCGGCGGCAAGCTGGCCAAGGAACTCTTCCGCGGCCTGCCCCCCGTCGGCGAAGAGGTCGTCCTCGGCGGCGTGCGCTTCACTGTGGTCGGTGTGCTCGAAACCAAACTGCAGATCGCCAACTACAACCGCCGCGACGATGAGTGCGTCTTCATCCCCTACGAATCGTTCGGGCTGTATGGGGACAAGCGCTACCCGGTCTTCCTCGTATGGATGCCTGTGAACGGGGCCGTTCGCGACCAGGCCATTAAACTGGTGCGAAACAAACTCGCCGAGCTGCACAAGTACTCGCCGTCCGACGAGAAAGCCATCGAGATCATCGCCTTCAGCCAGTTCATGCACATGATCACGGCGATGGCGCTCGCCGTGAAGCTGCTGCTCGGCTTTATAGGAGCGCTGACGCTCGCCATCGGCGGCGTCGGACTCGCCAACATCATGCTCGCCTCGGTCATCGACCGCACCCGCGAAATCGGCATGATGAAAGCGCTCGGCGGCTTCCGCCGCTTCATCCTCCGTCAGTTCCTGCTCGAAGCATCAATGATCGTCACCGCCGGTGGTGCGCTCGGCATCGGCCTCGGTACGCTGGTCACCCTGGTAGTCGGCTCCATGCCGTTCCTCGGCCCGCTGTTCAAGGACGAAACCGGAGCGGGCTCCATCCAGCTTGGTGTCTCCGTCCCCGCACTCATCGTCTCCACCTCCGTCCTTCTGTGCGTAGGACTTGTCGCCGGGATGATCCCCGCCATCAAGGCTGCCCGCTTAAACCCGATCGAAGCTCTGCGATACGAGTGAAGCCCGCCCAGGCGGAAGACTCGAACCGCGCTACGCTATGCGCGCACCTTCAGCTTGATGGCCTCGACGAAGGAGTCGACGTCCTCCGGCCTCGTGTGAATGTGCGAGGACAGCCGCACCTGCTGGCCGGCGGACACCCAGATGCGCCGCCGCTTCACTTCCTCCCACAAGGGCCCGAGATCCGCATTCTTCGGGAACCGGATCGTGACCAGCGAGGCGTACAGGCGGCCGTCGTCCGGCGTCAGCAGCTCGAGGAAACCGAGTGCAGCCATCTTGCGCCGCGTTTCCTTCGCCTGCTGGTGAATACGCGCGTAGATCCGCTCCGGCCCAATCTGCTTCATGAACCGCAGGCCGGCGATCATGCCCTCCATGATGGCCCGGTTGTTCGTGCCGATCTTCATGAAGCGTGCGGCGCCGAGTTCCTTGTTGTCCCACTCCCCCGTCACGATCGAGGGCCAAAGCTTGTCGAGCATCTCGGGCCGCCCATACAGAATGCCGCACCCGGCAGGCGCAAACATCCACTTATGCGGGCTGCCGGCGTAGTAATCGCAGCCCAGCTGGTTGAGCTTCAGCGGCATCTGCCCGTTCATGTGCGCGCCGTCGACAATACTGATGACGCCCTTGGCGCGAGCCGCGTCGCAGACCTGGCGGACCGGCATCACCGTCCCCGTCGGGCTCAGGATGCCGCTGAACATCAGGACCTTCGTCCTCGGCCCGATCGCCGAAACCAATAAATCGGCCAGCTGCGCGGGATCGCGCGGCGGCAGAGGGACAGCCACTTCGCGGACGCTGATCCCATACCGGGCCTGCTTCAGCCGCCATGGCGACTTGCCGCTCGGGTGCTCCAGGTCCGTGATCACAACCTCGTCGCCGGCCTTCATATCGATGCCGTTGGCGATGACGCTCAACGCCTCCGTGGCATTGTGCGTGAAAGCCAGTTCGTCACGGCGGCAGCCCAGAAACTCCGCCATTTCGGCCCGGTGCTCATCGAGCGTCTCGTAGCCCCAGCGCGGGTACTCGTCCATCAACAGCCCGGCGGCCCGCTTCATGTAGTCGACGACGGCCTCAAACACTGGCTTCGGCGTCACGCCTAGGCTGCCGTTGTTGAGGAAAGCTCGCCAGTCGGGAAGAAAAAACTGCTCCTCGCGGATGCGTTTCCAGTAGCGCTCCGGGTCCCGCTCGAACAACGTGGTATCGGGCAGGGGCTCGGCGGCGCGAAGGTTTTGCGGTGCGGCGACGCCCAGTAGGGCGGCCGCGCTGAAGGCTTCTCGTCGCGTCATTGTGGCCCCTCCTGTTTACACAGGTCGTACAGTCGGACCATTGTACGATGAGGCTTATGAAGCTTGCCGTTCTGCTGCTGGCCGCCGCGGCCGCGTTTGCGAAAGAGCCGATTACTCACGAGGCGCTATGGCTGATGAAGCGCGTCGGCGCGCCGGCCGTCAGCCCTGACGGGAAGTGGGTGGTCTTCCCCGTCACGGAGCCCGCCTACGAAGAGAAGGACCAGGTGAGCGACTTATGGCTGACGCCCGCCGATGGTTCCGCCAAACCGCGCCGGCTGACGGCGACAAAGGCCGCCGAAAGCGGCCCCGCGTGGAGCCCGGATTCGACGCGCGTAGCCTTCAGCGCGCGCCGCGAGGGCGATGAGGCTTCCCAGGTCTATGTCATCGATGTCCGCGGCGGCGAGGCGCAGCGAATCACGAATCTCTCCACCGGGGCGCAGGCGCCGAAGTGGAGCCCTGACGGCAGGCACCTGCTCTTCTCGAGCCTCGTCTATCAAGGCGCGGCGGACGACGAAGCAAACCGCAAAGCCACTTCCGAACGCAAGGCCCGCAAGTACAACGCACGCGTGTACGAGAGTTTCCCTATCCGCCGCTGGGACTCCTGGCTCGACGACCGGCAGACCCACCTCTTCGTCCAGCCCGCCGAACCGGGCGCCAAGGCGCGCGACCTGCTGGCCGGCACGAAGTTGGCCGCCAACCCGGGCTTCGGAGGCGTCAGCGGCAACGCGGCGGACGACCCGCAGGGAGCGTGGGCGCCCGACGGCCAGTCCGTAGTCTTTGTGGCCACCACGAACCGCAACGCTGCTGCCTACGCGGAGGTCAGTACGCACCTGTACCAGGTTCCGGTCGCCGGCGGTGAGCCCAAGGCGTTGACCTCCGGCGCGGACAGCTATACGAAACCCGCGTTCCGCCCGGACGGCAAGGCGCTCTATGCCATTCACAATCGAGCCGGCGAGAAAACGTACTCGCTCGACCGCCTCGCGCTCTTCGCCTGGCCCAACCCCTCGGAGCGAACCCTCGTTACGGAGAAGCTCGATCGCTCCGTCGGCGCCTTCGCCTTCACCCCCGATTCCAGGACCGTCTACTTTCTGGCCGAAGAACACGGCCACGAGAAACTATTTGAAGTGCCGGCGGCCGGCGGCGCGCCAAAGCGGACGTTCGACATGACGCTCGGCGCGTATACCAACCTCGTGATTCCCGCCGGCGCGAACGTTCTTGTCGCCACCTGGGAGAGCGCCGTGAACCCGGCGGAGGTGGTCCGCATCGACCCGGCCGCCGGCCGCCACCGCCCGCTGACTGCCTTCAACGAGGAGAAGGCCGCGAATCTCGACTGGCAACCCGTGCAGCACTTCTGGTTCAAGGCGTCGAACGGCAAGCAGATTCACAACCTGCTGGTGCTGCCGCAGAACTTCGACGCATCGAAAAAGTATCCGTTGTTCAGTGTGATTCACGGCGGTCCGCACGGCATGTGGCGCGACCAGTTCTTCCTGCGTTGGAACTACCATCTTCTGGCCGCGCCGGGGTATGTGGTGCTGCTCACCGACTATACGGGCTCGACGGGCTACGGCGAGAAGTTCGCGCAGGACATCCAGGGCGATCCTCTGCTGGGTCCCGGCAAAGAACTGGACGAGGCGGTGGATGAGGCCATCCGCAAGTTCAATTTCATTGACGGCAACCGCCTCGCGGCCGGCGGCGCCAGTTACGGCGGGCACCTCGCGAACTGGCTGCAGGGCACCACCACGCGGTACAAATGCCTCATCTCGCACGCGGGCCTCATCAACCTCGAATCGCAGTGGGGCACCAGCGACACCATTTATAGCCGTGAACTGAATAACGGCGGGCCAGTGTGGGAGCAGGGCAAGGTGTGGCGCGAACAGAATCCCATCCGCTTCGCAGCCAAGTTCCGCACGCCGATGCTGCTTACCGTCGGCGAACGCGACTTCCGCGTACCGCTCAACCAAACGCTTGAGAACTGGAGCGTTCACCAGCGGCTGAAGATCCCGAGCAAGCTGGTGGTGTTCCCAGAAGAGAATCACTGGGTTCAGAACGGCGAAAACAGCCGCTTCTTCTTCCAGACCGTGCACGACTGGTTGAAGCGCTGGCTGCAGTAGCGGTCAGGCCGGCAGTGCCCGCTTCAGGAGCGGAAAGGCGGCTTTGACGAACTCCTGGGCAATCTCATTGGCGGTGCGGGCGTCGCCCTTCGGCACGGAGATGACTACGCGCACCAGCGCCGTGTCCGTGCGGTTGTAGCGAATCGCGTCCGCCACCACGTACACTTTCGCCGTGTACTCGCTGGCGATCACCCGGTTGTGCGACTGATACCAATAGAGAACCAGGCTGCGATCCTCACCCTTCTGCACCACGTAGCGGTTCACGACGATGGGCGGCGAATCGGGCACTTCGATGGCGATGCGGTCGGAGACTTCCGGCACCCATCCGCTCCCCGGGAGACAGTTCTTCGGTGAGTGCGGCGCCTGCCCGGCGCGTTGCGTCTTGAAGAACGCGATGAAGAGGTTGGCGTACCCGCGCGGTCCCAGGTAGGTGCGGTTCAGTACGTCGTCGGCGCGCAGGACGTCGAGCGTCGCCTGGTCCATCTGGCTCTCGTGGGCGGTTCGCCAGCCCGCAAACTCTTGCGGGAATTTGGCCAGCGGCTGAACGGCGGGCACGTTCTCGCGCCGCGAAAAACCATAGAGCAAGGCGGCCTGGACCATCAGCACGAGGGTCAGAATCTGCGCCGGTCGCGATCGGAGAAAACTAAACGGCCTTAGCATGGCGTGCCTGAATGAGTTTATGGGCAAGGTTCACAAAGGAATGAAACGCTATGAGCATCACCAGCGCCGCCATGAAAATTACCCAGCCCTGCGCGGTGTGAAAGAAGCCGTGCGCCAGTTCGGGGTTGAACTCGCTGAAAAGCCCGGTCAGCGTCACGCGCGTAGCGTTGGCAATGATGGCAATCGGAACGGTTGCGACCAGCAGTACCCATTTCATCCAGCGCTTTTTATCGGAGAAATAACTGTAAATCAGCGCCAGGAAGGAGAGCGACAGCAGTGACCGAATCCCGCTGCAGGCTTCCACGACGGACAATTTCTGGCTGGCCAGTTCGAGTACGTTCCCCTCGCGCAAAACGGGGACGCCTACCAGCCCCAGGACGGTCTCCGCCACACTACTGGCGAGCAGTTGGAGCGGGAACGTGATCTGGTTGTAGACAATGGCCGGCAGCGGCACCATGAAGAACAGCAGGAACAGCGGAAAAGCGGCCGCCCGCAGCACCTTGGTCCCCGCAAGGAACCAGACGGCGCCGATGATCGAAAGGACGAAAGCCGTGCGCGCCAGGAACAGCTCGGCGCCGAGGGTGGCGACTGTCAGTTGCAGAGCCGACCAGCCGACTAACGCGAGCCCCAGCCAGTTCCGGCGCACCGGCGCGGCGAGGATTTCGTCGCGTTTTCGCCACGCCACGTAACCGGCCAGCGGCGGCACAAAGAACCCGTGCCCCATGTCCTCGTCGTTGTTCCACTGGTTTACCAACGGAATGAGTACCGGCAGGTAACAGAGGATCAGCAGCAACCCAAACCAAGCCATCGCCGTCCAGGGGAACTGGGGAGCGACCGGCTGTGCGCTGTCCTGCGAAACTCCGTAGGCGTACTGTGCCATGCGGTCTGCACATTAGTAGAACATATTTCTCGCGTTTCCCGGCGGCGTTACGAAGGCTAGAATGAAGTTAGTGGCAGTAGTTTCTCTGATCCGGTTGACCGTTCTGGGACTGGCCGCCGTGTGCCTCACGACGGCGCAGGGACCGCTCTTCCCCCTGAACGAGATCCGGCCGGGGCAGCGCGGGGTGGGCCGGACGGTGTTCACCGGAGACCGCATCGAAGAGTTCAACGTCGAGATTCTCGGCGTATTGGAAAACATAGGACCGAAGCAATCCGTGATTCTGGCGCGGCTCTCGGGAGGCCCGCTGGAGCATACCGGCGTGATGCAGGGCATGAGCGGCAGCCCGGTGTATATCGACGGGCGCTTGGCCGGAGCGGTGGCTTTGGCCTTCTCGTTCTCGAAGGACCCGATCGCCGGCATTCGCCCCATCGAGGAGATGCTGCGCGTGGACCAGGCGCCGGCCAATCCCTCCCGCCGGCTCGCCGAGACGCGTCCGGCTTCCGCCGTCACCTGGGGCGAAACGAAGCTGACCGAGATCGCCACCCCGGTTTCCTTCGCCGGCTTCACCCAACGCACGCTCGACCATTTCGGCGAGCAGCTCCGGAAACTGGGCCTGGAGCCCCGGCAGGGAACCAGCGGCGCGGGTAAGGTCCGAACGCCGGGCAACCCCGCCGCGCTCAAGCCTGGCTCCATGATCAGCGTGCAGTTGCTTTCCGGGGACATGGCGGTGGGGGCCGACGGCACCGTGACGCACATCGACGGTAATCGCCTCTATGCCTTCGGGCACCGCTTCCTCTCCGTGGGTGAGACCGAGTTGCCGTTTGCACGGTCGGAAGTCCTGACGCTGCTGCCCAACGTGTCCACGTCGTTCAAAATCTCGTCCGCGCGCGAATGGATGGGTTCGATTACGCAGGACCGCAACGCGGCCATATCCGGCGAATTGGGACGCAAAGCGAACCTGGCGCCTATCACCATCACCGTGAACAACGGGAAGGCGGGGCCGCTCCAGCGCTACCAGATGGCGATGGTCAATGACCGTTTTCTCACGCCGCTGCTGGTCCAGATGGCCGTCTTCTCCGCCATCGACGCCACGGAACGCACGCTCGGCAGTTCCACCTTCGCCCTCAAGGGGTCCATCGAATTCGAAGGCGCGACGGCCCCGGTCCGGCTGGATAACGTCTACGCAGGCGACTTTAATGTGCCCCTGCAAGTCTCCGCCGGCGCGGCCAGCCCGCTAGCCTACGCGCTGCAGAGCGGCTTCTCCAGTTTGAAGTTGAAAAACGTCTCCATCGCGCTTGAGGCCTTCGACTCCAAGAAGCAGCTCACCATCGAGAACGTATGGACCTCGAAGCGGCAGGTGAGGCCTGGCGAGCCGGTCGACATCACTACCGTGCTCCAGGGCGAAAACGGCGCCGAAGTAACGAAGACCGTGTCCTGGCAGGTACCGATTGGCGCGCCCGCGGGACCGCTCTTCGTCACCGTGGCCGATGGCGTCACCACGAACCTTACCGAGTACCGCCAGTTCCTGACGGGCAAGCCGCACTCGCCCGAGCAACTCGTGTCGTTCCTGAACCGCCTGCGCGGGAATGCCGGCGCGTATGTCCGCGTCTGGCGCGCCCAGAACGGGTACCAGGTGGAAGGCGAGGAACTCCCCGCGCCCCCGCCCTCGGTAGCGCTCGTGTTAGGACGGCAGCAGACAGCCACTGCCTCCGTGGGCTCCAAGATCGCGGAGATCGCGTTTACCACGGGCGATTTCGTCGTCAGTGGTTCCAAGACCATTCAAGTGGAAGTGAAGGACTGAATGCGGCCCGGCAACTGGATCTGTGCGCTGGCGGCGGCCGCCGCCCTGCAGGCGGCGAGCACGACGACCTGGGAACTCAACAGCTACCAGGATTTTTTGCGTGGCCGGTTCACCGGTGTCTCCTTGAGCCGCGATGGCCGGCTGCTGCCGGCCCCGAAGCTCGAGACTGTGTTTTCGTCTGACCAGGCAGCCATCTGGTCCGTGGCCCGCACAGCCGACGGCGTTCTTTACCTGGGCACGGGGCACAAGGGGCGCGTGTATCGCGTCGACTCCTCCGGCAAAGCGCAGCTCTACTGGACGGCTGATGAGCCTGAGATCTTCGCGCTCGCCGTCGATCCTGCCGGAGTGCTCTACGCCGCCACCTCGCCGAACGGCAAGATCTATCGGATCGACCAGGGCAAGGCGACCGAGTATTTTGCTCCCGGCTCAACGTACATCTGGTCATTGACCGCCGGCCGGGATGGTGTGGTGTACGCGGGCCTCGGCGAGAGCGGGCGCGTTCTGCGCGTCACGGCGCCGGGTCGCGGCGAGATCTACTACGAAACCGGCCAGTCTCACGTGACATCCCTCGCGCTCGATGCGCAGGGCCGGCTGCTTGCCGGCACCGAGCCCAATGGCATTCTCTACCGGATTACCGGAAAGGACCGCGCCTTCGTGCTGTATGACGCCAACCTGCCCGAGATCCGCGCGATTGTGCCGGCGGCGGATGGCTCCATCTACGCCGCGGCCTTGGGGGGCGGCGTATCGCGACAGGCGGCGTCGGTTCCCGGAGCGGCCGGAGCGGCCGGTTCCAACGCCGTCACCGCCACCAGCAGTTCCATCACCGTGACCGAGGCGCAGGCGGGGATCGACCTCAAGCAGAAGCCGGACGCCGCCCGGTCGCAGGCCGCCACGCCGCAAGTGACAAGTACCTTCGCGGCGAGCACCGAGTACCTTGGCGTCGAGAGGTCCGCCGTCTACCGCATCCACCCCGACAACACCGTGGAAACTCTCTGGTCGTCGAAGGAGGAGAACGCCTACGACCTGCTTGCGGGCGCGGGCGGCGTCACCTTCTCCACCGACAATCAGGGACGCATCTACCGTATGACCCCCGATCACAAAGTGACGCTGCTGCAGCAAACGAACGAGAGCGAGACCACGCGGCTTCTCGAGACGCCGGCCGGCCTCATCGCGGCCACCGGCAACATGGGGAAGCTGTTTCGCCTGACCACCGGCGGGGGGCAAGGCGGCAGCTATGAGTCGCCCGTGCATGATGCAGGCACGGTGGCTCGCTGGGGACGGATGAGCTGGCGCGGTGACAACGCGAAGGGCCTGCGGTTCCGAACCCGCACGGGCAATTCCGCGCGGCCGGACCGGACGTGGAGTGAATGGTCGCAGGCGATGAGCGATCCCTCCGGATCCGCCATTGCCAGTCCGAACGCCCGCTACATCCAATGGGCCGTGGACTTCCCGACGGCGGCCGAACTGGACGCGGTCACCGTGGCCTACCTGCCGCAGAACACTCCGCCCGTGCTGCGCAGCATTACCGTGAGCACCCAGGCCAGCGCCGCGGCCGCCGTCAAGCCCGCCGCGCAGAGCACGTCCACCGCGCCCTACTCCATTACGGTCACCGATACGGGCGATGCCGGAGCCACCTCCGTCAGTGCGAATCCCACGCAGATCCTGTCTCGCAGCGGCAACCAGCAGATTTCCGTTGCCTGGCAGGGCGAGGACTCCGACGGAGACAAGCTGCTCTACTCGCTGTATTTTCGCGGCGAGGGCGAACAGAGCTGGAAGCTGCTCCGCGCCTGGATCACCGAAAACGCATACCTGCTGGACGGCGATGTGCTTGCCGACGGCCGCTATTTCTTCCGTGTGCTGGCGTCGGACCGGCCTAATAATCCGGTGGAATCCGCGCGCGAGGCGGAACTGGTGAGCGCTCCGGTGCTCATCGACAACACGCCGCCCATGCTTACCGCGGGGCAGGTTCAGCGGTCCGGTTCGCAGGTGGACTTCGTCCTCGACGCCTCCGACAAGGCGAGCGCCGTCCGGCGCGCCGAGTACTCGGTGAACGCGGGTCCCTGGACGCCGGTAGAAGCGGTCGACGGTGTCACGGATTCGCCCGACGAGCGGTTCCACGTGCGCATCACGGGCCTGCCGCCGGGCGAGCACCTGATCGTGGCGCGCGTCTTCGACACTGCGGGCAACGCGGGTCTGGTGAAGGTGGTCGTTCGTTAGCGATCGTTAGAAGGCCTGCCCGATACTGAAGAAGAACCGCCCGCCGACCTCACCCGCCCGGCGGTCCAGTTTGTGCCCGTAGTCCATGCGAAGCATGAAGTACGGCGTCCGCATCCGCAAGCCCAGCCCGGCGGTCTTGCGGATGTCGCCGAAGCTGAAGTCCGAGTAGCGCTCCCACACGTTGCCGACATCGACGAACGCTACACCGTCGAACCAGCGATAGAGCGGGAAGCGCAGCTCGTTGTTCAGAATCAGCACCGCCTCGCCTCCCAGCGGCTGGTCGCCGATCAGGGGACCGACGCGATCCTGCTCGAAGCCGCGGATGGTGGTGCCGCCGCCCGCGAAGAAGCGCTCGGCCGGAATCAGTTCCTGCCCGCCGAGACCGCTGGCGAGGCCCACCCGCGCCGCGCTTGCGTACACCCACCGGTTGCGCCGGATGCCGGAGAACGGCACCTCCTGCGGCTCGCGCAACGGCCGGTAGTAGTAAAACTGCGTGAAGGAGCGCGCGTAGCGGAGCTGCGATCCAAAGTAGCTCGGCGCGTATTCGAAGGCCTGCGAGAAGAAGGAGCCGGTGGTGGCGTTTAGGATGTCATCGCGAGTTTCGCGCGTCAGTGTGGCGCTGAAGGGCGCGATGCGCACATCAGAACGGAACGGGAACAGAGGGTCGGGCTCACGCTCGCGGGTCCTCGTATTCTCAAGGCGGTAGCCGAAGGTGAGGATGTAGTTTTCCCGGAAGCGGGTCTCTTCCTGTAGGCTGACGCCCACCCGGTCGATCCGGAGCTCGTCCCTCAGGTTCTGAGTTGCGTACACGCTGGCTACCGTGCGCAGCGGGAACCGCCGCAGCAACGGCTGGCTGAAGAAGAAGCGCGCCTCCTTCTGCTGCGAATCGTAACGGGCACGCAGTCCGATAGTGCGCGCCGAGCCCAGTGAGTTGTAGTTGAAGACATCGGCAATCACTCCGGGGCCGCGCTCGGTGTCGTAGAGACCTCCGTAGCGCACCTGGAACGGCTGCACCTCGTGCACGCGGACGGTGACGTCCACGGCACGCTCGTTCTCCGCGATTTGCGGAGTCTCCTCCAGAGGGACATTCGACACGTCCACTTCCACCAGCCGGTACGCGCCGGTTTCGTAGAGATTGCGCCGTGAGCGGCTCAGTTTCTCCGTGGTCAGCACGTCGCCGCCGCGGAAGGTCACCTGCGTTCGGATGAGCCGCGCGCTGGTCTGCTCGTTGCCGGCAATCGTCAGGCGGCGTACCATTCGCCGGCGCCCCTCCTGAATGCGAAACGCCACGTCGACCAGCGGCTCCCTTTCGCGCGGGGCAACCGTGTAGCCGATCTCCACGTCGTTGTATCCCTGCTCCCAGTAGCGCTCCTGGATTTGCTGAAATGCCGACTCGCGCTCGCGCGGCGTGTACCACGCTCCATCCTCGAGCAGCAGGTCCTTTCTGAGTTCCGCTTCCGTCAACGCATGGTTGCCCGTGAAGCGAAGCGAGCCCACGCGGTAGCGCGGCCCTTCTGTGACATCGAAGACCACACGCCCGCTGCGGTCGTTGGCGTTGAGATCGTATTGCGGAGAGCCGATCTCAGCATCCAGATAGCCCTCCTCCCGGTAGTACCGTTTGAGCAGTTCGACCACCTCGGTGGGCTGCGTGTAGACCTGCGTGGTGAGGTCGGCCTTGTCGATTGCCTTGCGGAGGTCGCCCTGCTTGATCCCCTTCGCGCCTTCGAAAACCCACTGCACCCTCCCGAAACGAACGCCCGGCTGAATTTCGAACAGCACCCGCTTGTCGCTGGCGCTTGGTGTGCTGACCGAGTAGGTGACCGACGGGCGGAGGAACTTCTCCCGAATCAGTTCGCTTTCCAGACGCGCGCGGGCTTCGTCCAGGCGCTGCGTATCGAAGACCCCTCGCTGCCAGATCTCGCGCACATCGTCCCGCGCGCCGCCCGGCACGTCCCAGCCCTCATAGACGAAGTCGAGCTTGGGCCCAGGCTGGATGTTCACTCGAAGGTCTACACGGTCGCCGCGCTGCTCGCGCCTGAGCCGCACGCGTGATTCAAGCAGGTTCTGCTTCGCGTAGAGTTTCTCGATCCGATCGAGCCCCTCGCGGATTTTGAAGAAGTTGTACTTGTCGTCCGGCTCCACCTTGAAGCGCTTCTGCAGCTCTCGATCGGTGAAGAGCCGGTTGCCCAGGAACTGCACCGTACCCACGCGCCGCTCTTCGCGTTTCCCTCCGAGCGGCTCGAACGGAGTGCCGCCGAATCGCACGTCGTGCCGGAACTCCATGCGATAGGTGTTGTCTTCCTGCTTAATGCCGCGCGTGACGAAGCGGCGAGTGATGTCGTATTCGGCGATCCAGATGTTGTTGCCCGGGTCCGCCAGGTCCAAAGAGTAGATGAAGGAAAGCTGGCGGGTGATGTCCTGGCCCACGGTGAGGCGCGCCGTGGGGTTCTGCTCGGGAGCAATCAAACTGGGCTCCAGGCGTAGCTGCGTGACGCCCAGCGCCTGCTGGAACTCCCGCGACAGCCGCCCGGTGAGGCTGCCGGCGAGGAGGGAGAGCAACTGCTCGCGCGCTACTGTCGTGCTCGCCGCGCGGGCATCGTCCAAACGCCGGCCCGTCACCAGCAGCGCCAGAATTTGCGGCTCGGTGAGCGTCGGGTCGTCCGCCGTCAGGTTCACCTGCGTCTCCCGGAGCGCGCCGCTGAGCTGCAGCGTGATGTCGTATCCGCCCGCCTGGGTGCGGGCGAGGAGATCGAACAGCGGCTCAATTCGCTGCTCGTTGATGAAGGAGACCACCGCGCGATCCACCAGGTAGCGGCGCTCGGCAAGGTAGATCTCGCCGCCTTCCTGAATCTCGATCCGCCCCGTGAAGCCCGGCCTGTAATAGGTCCCCACCAGCTGCACATTGGCGATGATCTCCGCGCGAGCGAAGTTGTTGTCCACAACGATGGGCTCATCGGTGATCACGCGGACGTTGAAGCGCAGGTCTTCGAGGAACGGATTGCGTTCCTCTGTGAGATCCAGCTGCCCCCCGCCGCTCAGCCTGCGAAACACCTCCTCTTCCAGGGCGATGGTCTTGGTGTAGGAACCCTCCAGGATGTGCACTTCGCCGTCAATCACCATCGTCGGCCCCGCCGTGAGTATGCCCATATCGGCGTTGGCAACGGTGCGCAAGCCCTCGGGAAACTCGGCATAGACGTTTTCGGCTCGAAAGGCCAGCGTCGAGTCTTGAATCCCGCCGCGGCCGAGACGGAATCCGCCACGGCCCGTGAACGTTCCGCCGTTCAGTGCCGCGGTCATCCGATCGATGGAGACGCGGTCGCCGTTCAGGGTCACCCGCGCGTGCAGGTCTTCCCACGCCAACCGCGGCTCGCGCATGCTCAACTGTGCGTCGTTGAACTCGACGAAGCCGGTCACTTGTGGCTTCTCGACGGAGCCCCCGGCGCGCACTTCCAGTTGCGCCGGCCCTCGCGCCGAAACCGCGTTGGTGAAAAAGAAGAGTACGCTCGCGTCACTGGTTCCGCTCAGGCGGATGTCCATTGGCCGTCCGGGCGAGATCAGATCGGCTGTGCCGGCAATCGCCAGCTTCGTCTCGGGCCCCGTGACCTGGACTTCCGGGATCCTCAGCACACCCTTGTCCAGCACGGCGACGGTCGGGCTCTGCTGCGCCAGCGGGTAGTTTCGGAGCTGCAGGCTGAGTTCACTGAAGGTCGCTTTCGCCTGCAAAGCGTCCAGGGCCAGTTTCGGGGCTGAGCCTTCGACGCGAACGGACACCGTGCCCCCAAGATCGTTCGGCAACTGCTGGAACGCGAGCAACTGCAGGTTCGTCAGTTCGGCGGCAAAGGTCGCGGGCCCCTGACGCGCATTCACGATCTGTACGGGCAAATTCGCCGGCAGCAGGCCTAATGGGAACACTCCGGCCGCTTTCACCACCGCGGGCCCCCAGTCAGAGGAGAGGTTCTCCACGGTCGCCACGCCGTCGCCGACGGTGATGCGCGCGTTGAGGTTATAGAACGGAGGAACGCCGCGCGCGGGCAGTTCCAAGCCGCCCCCGGAGAGCGTAATGGTGCCGCGCGGGTCGAGCGCGTTGAGGCTGCCGACCAGCAACAAATCCACCTGCGCCTGCCCGGAGGCGGCCACGGGCTCCGTCATCTCCATCAGCGGCGCGAGCGAGGCGAGAGCGATGCTGCCACGCAGTTCAAGCAGCCCAGGGCCCCCTGAAGGCTCGATCGGAAGCGCACCGGAGAGTTGCAGCCGGGTATCGCCGGTAACCAGCGTGATCGGCGCGGGCAGATAGAGATAGCGGTTCTGGTACTCGATGCGCGCCGGCCCTTGCAGCCCAATCGGCACCTCCGCCCACTTCAAATTCAACGCGCTGAGCTCTCCGACAATCCTTGCATCGCGCCAATTGCGCACCTCGCCGTCGAACTCCACGCGGCCCGATGCCGTCCCCTGCAGCTGCCGCGGCAGTTCAAACGGCAGCTTGCCGAAGTCAGTGTTGTTCATGGTCACGGTGATGCGTTGCCGCGGGCCGCCGGCCAGGGTACCGGTGGCCGAGAAACCGTAAGCCGGCAGCGCCGCCTCGAACCGCGCCGCTCCGCCAGTGACGTCAAGGGTCGCGGTCAACCGCCCGCCGGGTTTGCCGTTCAACACAAGCTCGTCCACGGTCAGTTGCGCGAGCAGGTCCGGTTTCTCGGTTTGACCCTGCCCCCTCGCGGTGAAGTTGACGACGCCGCGCACCTTGCCCACCTGCGGCAGTTCCGTGTCTTGCAGGCGCACGCCTTTTCCCTCGGCCGTCAACGTGTACGTCTTCGTGCCCCAGGAGTACGAGCCCGTCGCCGTGACGGTTCCACCACCGGGCTGCTCCGTTCGCAGACGGTCCAGCGTGAATGTTTTCTTGTCGACGCGCCCTTCCGCCGTGAACGCGCCGAGGTTCTCGCCGTAGATGCGCAGCCCGGAGCCGGAGGCGGCGACGCTGCCGACAGGGTCATCGACGGTGCCGCCAAAGACCGCCTGCGCGTTGAACGAACCCTCAATGCGGTACTGATCCATGCCCAGCCCGGCAAGGACCGCGGCGAGGCTACCCTGTTCGACGCGCGCGCGCAACTCCAGAGGGCGCGTCGGTCCTCCCGTGCCAATGCGACCGGTCGCAGTGATGACCTGGTCCCTCCAGCGGGCAGCGAAGTTCTCGAGAGCGAGCACATCGCCCGCATAGTTCACCTCCGCATTCACCGCGACGTCGCGAAGCTCAGCGACAGTCATTCCGGTTGAGGCGACGCTCGCCTTCACTGCCGGGCGTTTGACTGTGCCGCCCAACTCCGCCTTGGCAGTTACGGGGCCGGCGATGCGGATGTCGACCAGGGGTTCGCGGCGGCCCAGAAAACGCTCCAGAGCGGCGAGCGTTGGCGCGACGTCAGCCGTGTTGACCGTGAGGCTCCCGCTCAGCCCTTCGAAGTTGTCGAGCCGAACCGAGCCCTCGGCGGTACCGCCGAGAACCTGCACGGAACGCAGCTCCGCCACCACGTCTCTGCCGCGTACCGTTGCAGCCACTGACCCGCTGACCGGCAGCACGTCCTCGGCGGGCGCGCGGCGGGTGGCAGTGAGCTGGAAGCGGCCTTCCGCACGGATGCGATCGATGTCGGTTCCCGGCCATCGCACCGTGAAGGGCCCTCGCGCCCGTGATGCCACCAGCACCGGACTCTTGAACGAACGCAGTAACCGCTCGACATCGACGTTGCTCGCCGTCCCGCGAAGCGACGTCTCGCCGCCCTGCGCATTCAGCGCGAGCACTCCCTCGCCGGTCGCCGCTCCGATAGGCCCGCGCGCCGAGAAACTCCGCAGCGTGACGCGGTCCTGGGCCACGCGGTACACCACATCGGCGTCCAGGTCGAGCGCTGTGAACTCGCGGAAATCAACGCCCCGCCCCTCGGCGTCCGCCTCAATCGTGAGATCGCCGAACGGCCCTCGGATGACGCCTCGCGCCGCCGCTTTGCCGGCAAGCTTCTGCTCGACGCCCAACAGCCTCAGGAGCGGAGCGAGGTCCGTCTGAGCGTTGTAGCGCAGATCGGTCTGCGCCGGCTGACCTTCGGGAAGGCGGAGTGTCCCGTTCACCGCCGCCACCGTGTGCGGCACGGAGAACTTCAGGGCCCGCACCTCCAGGAGGCCTTCGCGGTGCAGCAACTCCGCGTTGATCTGTTGGAGCCGGTCCCGCCGGCCTTCGTAGACCAGCGTTCCTTCCGCGGACGACTCGAATTTGACCTCGTGCCGCAGGGGCAGCGTACGTCCCGTGACTCCCAATCTCCACCGCGGCAGTTCCAGCCGCAGGCGGCGCACACGGTCCTCGAAGATCAACGACCCTGCATCGATGTTCGCGGCACGAACCAGCAGCTCGAGCGGTTTCTCCCGAGGCTTGCTCTCCGGAACGTTCGGAATGTTGTCCCGGCCGCGATCGAGAACCAGGTGCACGCGCGGGTTCTGAGCGCGGACGCTCTCGAAGGTGTAGACGCCGCGCACCAGGTCGCTGAAGGCAACGTTGACGTACGCCCGGTCCATCGACACCAGCGGCGGCAGATCGGGTTCCGCAAGCGACGTCACGCGGACGTTGTGCAGCGTCACCGTGAAGAAGAACAGATTCCAGTCGACGCCCGTTGCTTCGATGCCGATACCGCGTTTGCGAGCCTCTTCCTGTATCCGGGTAAGGAAGTAGCGCTCAATCGGCTCTCGCGGTTGCGCGAACAGCGCCGGCGCCAGCAGGAGTGTGAGAATCGGGAGTGCGGCGCGCAACAGGCCTCCGCGGCGGCTATCTAACGCCTTGCACCAGCGTACGAACCCGTTTCGCTTCGGGCGCGTCCGGCCGCAACCGCAGGAAGCGATCAAAGTGCTTCAACGCCATGTCCTTGCGGCCAGCGCCGTTATACGCCATAGCCAGGTAGTAGTGACCGTAGGCGTCCTCCGGCTCGCGCTCTGAGAACTTCGCGAGATCGTCGACCGCATTCGAGTACTCCTGCTTCGCTAGATGCAGGCGGCCTCTCTCGTAGAGAATCCCCGCGTACGTCGCGTCGCGCGATTCAGCTGCCCTGATCTGCTCTTCGGCCTGTTCGAACTTTCGCTGCTCCAGCAGTGCGCGGGCAAGCGCCACCTTGGTCTCCGCCGTCGAGGAAAGCGAGTCAGCCTGCGACAGAGCGCCCTCCGCCTCCGCCGGCTTCTTCAGCTCGAGCAGCGTCAGGCCCAGGTAATAGTGGCCGCGGGCGTTCTCCGGTTCGGCTTTCACAGTCGCCCGGAGCTCCTTCTCCGCGTCTGTGTACTTCCGTTCCCCGTACAGCTGAACACCGCGTGCCAGCTCTTGCGGGAAGGCGACGGCGGCGGCCAGAATCGTTCCCAGCGAAATAACACAGAGTCGCATCTTAACCTCATAGAGGTGGACACGTTGACGGCTGTTTACGTTTCGCGAATGTAGCCGTCTTAACTAACGCCGCGCACGGCAACCAGGGTGAGATCGTCCTCCTGGTCGCGGCCCCCCAGCCAGGTGCGTACGTCGGTGAGTACGGCCTCCACAAGCTGTTGGATCGGAAGAGCCCGCGCCCGCTCCAGCGAACGAAGCAGTCGATCCTCGCCGAACTCTTCGCCGTTCTCACGGCCGGCCTCGGTGATGCCGTCCGAGTACATCAGCATCACGTCTCCCGAGCACAACTGCACATCCGCCTCGCCGCACGTCCAGGCCGGCAGGAGACCCAGGACGGTGCCCGTCGGCTCCAACTTCTCATACGCACCGCCCGGGCGTAGGAGCAGCGGCGGGTTGTGCCCGCAGTTTACGTAGCTGAGGCGGCGGGACGGCGGATCGTAGCACCCGAAAAAGAGCGTGGCGAAATGGTGCGGGTCAGTGGACTCGAGAAACAACGCGTGAACGGAGCGGAGGATCGCCGTCAGCGGCCGCCCTACGTTCTGGCACTGGCTGCGCAGCGTGGCCTGCAGATTCGCCATCAGCAGCGCCGCCGGGATCCCCTTGCCTGAGACATCGGCGATCACCGTCGCAAAGCGGTCCGGACCTACGTCCGGAAAGTCATAATAATCGCCGCCCACGGCGCCCGCCTGCACGCACCGGCCGGCGTACTCCAGGTTCGCGAAGCGGTGCGACCCCCGCGGGAACAGGTTCATCTGCACCTGCCGGGCGATCTCGAGATCTTCCTCGGATCGTTTGTGCTTCTTGCGCTCGCGCCCGCCCTCTTCGATCTTCACCCGCAGCGTCTCGAGCAGCGACCGGTTGTCCCACGGCTTCAATACAAAGTCGCGCGCGCCCCGCCGCATCGCCTCCACCGCCAGTTCAATCGATCCCCAGGCAGTCATCACGATCACGGGCAGATCCGGGTCCAGGCGGTGGATCTCCGTCACCAGTTCCAGCCCCTCCTGTCCGGAGGTCGTGTCCCGGGTGTAGTTCAAGTCCATCAAAACCGCGTCGAACGAGTCCGACCGCACGGCCGCCACCACCTCGCGCGGCGAGGATGCCGACACCGTTAGCATCCCGTCGCCCTTGAGCAGGAGTTCGAGCGCGATGAGGACGTCAAACTGATCGTCGGCGATAAGAACGCGAGCGGGCAAACTAACCTCGAACAGTGTTTAGAGCAATCAGGATACCAGCAACATCTTCAGGCGGTTCAGAGGGCGGCGCGCCGGGAGTGTCCGCTTCTGGGAACCTGCCGCACTGCCCCGGTACACGGCCTTACTTCAGCTCTTTGATGCGAATGTTACGGAACTCCAGCCGCGTCCCGTGCCCCAGGAACCCAATGTGCCCCGATGTCCGTGCCAGCCCGGGGTGCTTCAGGAGTACCTCCGGGTCCTTCACCGTGTCCAGGTCGGCGTCCACAATCACCTTCCCGTTTACGGTCACCTTGATGCGCCGCCCGTTGGCCTCGATCTCCTCCGTATTCCACTCGCCCACCGGTTTCAGAGGATCCGACTTCGGCGGGATCACGTCGTAGATGGCGCCGTGCCGCTGGGTTGGCTTCAGCCACCCCGCGTACTGCGCATCGTTATGATCCAGGATCTGGATCTCCATCCCCTGGTACGCCGCATCGCCGTCAGCCGGCATGCGAATGCCGACGCCGTTGTTAGAGCCCTTCTCCATCCGGAACTCGAAGCGGAAGATGAAATTCCCGTACTGCTTGTCCGTCAGCAGGTTTCCGCCGCCCTCTTTGGGGCACACCAGTAGGCCGTTCTCCACCACGTAGCCTGTGCCGGGCTTCTTGCTCCTCAGCGTCCAGCCGTTCAACGTCTTGCCGTCGAACAGCGGAACGAAACCCGGCTCGGCAGCGGCCAGCACCAGGGACACGAATACGCCGAGCGAAACCAAGCGAACCATGAGCCTCAGACTATCACGCGCTCAGCGCGCTTCGCCGAGGCGGTGCAGCTTCATCAAATTGGTGCTGCCGGGCCTGCCGATGGGTTGGCCCGCCACGAACACCACGCTGTCGCGCGGCTTGAGCGCCTTGGACTCGATGAGGATTCGATCCATCTGGTTCATCATCTCGTCCGTCGATTTGAGGTTTCCCGCCAGCACCGGGAAGACGCCGTAGATCATCGAGAGTTGCCGCGCCGTCGCCTGGCTCGGCGTGAACGCGAAGATGGGCACCGGCGGACGGTAGCGCGCGATCAGCCGGGCGCTGAAACCGCTGGCCGTGAAAACCACGATCGCCGCCACGCCGGCGGACCGCGCCGCGCGGTACGCCGCGTCGGCCACGATCTCGGCATGCGTGGGATGGTCTTTGTGCGGCGGGTCCTTGTACCCCTGCGAGCGGATGGACACTTCCGCCTCCCCGGCGATACGGTCCATCATGCGGGCCGCTTCCACGGGGTACTTGCCCGCGGACGTCTCTGCGGACAACATCACCGCATCGGTGCCGTCATAGATCGCGTTGGCAACGTCGCTCACCTCCGCCCGCGTCGGGAAAGGATTCTCGATCATCGACTCGAGCATCTGCGTCGCCGTGATCACAAACTTGCCGTGCAGCCGCGCCCGCTCGATGATCGACTTCTGGATGAACGGCACCCGCTCGAGCGCCATCTCCACGCCGAGGTCGCCCCGCGCCACCATCACCCCGTCCGACTCGGTGAGAATGTCGTCCAGGTTCTGCCACGCCTCCGGCTTCTCGATCTTCGCCACAATCGGCACATGCGCGTCCTTCTCTTCGAGAAAAAGGCGCAGGCGCAGCACATCGTTGGGACGCCGCACGAACGACAGCGCGACGAAGTCAATGCCTGCCTCCAGCCCCATCTGCAGGTCCGACATGTCCTTGCGCGTTAGCGACGGCGTGCTCACCTGAACGCCCGGCAGATTCATGCCTTTGCGGTCGCTCACCCACCCGCCGCTCACCACTTCGCATTTCGCCGAGCACAGCCCGTCGGTTTCCATCACCCGCAGCTCGACGCTGCCGTCGGCGAGCAGCACCCGGTCACCCTCCCGCACATCCTTGGCGAAATCGACATAGCTCGTGGTCGCCAGCTCCGTGGTGCCCATCACCTCCTGCGTGGTGATGGTGAACGTGGAGCCGGTATTGAGGAACGCCCGCCCGCCTTCGAAGCGGCCGAGGCGGATCTTCGGTCCCTGCAAATCGAGCAGGATGCCGACCGCGATCTTCATCTCGTCGGCGATCTCCCGCACGCAGCGGATTCGCTTGACGTGATCTTCCTGCGTGCCGTGCGACGCGTTCAAACGGAACACGTCTACCCCAGCCTGAAACAAACCGCGGACGACGTCGATCGAATCACTGGACGGGCCAAGCGTGGCGACAATTTTCGTGTTCGGCATCTTCAGATTGGGTTAGGATGGCTTTTCCCCATTATGCCTCTTTACCAAGTGGTTCTTCTTGCGATTGTCCAAGGTGTCACTGAATTCTTGCCGATTAGTAGTTCCGCACACCTCGCCCTGGCGCCCTGGCTGTTGGGCTGGAAGGATCAGGGCTTGACGTTCGACATCGCGCTCCACTTCGGTACGCTGTCCGCCGTCGTCATTTACTTCTTCAGGGATTGGCTCCAGGTGGCCGCACAGGGCTTCGGGCTCAACTGGGGCAGCGATCCGGAGCTCAAACAGAATCGCCACCTCTTGTGGCTGCTCGCCGCCGCTTCGCTGCCGATCGGATTCTTCGGCTACACCCTCAAGGAGCATGCGGAGACAACGTGGCGTAACCCGCTCCTGATGGGGATCATGCTGATTTCCGTCGGCCTCTTGATGTGGGCCGCCGAGCGCGTGGGCAGACAGAAGAAACACATCGGGGACGTGACGTTCCTCGACGCCATGACCATCGGCTTCGCTCAGGCCGTGGCCATCATTCCCGGCACCTCCCGAAGTGGCATCACCATCACCGCCGGCCTCTTTCGCGGCCTCACACGCCACTCCGGCGCACGCTTTTCGTTCCTCCTTTCCACCCCCGCCATCGCCGCCGCCGCCGCCAGCGCCTTCTACGATCTCTACAAAATGGGCGGCATACCCGCCGGCCAACGAGTGGATTTCTTCGTTGGCATCGTGGTCAGCGCCATCACCGGTTGCGTCGTCATCGCTTTCTTCCTGCGTTTCCTCCGCGACCACACCCTCCGATTCTTCGTGATCTACCGCATCGTTTTTGGCATACTGGTAATCGCTCTGGCTTTCTTTCGCCGCTAAGGCGGCATGAATCTATTGGGCCCCACCCAACGCCCCAGGCTCAATGAAGCCATAGGGGTCGTGTATCTTTTCGCCGGCATCTTCCTCGCCGTTGCGCTTGCTACGTATCACCCAACTGATCCGTCGTGGAACACCGCCGCGCCGCCTCACTACCGCGCCGAGAACCTGACTGGCCGCATCGGCGCCCATCTCGCCGATCTGCTCCTCCAGGTCCTTGGCCTCGGCGCCTTCGCCATCCCCGTGCTGGCTCTTCTGCTCGCCTGGAAATGGCTGCGCTCGCGGCCGGTCGAGGCGCCGCTCATCAAGCTCTTCGGATCGGCAAGCCTGCTCGCATTCCTCTCCGCGGCGCTCTCCATGGGTCCCGACTTTCGCCCCATCGGCGGCGTCATCCCCGCTGGCGGAACTCTAGGCGTCCTCTTGGCCGAGCTGCTGGTCGACTCGATGAACACCACCGGCGCGCTTCTCTTCACGGCCACCGCGATCCTGATTTCGCTCTACCTGGTCTCGACGTTCTCCATGACCATCCTGTCCGGCTGGATCAGCCGGCCCATCCGGTTCCTGTCCAAAGTGCGAATCAAGCTGCGGCGGCCCGCGAAGCCGCCACGCGTGAAGGCCGCGCCGCCCGCGGCGCTTGAGATGGAAGCGCCGCTGGAGGCCGATGAAGCGCCCTGGGACGAGGCGCCGACCACGCGTACGTACGTAAGGGAAGAGGAACCGGAAGAGGAGGCGGTCGAGGAAGAGATCCCCATTCGTATGCTCGAAGAGCCCGCTCCCGAGCCGCCCCCGCCGCCCCCGTTCGCCACGCCCGCGCCGCCCGCCGCCCCGGTCCGCCAGGCGCGTGTGTACGAGCTGCCCACCACCACGCTGCTCAATGAACCGCCCGCCCGTAACGGCTACGACAGTCAGGAGCTGAAAGACACCGCCGCCCGCATCAAAGCGAAGTTCGAAGAGTTCAACGTGTTCGGTTCGGTGGTGCAAATCAATCCCGGGCCCGTGGTGACGACCTTCGAGTTCAAGCCCGAAGCGGGCATCAAGTACAGCCGCATCACCACGCTGACCGAGGATCTCTGCCTCGGCTTGCAGGCCGAATCCATCATCATCGAACGCATTCCCGGCAAGCCCACGGTCGGCATAGAAGTGCCGAACTCGAAGATGGAGGTGATCAGCCTCCGCCAGATTCTCGAATCGGACGAGTTTCGCAAGGCCGAATCCCGCCTCTGCATCTCGATGGGCAAGGACGCCAACGGGCGGATCAAAGTCGCATCGCTCGAAACGATGCCCCACGTGCTCATCGCCGGCTCCACCGGTTCGGGCAAGAGCGTCATGCTCAACACGCTCATCATGTCGGTACTCTACAAGTCGACGCCCGACGAAGTGCGCATGATCATGGTGGACCCCAAGCGGCTGGAAATGGGGCTCTACGAAGGTATTCCGCACCTGCTGACGCCCGTCATTACCGATCCCAAGAAGGCTACTAACGCCCTGCGGAACGCGGTGCACGAGATGGAGCGGCGCTTGAAGCTGCTGGCCTCCCAGGGGGTGCGCAACATCGACCAGTTCAACCGCAAGATGCGGCAGCTGCAGAACGAGCCGCGCAGCCTGTTCGAAGACGACAGCAACCAGGAGATGGATGAGGATCTTCGGCCATTGCCCTACATCCTGATCATCATCGACGAGCTGGCGGACCTGATGATGCTCGAGCGCGCGGGCGTCGAAGAGTCGGTGACGCGCCTGGCACAGATGGCGCGCGCGGTAGGCATGCACCTGGTGCTCGCGACGCAGCGGCCCAGCGTCGATGTCATTACGGGTCTGATCAAGGCCAACTTCCCCGCCCGCATCAGCTTCCGCGTCGCCACGCGCGTCGACTCCCGCACGGTGCTCGATTCGATGGGCGCCGAGCATCTCCTCGGCCGCGGCGACATGCTCTTCCTGCCGCCCGGCTCTTCACGCCTGGTCCGGGTGCACGGAGCGTTCGTCACGGAGACGGAAATCAACCGCGTCGTCGAGTTCTGGAAGGAACAGGCGCCGCCCGAATACGACCAGACGTTCCTGATGGCGCCTCCCGGCGACGAAGAGGAGGGCGCCGACGGCGAGGAGTTCGACGGCGAAGAGGATCCCATGTACCAGGAGGCGGTGCGCGTGGTGCTGGAGATGGGCAAGGCGTCGACATCGACGCTGCAGCGGCGCCTGCGCCTGGGCTACGGCCGAGCCGCGCGCATCCTCGACATGATGTACCGCGAGGGCATCATCGGCCCGCCCGACGGCAGCCGCCCGCGCGAAGTGCTGAAGCGGCCGGACTGGCTGGAAGAAGTGGACGCGCAGATGCGGTAGGGGCCTGCGCCGGGTCACGGCGTGCCATCTGCGAAAGTGTGTACAACTGAGCACGATGCATGACTGAGACTCTCTCGATCCGCCTTGACTCTGAAACCAAGAAGCGCCTGGACACGCTTGCCAAACGGGCGCGGCGCTCCAAGTCCTTTCTCGCCGCCGAGGCAATTGCTGCCTATGTTGAGTCCGAGGAATGGCACCTCGCCGAAGCTCACGCCGGTATCGCAGCGCTGGATAGCGGGAAAGCCGTCAGTCATGACAAGGTCTCGGTACGCACCCGCACATCGGCCGGCCCGGCCGCGTCCTGGGAACACGAGAGCTCGTGATTCCGCATACACCCGTCGTCGTGCCCTACCGAGTTCGGAATGACCGCCTCGAACTGATCGCCGTATTTCACAGGCGCCGCAAGTGGCCGGGCCGCCTTTAAGCGGGCGCCTCAGAAGGTGAACCCCACCAACCCCTGCACCTGATTGCGCAGCGCCGGACTCCGCCCCAGACTTTCTCCCGACCAATGCGTGTAGCGCACGCGCGGTGCGATGCGCAGATGGCCCAGCCGCATCTCCACGCCCGCGCCTCCCGTCACGCCGACGCGGCCGAGGCGTCCGCCGGCCACCCAGTCCGCGGTCCGGAACGATGGCCCGCCCTCGAGGAACGGTCTGAAACCGCCGTTTCCGAAGCGGTACTTCGCAAGCACGGGGAACTCGAACGTGTCTGCTACCCGGAACGATGTGTTTCCACCGAAGGAGCGCGACGCGGTCACCACGCGCTGCCGGTACGGGCGGTAGATGGCGTTGCCTTCTACCGAGAAACCGCGCGCCAGTTCCGCTTCCACCGCGATGCCGGGCAACACGCTCCGGGGTCCGGCGGTCCGGGCGACGGCGATGGGACTGTTGTCGCGCGGATCGTTGAACACGTCGGCGGTAGTGCGCTGATCGTCACTGAAAGACGCCCCGAGCAGCAACCCGAAGGAGAGCCGGCGCCCGAATGGGCGGACGCCGGCGGCCGGCAGGGCACGGCCGAACGCGACAAGTATCTCCACCTGGTCCTGCTTGAAGGGCGCGAATGAAGACTGGCCGCCGGCCCAGCGCGTATAGCGGACCGTGGGCGAAACTCGCAGGAACGACAACTCGATGTCCGCTCCCGCACCGGCGGTGACGCCGTACTGCGAGTGCTCCGCCGTCGATTGCTCGGACACGCGGAACGACGGCCCTGCCGCAAGAAAGGGTCGAACGATCCCGCGCCCCTCAAACCGGTACTTCAAGAGCACGGGGAATTGCCACGTCATGCCGGAAGAGGTGACGGCGGGCTCACGCGTGCCGTCGGCGAGGATGGTCCGCGTGCGGGTCTCGAGAGGCCGATAGAGCGCGTCAATTTCGAGGGCGAAGGAGCGATGAAAGTTGACGTCGAAAGTCGGACCCACCAGGAAGCTGCGGCTGCCGGGGCTGGTTTCGATGAACGGAACGCCGCTCATCGGGTAGCGTGCCCGGCCCGTGCTCTCCGTGAGGCTGACGCCTCCAATGACGCCTAGGGTGACGGTCTGCGGCAGCGCCGCGAGGGAGCAGCAAAAGAAAGATAAGAGAATTCGCATCGCTTTCTCTGCTTTGCAAATGTGAGTCCGCGACGCAGCGAAAGCACTTCCGCGTGTTAGAGTGTGATTCGCCTGCACACGCCGATGACGCAACCGCACGATGCCTGGAACGCCGCCGAGTATGCTCGCCACGCGCGCTTCGTCGCAGATCTCGGCGCCGATCTGATCGATGTGCTCGCCCCGCGCCCGGGCGAACGCATCCTCGACCTGGGCTGCGGCGACGGCGCGCTGGCGCTGAAGCTCGCAGCGCGCGGGTGCGAAGTGGTGGGCGTCGATTCCTCTCCCAGCATGGTGGCGGCGGCAGCGGCTCAGGGGATCGATGCTCGTCACATGGATGCGGTCGCCCTGACCTTCGATCGCGAATTCGATGCGGTCTTTACGAACGCGGTTCTCCACTGGGTCCCCGACCATGACGCCGTGATGGCCGGCGTGGCTCGCGCCCTGCGCCACGGCGGCCGCTTCGCCGGCGAGTTCGGCGGCTACGGCAACATCGCTGCCATTCGAGTAGCCCTGCACGCGGTGCTCGCTCGCCATGCCGTCGATGCCGCCGCAATCGATCCCTGGACCTATCCCACCCCGGAAGGCTTCGCCGCGATCCTCGAGCGCCACGGCTTCACCGTCGACCGCATCCAACTCTTCCCCCGCCCCACGCCTCTCCCCACCGGCATGTCCGGCTGGCTGGATACCTTCGCGCTCCGCTTCTTTCAGCCCTTCGAAGAGCCCGAGCGGGACGCAGTGAAGCGCGAGGTGGAGGAATTACTCGCCTGCTCCCTACGGGACGCCGGCGGTCGCTGGACCGCCGACTACGTGCGACTGCGCTTTCACGCAACATGCAGATGAGAGACAAGGTTCGAGAGGCATACTCGGCCGCTGCCTTGACACCTGACGCCCGTCACGCGTTCCCCGTCGGCCGCGTCTTCGCAAGCAGCCTGGCATATCAGGAGAACGCGCCGGCCGCCGCGTTGGAGGCCTTCGCAGGCGTCTCCAATGTGCCGGCATTCGCGTGCATCCCGGAGGGCGCTACGGTGCTCGACCTGGGCTGCGGCGCGGGTCTCGATACGTGGCTGGTCGCCCCCCGCGCGCGCCGCGTGATCGGCGCGGACTTCAGCCTCCCCATGCTGCGCCGCGCCTCGTCCTGCCGCCCCGTCAATACCATGTTTACGCTGGCCGCCGCCGAGCGTCTTCCGCTGCAAGACGCCTCCATCGACGTCGCGCTCGTCAACGGTATCTTCAACCTCAACCCGTCGCGCGCGGAAATCTTCGCCGAGCTGGCGCGTGTGCTGAAGCCCGGCGCGCACCTCTACGCCGCAGAACTCATCCTCGCCTCTCCCTTGCCTGAAGATGAGCGTCGCAGGGAGGACGACTGGTTCGCCTGAATCGCCGGGGCCAGGGAGGGCGGCGCCTTCCTGCACGAGTTCGACACGGCCGGCTTCGCCGGAGCCCGAATCCTCAGAACTCTTCGCAACGCACGAACGAAGAACCCCCGCGTTCTCGTGGCGGAGGTGGTAGCTACGCGGTGAGGCCGAGAGCGGTGCGCGCGTAATAGAGACTCTTTTTGACGTTGTCCTCTTCGTGCCGCAGCAGCGCGCCGCGGTCCATGCCCTTCACCACCGGCAGCGCCTGCCCGTACCGCGACGCCATCGCCAGCGTCCGCGCCAGTTCCACCGCCTTCCGGTCGCGCATCGTGATCCAGTACTTCGCCCCCAGGCACGGCACGCGCAGCGGATCGCGCGTGATCGTCTCCATCGTCATCCGCGTCTTTGGGCGGGCCTTCTGAATCGTCCCGATAATGCGCTTCAGATCCAACTGCCCCTCGCCGAACGCCACCTCCGACAGCAGAAACCCGTCCGGCGCCGGCGCGAGGGCCATGTCCTTGATGTGCGTCGAGACGGCGTAGGGCGCCAGCCGCTCCACCAAGTCATACGCGTCGTCGAGCAGCGCGATGTTGTTCCCCGTGTCCACGCACACGCCGAACCACTCGCTCGACAGCCGCTTCATGTAGGCGGCCATCTCCTCGGCGGTCCAGTCTTTATGGTTCTCGATGGCGATGGGGATGCGCGCCTTCTCGGCAACGCGCGCCGCTCGCTCCATCGACGCCTCGCTGTCCGCTACGAACTTCTTCCACGCCTCGAGCGAATCGAACGTCTCGTACCGCCGCCCGCTCAAACACGCCGCTCGGAGGCACAGCGCCCCCGCCTCCCGCGCAGCAGCCGCTCTCGCCTCCAGGTCGCCGCCCAACCCGGACATCACCTCCAGATACATCCCAAGTTGCTCTGCCCTCGAACGCAGCCGCTTGACGTACTCCGGCTCCAGTGACCGGAGCGAAGCCTGAATGCCCCCCGCGCCAAGCGCCGCCGAGTACTCCAGGAACTCGTACGTATCGGCCGGCCGCCGCGCCGTCAGGTAACACGTGGTCGCCAGACCCATCGAGGACTTGGGCGGCGTCACAGTCCGAGCCCCCGCAGCACGCTGTCCCACGGCTTCCGGTACGGCCGCTCGAGCATCGCGGAGGCCTCGGGGTCGCCTGCGATATCCCGCTTCGCGGCGTCCCAGCGGATCTTGCGGCCCGTCCGCAGGGAAATGTTCGCAAGGTGGCACGCCTGGGCCACCCGGTGCCCGTCCTCCGCGGTCGCGATCGGTTCTTCGCGTTCCTTCACCGAATCGAGGAAGTTCCGCGTATGTAGCTTGAACTGCTCTTCCGAAGAGCCCTGCCCCAGCACCGCCTGCACCCAGGGCCGCCCTTCAGACCGTTCCTCGCGCGCTCCGTTCACCCCACCCGTCGGGTGCCCCTTGAACACCGGCACCAGCGACTCCGGGTCCACCTGCTGATCGGCGTGCACGCGGAACCCGGAACGGTCAATCTTCAGGCTGCCCTTCTCGCCGAAGAACTCCAGCCCCGATCCGCCGCGAGTTCCCGCGCTCGCCTCGCGATGCGACCAGATCGCGGTCATGCCCGGATACTCGAACAGTGCGTCCTGCGTATCCGGCGTCTCCCCGTCGTCCTGCAGAGCGAATCGCCCGCCGCTCGAACTTACCGCCGCCGGCGCGGTCAGCCGCAGCGCCCATTGCATGATGTCGATGGAGTGCGCGCCGAGGTTGGTCATCTGGCCGCCGGAGAAATCCCAGAACCAGCGGAAGTGATAGAGGCCGCGATGCGGCGAATAGGGCCGGGCCGGCGCCGGTCCCAGCCACATGTCGTAGGCGAAGTCCTTGGGAGCCTCGGTCTCCGGAGGCCGCCCGAACCCCGGCATCACGTTGCGGAAACTCGCCATGCGCGCGGAGTGGATTTTCCCGAGATACCCGGTGCGCAACAGCGCCATCGCCTGCTGGTAATGCGGCCCGCTCCGCTGCTGCACGCCGATCTGCACCATTCGTTTCCAACGCGTTGCCGCCTTCACCATCCACTCGCCCTCGCGGACGAACAGAGTGGCGGGTTTCTCGACGTATACGTCCTTCCCAGCGGCGCAGGCCATGATCGTCATCAGCGCGTGCCAGTGGTCCGGAGTGGAGATAACTACCGCGTCGATGTCCTTCTCGTCCAGCAGCCGCCGGAAATCCTTGAACCCCTTCGCACGCCCCCCGCACGCCGCCAGCCCCTGCTCCAGGCGCGGGGCGAACACGTCGCACATGGCCGCACACTCGCAGTCTTCCTCCGCCCGGAAGTCCGCCACGTGCTGCGCGCCGATCAGTCCATAACCGATAAACCCCACGCGCACGCGCTCGTTCGCCCCCAGAATCCGCGAGTACGAGGCCGCGGCGAGGGCTCCCAGAACAGCCCGCCGGGTGACCGCCATGCGCGAAATTCTATCATCCGGCGGGCCCCCTCACCCGGGCAATCTCCTGAATCCTCACACAAGACTCTTGCATCTGTAATGACACACAATTAAGATAAAGGCGTATTTTAGTCCACCCGCTTCAGGGGAATGGCATGATTTACTCTCGTTCCGCAGAGTACGCGATCCGCGCTTTCGTCCAGCTTGCCGAGGTGCCCGAGGGCAAGTATGCGATGGTGAAACAGATCGCCGAACAGGCAGATATCCCGGCCCACTTCCTGGCGAAGATTCTCCAGCAGTTGGCCCGCAAGGGCTTCCTCCGCTCGAGTAAGGGCCCCACCGGAGGCTTTGCCCTCCGCCAGCCCGCCGGCGCCATCACCATCATCCAGATCGTCGAGTCCGTCGACGGTCTTGAGGACTACCATCGCTGCCCCGCGGGCATGGCCGAGTGCAATGACCAGATGCCCTGCGGCATGCACGACTCGTGGAAGGCCCTTCGTTCGCGTATCATGGAGTATTTGGAAGAGACTTCGATCGAGGATCTCGCCCGAGCACTCGAGCAGAAGCGCAGGAACGTCGAGAAAAGCAGCCGCAAGGCCAAGAAGCTTGCGAAGAAAGCGGGCTGAGCCACTCCCTTCGGTCGCCAGCGGGTAGACAGCCGGCAGGCGTGGGATGGGCCGGCTCGCGGAAAGGTCCCGTCCCAAACCTATGCTGGTACCCATGGTTGTCGAGCAGACGTCGCGCGGAGAGCGCGCCTACGATATCTACTCGCGTCTGCTGAAAGAAAACATCATCTTCCTTGGTACGCCCATCGACGATCAGGTGGCCAACCTGATCATCGCCCAGATGCTCTTCCTGGCCGCGGAGGATCCGCAGCGCGACATCTCGCTGTACATCAACTCGCCCGGCGGCTCCATCACAGCCGGCCTGGCCATACTCGATACCATGCGCCTGATTGAGCCCGATATCGTCACCTATTGCGTCGGGCAGGCCGCTTCCATGGCTGCCGTGCTGCTGGCCTGCGGGACCAAGGGCAAGCGCTACAGCCTGCCCCATTCGCGCATCCTGATCCACCAGCCTTCGATGAGCGGCCTCGCCGGCCAGGCGGCCGACATCGACATCTACGCCAAAGAGATCCTGCGCATGCGCGAGACGCTGAACGGCATCCTCGCCGATGCCACCGGCCAGGGCGTCGACCGCGTGGCTCGCGACGTCGACCGCGACTACATCATGGAGCCCGACCAGGCCCTCGAGTACGGCATGATCGACCGCATCATCGCGTCGCGCGAGCCCGTGCCGGCCCGGTAAGGGCCTCAAAGCGGGCATACGCTTCGTCCCACTGGCCGGACGCCTTCGGCTCCACCGTCAGCACGGGAAACGATTGACGAACCACCTGGCGGGCCTCCCCGAGGCCCGCTATTTCTTTGGCCCCCATGGCCTGCACCAGTACGTTGCCCGCGGCCGTCGCCTCCGTAGGCCCGGCAATCACCACCCGTTGCGTGGCGTCCGCCACAAACTGGTTCAGCACGTGATTACGCGAGCCTCCGCCCACGATGTGGATCACGTTCAACCGGCGGCCCAGCAGCGACTCCAGGCTCTCGAGCACCTGCCGGTACCGCAGGGCGAGGCCCTCCAGAATCGCCCGCGCCACCTCACCCGGCTGCTCCGGCGCCGGCTGCCCCGTATCCCGGCAGTAGGCGGCGATGCGCTCCGGCATGTGCCCCGGCTCCAGAAACTTGTCGGGGGGGATGATGGCGGAGAACGGCTTCGCCGCCGCGGCGAGCCGCGTCAGATCCTCGTAGCTGTACTCCTGCCCGCTCAACGCCCATGACCGCCGGCACTCCTGCAGCAGCCACAGCCCGGCGATGTTCTTGAGCAGCCGGACCTTCTCCTCCGCGCCGATCTCGTTTGTGAAGTTGAGCGCCAGCGAGTGCTCGTTGATCACCGGCCGGTCGATCTCGACGCCCATCAAGGACCACGTCCCCGAGCTGATGTAGCACCAGTCGTCTCCCGTTGCAGGCACGGCGGCGACGGCGGCGGCAGTGTCGTGGCTGGCCGTGGCGTACACGGTCGCCGGTCCCAGCCCTGCTTCCTCCGCCAGGTGCGGCAGCAGGGGCCCTAGTGCCGTACCCGGTGGAACGATCTCACAGAGAATCGAAGCGTCCAGCCCTAACGCCCCGAAGAGCTCCGTCGCCCAGCGGCGCTCCGCCGGATTGTAGAACTGCGAGGTGCTGGCGATGGTCAACTCGCTCTTCCGCACACCGGTCAGCCAGTAGGAGAACAGGTCCGGCATGAAGAGCAGCCGTCGCGCCGCCTGCAACCCCGGCGCCCCGCCCCGCTTCATCGCATACAACTGGTAGAGCGAATTGATCTGCATGAACTGCAGGCCGGTCTGGCGAAAGATCTCGGCCTGCGGCACCACGGCGAAAGCGGCTTCGAGCATCCCATTGTTGCGGGCATCCCGATAGTGGCGCGGGTTGTCGGTGAGGGCGCCGTCCTCGCCGACCACGCCGAAGTCCACGCCCCAGGTATCCACCCCGATCCCGTCGAGCGACAGCTTCCGCTCCCGCCCCGCCACCGCCAGCCCCTGCTGCATTTCATGGAAGAGCCGCAGCGAATCCCAGTAGAGGCCGGTGGGAAGCCGCACCGGCTGATTCGGAAACCGGTGCAGCTCTTCGAGATTCAGGTGCCCCTCGGCCAGGGTGCCAAGGATTGCGCGCCCGCTCTCGGCGCCGAGGTCGATCGCCAGATAGTGTTTCATCCGGCGTCAGTATATCGCGCGTTCTACTCGACCACGCGCGCCGACAACACCGCGAAGATGGCGGTGTCCGTGTTCTGCATATTCGCCTTGCCGACCACCGTGCGCTTCCCCTCCGGCACGTCGACGCTGGTGACGATATCCGCCCGGTCATGCATCCAGTACGCGCGGCCCTTGTCGTCGGTTGCCTGCCGAGTCGGTACCTGCAGAGTCAGCTGCAGCCTGTCGAGACGAATCACGTTGCTCTTCTCCACTGCGCTCAGCGAGGCGCGGCGAACGGCCATCTGCAGCGATCCCGCGACAGCGTCCGGCTGGCCCGGAACGCGAAGAGCGCTATTGGCGGATGCTTCCGTGCCGTCCCGCGTACGCATCAGGTGCGTGTCGAGCAGCGTGTAGCTCTGAAACGGGAAAATGCCGCGCAGTTGCTTCACCACAGGCTCCAACTCCGCGGGCATTCTCGCCCCAGCCGCCGCCTGCTGCGAAGCGAACACCAGGTGTACCGTCAGCTCAATGTTCTTCTCGGGCGGGGGCGGCACATCGAAGCGCTTGATAGCCTCCTCGATCGCCGTCATGCTCGACTGATCGCCCTGCACCGAGATGATCTTCAGGTTCTCGTCCACCATTAGGCGGGCGTCGAAGATGCTCAGGATCTTCGCCAGGCGGTTCACGTCGGCGTTCTTGATCTCGAAGATCTTCCGCACCGGCTGCTGCGCCCACGCCGTGCTCGCCAGCAGCATCAACAGCAAGAATCGCTTCATTCCGTCTCTCCCTTCGTCCCTTCCACAATCCAGTACACGATCACATCCGGATCGTCGGTCACCAGTTTCACCGTCAGCGTCTCCACGGCGGGCGCCGGCTTCGGCCTCCGCCGAGACGCGGCTACCGCCGCCGCCGTCTCTCTCACCCTCGGCGCTTCTGGGGCCGGCGCGATCTGCGCCACCGGCGCGGAGGGCGGCTGCACGTGCGCTGGCGCGGGGGCGGGACCCGTACGCGTCACGGCAATCGCGAAGACCAGGCAGGCCGCCGCCGCGGCAGTAAGCCACATCCACGCTGCCCGCCCCCGGCCAACGCGCGCCCGTACCCGCGCCCGCACGCCGGCCAACGCTTCCTCGGATATCTCCTCCTCCGCCAGTTCCCGCAATGCGCGGTCGAGCTCCTGCTCCGTCATCGCAGCCTCCCTAGCCGTTCCACAAACTTCCGCAATTTCCCTCGTGCCGTCGAAATCTGCGAACGTACGGTGTTCTCCGTCGTCCCCAAGATGGCCGCGACATCCTCCGTCGATAGCCCCTCAATCTCTCGCAGTACCACCGCCGCCCGCTCGCGCTCCGGCAACCGCGCGAGGGCTTCCGTCACCGCGCGCCGCCGCTCGTCCGCGGCCAGCAACTCATCCGCCCCGGCGTTAGCGTCCGGCGCGTCAAACCCCTCGGCGAGCGGAGCGAACCGCCGCCGTTTCCGGCTGACGTCGTAGCAAACGTTGACGGTCACCCGGTAAATCCACGGCCCCACGGCCTCCGCCGCGGCGAACTGCCCGAGATTCCGGTGCAGGCGGAAGAAGACCTCCTGGGCCGCGTCCTGTGCATCCTCCAGGTTCCCCAGCATCCTCCAGGCAGTGCGCAAGACCGGGCGCTCGTAGCGCGTTATCAGGGCGTCGAAGTCCAGCGGCTCCGCGCGTTCCTGCCTGAGGCTGCCCGCCGCCGGAATCACGTCTTCCATCGCATCGCTTTCACCTGTATATACTGGGCGCGGGGCCGAAACGTTGAGGCGATTTTCGTGAGCCGCTTCGATGGCGTGGTGGGCTGGGCGCTGGCCGTCCTCGGCGTCGTCCACTGCGCCTTCACGTTCCGAGCCTACAAGTCCGCCTCCGACGGCGCCCTCTGGTTCTTCGCCGCGGGCCTCGCCCTTGTCTACGCCGGCCTGCTCAACGTTCTCCGCGCCGAGTACCGCCGCCCGGGCATCCGCCAGGCCAGCATCTTCGCCAACCTTTCGCTCCTTGGGTTCGCTCTCGTCTACGTCGGGCGCCACCCGCTTCGCTCCTCCCAGGACCCGGCCTCCTGGGCTCTCATGGTCCTCTTGTTCCTGGCCACCCTCCTCTCGCTCCGCGGCAAGTGACTTCCCGTGAGAGGGCCGCCGCCGCCTCCGCACTACCTCCATGCCAGCCCCATGTCTCTGTTTCAAACGCGTACCGCCGCCGTCTTCGGCATTCAAGCCCATCTTATTGATGTGGAAGTGGATATGTATGCGAGCGGCTCTTCGCGCGACTTCACCATCGTGGGCATGCCCGACACTGCGGTCCGCGAGAGCCGCGAGCGCATCAAGTCCGCGCTGATGAACTCCGGGTTTGGTTACCCGAACAAAATGGTGACCATCAACCTCGCCCCGGCGAACGTGCGCAAGGAGGGCGCCGGGTTTGACCTGCCGATGGCCATGGGCATCCTGGGCGCGATGGGCTCGGTGAAACAGACGGGCGGCTTCCTGTTCGCCGGCGAACTCTCGCTCGACGGGGCCGTCCGCAGCATCCGCGGGGCGCTCTCCATGGCCGTCTGCGCGCGCGAGCAGGGCATCGCCAACGTCGTCGTCCCCGCCGACAACGCCGCCGAGGCGGCCGTGGTAGAGGGTGTTCGCGTGTTCGGCGTACGGCACGTCGGCGAAGCCGTTTCGCTACTGAGCGAACCCGGCCGCATTCCGCCCGCGGCCCCCGCGCCCGCCGCGGCCCCCCAGCGCGAGGCGGGATTCCTCGACTTCAGCGACGTTCGGGGGCAGACGACGGCAAAGCGGGCGCTCGAAGTAGCCGCCGCCGGCCATCACAACGTCCTCATGATCGGGCCGCCGGGCTCGGGCAAGACGATGCTCGCCAAACGCCTGTCGGGCATTCTGCCGCCGCTGACGTTCGAAGAGGCGCTCGAAACCACGCGGATTCACAGCGTAGCCGGCGTTCTGGCGAAAGGCTCGGGGTTGCTGCGCGAGCGGCCGTTCCGCGCCCCGCACCATACCGTCTCTGACGCCGGTCTGCTGGGCGGCGGCTCCGGCACGCCGCGCCCCGGCGAGGTCAGCCTGGCCCACAACGGTGTCCTGTTCCTCGATGAACTGCCCGAGTTCCCGCGCAACGTCCTCGAGCAGCTGCGCCAACCGCTCGAGGACCGCGGCGTTACGCTGGCCCGCTCTAACATGACGCTGGAATTTCCTGCTTCGTTCATGCTCGTCGGCGCGCTCAACCCCTGCCAGTGCGGCTACTACGGCGATTCCACGCGCGAATGCCGCTGCACGGGCGCCATGATCCAGCGTTACCTGGGCAAGATCAGCGGCCCGCTGCTCGACCGTATCGACTTGCACATCGAAGTCCCCGCCGTACCGTACAAAGAACTTCGCGGACGCGAGGACGGGCTCGGCTCGGAGGAGATGCGCCAGCGCGTGTGCGCCGCGCGCGAGATTCAGGCGCGCCGCGGCTGCTACAACGCGCACCTTCCGTCTCGCCTCCTGCGCAAGGTCTGCGTGCTCGACGATGCCGGCGAGCGCACCCTTGAAATGGCTGTCCGGCGGATGGGCCTGTCCGCCCGCGCCCACGACCGCATCCTCAAAGTCGCCCGTACCATCGCGGACCTCTCCGCCTCGGAAGTGATTCAGGCCAAGTACGTGGCCGAGGCCGTCCAATACCGCAGCCTCGACCGCAGCTACTGGAACTGAAAACTTGCTACAAATGAAGTTCCGGGGGAGGCGCGTATCGTCAAGGTCTGCGTTCTGGCGAGCAGCAGTTCGGGTAATTGTACCTACATCCGAACCGAGCGAACCCGCCTGCTGATCGACGCCGGCCTGAGCCGCAAGGAGACCGCGGCACGCCTCGCCGCGATTGGCGAAGACCTGGCGCAGCTCGACGCCGTCCTCGTCACCCATGAACACTCCGACCACGTCTGCGGCCTCGGCCCGCTGGTCCGCAAGGCGGAGAAGCCGCTGCCCGTTTTCGTCTCCAAACTCACCGCGCCGGCACTCGAATGGGAGGAAGCGGAGCCCGTCATCGAAACATTTCAGGCCGGCACTGTTTTTTCAATCGGCGACATTGAGGTGCGCAGTTTCACGATCCCGCACGACGCCGTCGACCCCGTGGGGTTCTGTTTCGTCGCCGAGGGCATTCGCGTGGGCCTGGTCACCGACCTCGGCTACATGCCGGACTCCATCCGCGTGCACCTGCGCGGCTGCCACTTCCTGCTGCTCGAATCGAACCACGACCTGGACATGCTGAAAGTGGGTCCGTATCCCTGGTCAGTGAAGCAGAGAGTGATGGGCCGCAAGGGGCACTTATCCAATGACGTGGCCTGCGATTACATTCGCGACAACCTGGACAGCGAGACCGGCATCCTAGTGCTGGGCCACCTGAGTGAGCAGAACAACCACCCCGAGATCGTCCGGCTGGTGGCCCGTCAGGCGCTCGATGGGCGCGGGCTCGCCACGAGGCTGGTGGTGGCGGAGCCGCGCCGGCAGAGCGAGGTATTTCAACTTTGATAGCCCGATACACCCGGCCGGAGATGGGCCGCATCTGGAGCGAAGAGAACAAGTACCGGCAGTGGCTGGAGGTGGAACTGGCGGCGTCGGAGGCGCTCGCTGAGTTGGGCGAAGTGCCGGCCGGGGCGGCGCGCGCTCTGCGCACACACGCGGGCTTCCATGTCGCGCGCATCACGGAAATCGAGCGCGAAGTGAAGCACGACGTCATTGCCTTCACCACGGCGGTGGCGGAAACGATGGCGGCGGCCGGCGAAGCGGCTGCCTCCCGTTGGCTGCACTACGGCCTGACGTCCAACGACATCGTCGACACGGCGCAGGCGCTGCAGGTGAAGCAGGCCTACACGCTGCTGTGCGACGGCCTCGAAAAGTTGCTCGAGGCGCTCCAGGAGAAGGCGTTTGAACACCGGAACACAGTCCAGGTGGGCCGTACCCACGGGGTCCACGCCGAACCCATCGTCTTCGGCCTGAAGTTCGCCCTCTGGTTTGACGAAGCACGCCGCGGCCTCCGCCGCCTTCGTGACGCCGCCGACGACATGCGAGTAGGCAAGATTTCCGGCGCCGTCGGCACCTTCGCCCACATCGGTCCGGAGGCGGAGACCCGCATCTGCGAGAAGCTCGGCCTCCGTGCCGCGCCCATTGCCTCCCAAGTGGTTTCACGCGACCGCCATGCGCATTTCCTGAACGCGCTGGCCCTCATCGCCGCCCTATGCGAGAAGATCGCGCTCGAAGTGCGGCACCTGCAGCGAACCGAGGTGCGCGAGGCCGAAGAGCCCTTCAGCGAAGGCCAGAAGGGCAGCTCCGCGATGCCGCACAAACGGAATCCGGTGACCAGCGAACAGATCTGCGGGCTCGCCCGGGTGGTGCGCGCGAACGTGCAAGCCGCCTACGAGAACATCGCCCTGTGGCACGAGCGCGACATCTCGCACTCCTCCGTGGAGCGCGTCATCGTCCCCGATTCCTGCATCCTCGCCGACTACCTGCTCGCGAAAACGCACTGGCTGGTGGCCGGCATGCGCGTCAACGTCGACCGCATGCGCCGGAACCTCGAATCCACTAAAGGACTCATTTTCAGCGGCCAGCTGCTGCTCGACCTTGCCGCGTCCGGCATGCTGCGCGAGCGGGCCTACCGCCTGGTGCAGGGCTACGCCATGAAGGCGTGGCACGAGGAGGGCGACTTTCGCGCCGCCGTCGAAGCCGACCCCGACATTCGCGCGTCCCTCGGCGGCCGCCTCGCCGAAACCTTCTCGCTCGAGCGCCAGCTCCAGCACGTCGACGCCATTTATGCGCGTGTTTTCAATACTGACTTGCGCTGATCCCCGGAACGACCGAACATAAAAGAGTACAGGAGCAGTTTTTCCCAAATGAAACCGTCATCCTCCAGCGGTGTGGACAAATCGATCAGCAAAGTGCGCCGGGCCGGCCATCCGCTCGACGTCTTCTTTACGCCGAAGAACATCGCCGTGATCGGCGCCACCGAGAATCCCGGCAGCGTGGGACGCACCACGCTGTGGAACCTGATCAGCTCGCCGTTTGGCGGCGCCGTTTTCCCCATCAATCCGAAGCGGCCCAGTGTGCTGGGCATCAAGGCCTATCCGAGCATCAAGGACGTCCCGGCGGAAGTCGATCTGGTGGTGGTGGTGACGCCTTCCTCCACCATCCCCGCCCTCATCCGGGATTGCGGCGAGGTGGGAGTCCGCGGCGCTGTGGTCATCTCCGCCGGCTTCAAGGAGATGGGGCCCACCGGAGTGGAACTGGAGCGTCAACTGCTCGAAGAGGCGCGCAACGCCGACATCCGCATCATCGGCCCGAACTGCCTGGG
>JANRJO010000091.1:0-1811 GCA_033763935.1 Bryobacteraceae bacterium
CACGCCGCTGCGCGAGGCGCTGGATGCGTTCTTTGAGACGACGGCGAAGGATGTGACGGGCGAGATCAAGATGAAGCTGTTCAAGGGCCACTGCGATGCGGTGAGCCGGGTGTCGCCGAATTCGCTCTATTCGCTGGACATTGCGAGCTTCACGATGGGCGCCGAGTATGACCAGAAGGACGCGCGCGGGTTCATCAAGTTGAACGGCCTGCCGATTGCGGTGAAGGCCGGGCTGAAGAAGAAGAGTAAGAGGCGCTAAGGAGTCCCATGAGCGGGATGAAACTGTGGGGGGGCCGCTTTGAGAGCGGTCCCTCCGAGGTGTTTGAGAAGTATTCGTGGTCGCTGCATTTCGATAAGAGGCTGGTGGACGCCGACACGCGGGGTTCGCAGGCGTTTGCGCGGGCGCTGTCGCGGGTGGGCATTCTGACGGCGGAGGAGTGCGCGCGGCTGGAGGCGGCCTTTGAGGAGATCCGCAAGGAGGCAGAGGAGCCGACTTACTTCGACGGCGCGCCGGATGAGGACGTGCACACGTTCGTGATCCGTAAGTTGAAGGAGAAGGTGGCGGGGCTGGCGGATAAGATTCACACGGGGCGAAGCCGGAACGAGCAGGTGTCGCTTGATACACGGCTGTGGCTGCGCGAGGCGTGTGTGTTGACGCAGCAGAAGTTGGTGGCTCTGATGGCGGCGTTGCTCGATTTGGCGCGGCGGCATGAGAGCGCGGTGGTGCCGGGGTATACGCATTTGCGGCGGGCGCAGGCGGTGTTGTGGCCGCACTATGTGCTGGCGTATTTCGAGATGCTGGCGCGGGACTGGCAGCGGTTTGAAAACGCGCGGCGGGCGGCGAATGTGTTGCCGCTGGGTTCGGGCGCGCTGGCCGGGAGCGGGTTTCCGTTTGACCGCGAGGCGATTGCGCAGGACCTGGGATTTGAGGCGGTGACGCGGAACTCGATGGATGTTTCGGCGGACCGCGATTTTGTTTTGGATTACTTGTATGCGGCGTCGGTGTGCATGATTCACCTGTCGCGGCTGGCCGAGGACTGGATTCTCTATTCGAGCGAAGAATTTGGGTGGCTGGAGTTGAGCGATGGGGTGACGAGCGGTTCGTCACTGATGCCGCAGAAGAAGAATCCGGATTCGCTGGAGTTACTGCGGGGTAAGTCGGGGCGGGTGTTGGGAAGCTTGAATGCGATGCTCTATATCCTGAAGGGCCTGCCGACGACTTACAACCGCGACATGCAGGAAGACAAGGAGCAGTTGTTCGACGCGGTGGACACGATGCTGGCGTCGCTCGACATGGCGCGGACGGTTGCCGAGTCGGCTGTGTTGAAGGAGGGTCCGCCGCTGGCCGCGGCTGAGCAGAGCTGGGTGGTGGCGACGGATCTGGCCGAGGCGTTGTCGCGGCACGGGCTGGCGTTTCATGCGGCGCACCAGGTGGTGGGGCGGTTGGTGTTGGAGAGCGTGCGCGCGGGCAAGACGCCGTCGCAGTGGGATGCGGCGTCGCTGGCGGAGTTCGCGCCGGAGTTTGCGAAGCCGGGTGTGAGTGAAGAGCTGGCGCGGTTGCTCGATCCGCGCGAGGGCATGAAGACGCGCGTGGTGAAGGGCGGCACGGCGCCGTCGTCGGTGCGCGCGGCGATGGCGGAGGCGGCCGAGCGGTTGCAGGCGCTGCGGGGATAGAACGATGACCAAAGCCTTCCGCCACGGGCAGATTGTGAAGCTGATCCAGCGGGGGCGCGTGCATACGCAAGAGGAGTTGGCGCGGGGGCTGGCGGAGTTGGGCATTCAGACGACGCAGGCGACGCTGTCGCGCGATA
>JANRJO010000097.1:0-3892 GCA_033763935.1 Bryobacteraceae bacterium
GCATGATGGGACGAATCCCCTATCTACCGGATAGGAATAGGGCTGATGAGAGTCTACGCTAAAGTGCAAGGAAAGCGACATGGCGGATTTCTATCAGACCGGGGTCGTTACAACGCTGCACAGGTTGGATCGTGAAGATCCGCAGCGGAGCGAACGTCAACTCGAGGAGTACGCGCCGTTGCGCCCTGCCGCCCTGGTGTTGCCTGCTCTTTATACGGAGTTCGAGCACCCGGCGATGAGACGGATAGTGGAGGAGCTTGCCTCGGTTCGATTTCTGAAGCGAATCGTGGTTGCGTTGGGGCGGGCGTCAGACGTGGAGTACCGCCACGCCCGCTCCTTTTTTGAAGGCTTCTCGACACCGGTTACGTTTCTGCAGGTCGACCATCCTGCGACCCTTGGGTTGTTCGACGAATTGGAAGCGAACGGTCTCAGCGCGGGCACGGCGGGGAAAGGCCGCTCCTGCTGGCTGGCGTCCGGGTACGTGCAGGCTTGCCGTGACTGCGAGGTGATCGCTATGCACGATTGCGACATTCGCAACTACTCGCGCTCTCTGCTCACACGGCTCTGCCTGCCGTTGATGCATCCTGCATTGCGCTTCGATTTCTGCAAGGGCTTTTACTCGCGCCATTCGGACCGGCTGCACGGGCGGGTGACGCGGCTGTTTCTGACGCCGCTGATCCGCGCGATGCATTCGCTTGCGCCGGGGGCCGCCTTTCTCAAGTTCATCGACAGCTTTCGCTACGCGCTGTCCGGCGAGTTCAGCATGACGACTCAACTCGCGGCTGAAAATCAGGTTCCGGGGGATTGGGGACTGGAGGTCGGGGTGTTGGCCGAGGTGTTCCGGAACTGTCCGGCGAGCCGCGTTTGTCAGACGGACCTGGCAGATTGTTATGACCACAAGCACCAGGCTCTTTCCGCTGACAACCCGGGGGCGGGATTACGCAGGATGACCTGCGAGATCGCGCGCTCGCTACTGCGGACGGTTGCGAGTGAGGGCATTGTTGTCGGGGGAGATGCCCTCCGAACACTGCAGGCGACGTATGTGCGAAGCGCGGAGGACATGATCCGGCGCTACCAGGCGGATGCCCTGGTAAACGGCCTGCGCTTTGATCAGCAGGCCGAGCGCTGCGCGGTGCACGCGTTTGCAGCAAGCCTGCAGGACGCGGTGTCGGAGTTCTTAGAGAATCCGTTGGGCGCCACGCCCATGCCGAGTTGGAATCTGGTGGAGTCGGCGTTGCCGGAGTTGCCGGAGCGGCTGCTGGACACGGTTGCGCAGACGGACCGGCCGGCACGGGTTCGGGTGGCATTGCGGCGGATCGGACTGACGGAAGAGCCGGCGGTTCCCTCGGCAGGGCAGGCGGCTGGGGCGACCATGGAGTTGACCGCGTGATCGATCAGACTAAGGGCAGGGTAAGCGGAGGACGGCGTGACTCCATCCCCGAGGGCCGGGCAAAGCGGTAAGTTCGGCGCCGGGCAGCTGTTCGAGGAGAGCGGTCGCCTGGTCGGACTGCACGACGATGGCGCGGTCACAGACCCGCAACAAGGGAAGGTCATTCATGGCGTCGCCGAGGGCGACGGTGGTCACCTCGCCGTAGTATTGGCGGTATCGCCTGATGAGGTAGCGGGCGGCGGCTCCCTTGTCGAGTTGATCGGTAACGTGGAAGAAGCGTCCTCCACGAGTCCATCTCTTGCCGAGAGCGGTGATGGCCTGGAGCAGTGGTTCGGCCGAGTGCGGACCGGCGATCAGGAAGGGTTCGTCATGGTCGCGCTGCAGGGCGCGCGCGGCGCTGGGGAGATCGAGTCCGGTGAGTTCGGCGAGTTCCTTGGCTGTCATCTGCGAGAAGCCGCGTACGGGTACGCCGGAGGCGAGAGAAGCGGCTCGCAGGGCGGTGACGACGGATTGATAGCTGCTGCCGAAGCGAACGACGAGGTCGTTGTTGACATGCATACCATCAGAGGAGCCGGGCGGAAAATAGGAGGCAGGGATGACGGCGACCGCGCCGTTCTCGGCAAGGTAAGGATGGGCGCAACCCATTTCGTTCCGGAGGTGGTTGACTTCGACGCGCGTTTTGCTGGTGCATAGAATGAGCGGAATTTTTTTCTGCCGCAGACGGGCGAGCGCGGGTTTGGCCTCCTCATAGGAGTAGGTTCTTGCGTCGAGCATCGTACCGTCGAGATCGCTGAATATGACCAACATGACGCCTAGTCCATCGAACCACGGCGCGCGCGGCCGGGCTATCCGGTCTTTGCCGGAAGGCGGAAGTGACCAGTGGCGGCAGAGGCCATCGCGATTCGGCAGCTGGCCGCTTCTGATCGTGGCGTTCGGGATACTAGTGGCGCTGATGCTGGCGTCCGGCGTGGCCATCGTGGGAAAGGCGACGCTGCTCTATTCGACCTTGTCGAAGCTCAACCGGGAGTATCGCGAGCACTGGCGAAGCGTCGAGGAGATCCAGAGCGGGATCCATATCTCCAGTGTCCTGATCCGAGATTACCTCCTTGACCCGTCACAGGCGCGGGCGCAGGAGATCCGGGAGGAGTTGCTAACGCTGCGAACGCACACCGAAGCGCACTTGAAATCGGTGGCGGCTTTGCGCCCGGACGAGAGCGGCGCGAAGGTGGCCCAATTGCGGGCGGAAATCGATGCGTACTGGGAGACCCTGGATCCGGTGTTCGACTGGAGCGTAGAGGACAAAAGAGTCTCGGCATACGGCTTTCTGCGGCACCGCATTATGCCGCGGCGGGAGGCGGCGCTGGCGCTTGCACAGGAGGTGCAGGATCTGACGGATGTCAGCTTCCGCCAGCAGCGTGAAGAGATCCGCAGGAATGAAGAGGAGTTCCGGAGTTTCGTCTGGCGAACGGTTGCGGCGATCGTATGCCTGGGTGTGTTGGTGGCGCTGGTGAGTATCGTCCGCGTATGGCAGTTGGAGAAGCGATCACATGCAGAACGGCTGCTGACGGAGCGGGCGGAAGACGAAATGCGGCGTTTGTCGCACCAGTTGGTCCACGCCCAGGAAGAGGAGAGGCGATCCATCTCCCGCGAACTTCATGACGAAGTGGGGCAGATGCTGACCGGGCTGCGCATGGATCTGCGCAGCCTGCAGAAGGTGCATCGCACCGAACCGGCGGCGTTTGACGAGCGGGTGGAGCAGACGCGTGTCTTGCTGGAGCAGACCCTGCAGGCGGTGCGTGACATCGCCATGGGATTGCGGCCGTCCATGCTCGATGATCTGGGTCTGGAGGCGGCACTGCAGTGGCAGGTTCGCGACTTCGAGCGACGCCATGAGATAGCCGTCACCCTCATCGTGGAAGCGCCGCTCGAGAACCTGCCGGAGCGCTGCAGTACGAACCTCTATCGCATCGTGCAGGAGGCCTTGACCAACTGCGCCAGGCACTCGATGGCGCGCGCGGCCACCATCCGCATCTACCAGGACAGACGCGGGGCGCTGCAGTTGCGGATCGAGGACGACGGCGTGGGAATGAGGGAGAAGTCCGGCGGCGGCATCGGACTCATCGGCATTCAGGAACGGGTGCGCGAGTTGGGCGGGGCCTTCCGGGTGGAGTCTCTAGAGGGCAAGGGCACCGCCCTCGCCGTGGAATTGCCGGAGGAGGCCGTTGCGCATGGGTAACGTGCGAATCCTGCTGGCCGACGACCACAGCATCGTGCGGAAGGGACTCCGATCGACGCTCGAGGAAGAACCGGGCTACGAGGTGGTAGGTGAGGCGGCGAATGGAAGGGAAGCGGTCCGGCTGGCGGAGCAGATCAAGCCGGATGTGGCGGTGATGGATATCGGTATGCCGCAATTGAATGGAATCGACGCCACGGCGCAGATTCAGAAAGTCAGCCCCCAAACGAAGGTCTTGATCCTGAGCATGCACTCTGACGAGACCTACA
>JANRJO010000025.1:0-97084 GCA_033763935.1 Bryobacteraceae bacterium
GATTGGCGACTATGTCGATCACCACAACCGCTCTCCCAAGCCTTTCATCTGGACTGCCAAGGCCACCGACATCCTGGAGAAGGTCACGCGCGCACGTCGAACCTTGGATAATCCTCATTCTGCATGACGCACTACACTAGCCTCCGGCGTGCTCTCACGAACGGCGATAATAAACCAGCCTTCGCCTGTGGTCTCGTTGCCTCCAGTTTGAAGATAGCTATCGTCGAACAAGGATCGGACCGCAGTCGAGGCGGAATCGCTGCGAGACGCAACAAGGGCGTACATCAGCGTGTCTGGCGGCAAGGTTTCCTCGTACCACAGGTTCTTGCTTTGTTTGGTGTTATCGTCCAGAACGTTTCGGGCTTGAACCGGCAGAGCATATCCGGCAAACCAGGCGAAATCGTCATCGTGTACGATTGCAATTGTCGCTTTGAGGCGGGACCGCGTCGACTCGTGCTCGATCAGTTTCGACAGATCGGCGACCAGCCCTTCTTCCAGATCTTGATTGATGGTGAACTGACGCTCCTCAAGATAAATCTTTCCTGTGCCTGCCGTATGGACTGTTCCTTTGTCCGGCTTCGGAATTCCTGCCTCGGAAGCAATGCCGGCTCGCCGCATGTCCCGTTGCAGCCGCTCGATAATATGCGGGCACGTCAGCCATCGGTAGGAGCCGGTCAGGCTTCGCACCGGCAACAGCAGAAGACGGGCGTCGGAGACAAGCAAGTCGCCTGCAGCATCGGCTTTGCCGAACCACTTGTCGGGGTTGCCGTTCTTCATCCCGCGCTCAGCCTTGTCTCGCAGCGCTCCTTTCAGACTCGAACCGGGTATGTAAGGGTAATTAGTCGCCGCTTCCCTGGCAACCGGCAGATCGATCACACCCCCACTTCGGCCCGCACCGGGATGAATCGCTGTTTCGGCGAGCATTCCAAGCAAAACGGTGTTCATGCTTGCTCCTTATCTTCAACCCACACGCCTAACGCAACACAGCCGAAGCCGCAAGCTTTCCAGCGGCCTTTCTCCGACAAGTGTGGTAGTCGAGCCAGCTTGCGGTCGAACCCTGCTTGAGCAATACCCACGTGACCGTCCACTCATTCATAAGACCCAACGCCGCCGGTAGATTGCCCCGGTTGAGCAAGTCGTCGACCAGTAGGGCCTGTCGCCGCAGTTCGTGCTCGGTCAACGCCAGGTCTTTCTTCTTGGAAGCTACGCGATAAGGAACGAGCAAGCCTTCCAGTTGCTCAGCCACCTTCGCCAAAAGCGGCAACTTGTGTTCATCCCGCAGCAATTTGCGGAGGCTCTTCCCCTTCTGGGAAAGATATGTGTCCACTGCGTTTCCCAACTCGATTGGAAGGCCGGCAGCGTGCGCGTCCGAAGCCCGGCGCATGATGTCCCCTATCGCGCGAGCTTCCGGCCCGGAATCCGCATGTTTCTGAAGAGCTGCGGCAATCGGCCTTGCGCTTCCTGTTTCCCGCAATGTCTCGAGTGCGTGAATCCAGCCCGGTAACTCCAGCAGCGGCATGAGATCGAAAAACTGGCTGCCTTGTGATGGGGCAAAAAGCGCATAGTAGATCCTGCCGACGGTCACCCGGCCGAGCGCCGCAAGGTACAGTGCACCGACATACATCAGGAACGACAGGTGACGCCACCCGTGCGTCACATCAATCATCACTGTGGATCCAGGGTACTGCTCGGCTGCGCCCGTCATGACATCCAGGAAACGATCCAGACTCTTTTCATCGATGTCGGAGGGAACATCCTGACAGACGACCGAAGTCTTGCCTGAAACAGCCTCTTCGAGTATGGGGAAGGTCGCCTTCTTCGCCTCGTCCGTGCAGAGGGCGACTATCACATCGGGACGCTCGTCAGGCGTCAGGAGGTCAAATAGGGCAACCGGCGCGAGGCGGGCACGATGGCGTACGTACCCGAGCTGGTAATCAGCCTCATCGGCCCTGGTCCCCAGGATCGTGAGCAGCATCCGTCGGGGCGGTTTGTTCGACGCAGCAGGAGTGGTCTGAAGCAGAAAGGCTATTCAATCGCAGCTCGTTATCCGATGTCAACTTCCATTTCGGTTACCTGGGTAAATGACTTGACGCGCTTCGGCTGGAAACTTGATTGCGGCACTTGGACAGCGATGCTCCACTGTAACGGATCTCTTCCAGGTTATCCAGAGAAAGTCACCGCCGCGACGGCTGACATACTGACGTAAGTTCCAGCCGTCATTTGAAAAACCGGGAATCGTACTCGAAAGCTTCCGTAGCGACCAGCCGGATTCTCGAGAACTCCGGATGCTGTGGATTGATCAGCCAGTTGGATTCAGCCGGCGCGAGAACAGAAGGAACGATCACAATAGCAACCTTCCCGTCGCGGATAAAACGATCACCAATCTCGGCGAGCTCTGGAGGTGACGGACTCTGACGCCAGTTTGCCGGCAGCTGCTTCTGGGAAATCGAGATTCGGGAAACGCCATCCGGAACCTCAGCGGTGACCGCGACGAGGTCGTTCGGCGGATCATCCGGATCGATGTGGATGAAGTACTCGATGATCGCGAGTGAGAGGTGCTGGGCGGTGTACGAAACACGTGTGCCGGCGCTCGACCAACGCCCGCCGAAGCGATACGCTCCTTCCCCGTCAAGCGGCTTCTTCGAGTACGGCCTACGTAGGATTCTGTAGACCCGAGTCAACTGACGCCGCCGTAGGCGATGCGTCCGAGCACGTTTTCCACTGCTCGGGCCCCGAGCTCGGTATCGATGAACTCGAGCGGAGTACTGCCTCCGAGGGCGCGGTTTGGTCGTCGGAGCCAGCGCGTCGCCATCTCATCGTCGCCGAGGTAATGCTTCGCCAGAGCAACGATGCGCGCCAGCCGGTAGAGGCGATCCGATTCGTATCGAGCCAGCCGTCCCTCTCGGCGGCGGCGTTGAAGACTACGAGGTGAGAGGTCGAGACTGGTCGCGAGTTCCTTCAGCGTGAGCCCGGCAGCATGCATCACCTCCTCCACCACCGTTTGAGGAAAGCCTTCCCGAATGGCGGCCTGGAGATCGGTCTCGTTTCGAAGGGATCGGCCCAGAACAGACTCGCCACCGAGTTCTTCAATGACGGCGTGGAGTTCGCTTACCATGTTGTCGCTCATTATAGCGCCAAATGTCGCCCAGTGGCCGGAAGACGAGTAGTGGCGGCAGAACCGCACGTTTCGCACTCGAAGGGATTGAAAGGGATTGATATGGTGACGTATCAATGACTTACGAAAGCAGCAGAGTTTGGGTTTTGGAGAGCTATTCGTCAGATAACTTGTTTAGAATCAGCAGTTTATAGGATGGCTGGGAGGCAGGGACTCGAACCCCGATACGCAGATCCAGAGTCTGCAGTCTTACCATTAGACGACCTCCCAGCAAGGGGGGCCACCACAAGTATAACATTCCGTTGACTCCTCTTCGGAACCGAGCCTCGCTCTGACACAATATGCGCATGCTCTCCGCCGCCTTCCTGCTTGCGTTTGCAGCCGCCGCGGCTGCCCCCAACTTCGACTTCGACCGAAAACGCCCGTTCGACGTCAAACGCGTCGGCGGCGCCGAGCGGGGCGATGTGCTCATTGAAGACATCACCTTCGCCAACATCTCGGGCCGGCGCACGGCGGCCTATCTGGTCCTCCCCAAAATCACCAACGGCAAGAGTGCGGGCATCCTTTATGTGCATTGGTATGAGCCTGAAAAGCCTACGTCCAACCGCACCCAGTTCCTGGAGGAGGCGGTGGCGCTGGCTCGCAAGGGCACCGTCTCCCTGCTGGTGGAGACGATGTGGTCGGACCCGAAGTGGTTCGGCCTCCGCAAGCGCGAGAACGACTTCGCCATGTCGGTGAACCAGGTGAAAGAATTGCGGCGCGCCCTCGACCTCCTCTGTGCCCATCCGGCAGTGGACAAGGACCGGGTGGCGTACGTAGGCCATGACTTCGGCGCGATGTACGGAGCGGTTCTGGCCGGCCTGGACGGCAAGCGTGTGCGCGCCTGGGCACTCCAGGCGGGCACCACCCGCTTCAGCGACTGGTTCCTCTATGGGCAGCCGCGGCTGGAAGGCGACGCGAGGCAGAAGTTCATCGACTGGCTGGCGCCGCTCGACCCCATCCACCACATCTCCGCTGCCGCCCCCTCGCCGGTCCTGTTCCAGTTCGCCCACGAGGATTTTCACGTTCCCGTGGAGCGCGCCAAGTTGTTCTATGAGAAGGCCGCCGAGCCCAAGGAGATCCGCTGGTACGGGGGTGGCCACGGACTGGACGAGAAGGCCGTCGAGGACCGGAAGGCGTGGCTGACCGAAAAGCTCCGCCTCGGACAGTAGACCCCTCATACCCCGCCGCAGCCGGCCGATAAGGACTTAGGCGGCGGCATGTTTGCAATCATTGGAATTCTCGTAGTCATCGGCTCGATCATCGGCGGATACCTGCTGGAGCACGGGAACCTACTCGTGTTGTTTCAGCCGGCGGAACTGGTCATTATCGGCGGAGCGGCGCTGGGTACGGTGTTTATTGCCAATCCGCTCCCGGTGATCAAGAAGATGGTAGCCGGCCTGATTCGGGTGATGAAGCCCAGCCGGTACAGTAAGAAGTTCTATCTGGAGCAGTTGAAGATGCTCAACGACATCTTCAACTACATGCGCAAGAACGGCACCCAGAAGATGGAGGCCGACATCGAGGATCCGCACAAAAGCACGCTCTTCCAGAACTATCCGGCGTTTGTGAAAGACCACCACGCGCTTGACTTCTTCTGCGACACGCTCCGCATGTCGATCGCCGGCAGCGTTGGCACGGTTGAGATCGACACCTTGATGGAATTGGACATGGACGTGCATCATCACGAGGCCAATGAGCCAGTGTCGGCTCTCACCACCGTCGCCGACTCCCTGCCCGGGCTCGGCATCGTCGCGGCGGTACTGGGCGTCGTCATCACCATGGGCGCTCTTGGCGGGCCGCCGGAAGAGATCGGCCACAAGGTAGCCGCGGCCTTGGTGGGGACCTTCCTCGGCATCCTGATGTGCTACGGCTTCTTCGCTCCGCTGGCGGCCAACATGACCAAACAGAACGAGGCGGACCACGCCTATTACAACGTCCTGCGGGCCGCGCTGCTCGCCACCGTGCGAGGCAACGCGCCGATCCTCGCCATCGAATTCGCCCGTCGCGCGATTCCTCACGAGGTACGGCCTTCCTTCAAGGAGATGGAATCGTTCTGTAAGGGCGGCGCCGCGGCCGCGCCGGCGGGCAAAGCGGCATGAGCCCTCAACAACAGCCCCCACCCATCATCATCGTTCGAAAGAAGAAAGGCCATGGCGGGCACCACGGTGGGGCGTGGAAGGTCGCCTACGCCGATTTTGTCACCGCGATGATGGCGCTGTTCATCGTCCTCTGGCTGCTTTCGAGCGATGAGAAGGTGAAGAAAGCCGTCGGCGGCTACTTCCAGGATCCCTCCGGAAACGGCAACATGATGGGCACAAACCTGGCCGGAGCGGGGCCGTCGCTCTCGGTTTCCCAGTCGGACATGTCTGAGGTCAAGAAGGCGATTCAGAACGCCTTGGCCGAGATGCCGAACTTCGACAAGATGAAGGACCAGGTGGACATCGTCATGACCGCCGAAGGCCTTCGCATCGAACTGCTGGAAACCCAGGGCGGAATGTTTTTCGAAAGCGGAAGGGGCGAGCCGACCGGAAACGGCCGCGAGCTGCTGGTGCTGCTCGCGCGCGAACTCGGTGGCCTGCCCAACAAACTCCTCATAGAAGGGCACACCGACGCTAAGCCCTACGCCGATGGCGGCAACTACACCAACTGGGAGCTTTCCGCAGACCGTGCCAATGCCGCGCGCCGTTTGATGCAAAGCAGCGGCGTTCGTCCCGACCAGGTGAGCCAGGTGCGCGGCTTCGCCGACCAGCGCCTGCGAACGCCCAAGGAGCCGGAGAACGCAGCCAACCGCCGGATTTCCGTCCTCGTGCAGTACACAGAGGTTCCGCCCGGAAAGGCCGCGACGGTCGCCGCGAAAGACGCTCCTGGCGCCGGCGGCCACGCTCCCGCCGCATCCGGCCACGGCTCGCCGAACGCACATGCGCCCGCCGGAGGACACGGAACTCCCGCCGCCGCTGGACACGCGCCGGCAAAACCCGCTGGCGGTCACTAGCTGGGAGCCCTGCCCGGCGGCAGTTCACCCGCCTTACACTGGTGTCAGTACGCTATGCGACGCCAGTTGTCCGTCCTCGTTCTCGCCGTTGCCGCCACCGCCTCCGCCGAAGAGATCCTGGGGGAGCGCATCCGCGCCCACACCAAATTCCTGTCGAGCGACGATCTGGAGGGTCGCGGCGTCGGAGTCCGTGGAGAGCGCATCGCCACCGACTACCTCGCCGCCCAGTTGGCCCTCATGGGCATTAAGCCGGCGGGTGACCAGGGGACCTATTTTCAGCGCGTCCCGCTGGTCGGCGTGACCACACAGCCGGACGCACAGCTGACGGCCACCGGGCAGGGAGGCCGGCGCGTTGAGTTTCAGTGGCTGCAGGACTTTGTGGGCACGAACTACCAGCAGCAGCCCAAGGCTGTCTTCGACGGCGATGTCATCTTCGTAGGGCACGGCATCACCGCCCCCGAGTTTGGCTGGGACGATTACAAGGGCGTGGACGTGAAAGGGAAGGTGGTGGCTCTGTTCACCAACGAACCGCCCTCGGACGATCCCAAGTTCTTCGGCGGCAAAGCGCTCACCTATTACGGCCGTTGGACGTACAAGTACGAGAATGCTGCCCGCCACGGCGCCGCGGCGGTCCTGATTCTGCACACCACTCCCACCGCCGGCTACGGCTGGGACGTAGTCAAAAGCTCGTGGGGGCGCGAGGACACACAGGTGAAACTGCCCGCTGGACAACCAGGGCTGGCGCTCGCGGGATGGCTCAGCCAGGAAGCTTCGCAGAAGTTCGCCTCGCTTGCAGGCAGGAAGGCGGAAGACCTGCTCGCCGCCGCCGGCCAGCGTGGATTTCAGGCATTCCCCCTGGGCGGCGCGCGGGTTGCCGGCAACATCACCAGCAAGATCCGTACGATCGACAGCCGCAACGTCATCGGCCGCGTGGAAGGAAGCGACCCCAAGCTGAAAGAAGAGGTCGTGGTTTTCAGCGCGCACTGGGACCACCTGGGCGTCGGCGCTCCCGTCGCGGGCGATGCCATCTACAACGGCGCGGTCGACAACGCGACCGGCTGCGCGATGGTGCTTGAGATTGGCCGGGCCTGGGCCTCGCTCCAGACTCGACCCCGCCGGTCGGCCTTGTTCTTGTTTGTTACCGCCGAAGAGGGCGGACTCCGGGGCTCCCAATATTACGGGACCGCGCCCGTCGTACCCGCCGCCAGGACCGCGCTAAACCTCAACTACGATGCCTTTTACCCGTTCGGCAAGACGGCCGACGTCGTGGTGACCGGCGCGGAGCGAACCACCGTCTGGCCCACGGTCCAGGAGGTCGCGAAGCAGTTCCAGCTCAGCATCAAGCCGGATCCCCGCCCCGAGCAGGGCCTCTTCTACCGTTCCGACCACTTCTCCCTGGCAAAGGCCGGCATTCCGGCATTCTCCATCAAGGGCGGGAACGAGTTCCTGGGTAAGCCGGCCGATTTCGGCACCAGGTTCTTCCAGGAGTACAACGCGAAGAACTATCATCAGCCGTCCGATGAGTACCGCGAGGATTGGGACTTCGCAGGGATGGAGCAGATGGCCCGGTTCGGATTCACGCTCGGGATGCGGATCGCAAACGACCCTAAGATGCCGGCGTGGCTGCCCGGCGACGAGTTCGCGCGGAAATAGAGGGTACTAGGCCACACCGAGCAGCCGGAGCACCGGACCGCCCTTGGCTTCCGCGCCCAGCTCCGCCATGATCCGCCCCTTTACCTGGACCACCAGGCTCAAACCGACCATGCGGAGGGCCTCATGGAGCCGCTCGAACAGCTCGGCGCGCTTCTCCCGACCGGACCACGGCTGCAGCATCTGAAAGGCTGACTGCAGATTCGGAAAGTCGAGAACGATGCGATTCCCCTCCCCGTTCACGACTACACCCTGCCCGGCTTCTCCACCGAGGAGGTTTGCGATGACTCTCTCCACCCGTTCCACGCTTGGGTTCCCCTACTAGCTTAGATCGGCAGAATCACTTTGAGGGTACAGAAAGGGAAGTTAATTTCTCACTAAAAAAGTCCGCGCTCGAATACCATGCCCACGAAGGCGAGGCACATCTCGTCTTCGGTCCCCTCGCCCCAGGTCACCAGCTTCGGTTCGGGGCTCGGGTTGCGCGGATTGTTCGTCGAATTGTCATAGGTGCACCGCAGCCGCAGAGTCGCCCCGCCGGGCACGGAGACCGGCTCCTGGTAGGTGTAGGAGCCCTGCCAGTTGAAGTCCCAGTTGTCGATATAGATCATCGGCTCCCATTCCCCGTTCTTGCGGACATCCAGGCGGATCTCCCTACCGAGCAGGTGCATGTGCGGAAAGACGTTGATCGCTCGCAGATTGAACAGCGAGAGGGGCGGCGTCCTGAAGGTGGCCTGAACTTCGTGGCGTTCGGCGCCGGCGGGGATCTCCATGCGGAGCCAGCCCCGGCTGTCGAGCGGGACCACCGGCAGGTAATACAATCTCCGCTCCGGCTCCGACTTTGAGAAATACAATCCGATGCGCGTCTGATCTTCGGCGGATACGCGGGTCGAGTAGTAATGAAGTTGAAGGATGATTCGCGCGCCGACGGGCAGCGTCATGCCGATTCCGTCGGGCAGGTGATGGGGCCGCGCCCCCGGCGCCCAACCACCCACGGTCCCGCCCGCAAGCACCGCCCGCACGTCGCTGAAAATCGGCGTTCCCGGGCCGCCGTAGCAGGTATAGCCAGGCCCCTCTTCCGCCGCGTCCAGCTTCTCCGATGCCCCGGTCGTATCGAGGTAGAGGATGGCGTGGTGGACCACGCCGCGGTTCCCGGGCAGCACGTCCACGGCGCTGATCCAGCGGTCGGCGTCAAAAGTCGTGGGCAGGACAAAACACCGGTACATGTCCTTGCCGCGGGGCGGCGTGTACGGCTCAGGCATGGTCAGGACCACGTCCGGCTCGCCGAGCACCCATTCGCCGCGCTCCGGCAAGGGTTCCGGCAGATCCGCGGCATCGCCCTCCGGCGCGCCGCCTTCGGCCCATCGGATGAGCGTCTCGCGCTCCTCATCGGTCAGGCCGAAACTGTCGCGAAACTCCCCGTGCCCGGCAACGGGCTTCCACGGCGGCATGATCCGCTCGCGGACCACGCGCGCGATGTCTGTCGACCAGGTGGACGCCTGTTCGTAGGTCTGCAGGGGAAAGGGGGCGATATCGTTGGGGCGATGGCAGTTCTGGCACTTCGCCTGAAGAATCCGGGAGACCTCCCGGGAGTAGGTGGGCTGCGCCAGGGCGGCATGCGACGCCGCTGACACGCAGACAGCGATGAAAAGCGCTCGGACCATAGCAGCCAGTTGCAGACATTATCCGCTGCCGCTCCCCGCGGGGGCAACGGGTCGGCCTACGCCCGCCAAATAGTCGCCACCGCCTGCGCCTCCGCGGACCGCCCTTCGCCGACCGGGCCGACCTTCTCGCTTGTTTTGAACTTCACCGAGACGCGGTCGAGCGGCAGGCCGAGGGTGGCGGCGAGGGTCTCGCGGATCTTGAGGCGGTAGTCCTTCAGCTTGGGGCGTTCGAGGATGACCGTGGCATCGATGTTGGCGATGTCGAAGCCCTGCTGGCGGACGAGGGTTGCGGCGTGATCCAGAAACAGGAGACTGCCCGCGCCCTTCCACTGCGGATCGGTATCCGGGAAGTGCATCCCGATATCCCCCAACGCCGCTGCCCCCAGGAGCGCGTCGGTGATCGCATGGGCGAGGATATCGGCGTCCGAATGCCCCTCGAGACCGAACTCGCAGTCGATATGTACACCGCCCAGGATCAGCGGCCGCCCTGCCGCAATGCGATGGTTGTCCCACCCCAGGCCCACCCGCAGTTCCGGCAAACTCACGACGCCTTGCGGCCCTCGGCCTCTTCGTGCAAGAACAGGCGCGCCAGCTCCATATCCGAAGGCTTTGTGATCTTGATGTTGCGGTCGCTTCCCGCCACCACGCTCACTTCCACTTCCAGCCGCTCCACCAGGCTCGACTCGTCGGTCCCCGTAAACCCGTCTTCCCCCGCCTTCAGGAACGCCCGCTTCAGCAGGTCGTAGCGGAACACCTGCGGCGTCTGGGCCAGGACCAGCCGGTCCCGGTTCAGTGTCCCCCGGATCCGATTTCGGTGCACCTGCTTCACGGTATCCACCGGAACGATGCCCACGATCGCCGCTCCGGAAACCTCCGCCTCCGCCACCACCCGGTCGATCGTGTCCTCGTCGATGAACGGCCGCACCGCATCGTGGACCGCAACCAGGTCCGTCTCCGGGGCAAGCGACGCAATCGCGTTCTCCACCGATTGCTGCCGGCTGTCCCCACCCTCCACCAGCCGCACCGGTTTGGCGAACTTCTCCTTCTCGACTAGCTCTTCCACCCACGCCACATCGTCCGCCCGCAGAGCCACTACGATCTCCGTAATCCGCGCGCACGCCGCAAATTTGCGGATGGTATGCATCAGGATCGGAGAGCCGTCCAGCAACATGAACTGCTTGCGGCTGGTCCCGCGCTTCTCCGGCGCCGAGCGCGCCATGCGCGTTCCCAGCCCCGCGGCGGGCAGGATGACGGAGACTTTCATTGCGAACACGATTGTATCAACTGCTCTGCGGCGGGCTTCCCGCCGCCGCCGGATGCGGTTCCTTCGCCGCCTGGCCGCCGCCCCGCTCCGGAGCCGGAGCGTGCGCCTTCCCCGTCTCATGCACCATGTGCTGACGCTCGTCAAAGCGCCCGAAGATCATCTTCCCGGCGGTGGTCTGCAGGACGCTTGTCACGGCGATGTCGATGGTCTTGGAGATCATCTTCTTCGCGTTGTCCACCACCACCATCGTGCCGTCGTCGAGGTACGCTACGCCCTGGTTGTACTCCTTGCCCTCTTTGAGAATGAAGACGCGCATCGTCTCACCGGGCAGCACAATGGGCTTCAGCGCATTTGCCAGCTCGTTGATGTTGAGGACTTCCACTCCGTGCAACTGGGCCACCTTGTTCAGGTTGAAGTCGTTGGTGACGATCTTGCAGTCGTAGACCTTCGCGAGCTCGATCAGCTTCATGTCCACGTCGCGCACCTGCGGGAAGTCGTCCTCCAGAATCTGCACGTTCAGCGTCGCCATCTTCTGTATGCGCTGCAATATGTCCAGCCCGCGCCGCCCGCGGTTGCGCTTCATCGAATCGGCCGAATCCGCTACCAACTGCAACTCGCGGAGCACGAACTGCGGGACCACCAGCGTTCCATCCAGGAAGCCGGTTTCCGCCACGTCCGCGATGCGACCGTCGATGATCACGCTGGTATCGAGGATCTTGAAGGAATGCTTCTGCGCCTTCTCGCCGCCGAACAGCCCGCCCAGCGCGGCCAGGTTCAGCATGTCGCCCTTGCTCGCACCCACCACCAGGCCGACATAGGTCATGAACAACAACACCGTGATCTGGAGAAACGACGTCGTGACGTTGGCGGGGGCAGCCATGCCAACCACCAGCGAGATCAGGTATGCGCCAAGAATGCCCAACACGGAACCGATGGCGGCTCCAATCAGACGCTTCAGGCTGACTTGCTTCAGCCGGACTTCAAAGAATACGATGGCCAGTCCGATGAGGGCGCCGGCGGCGGCTCCGACAGGCTGCGGAATGGGGAACGGCTGCAGGAAGAATGCGGCAACCGCAAGGAGTAAAACGAAGATAACCCGAAGAACTAAGAGGTCGTTCACGAGGCACCTCGGCTCTCTGCCGGGACGAGGTAAGCCTCACATGGGCCGTCCCCGGGGCCGGCAGCGCCGCAACAAAATGGCTACGTCTTGTCAATCCTCCACCTGGAGGCGAATTTCCGGCCTAAAGTATAGCACCGGTAGAAGGAGTGGTGGGTTCTGACGGCGGCGCGAGCACTCGCAGGGCGAGGCACACGTCCACCCGTTTCCGGATGGGCGGTGGGTTGAATCGGAGAGTATGAGTGCGGACGGGGAACCGCTCCGGCTTCGGACCGGAGCGGGCTACAGGGCCTTGGCTAGTTCTTCGGCAAATGCGGTTTGGGGACGGCTGTCAGGACGCTTGTGCTTCTTGCCGCCGCGCCGGGAGCGCTGCGCGTCGGAGTCCGTGCGGGGACCGGCAGGTACACCGGCGACGAGCCCGTTCTTCGGGGCGGCGGTCTTCGACTTGGGCGGCTGGGCGGGGTTGGCGCGGAGGATGCGGTCTTCCAGCGGGGCGCGATCGAACCGCTTGATGATGGAGTTCATCTCTTCGGTGTTCGGCGCCTCAATGAAAGCGAAGCCCTTGGATTCCTGGGTTTCGGGGTTGCGGATGACTTTGATGTTGTCGGCTACGAGGTTCTCGGCGGCGAGCCACGAACGGATATCGTCCGCAGTCACCCACGAGGGGAGATTTCCGAGGAAAACGGTAGAACTCATTCTGAGGGGTTGTTAACTCCGTTGCGGGATTCGGACCTGTGACAGGCGAGGCGGTCCATGAAGCACTTTTATGGTAGCACGTAAAGTGATGCACGGGTACGGAAAGAAGTCGCAAAATGAGCGGCCGACCCCCCGTCGCCGCCCCCTCCGCGCCTACTCCGCCGTCTTGGTGGCCTGCTCGAACAGAAAATTGAGCGTTTTCGCCGTCCGGATGCTCGACGCAATCCGCCGCAGCGTCCCGTCCTTCTCCATCCGCATCCGAACCGCGGCGGCAGGCTGGCGCTCCTGCTTGGCCGCCCGGTGAACCTCGCGGTCCACCTCGTCCTGCGTCGGATCGATGCTCTCGGTGATCGCGATCTTGTCGAGTAGCAGCGTTGCCTTGACGTCGTGTACCGCCTTGTCCCGCTGCGACGATTTCACCTTCTCCCAGTCCAGTTGGAGGTTCCGCACGTCCATCCCGGCGGCCTGGAACTGCCGTAGTTTCTGCTCCACCGACAGCTCGATCTGGCGCTCCACGTACGCTTCCGGCACAGGGAACTCATGCGAAGTCACCAGGGTGTCGATCAGTTTCGTCTTCGCCTCCTCCTGCGCTTCGTACTCCCGCTCCCGGAAGATCGCCTTCCGGACGTTCTCCCGCAGGTCGGCCAAGTCTGTGAAGTCGCCCATATCCTTGGCGAAATCGTCGTTCAGTTCCGGCAGTTCCTTCCGCCGCAGCCCTTTCAGCCGCGCCAGGAACCGCACCGTCTTCCCGGAGAGCCGCTCGTGCCCGTAATCTTCGGGATAGGTGACCTCGAACTCTTTTTCTTCGCCCGGCGTCATCCCCACCAGGTTGTCTTTGAACCCGGCCAGCGTCTGCTCACCGCCCAGGTCCAGCATCAGTTCGTCCTGCTTGATCGGCTCACCTTCCACGCCGGCGACGCTCTCGAGCGATACCACCGCGAAATCTCCCGCTTCCGCCGGCCGCGGGTCGATATTGATGTACTCCGCCTTCTGGTCACGCAGCGCGCTCAGCCGCTGATCCACGTCCTCCTCGCTGACTTCGGGCTGCTTGTACACTACCGGCAGACCCCGGTACTGCCCCAGTTCAATCTCCGGCGCCACCTCGAACTCCGCCTTGAAGCGCAGCGGCTCACCCTTGTGGAAGTGCACGTCCTTGATGCTGGGCGTGCCCACGACGTTGAGGTGCTCGTCCTCAAAGTGCCGCTGCAGAGCCTTGGGCACCAGCTTCTCAAGGACTTCCTGCCGGATGTCCGTGTCGAAGCGCTGCCGGATCAGGCTCGCCGGCGCCTTGCCCGGGCGAAAGCCTGGCAGCTTCACCTTCTGGCGGATCTGCTCCACCACCCGTTCCGTCTCTTCATCAATCTCATTCACCGGAACCTCGACGTCGAGGCCGTACCGGCATCCTTCAATCAGTGGCATGTCTGTAACTCAGTATCCTTGAGGCCAGTCCGAGAGGTACTTTTCCTGTTCGAGACTGAGCCGGTCGATCCGTACGCCCATCGACTCCAGCTTCATTTTCGCAACTTGCCGGTCGATTTCCGCGGGCGCCGCGTGCACCCGTCTCTCGAGCGTCGCATAGTGCTTCACCAGGTACTCCACGGCAAGCGCCTGCGTCGCGAAGCTGACATCCATTACCGACGCCGGATGGCCCTCCCCCGTCGCCAGGTTGATGAGCCGGCCGGCCGCAAGTACATATACCCGCCGCCCATCGCGCAACGCGTACTCCTCCACGTGCCGCCGCACCTCGCGCCGCGCCGACGCCATCCGCTCCAGCGCCTCCGTGTCGATCTCCACGCTCGAATGGCCGGCGTTGCAGAGAATCGCGTTGTTCTTCAGCTTCTCGAAGTGCTCCCGCGCCAGCACCGCTTTGTTCCCCGTCGCCGTCACCACCAGGTCCGCCTGCTCGGCCGCGAGCGTCATTGACATCACGCGAAACCCGTCCATTGCCGCTTCCAGCGCGCGCAGCGGATCCACTTCGGTCACCAGCACGTTCGCCCCCAGGCCGCGCGCTCTGGCCGCAATGCCTCGCCCGCCGGGACCGTAGCCCGCCACCACCACCGTCAGCCCTGCGAGCAGCAGGTTGGTCGCCCGCAGAATGGCATCGATAGTGGATTGCCCGGTTCCGAGCTGATTGTCGAACATCCTCTTCGTGACCGAGCCGTCGACCGCGATCACCGGATACTGGACAGCCTCCGCCGCCGCTCCGCGCAGCCCCTCCGCCGTTCCCCCGAGCACCCCGCTTAGCCGGTCCTGCCGTGCAGTGTGCAACCGCCCGATCAGGTCGCAGCCGTCGTCGAGGGTCACCTGCGGCGCGGTCTCCAGCACCGCGTCCCAGTGCCGGCGCTGCGTCTCGCGGTCTGCGCCCCGGACGGCGTGCGTGGCGATGCCGTAGTCCTTCACCAGCACCGCCGCCACTTCATCGTCCGTCGAATCCGCGTTCGCCGCGCACAGCACTACTTCCGCGCCCCCATCCCGCAACGTGATCGCCAGGTTGGCCGTCTCGGCGGTTACGTGCAGACAGGCGCCGACGCGCCTGCCCACCAGCGGCTGAGACTTGATGAACTGCTTCCGGACCGCCTGCAGGACGGGCATCGACAGGTGAGCCCAGTCGACGCGCCGCCGGCCGGCTTCCGCCAGCGCCGGGTCGCGAATGTCATGATTCACGCCCGGTTGAGCGTTTGCCGACATTGCCACCTCCTGGAGAGGCTCTTAGCCGCGAGCGGCGGTCGCGGTGATGCGGGCGTCTTCACGAAGACCGTCCGCCTTGTCCGTCTTCTCCCAGCTGAAACTGTCTTCTGTGCGCCCGAAATGGCCGAACGCAGCAGAGGCGCGGTAGATCGGCCGCCGCAGCCGGAGGTGCTCGATCATTCCCTTCGGTGTGAGCGGGAAGTGCGCGCGCACCAACTCGACCATCCGCTCTTCGTCTACCACCCCGGTCCCGAACGTGTTCACGTTGATCGACACCGGATCCGCCACGCCAATCGCGTACGCCAGCTGAACTTCGCATCGGGAAGCGAACCCGGCCGCTACCAGGTTCTTCGCCACGTAGCGCGCCATGTACGCCGCCGAGCGGTCCACCTTTGTCGGATCCTTGCCCGAGAACGCCCCGCCACCATGGCGCCCCATGCCGCCATAGGTGTCGACGATGATCTTGCGCCCCGTCAACCCCGTGTCGCCGTGCGGCCCGCCGATGACGAACCGGCCTGTGGGGTTGATGTGGTACTTGGTGTTCTCGTCCACCATGTTTGCGGGTATCACCTTGTCGATGATCGCCTCGCGCACCGTCTTCCGCAGTTCCTCGGTCGAAACCGAATCGTGGTGCTGCGTCGAGATCACCACTGCGTCCACCCGCGCCGGCTTCCCGTTCGCGTACTCCACGCTCACTTGGCTCTTGCCGTCCGGCCGGAGAAAGTTCACCTCGCCGCTGCGCCGCGCGTCACTCAACCTCCGCACCAGCTTGTGCGCGAGGATGATCGGCAGAGGCATCAACTCGTCCGTCTCGTTGCACGCGTAACCGAACATCAGGCCCTGGTCGCCCGCGCCGCCCGTGTCCACCCCCATCGCAATGTCAGGCGACTGTGCCTGGATGGTGTTCAGGACTCCGCAGGTCTTTGCGTCGAATCCAAAGGCAGCGTCGGTGTAGCCGATGTCCGCGATTACTTTCCGCGCCAGCGTCGGGACATCCACGTATGTCTTGGTCGTGATTTCGCCCGCCACCACGCAGATGCCTGTGGTGACCAGCACCTCGCATGCCACGCGGCCCGTCGGGTCGTCCGCCAGCACAGCGTCCAACACCGCATCCGAGATCTGATCCGCCATCTTGTCGGGATGGCCTTCCGTTACCGATTCCGACGTAAATATGTGCCTGAGCCCTTCTGCCACTTTCCTTCTCCCTCCTGAGACACGACTCCATCCCCCTGCTCTACTCCGAAGATGTCACCTAGCGTCCAGGGACAGCCGGCGGGACCAGATGGGGAACGACCAAGCTTTTCAGTCTATCGGACCCCGGCAAAGGGCGTCAAACGAAGCCCCCGGGCACGAGTACCGGGACCTGAGTCCTGGCTCCCCCGCAAACGCGTGCGCCGCATTGCGCCGCCCCGTCGTCCTCCACCTGTATTAACCCGTAGATTAAGCATTTCTCCCGCCTGAATTTCCGCAGCCGCCCCGCGTCCACCACTCCGGGCGAGGAGCTATCCCCTCTCTCGGCGCACCGTGTTTCTGCCGACAAGAGCGCTCGTGGTATTTCACCCTTGCAGCAATTCGGTTAACTGAGTTTACGTCCGCGGGACGCCCGATTTTGCCTTGATTAAGGAAACTTTCTGTGTCATTCTTCCAAGACACATAGAGTGCGAAGGGGCCTAACGCTGGGAGGAGGCGTTGTCCGAACGTACCGTAATCGTTCTTGATGACCGTGGCTCTGTGCGCCGCCGCGTTGCCCAGCAAGTCGGTAAAGGCGGTGGCCGCGTCCTTCCCGCAACGAACGCCGCAGAAGCGATCGCGCTCCTCGAGCGCGCACCTCACGCCCTCCTCGTCGCTGACCACTCGGCCGGAACGGACCGCGCATTGGAGTGGGTCCGGGAGATCCGCTCGGCTGGTCACCACGCGGCGCTGCTGCTCGCCGAGGGCTGCAACCTGGCGGCGCTGTCGAGCGCTCTCGCCGATCCCCAGCCGCCGCCGCCGGAGACCCCGGATCTCGCGCGGATCTTCGTCGGCAGGAGCCGCGCCGTGCAACACATCCGCGACTACCTGCGTCAATTGGCCACCACCAGCACCAACGTGCTCATTACCGGCGAAACCGGGACTGGCAAGGAACTCGTCGCGCAGGCGCTGCACGCCCTGAGTGCCCGCCGCTGCCACCGTTTCGTCGCCGTCAACTGCGCGGCCATCCCCGACACGCTGCTCGAGAGCGAGCTCTTTGGCGCAGAGCGCGGAGCCTACACCAGTTCGGTCTCCACCCGCGACGGCCGATTCATCCTCGCCGATGGCGGCACTCTCTTCCTCGACGAAATCGGCGAGTTGTCCCCCCTCGCTCAAGCCAAGCTCCTCCGCGCCCTCGAAACCCGTCGCATTGATCGCCTCGGCGCGCAGGACAGCCGCCCTGTTGACGTACGCGTCATCGCCGCCACGAATGAGGACATCGGCCGCCTGGTGGAGCGAGGAGCGTTCCGTGCCGACCTCTACTACCGCATCGGCGTCTGCCGCGTGGCCGTGCCGCCCCTCCGCGAGCGCCTGGAAGATCTCGCTCTCCTCTGCGCCCACCTGCTGCGCGGGCTGAACGACTCGCTCCACACCGCCGTCGCGGGCTGCGCCGAAACCGCCCTCGCTGCCCTCCGCCGCCATACCTGGCCCGGCAACATCCGCGAATTGCGCAACGTCCTCGAGGCCTCGCTCGTTTCAAAGCGCGAAGGGATGCTCGAATCCCGGGACCTTCCGTCGTGGTTCTTTCCTCGATGTACCACCGTCGAGGGCGGCGCTCCCGCCGACCGCACGCGCCTCCTCGCGGCCTTGGAGCAGGCCGGCTGGAACAAGTCCCGCGCTGCACGCACCCTCAACTGCTCCCGTATGACCCTCTACCGCAAAATGGCCGCTTACGATATCGCCACCGCCGGAAAAAGCCCCGCCCGTGATCAGTCCAGGAAAACCGCGGCCGGGTAACGCTACCGAAACACACCGCAAAGGTGTATATTCAGTAACCATGGCGGGCTTCCGCTTACTGGCTCTCACCGCAGTCCTCCTCCCCACCCTGCTCGCCGACCCCGTTCCCGCAGCCCCTCCCCCCGACGGCCTCGAGTTCTTCGAGAAAAAGATCCGGCCGGTCCTCGCCAGGAAGTGCTACGCCTGCCACAGCGCCGCGTCGAAGCCTTTGCGGGGCCGCATGTCCCTCGATAATCGCGAAGGCATGCGCCGCGGCGGTGCGTCCGGTGTGCCCGCGATCGTGCCGGAGAAGGCGAACGAAGGGGTGCTGCTGCCTGCCATCCGTCACACGGGCCATCTCAAGATGCCGCCGGGCGAGAAACTGCCCCCCGAAGTCATCGCCGACTTCGAAGCCTGGATCAAGATGGGCGCGCCGGACCCGCGCGACGGCAAAGCCGCTCCGCTGCCGGCGGTCTACGACTTTGAGAAAGCTCGACGTCACTGGGCCTATCAGCCGGTGAAAGACCTCCCGCCGCCGGCGGTGAGGGACCCGCAGTGGTCCGCCAACGGCATCGACCGCTACATCAAATCGAAGCTCGACGAGAAAGGGCTGACGCCGGCCGGCCTGGCATCGAAGCGCGCGCTGCTCCGCCGCGTCACCTTCGACCTCACAGGTCTTCCGCCGACCCCAGCCGAGATGCAGGCGTTCCTTGCGGACACCTCGGAGGGCGCCTACGAGAAGTTAATCGACCGGTTGCTGGGCTCGCAGGCTTACGGCGAGAAGTGGGGGCGGCATTGGCTGGACGTGGTGCGGTACGCTGACACGGCGGGCTGCAACTCCGACTTTCCGGTGCCCGACGCGTGGCGCTACCGCAACTGGGTGATCCAGGCCTTCCGCAACGATAAGCCCTACCTGGAGTTTCTCCGCGAGCAACTCGCCGGCGATGTGCTCCCGTATAAGGACGACGAAGACCGGCAGGCCAAGCTGGTCGCGACGAGTTACATCGCGCTCTCGCGGCGCTTCGCCTCCAACAAGACCGAGCATCACCTCACGATCGACGACACGATCGACAACGTCGGTAAGGCGATGCTCGGGCTCACCGTCTCCTGCGCCCGCTGCCACGATCATAAATTTGACGCCATCCCGCAGACCGACTACTTCGGCTGGTACGGCATCTTCGATTCGACGGTCTACACGTTCCCCGGGGTGGAGACGTTCCCGCGGCCGCACGACTACGTCGCCCTGCGAGGGGCAGCGGACCAGAAACGGATTGACGATTGGGAGACGCGGCTCCGCGGCGTCCATCAGGACATCCGCTTCCTCCGGTTCGGCGAGGGCCGTTTCCGGCCGACCGCGCGCGAAGAGCTGAAGAAGCTGAACGCGGAAGCGCTGAGTATTGAAATCGCTCCGCCCGATGTTCCGAAAGCGTACGCCGTCAAAGAGGGCATCGGCAGGAACGCGCGCATGCACTACAAGGGCGACCCCCGCATTCAGGGCGAAGAAGCGCCGCGCGGCTGGCTGACCGTGCTCGGCGGCGGAACCATCGCGGAGGAGATCGGCAGCGGGCGCCGCCAGTTGGCCGATTGGATCACCGATCCGAAAAATCCCCTGACGGCGCGGGTGATGGTGAACCGCATCTGGCAATGGCACTTCGGGAAGGGGCTCGTCCCGACTCCGAACGATTTCGGCGTGCGGGGCGAAGCGCCCTCGCATCCGGAGCTGCTCGACTGGCTGGCGGCGCGCTTTGCAGAATCGAACTACTCCGTGAAGGCCATGCACAAGCTGATGCTGACGTCGCGCGCCTATCGCCTGGCGAGCGCGCACATCGCGGCGAACGCCGAGAAGGACCCGAACAACACGTATCTGTGGAGGGCGAACCGGCGGCGTTTGCAGGCCGAGGAGATTCGCGACGCCATGCTGGCGGTGAGCGGTCAGCTGGACCCCACGCCCGGCGGGGCACACCCGTTTCCGAAGCTGCACGAATGGACCTACACGCAGCACCGGCAGTTCTTCGCGCGCTACGACCACAACCAGCGCAGCGTGTACCTGATGCAGCAGCGGCTGCGGAAACATCCGCTGCTCGAATTGTTTGATGCGGCAGACCCCAACGCGTCTACCGCGGCGCGCAGCGAAAGCGTGACGGCCTTGCAGGCCCTCGCGCTGACCAACAGCGAGTTCGTGCACCAGCAGGCGGACGCGCTGGCGGTGCGCGTCGGCATGGCCCATAGCGATACGCCGTCGCGGCTGCAGCACGCGCACCGCCTTGCGCTCGGCCGGCCGGCGACGCCGCTCGAGATTGCGCAAGGCACGCAGTATCTCCTGAGCGCGAAGCTGGCGCTGAAAGACTCTCCCCTGCCGGACGAGCAGAAACCGCGGGCCGCCCTTGCCAGCTACCTCCGCGCGCTGCTTTCGAGCGACGAGTTCTTCTTCGTGGATTAGAGGTTCATCATGTGGACGCGCCGTGAAATGGTCCGCTCAATGGTCGCCGGCTCCGCCGTGCTGCCCGCCATCCTGCAGCACTGCTTCGCCGATACCGGCGACGCGCTTGCGCCGCGCGCGCCGCACTTCGAACCCAAAGCGAAGCGCATGATCTTCCTCTTCTCGAGCGGCGGTGTCTCGCACGTCGACACCTTCGACCCGAAGCCGGCCCTCATCGCCGCGGCGAAGGCGGGCAAGAAGGCGCCGAACAACCGGCCGTACCTGGCGCCGTTCTGGGAGTTCAAGAGCGAATCGGATTGCGGCACGGAGGTGAGCGACCTCTTCCCGTGGATCCGCAAATCCATGGACGACATTTGCCTGATCCGCTCCATGCGAGGCGACCACAATGACCACGCGCAGGCCACGCTCGGGGTCCACACCGGCTCCGTAACGTTTGCGCGGCCGTCGATCGGCTCGTGGGTGAGCTATGGGCTTGGCACCGAGAATCGCAACCTGCCGTCCTTCGTCGTCCTCGCGCCCGCGCTTCCCTATTCCGGCGCGCAGGTCTGGTCGTCCGACTTTCTGCCCGGCGCTCATGCGGGCACCCTCGTCACCCCAGGCGCGGACCCCGTCCCCAACCTGGCGCGCCGCGCGCCCACCGCCGACCTCCAGAAACTCGAACTCGGCCTGCTCGACCGCTTCAACAAGAAGCACCAGATCGCCCGCCCCGGGGACCCCCGGCTGGCGGCCCGCATCAAATCCTTCGAGACTGCCTTCGGCATGCAGATGGAGATGCCGGAAGTGCTCGACCTTTCGAAGGAATCCGACGCCACGCTCGAGTTGTACGGGCTGGAACGGGGCTCGACGAAAGGCTTCGCGTGGCAGTGCCTCGTCGCCCGCCGTCTCGCGGAACGCGGCGTGCGCTTCATCGAACTCATCGATGTCGGCGCGTCCAACAACTGGGACGCGCACGGCAACATGAAGACGCACGAGCCGCTGGCGAAGAACATCGACCGCGCCATCTATGGCCTGCTGCGCGACCTCAAAGGGCGCGGCATGTTGAGCGATACCCTCGTCGTCTGGAGTTCCGAGTTCGGGCGATCGCCGTGGCCGGACAGCCCCGAAGGCCGCAACCACCATGTGAACGTCTACTCCACGTGGATGGCGGGCGCGGGCGTGAAGCCCGGCATTGCGTACGGGTCATCGGATGAGATGGGGGCGAAGGTCGGGGAGAACGAAGTGCACGTTCACGACTTCCACGCGACCATCCTGCACTTGCTCGGCTTCGACCATACCCGCCTCACCTTCCGCCATGCCGGCCGCGACTTCCGCCTGACGGACGTGCACGGCCACGTCGTACAACCGATCCTGGCATGAACGACATCACGGCCGCCGCCGTTCAGTTCGAGGCCGCCGCCGGCGACAAGCAAGCGAACCTGGCGACCATGCGCGGTTTCATTGCGGAGGCAGCCACGCGTAAGGTGGACCTGCTGGTGTTCCCAGAGTGCTGTGTCACCGGCTATTGGTTTCTACGCAACCTGACGCCGCAGGCGCTACGCGGCCTCGCGGAGCCGGCATTTACGGGACCGATCGCGAAGGAGCTTTCCGCACTCTCCCGGCGCCACAGCATGACGATCGGGGCGGGGTTCGTCGAAGCCGCCGACGATGGCCGGCTCTACAATTCGTACCTGGTGGCAACTCCTGACGGCGGGCTCCACCGCCACCGCAAACTCCACGCCTTCGAGCACGACGCCATTTCGAGCGGCGACGAGTACACCGTCTTCGATACCCCTCACGGCGTCCGCATGGGCGTCCTGATCTGCTACGACTGCAACATCTTCGAGAACGTGCGGCTGACGGCGTTGGAGGGCGCGGATGTTTTGCTGGCGCCCCATCAGACCGGGGGCTGCCGGACGCGCAATCCGCACCTGATGGGTGTCATCGAACGGAGCGTCTGGGACCAGCGCCGCGAGAATCCGGAAGCCATCGAGGACGAACTCCTCGGCGACAAGGGCCGCGCCTGGTTGATGCGCTGGCTGCCCAGCCGCGCGCACGACAACGGCATCTTCCTCGTCTTCGCAAACGGCATCGGCGTGGACGACGACGAAATCCGCACCGGCAACGCGATGATCCTCGACCCTTACGGACGAATCCTCGCCGAATCCAGGAAGGCCGGCGACGACATGGTCACGGCCCGCCTGTGCGGGTCGCTCCTGCCGGATTCGACGGGCCGCGCGTGGATGCAGGCGCGCCGGCCGGCTCTGTATGCCGGTCTCGCCCAGCCCACGGGGCGGGAGCGCGACGCGCGTCAACTGAAGTTCGAAGAGTAGACGCCCGGTCCTCGGGGACCCGTCGCCACAAGCGGATCGCCTCCCACAGGCGGGACAGCGGCCGCCAAAGACGTGGCAATACCGCCGGCCCGGCGGCGGGAGGGGGCGGCGGTTCGGGAGCGTTCACCTGCACCGGCGCAATAAAGCGGTAGCCCTGTCCCGGCACCGTCTGTACATACCGCGGCTGCTTTCCCGTGTCCAGCAACAAGGCCCGCAAACGGCGGATGGCGCTGTTCAGGCTCAGGTCCAGGTTCCGGCCCTGACGGCTCCCACCCAGCGCATCCCTCAGTCGTGCGCGGGTGAGCAGTTCGCCCGGCTGCCGCAGCAGCAGGAGGAGCAGCGACGCCGCCTGCGGCGGAACGCGGAAGCGCACCGCGCCCCGGAGCAAAACGCTTCCGCTCGGGTCGAAGGTCCAGGGGCCAAAAACAATCATTCAGAACCGGTACACAAAAGTATACAACTGTTCGCTATTCAATAGATTCCGCCGTTATATCCGAATCAGCGCGGAATCACCGCGACGGAGGGCGCCGGTCCCTTACGCTCGCCCTCATGACACTGAAGCTCCGCGTGCTTGGCTTCCTACTCACAGGTGCGTTCGCCCTGCTGGGCCAGCGTACGTACGACTGCGGCGACTTGAACCAGCGCACCTGCAAGATCACCGATTGGGAACGAACCAACATGCGGATGGGGACAGACCGCCGGTGCGACTATGACCTCGAGCCGGTGGACGGGATCTGCCGGGCAAAGGGGCGGAACCTCATTCCGCGCAATATCAGCTGGGCGCAGTGGGCGCTCGAGGACCAGCTCTACCGCATCGGCAAGGACAGTCCAATCAACTTCATTCTCTGGCCGGCGAGCCATAACGCGTACTCCTCGGTGCTGCAAGGCTTCGAGTCGCCTCTCTACACCAATCACTTCTACTCCATCTACGACCAGCTGCAATTGGGCGTCCGCCATATCGAACTGGATCCGAAGTTTTTCGCGCAGCCGGGGTATGAGAACGCCGTGCGGGTGTGCCACGCGTCGAACACCAACTTCTGCACGCTGCCGGGTTACGGCAACCGGCTGTTCGGGTTTGTGTTGAGAGAGATTGCGAACTGGCTCGACGCGAATCCCGGACAGATCCTGTACATCAAGCTCGACGACGGCGAACTGGCGGGCCAGCAGCAACTGCTCTACGGGGAGATTGAGCGATACCTTGGCCATCGCGTGTATCCGGCGCCCCTTGCTCAGAATTTCGGCCGCTGGCCCACGATTCAGGAGATCCGCAACGCGGGCAAGCAGGTGATCCTTGCCATGCACAACTCCATTCCCTCCAATACGACATGGGTGTGGCGCGCCGAGGGGCGCGTGCAGGCATCGAACTACCCGCTCAAGCAGGACTTCTTCCAATGCAAGGGGGACGACGGCATGACGCCGGCCACGCGCAGCGCCCTCTTCCCGCTGAACTGGTGGGACACGGCCGAGGGTCGCGCCAAGTGGACGAATGCCACGGGCGACACGTACACGGGCATGTTCTGGGAAGACATTGTGGCGCGGGCGGCGAACTGCGGCGTAGCGGTGATCGGCCTCGATTTTCTCGGGGCGCTCGGGAACGGGCTCAACGTCGAACAACGCGAGTCGCCGCCGGACCGCCGGCTGGAGGCAATGGTCTGGAGCTGGAAGTCCGGAGACCGCGGTGAGGCGGGGCCGGCGATGCTCGAGGGCGCGAGCGGCCGCTGGGTGTCGCGGCCCAGTTCCACGGTGCTGCCGCTGGCGTGCGGCAAGCTGTTCCTGCCCGGAAGCACAAGGCAGGACCGCGAGTGGCGCATCTCCTCTTCGCAGATCCCCTGGAACCGGCAGCTTGCCGACGCCCGGTGCGCCGAGGAGTTCGGTTCGGAGTACGCCTTCGTTCACCCCTGGAACGCCTGGCAGAACCGGCAGCTGAAGGAGGTGGCGGCGGGGAGCGATGTCTGGCTGGGCTACTCGCTGGTCCGTGAACCACGGGTATCGGTGACCAACAACGACTTCCGATTCCGCATGAACCCCGGCGGACCGCTGCCCGAAGCGCAGCAGCTCCAAATGACCACCGCGCCCAATGCGTCAATCATCGTCGGCCCGCTGCGCGGCAACGCACCCATCACGGTGCAGGCGCCCTTCGGGCCCATCGCGTCCGGAGAGGCCACTCTATCGGTTTCCGTGGCTCCTGCCGCGCTGTCGCTCCCGCCGGGCGAGTACACCGCGTCGACCGATCTTAGGGTGGAGTTCGGGCAGCGCGCCGAGGCAGTGAACCTCACGTTCACGCTGCGAGTGTTCGCCCTCTCGAACGTGTCGCTGAGCCTCGATGCGCCGGCAAGGGAGGGGGAGCCTGCGTCAATCAGCGTCCGCGTGACGGGGCTGAACCCGACGGGCGGTGTGACCATCCATCGCCTGCAGCAACGGAACGGCGTGACTTCCGGTTACGACTTGCTTCTCGCCGGGCAACTGAACCGGGGGCTGTTCCGGGAGGAGACACGCAATCTGGCGCCCGGCACCCATCTCTACGTGGCGTCTTACAACGGCGACGCGGGCAACACGCCCGGGGAGACGGAACCGGTGGCGATTACGAACGTGCCGCGGATTTCCGCCAATCCTTCCGCAACCAGCTTCACTATGGTCCGAGGCGGCAGCGTTCCAGCTCCCGGCACAGTAACGATCACGGGGCTCGCGACCAACCCGGCCGTTCAGATCGCAAACTGCGACTGGGCGAGAGCCTCACTCGCGGGAGCCACCCTCACGCTGCGCCTGACGGACGCAGTGCGGAACCTGGAAGACGGCGCCTACAACTGCGTGGCGAGCGTGCGCGATGACCGGACTCCCGCCGGTTTCGGATCCCTGGAGTATCCGTTCACGCTGTACGTGCAGACCACCATCGCCGCCAGTCCCGCACAGATCGAACGCTGGGCGAAGCCGTCCGTGGTGAGCGTGGATGGGGCGGTGACGTCGCTGTCGGATAAAGGCGTCCCGGTGACCGTAACCACCAACCGGCCGTGGCTGGGCGCGTCATTGCGCTCCGACCGGACGCCGGCTGTGCTGGTAGTCGCGCTGGACGGGACGGGGTTGATGCCGGGGACCCACACGGGGACCGTCACCGTGAACTCCCCGCTGGCGCCTGCCGTCAACATCCCGGTCACCTTCACCGTCGTCAATCCGGTAACCGTAACCAGCCAGCCCCTCGGGCGGACCGTGCTGGTGGATGGCGTCGCCACCGTGACGCCCGCGGAGTTCGTCTGGCAACCCGGCACCATGCACCAGGTGCAGGCGCCGACTCCTCAGCTTGTCAATGGGACGCGGTACAGCTTCCTGGAGTGGTTCCGTCCGGGGATCTCGAACCCCACTGCCGTGTTGCCGTTCCAGTCCGACGTGAACGGAGGCCCGCTGGAGGCCAGGTTCCGTACCGAACACCAGTTATCGGCCGATGTCGCGCCTCCGCTGTCAGGCACGGTGGCGGTCACCCCGTCCTCCCCCGACGGCTTCTACGCGCCCGGAACCCTCGTACAGTTGCAGGCGGCACCCGCGCCGCAGCACACCTTCGTCGGCTGGCAGGGCGCTCTCGCCGGTGTGCCGAATCCCCGGCAGCTCGCTATGAACGGACCTCGTTCCGTAGTGGCGATGTTCAGCCGCGTTCAGCCAGTCAACGTGACAATCACCGCGAACGCCCCCGGCGCAAGCGTCGTCGTCAATGGAACCACCCACCCGCTGCCCGCAACCCTTCCCTGGGTGCCCGGCGAGTCCTACACAGTTCAGGCGCCGCCCACCGTGCCGCAATCGCCCGGCGTGCAGTGGCAGTTTGCCTCCTGGAGCAACGGAGGCGGACAGACGCAGACGCTGGTCGGGCCCGGGGCGGCGCTGTCACTCGCGATTCAGTATGACCGCCACTTCCTGCTGACGGCGTCATCGGCGCCGGAGAGCGGCGGTACGGTGAGCGGCGGCGGCTGGTATCGCGAGGGCACAACGGTGAACGTCAGCGCCACGCCGAATCCGGGGTTCGCGTTCACGGGCTTCACCGGCGCATTGACGGGCCCGGCCAATCCGCAGGCCGTGGTCATGAGCGCTGCGCGCACGGTAGTGGCGAACTTCGGGCCTTCCGGCGAACCGGTGCTGGCGGCGGCGAGCAACCTGCCACGGACGGATGGGCCGGGGGCGGGCCAGAGGACGGTGCCGTTGCAGGTCCGCAATCTGAGTGCGGCGGTGGCGCTGCAGGCGCAGATCGCGAGCATCTCAGGCATTCAGGTGGTGAGCGGCTCGGGAGTGGTCGGACTGGCGACGCCGGCGCCCATCTCGCTCGGGGACATCGGCCCGAATCAACTGGCAGCGGCGAACGTGGTCTTCACATGGCCGGCCACGGCCACCCGCGTGCGGTTCACGGTCAACCTGACGGCGAACGGCAGGCCGGCGGGCAGCACGACACTGACCCTCTTCCGCTAAGTGAGGAACGACATGAACATACTGCGCATGACGCTGCTTTACACCGCCGCGCTGGCCATTGCCGGCGCGGCGCCTCTGATCACTCTGAACTCCGCGGGCATTCGCGGGTACGCGGGACGGACGACGGGCTGGAGCGCGACAGTCCAGGCCGACAGCAGCGAGTGGATCTCGCTCAGCGGGACGTTCCTGTATAACGAATCAAGCCCGCTGATTGGAACCTACATCGACATTGCGGGAGGGCTGGGGGGGCCGGTCAACTTCTCCCTGGCGCCCGGCGCGCCGGACTGGGTGCTGACGTTTAGCGGGCCGGCGACGGGCTTCGCAAACTATGCGATCGACGCCTTCGCGCCCCCGGGGGCGGTGAACCAGGCGATCCTGCGGGTGCTCTACGAGGGCTTCTCCGACGACCCTTTGACCTGCGGGTTCTGCCAGACTACGAGCAGTTTCGTGGACCTTCCGGTGACGGTGGAAGTGGCGCCGGTGCCCGAGCCCGGCTCAGCGCTGCTCGTGGCGGCGGGAGCGGCGGCGATGGCGTGGAGGCGCAAGGTCAGCGCGCGCGGGACCGCCCGGCCAGCTTCTCCACTTCGGAAAACCAGTTGATCACCACTTCAATCCTGCGAGGCGGCTCCCGGCTCTCCAGCGAGCGTGCGAAGAGGAACCGGGAGCCGTCCGGGCTCATGCAGTACCGGCGGTTCCAAAAGGTGTTTCGGACATAGCGGCCCTCAAACAGGACTTGGGGACTTCCGAGACGATGGCTCGCCGGGTCAAAGGGAGCGGTGAGCACCTGATCGCCGCGGCGGAAGTAAAGGGCGCGGCCGTCCGGGCGCCACAGCGGTCCCTGGCCAAGCCCGGGGATCCGTGCGACCGCGCCGTCGCCGATGCCACGCACAATGACGGCGCCGGTATGGGGGGCGCCTTCGACATAGGCGAGCCAGCGGCCATCGGGAGAAACTGCCGCCTGCGATTGGTACCCCGCGTCTCCGACGATCGTCCGGGGAGCCGCCGCTCCGCCCTTCACCAAAGCAATGTCCACTACTGTTCGCGGCGCAGGGTTGACCAGGGCAACGACGCCGCCCAGCGCTGTGGACCATTGCTGCGGATGCACGCCATAGGGCGTGTCCACAAACGACTGTGGCTTGCCGTCAACCGAAAGAATACTGAGGCCGAGGCCGCTGTTCTCGCCGGTGGAACCAGCCAGCGCCACCTGCTTTCCGTCAGGCGAGAAGAGGGCGCTCACATCGTTCTGCCACTGCTCGGCCACCCGCGTCCAGTTCCGGCCAGAGGCATCCACCAGCCAGAAAGTCCATTGCTCGGCGGTATCCTGGCGGGCAATCAGCAGGCTGTTTCCATCGCGCGAGATGTCGAGCGGAACGTATTCCGCGGGGGGCGCCGGGATTTTGGTCTCGCGGCCCGAAGGGTCCACCCACACCAGTTCCCGCATCTCGCGGGGCGGCGCGGGCACGTAGGCGAGCGTACCGTCAGGAGAGAAACTGGCTTGCGCGCCGGTCCACCCGCGGCGCGCCACCCTCTCCAGCACCACCGCGCCGCGGCCTTCCGCCTCGAGGGTCTGGGGATCGAAGGGAGCGGCATAGAGACTCTCACCCCAGTGGTAGAGAAGATGACCCGTCGGCACGTACTCGCCTCCCATGGCCCGATTCATCACGATGCGGCTACGCCCGTCCTTCAGCGAGAGTGCGGCGACAGAGCGCTGGGACGGCGAGCCGACGACGCCGAACAGAAGAGTTTCGCCGCCCGGCAACAGTTGTGCGGGGAGGTGGAATTCAGGATATGGCCAGTCGGTGACGCGCGAGGAGAGGCGTCGAAGGCGGGCGCTGCCGCGGTCGAGGACGTGAATCGCGGACCCGGCCTCCGCCGGGTCGCGATGCGGCCAGGACGTGAAGAGCGCACCGCCTTCTCCCCATTCAAGAATGGCGTCCTGGGCAAGCGGGCTCTGCAGCAGTTCTCGAAGCTCACGTCCGTCCACGGATACTTCTTTGATGGCGGTTGCCGTGGTGAACGCGATCCAGCGGCTGTCCGGAGAGATGACAAGCGCGATGGCGCCTTCGGTGCCGGGAACCAGCCTGGCGGTGGACTCACTCAGGGCGCGGCGGTAGATTATGGCTTCCTTACCGGTCCTGGCAATGTAGGCCACCCATTGTGCGCCAGGGTCGATCGCCACCTGCCGTCCCGCGCCGCCGAGAAGCGTCTGCTCCGACGGGATGTCGAGCGTGAGACGGCGGACCGGGCCATCGTAGCGCCCCCGCCCGCCGGCGAAGCGCGAAGCAAGGGTTCCCGCCGCAACGGCTACCAGGGCGATCGCGAGTATTGCCGCTGCGAGTCGCGGCAAGCGGGTTCGCGTCGCCCGCGGCGGTGCGAATGGAACTTCGGCGGACTCATCCCTTTCCTCCGCCGCCTGCACCGGCGCCGTGAAGCGATAGCCGGCACGAGGCACAGTCTCGACGTAAATCGGATGGTCGGCGTCGTCGCCCAGCGCCTTTCGCAGCTTGCGAACGGCCGAGTTCAGCCCGGCCTCGAACTCCACGTAGGTGTCGGCGGGCCAGAGCTCACGCTGCAGTTCTTCCCGGGTGACGACGGCCCCCGGCTGCCGGAGCAGTGCCGCCAGCACGCGCCCCGCATGAGATCCCAGCTTTACCGGCACCCCGGATTTCGTGAGCTCGCGCTTCGCCTGATCGAACACGAAGACGCCGAACCGCACACGGCCGGGTCTGGTCGCGGGCGTCACCGTTGCGACTCCACACTTCCGGCGCGCCGCTTACTTCTTGGCTTCCCGAACGCAGAACAAATGCGTCTGCGTCCGCAAGTACAGATCCCCCTGCGCAACGGCGGGCGAAGCGATGAAGCTCTGCTCGGCCAACGTGTTCGTCGCAAGCACTTCGAACGTCTCCCCCATCTTCACCACGATCACATCGCCCTCTTCGCTCGACAGGTACAGCTTTCCGTCGATGGCCACCGGCGATGCCTTGAAGTTATACGGCTTCGGCAGCCGCACCCGCTCGTAGTACGGCTTTCCGGTCGCCGCGTCCAGGCAGGTCAGCATCCCCGAATCGGTGAGCATGTAAAGCTTGCCGTCGGCGAGCACCGGCGAGGCGGTATACGACGTCCCCTTGTTCGTCGACCAAAGCACCGCATCCGTCCCCGTCAGATCGCCCTTCCGTCCCAGCTTGATCGCCAGCAGGTTCGGGTCGCGATAGCCGCTCATCACGTACACGATGCCATTTGCCGTCACCGGCGCCGGAATCGTATTCGCTCCCAGCCCCGCGCACTCCCAGATCAGGCTCCCGTCCTTCGCGTCATACGACCGCACCTTGTTCGGCGCGGCCACCACCACCTGCCTCTGCCCCTCGTGTTCCACCACCAGCGGCGGCGCCCAGTTGCTGATCTCCTTCCGGTCCACCTTCCAGCGGTCCTTCCCGGTGTTCTTATCGAGCGCCAGCAGGAACGACTCTCCCTCGTGGTCGAAGTTCAGGTACAGCGTCTCACCGTCGATCACCGCCGCCGTCCCTTCCCCGAAGGCATTCCGCATGCGCAGCTTCACGCCCGGGTCCCGCTCCCAGATCAGCTTCCCGTTCAGGTCGTAGCAGAACACGCCGTTCGACCCGAAGAACACGTACAACCGCTTCCCGTCGGTCACCGGCGAATTGGAGGCAAAGCTGCCGTACCGCCGGTGATACCCTTCGTGCGGCTTCACGGTCCGCGCGACCTTCTCCCATAACAGCTTGCCGGTCTTGCGGTCGTACGCCTGGACCATCAGCTTGTGCTCGGGCTGCTCGCCCTGCGCGCCCTGCCCGAAGTTCGGCCGCCCGCCGCCCCCCGCCGGCGGCGCCGCCTGCCCCGGTTGCGAAGGATCGGTGGGCACGGCGGTTGTCAGGAACAGGCGGTCTCCCCATATAACCGGAGAGGAATGTCCCTTCCCCGGCACTGCGATCTTCCACGCGATGTTCTCCGTATCGCTCCAACGCCACGGGGCGGCGCCGCGCGCCGTGCCGTTATCGAACGGCCCGCGCCAGCGCGGCCATTCGCCTGGAACCTCCGCCGCCAGCGCGGCAAGCAGAGACACCCCACCCAGCAGAACCAATCGCACCATGCAGTCCAGAATAATCTACTTCGACCCGAAGCAGTACAGATGCCCCGCCGTGCGCACGAATAGCCGGCCGTCCGCAATCGCCGGCGTCGCGATGATCTGCTCGCCCAGGTCCCCCGAGGAAACCACTTCCCATTCCGCCCCGCCTTTAACCACCGTTGCCTTGCCGTCCTTGCTGAAGAAGTAAATCCGTCCTTCCGCCGCCACCGGCGAAGCATAGTATTCGCCCCCTGCATCCTTCAGTCGCGCTTCCTTCAACACCTTCCCGGTCTCCGCGTCAAACGTGCTCAGAATCCCGCCGTTCCGCACCGAATACAGCACCCCGTCTAGCAGGAGCGGCGCCGTCACGTACGGCAGCCCCTTGGTGTGCCGCCATACCACGTGCGTCGCGCTGACGTCGCCCTTGCCGTTCAACTTCACCCGCACCAGCCCGCCGCCCGGCCGCTTCGGATCGAACGCCGTATCGTACTCCTGCTGCGATACCGCCCCGTCCTTGTTTCCGTAGTGCTTGTCGATCGCGCCGAACAGCCGGTGCATGATGCGGTGTTCGATCTTTTCCGGGTCCAACTCCGCCAGCTCCACGAGGCCGTTCTGGTTCTTGTCATACGGCTTAGACAGCGCGCTGAACGGCGGCCCGGTATCACCGCTCGGCTCGAGCGTGTACACGCTGTCGCCCGCTACCAGCGGGAGCGCCGCCGGCGCATGCGACACGCCGCGCGCCCACCACAACCGCTCGCCCGTCTTCACCTGGTAGGCCGTCAACTCAACGGCGCCCGCGACGATCAACTGCAGCGGCCCGTTCGCCGGCTTGTACAGCGAAGGCGTCGCATACGACCCCAAGACGCCCACCGGCCGCTCCGCCTTCCATTTCTCTTTCCCCGTCTTGGCGTCGTACGCGCGCAGCGACGCCTCGTCGGGCGTATCGATGAGCAGGGTCACCAGACCCTCGGCGTACACCGGCGAGACCGCCATCCCTTGAATCGCCCCAAACGGTCCCACTGCCGTGCGCCACAGCTCTTTGCCCTCCAGGTCATAGGCCACCAGCCCGAACTCCGGAAAGAACGCGAATACGTTCTTCCCGTCCGTGGCCAGCGTCGGCGTCGTCGGCCCATTCAGCGGATGCGCCGTCTCCGAGCGAACCTTCGCAATCCCCTTCCGCCACAACTCCGTCCCCTTCGCCGCCTCGTAGCACAGCACATACCGCTGGTCGCCTTCCCACCCCGTGAACAGAACCCGCCCGCCAATCGCGATCGGCGAAGAGTGCCCTTTCAATGTGGCCACCTTCCAGGCCACGTTCTTGTCCGCACCGATCTCCACCGGTAGGTTCTTCTCCGGCGATACCCCATCCCCGTTGGGGCCGCGATACCGCGGCCAGTCCGCGCCGCACAGCGCGCTTGCCAGTCCCAGGACAATCACCAGTCGCATGGTCTTATACTTTAGAGCAAATGACGCGCCGCCTCTTCGCCTTGTCTCTCTTTCTCTCAATTTGTTACGCCGCGCCGAAGCCGCACGTCGTCTTCGTTCTCGGCGACCATGAGTACTCCGGAGAGGTGACTCTGCCGATTGTTGCCGCCGGGTTGGAGAAAAACTACGGGCTGCGGTGCACCGTGCTCAAGTCAGTCCCCGACCAGAACGGCGAGAAGGACATCCCCGGGCTGGAAGCGCTCAAGACCGCCGATGCCGCGGTCTTCTACCTGCGCTGGCGCCAGCTTCCGAAAGAGCAACTGGCCCACATTGAGGCCTACATGAAGTCCGGTAAACCATTGGTCGGGCTGCGGACCACGTCGCACTCCTTCAAGTATCCGAAAGGGAGCGAACTGGAACCGTGGAACGGCTGGGCCGCCGAAGCCTTCGGCACTCCGCCCGGCTGGGGCGCTGACGGCCATACGCACTTCGGCCACAAATCGAGCACGGACGTCACCGTCATCGAAGCCGCCCGCAAACACCCCGTCCTGGCAGGGATCAGTGAACCTTTCCACGCCCGCAGCTGGCTCTACCGCGTCGCCCCGAAATGGCCCCCCGCCGGCGCTACCCCGCTCCTGACCGGCAAAGCCGTTGACCCCGATAAACCCGCGGAGGAAAACCCCGTCGCCTGGACCTGGAAGAACCGCCACGGCGGTCGCGTCTTCTTCACCACCCTCGGCCACCCGGAAGATTTCAAGCTGGAACAAGTGCAGCGCCTGCTGGTGAACGGCCTGTTCTGGAGCTTGGACCGCAAGCCGCCGAAATGGCGAGGCGCGATGAAAATCGACGTCCCGTACCGCGGAATGGTGCCGTCCCGCTAATGGTCTGACTTGTGGACTAGAGCGCCCGCGCCCGCCGCGCCGCCGCCGGCTGCTCCGCCTTCGACGCCGGCTTCTTCGATGCCGGTCCCACACCCGCCTGCAACCGTCTCACCTGGTCCGTCACGCTCACCAGGAACATCGGCTGCCGCGCGTTCTTCAGGATGTCGATGATGCGCGTCTGCTTGTCCTCGAGGTAAATCGACTTGCCGTCCGTCAACAGGTGCAGCTCGCTGTCGCCCCCGATCACATCCGCCAGGCGCTTGCCCATCTCCTTCTGCAGGAAGCGCAGCACCCGCCGGATCTTCTGCAGCGAGAACCCTTTCCGCCGCAGCTCGGCAATCACTGTGATCTCGATTACTTCTTCGGCAAGATAGATCCGCTTGTGCCCCTCGTGCCGGGGCGAAACCACCTTCCGCTCGTCCCACCACTGCAATTGCCTGAGGCTCACCCCCGCGATCCGCGAAACATCGCTCGAGGTAAACGTCCGGTCCGGGGCTGCGCCCTCTTCAGACCTCGACTTTTTTGTTTTGAACATGATGGGCCGCTTCCGTTTTGGGGAGATGCTCCGCCATAGAAGATTTTAACGGAGCCCCAAGGGGTGTCAATACCCAATTTCAGAAGCCCGCCTATCCCCCGCCCACAAACTGCACCACCTCTACCACTGACCCCTCGTGTAGCACGGTCTCCGCCCACTCCGCCCGCTTCACAATCCGCCGGTCCAACTCGACCGCCACCCGGTCCTCCGCCAGCCCGAGGCTTTCGAGCAACCCGGTCAAAACCATACCCGCCGGCACGGTCAACGGCTCCCCGTTCAAAACAATCTGCACTGCTTTTGTTTTATCTCCTTCCCCACCATCGTCATACCGCGCCGCCCGCCCGGTTTGACACCCCTTCGCCGACCTCATTATATTGGAATTTACAAGCCTTAGCCCGCTTCTCCCAATGCCAACGAACTATCTAGAGCTGTACTTCCCGCTCCTCCTCCAGGTGGTCATCGCCTCGGTGGTGGCAGCCGGCATGATCGGCGGTTCGTTCGTTCTCGGCAAGCGGATCAAGAACAAGGTCAAAGACACCCCCTACGAATGCGGCATCAACCCCACCGGTAGCGCTCGCGAACGCTTCAGCGTCAAGTTCTACCTGGTGGCTATGCTCTTCATCCTCTTCGATATTGAAGCGATCTTCCTGTATCCGTGGGCGGTGGTCTACCGGCAGCTGAAGCTATTCGCGTTCGTGGAAATGCTGCTGTTCATTGTTCTGGTGCTGGCCGGCTACTTCTACATCTGGAAAATGGGCGCGCTCGACTGGTCCCAGGCTGGGCCGGAACCGGAGGCCGAAGGCGGGCAGCCTTCGAAGGAAAGCGCTCTCGAATTGACGGCCGGCAACTAGACTGGGAGCCGGCGGCTTAGGGACAAACGACAAATGCTCTCTGAACAGCTGAGAGACTCGGCCATTGCGGCCGCGGTCGAGGATTGGAATCCGTCCGCCATCGCCGACGGGAATCGGGCACTCGGCGAGACCACTCTCGTCATCGCGCCCGAACTCATCCTCGCCACCTGCCGCTTCCTCAAGGACGTCCAGAAGTTCGTCCGTCTTTCTTCCGTCACCGCGGTGGACTGGCACCCCCAGGAACCGCGCTTCGAAGTCGTCTACCACCTCCATTCGCTGGATCGCAACGAACGCGTCCGGTTGAAGGTCCGCCTTCCCGGCGACAATCCCCAGGTCGACTCGGTCACCCCGGTCTGGCGCGGGGCGAACTGGTATGAACGGGAAACGTTCGACCTGTTCGGGATCACGTTCCTGGGCCACCCGAATCTCACCCGGATCATGATGCCCGAGTACTGGGAAGGCCACCCGCTCCGCAAGGACTTCCCGGTCCACGGCCACAAGTACACGTACCAGATGGAATAGAGGAACCATGAGCGACGTCATCGTCCCCAACCCACCGGAAGTCGAAGGCGAGGGCCCCCTCGAGCAAGCGCCTCCCTCCGCCGGCAGCACGCGCCGCATGACCCTCAACATGGGTCCCCAGCACCCCTCCACCCACGGCGTGCTCCGCGTCATCCTCGAACTCGACGGCGAGACCATCACCAAGGCGACTCCGGACATCGGCTTCCTCCACACGGGCATCGAGAAGCAGTTCGAAGGCCGCACCTGGCAGCAGGGAGTGACGCTGACGGACCGCGTCGACTACCTCGCGAACCTTTCCAACAACCTCTGCTACGCGCTGGCGGTGGAGAAACTGCTCCAGATCGAGATCCCGCCAAAAGCCCAGTGGATGCGCGTCATGCTCGTCGAGCTCACCCGCATCAACAGCCATCTGGTATGGCTCGGCACCCACGCACTCGATATCGGCGCGATGACCGTCTTCTTCTATTGCTTCCGCGAGCGCGAAGACATCCTCCGCCTGTTCGAGATGTTCTCCGGCCAGCGCCTCATGACCAGCTACATCCGGCCCGGCGGCCTCGCCCTCGAACCGCCCCGTGGCTGGGACAAAGCCGTCCGCCGCTTTATCGAAGCCTTCCCCTCCAAAGTCGACGAGTACGAGAACCTGCTGAACAATAACCCCATCTTCGTCGAACGTACGAAGAATGTCGGCTTTGTCCCGCTCGACGTCCTCCTGGACTGGGGCGTCACCGGGCCGATGATTCGCGCCGCGGGTGTGCCCTGGGATATCCGCAAGAGCGAGCCCTATTCGAGCTACGACAAGTTTCAGTTCGAGGTCCCGACACGCACCGCGAACGACGTGTATGCCCGTTTCCAGGTGCGCATGGAAGAACTCCGCCAGAGCGCCCGCATCGTCGTCCAGGCTCTCGAAGGCATGCCCGAAGGCCCCTGGCAGGCGAGCGACTCCCACGTGGTCCTGCCCGAGCGTGAAAAGATGAAGACCCAGATGGAGGCTCTCATCTACCACTTCAAGATTGTCACCGAAGGCTATAGCGTTCCCGCCGGAGAAGCCTACGCGTGCATCGAATCGCCCCGCGGCGAACTCGGCTACTACGTCGTCAGCGACGGCACCAGCCATCCCTACCGGGTACACATGCGCACCCCCAGCTTCGGCAATCTGCAGTCGCTCCCCGACATGATCGAAGGCAAACTCATCGCGGATACCATCGCCGCCATGGGCTCCCAGGACTTCGTGCTGGGAGATGTGGACCGTTAGACCATGAAATTCTCACCGGAATTAGACAAGAAGCTGAACGACCTTCTCACCCGCTACCCCGAAGGCCGGCAGCGCGGCGCGCTCATCCCCATGCTGATGTTCGCCCAGGATGAAGTCGGCGCCATCACCAAAGAACTCATCAATGAAGTCGCGCGCCGCTGCGGCGTGACGCCTCTCCAGGTGGACGAGGTCGTCGGCTACTACTCGATGATGCACAAGAAGCCGCTCGGCAAGCATCACGTCCAGGTGTGCACGAATATTTCATGCCTCCTGGTGGGCGGCGAAGAGTTGTACGAACACGCCTGTAAGAAACTCGGAATCGGCCACAAAGAAGTCACGCAGGATGGCCAGTTCTCGCTCGAGGAAGTCGAATGCATGGGCGCCTGCTCCTGGGCCCCCGCCATCCAGATTGGCTACGACTTCCACCACAACGTGACGCCCGAGCGCTTCGACCAGTTGATCGACGCGCTGAAGAAGGTCCAATAGCTAAGCCATGCTCTACAACGAACCCAGTCCGCTGGAAGTGCGAGTACTGACGCGCCGCTTCGGCCTTCCGAACTCCGCGCACATCGATACGTACCTGGGCACCGACGGTTACAAAGCGTTCGCCAAGGCGCTCGACATGACCCAGGAGCAGATCATTGAAGAGGTCAAAGCCTCCGGCCTTCGCGGCCGCGGCGGCGCCGGCTTCCCCACCGGCATGAAATGGGGCTTCGTTCCGCGCCAGTCTCCCAAGCCGAAATACATCGTCGTGAACGCCGACGAAAGCGAACCCGGCACTTGTAAAGACCGCCTGCTCATCGAAAACGATCCTCACCAGTTGATCGAAGGCGTGCTCATCGCCGCCCTCGCCGTCGGCGCCACCCGCGGCTGGATCTACATCCGCGGCGAGTACCGCTACCTCATCGACATCATGGACAAGGCCCTCGCCGAAGCCTACGCGCGCGGCTACCTGGGCCAGAACATCCTCGGCCGCGGCTTCCACTTCGACCTCTACACGCACACCGGCGCCGGCGCCTACGAGTGCGGCGAAGAGTCCGCTCTCCTCGAATCGCTCGAAGGCAAGCGTGGCGTTCCCCGCATCCGTCCCCCCTTCCCCGCCGTTTCCGGCGCCTTCCAGTCCCCCACCATCCTCAACAACGTCGAAACCTTCTGCGCTGTCCCTCCCATCCTCCTCGATGGCGCCGCGAAATTCGCCGCCTACGGCACCCCGAAGAACGGCGGCACCCGCCTCTTCTGCCTCAGCGGGCACGTCAACAAGCCCGGCGTCTACGAACTTCCCATGGGCTTCAACCTCCTTCGCATGATCAACGAAGTCGGAGGCGGCATGCGCGGCGGCAAGAAGCTGAAGGCGGTCATCCCCGGCGGCTCCTCCTGTCCCGTCCTCAAAGCCGAGGAGTGCGACCTTCCCATGGACTTCGATTCGCTCATGAAGGCGAAAAGCATGCTCGGTTCCGGCGGCGTCGTCGTCATGGATGAAACCACCGACATGGTCAAGGCCGCCCTCCGCATCATGAAGTTCTACGCCCACGAAAGCTGCGGATGGTGTATCCCCTGCCGCGAGGGCACTACCTGGCTGAAGAAACTGCTCAGCCGCCTCGACGAGGGCCGCGGCACCCGGGCCGATATCGACCTCGTCGGCGACCTCTCCAAGAACATGCTCGGCCGCACCTTCTGCCCCCTCGGCGATGCTGCGGCCATGCCGACCATCTCCTTCGTCGAAAAGTTCCGCGACGAGTTCGAAGCGAAGGTCGCTCGCTACGCCGCCGCTGCCGGCAGCGCCGAGCCCCGCCTCATCTCGCTCGCCCAATAGAGGACCAAGAGAATGGCTGATCTGGTAACACTCACCGTTGACGGCAAGCAGATCCAGGCGCCCGCCGGCACCCTGCTCATCGACGCCGCCAAACGCGCCGGCATTGAGATCCCCGCATTCTGCTACTACGAAGGCTATTCCCTGCAGGCCGCCTGCCGTATGTGCCTCGTGGAAGTCGAGAAAGCGCCCAAATTGCTCGCCGGTTGCACCCTGCCCGTCGCCGAGGGCATGGTCGTCTACACCGAATCGCCCGCCGTCGTCGCCGCCCGCAAAACCACACTCGAGTTCCTGCTCACCAACCACCCCCTCGATTGTCCTGTCTGCGATAAGGGCGGCGAGTGCGAACTGCAGGACATGGTCTTCCGCTACGGCGCGGGCGAAAGCCGCTTCACGGAAGTCAAACACCACGTCGACGAAAAACAGTGGTCGCCCTTCGTCTACTTCGACGCGCCCCGCTGCATCCTGTGCTACCGGTGCGTCCGCGTCTGCGCGGAAGGCATGGGCGTCGGCGCGCTTGGCGTGGTGAACCGCGGCGTTATCTCCGAGATTGCCCCCAGCCACGGCGACCACCTCGAATGCGACGAGTGCGGCATGTGCATCGACATCTGCCCCGTCGGCGCGCTCACCAGCGGCGCCTATCGCTACAAGACCCGCCCCTGGGAGATGAACCACGTCGGCACCATCTGCACCCACTGCTCGAACGGCTGCAAGACCACGCTCGGTGTCCGCAACGGCGAAATCATCCGCGCAAACAACCGCGACCGCTCCGGCATCAACGGCGAGTTCCTTTGCGTCAAGGGTCGCTTCGGCTTCGACTTCAATGACAACCCCGAACGCCTCACCTCGCCGATGATGCGCGTGGACGGGAAGCTCGAGCCCGTCTCCTGGTCTACCGCCCTCACCGCCGTCGCTACCAGGTTCGCCGAAGTGAAGCAGCGCGGCGGCGCCTTCGGCGTCATCGGCTCCAACCACACCACCAACGAGGAAAACTACTACCTGCAGAAGTTCGCACGGCAGGGGCTGGGCGCCAACAACATCGACCATTTCCGCACTGGCGATGTCGCGACGCTGGTCGACGCGCTGAGCGGGTCGAGCGGGACTCTGGCTCGCTTCGACGATTTCTACACCGCCAAGGCGGCGCTCGTGCTGGGCGTCGACCTCGCGCAGCAGCAGCCGCTCCTCGCCTTCAAGCTCCGCGAAAACTGGCGCCACCACGGTCTGAAGCTGTTTGCGGTCACACCGGGGCCGGTCCGTGAGGATAAGTACGCCACCGCGTTCACCCGGGTGGAAGCGGGCCAGCAACTCGCCGCGCTCGAACCCTGGCGAGATCAACTGAAGGCCGCCGGCGAACTCTTAATCGTGTACGGCGCGTCGATCAAAGGCAAGGCCGTGCGTGACCTCGTCGCCTTTGGCGCGTCCCTCGGCATCCCCGTAAAATACGTGCCGCTGGTCGACTTCTCGAACTCCCGCGGCGCAATCGACATGGGCCTCGTCCCCGAGTTGCTGCCGGGCTTCAAGCCCTCCGATCAGCCCGGCCTCACCGCTCCCGAGATGCTCGCGGCCGCCAACCTCGACGTCCTCTGGATCGTCGGCGCAAACCCCTTCGAGCGAACCCAGCCCGCCGCGCAGAATGCCTTCATCGTGGTGCACGATCTCTTCCTCACCGAGACCGCGCAGCGCGCTGACGTTGTCTTCCCCGCGTCGTCCGCGTACGAGAAGAACGGCACCGTGACCAACGTTACGGGCGAACTGCAGAAGCTGAAGGCCGCCGCGAAGACCATGGGCGCCAAGTCCGACCTTGAAATCGTCGGCCTGATCTCGAAGGAGATGGGCATCAAGACCGGCATCTGGACCCCCGACGCCGTCTTCGACGAGATTCGCAAAACGGTGCACGGCTATAATGTCCCCTTGCCCATCATCGCCACCGGCGGCGCGGCCCAAACCGCTCCCGTCAATGGCCGCGTGAAGGTGGAAGCGAACCCGGCGCTCATTCAATCGGCCGGAGACACTCTCTACACCTCGGGCTCGCTCGGCCGCTATTCGAAGGCCCTGACGTCGGTCCTCGAGTATCCCGGCCAGTTGTATCACCCGGCCCGCGGAACACCCGTGGCCGAAGAGGCGGAGGCCAGCAGGTAGGACATGGAATTCTACATCATCACCGTGATCAAGGCGGCACTCATCGCCTTCACGATGCTCACCGCCGCCGCCTACATGGTTTGGCTCGAGCGAAAAGTCCTCGCGCACATCCAACTGCGCGTCGGCCCGACGCGGGTTGGCCCCCACGGCCTCCTGCAGCCCCTTGCCGACGCGGTCAAACTCCTCACCAAGGAAGACCTGAACCCGCCGCAGGCGAACACGTTTTACTACCTCCTCGCCCCGTTCCTTGCCGTGATGCTCGCCCTGGTCTCCATCGCCGTCATCCCCTTCGGCCCCGAGGTCGACATCTTCGGCTACAGAACCTACCTCCAGCTCACGGACCTCTCCATCGGCGTTCTCGTTGTCCTGGCCGTCTCCTCGCTGAGCGTCTACGGCGTCTCGCTCGCCGGGTGGGCCTCCAACAGCAAGTACGCGCTACTCGGCGGCCTGCGCAGCAGCGCCCAGATGATCAGCTATGAGCTTCCCCTCGCCATGGCCGTCGCCTCGCCGCTGCTCATCCACAATTCGCTCAGCTTCCGCGAAATTGTGAACTCCCAGTCCGGCTACTACTTCGGGTTCATTCCGCAGTGGAGCGTCTTCGCCGCGCCGTTCCCCCAGATCTTCGCGTTCATCCTCTTCCTCATCGCGGCCTTCGCGGAAACCAACCGCGTGCCCTTTGACCTCCCTGAAGCGGAGAACGAACTCGTCGCCGGCTTCCACACCGAGTACAGCAGCATGAAGTTCGCGGCCTTCTTCACCGCCGAATACATCAACATCCTCACCATCTGCTGCGTGGCGACGCTCCTCTTCCTTGGCGGCTGGACGCCCCTCTGGCCTTCGGACCTCGGCTCGGACTTCGTCCCTGTCCTCCTTCACCTGGGCGCCGCCGCGATCCTCTTCTTCCACGGATCGCAGCCCGCGCGACGAACCGACAAATACACGATGCCCGCGGCAGGCGTCGTCTTCGCCGTGCTCGGCCTCACCTTCCTGGTGCCGTTCCTCAAGCCGATCCTCATCCCTCTCTTCTGGTTCATCGGCAAGACTCTCACCCTCGCCTTCATCTTCATCTGGGTCCGCGGCACACTGCCCCGGTTCCGCTATGACCAGCTCATGCGCTTCGCCTGGACCTTCATGTTCCCGGCCGCGGTGCTCAACCTCCTGGTCACCAGTCTTCTCGTAGCGCTCACTTCCAAGTAGCCATGGACGTCATACTCTTCCTCGCCTTCGCCACCGTCGCCGTCGTCGCCGCGATCAACCTCGTCGTGCAGACCCACCCCATCTCGAGCGCCCTCTCGCTGATCGGCGTCATGGGCTCGCTCGCCGTGCTCTACCTCCTCCTCGGCGGAGAGTTCCTCGCCGCCGTCCAGTTGATCGTCTACGCCGGCGCCATCATGGTGCTCTTCGTCTTCGTCATCATGCTCCTCAACGCCGGCGCCGAGCAGAGGCGCGGCAAGTCCATCCTCGCCACGCTCCTCGGCGTACCGCTGCTCGCCGGCTTCCTCGCCCTCGTCGCCTGGCTCATTCAAAGCGCGCTGCCCGCCTCCGCGCCGGTCACCTTCGGCGCGTTCACCCGCGGCACCCCCCGCGACATCGGCCAGCTTCTCTTCACCCAGTACCTGCTGCCCTTTGAAGTGACCTCCGTGCTCATCCTCATCGCCATCCTCGGCGCGGTCGTCCTGGCCCGGAAGGAGATCTGACGAATGCCCCAACTTCCGCAGATGATGACCGCCGTGCCGCTCTCCTGGTACCTCATCCTCAGCGCGATTCTCTTCGCGCTCGGCGTCGCAGGCTTTCTCCTCCGCCGCAACATCATTACGGTCTTCATGTCCATCGAGCTCATGCTCAACGCGGTGAACCTGAGCTTCATCGCCTTCTCCTACAAGTGGGGACAGCCCGATGGCCATATCTTCAGCTTTTTCGTGATGGTCGTCGCCGCGGCGGAAGCCGCCGTCGGCTTGGCCATCATCCTCACCGTCTTCAAAAACCGCTCCACGCTCCAAATTGACGACGTGAGCACGCTCAAATACTGAACCGATGAACCTCTGGCTGATTCCAACCATTCCGCTCGTCGGCGCGTTAGCCAACCTGACGCTCGGCCGGCGCTTGCCGAAAGCCGCGATCAATGCCATCGCCATCGGCTCCGTCCTCTTCTCGTTCCTCTGGGTCCTCAACGTCCTCAATAGCCTCGGCCCCCTCGAGACCGCCCACGTCGAGCGCTACTTCACCTGGATCCAAAGCGGCCCCGTCAACATCGGCTTCGACCTCATGGTCGACCGCCTCACCGCCGTCATGCTCCTCGTGGTCACCGGCGTCGGCCTGCTCATTCACATCTACGCCACCGGCTACATGGCCCACGAAGGCGGCTACTACCGCTTCTTCGCCTACCTCAACCTGTTCATGTTCTTCATGCTCATCCTCGTCCTCGCCGCGAACTACCTTGTCCTGTTCGTTGGCTGGGAAGGCGTGGGCCTCTGCAGCTACCTGCTCATCGGTTTCTACTTCCTCAAGAAGAGCGCGGGCGACGCCGGCAAGAAGGCCTTCATCGTCAACCGCGTCGGCGACTTCGGTTTCATCCTCGGAATCTTTCTCATCCTTGGGACCTTCGGCACGCTCGACTTCGCAGGCGTCTTCGCCAAGGCGGGCGGCATGCCCGTCGAAGCCACCGTCGGCGTGGTCACCACCATCTGCCTGCTGCTCCTGGTGGGAGCCACCGGCAAGTCCGCGCAGGTTCCTCTCTACGTCTGGCTGCCCGACGCGATGGAAGGCCCGACGCCCGTCTCCGCCCTCATCCACGCGGCGACAATGGTGACCGCGGGCGTCTACATGGTCGCGCGCTCCTCGGCGCTGTACATGAAAGCGCCCCTGGCGATGGACGCCGTGGCCATCATCGGCCTCGTCACGGCAGTTCTCGCCGCCACCATTGGCCTGACCCAGTTCGACATCAAGAAGGTCTACGCCTACTCCACGGTCTCGCAGCTCGGCTATATGTTCGTCGGCCTTGGCGTCGGGGCCTTCAGTGCCGGAATCTTCCACGTCGTCACCCACGCCTTCTTCAAGGCGCTGCTCTTCCTCGGCGCCGGTTCCGTCATCCACGCCATGTCCGGAGAGCAGGACATGCGTCACATGGGCGGCCTCCGCAAGTACACACCCTGGACCTTCATGGTGCTCCTCTGCGCCGCCGTTGCCATCGCCGGCGTGCCGCCCTTCGCGGGCTTCCACAGCAAAGACGCCATCCTCCTAGCCGCCCACCACAAGTACCCGTGGATATATTGGGTCGGAGTGGTCACCGCCGGCATGACTGCCTTCTACGTCTTCCGCTCCATCTTCATGACCTTCTTCGGCGAACTCCGCATGAAGCCCGCCGGCGATCATGGCCACCACGGCCACGGTCACCACGACGATCACGGCCACGGTCACCACGGCACCCCGCACGAATCGCCGTGGGTCATGCTCGGCCCGCTGGTCATCCTCGCTCTCCTCTCGCTGGGCGGCGGCTACCTGCCCGTTCTCCATTTCCTCGAACCCGTCCTCGGCGGCGAACACGCCCCGCACGAATCCTTCCTCGTTTACACTTCCGTGGCTGCCGGCGTGATCGGTATCGCCCTCGCCTACATCCTCTACGTCGCCGCCCCCGGCCTCCCCGGCAAGATCGCCGGCGCGCTGGGCGGCCTCTACCGCCTCGTGTACGACAAATATCGCGTGGACGAAGCCTACGATGCGATCATCGTCCACCCCATTCGCGACGGCTCTCGCTCCGTCCTCTGGAAAGGCTTCGACCTTGGCTTCATCGACGGCATCGTGAACGGAGTCGGCACTCGCGCCCGCGGCGTCGGCGGCGTCCTCAAACTCGCCCAGTCCGGCTACGTGCGCAGCTACGCGGCCTGGATCGTCTTTGGCGCAGTCATCGCCATCGCCGCCATCGGCTTCGTCGCCGTGGGAGGTGTTCGCTAAATGCTCCTCAATCTCGTCATCTTCCTCCCGCTGGTCGGCTTCATCCTGTTGCTGCTCCTGCCGAAAGATTCGCATGACGGTATCAAGCGCGCCGCCCTGGTCGTTTCGCTCGTCGTCTTCGCCGCGTCGCTGCTCCTCATCGCCCCCGTCCAGCAAGCCCCCGCGCAGCTCTCCGAAGTCACGGACGTACCCTGGATCTCCTACCCCCCCATCCGCTACCACGTGGGCATCGACGGCCTCAGCCTCTGGCTCGTCATCCTCTCCACACTCCTCACGCCCATCTCGATCCTCGTCTCCTGGAGCTACATTCAGAAGCGCGTCAAGGAATTCTTCGCCTTCCTGCTGCTCCTCGAGTTCGGCCTCGTCGGCGTCTTCGCCGCCCTCGACTTCTTCCTCTTCTACGTCTTCTTCGAAGTCACGCTGGTCCCGATGTACTTCCTCATCGGCATCTGGGGCCACGATAAACGCATCTACGCCGCCGTCAAATTCTTCCTCTACACGCTCGCCGGCTCCGTACTGATGCTCGCCGCTATCATCTACCTCTTCAACAAGAGCGGCACCTTCGACTACCTGGCGATGCTCGAACTGCTCCGTACCGGCAAACTCGCCCTCTCGCACCTGGAGCAGACCCTCCTCTTCCTCGCCTTCTTCGTCGCCTTCGCCATCAAAGTCCCGCTTTGGCCGCTCCATACCTGGCTGCCCGACGCGCACGGCGAAGCCCCCACCGCCGGGTCCGTCATGCTGGCCTCCGTCATGCTGAAGATGGGCACTTACGGGCTCGTCCGCTTCTGCCTGCCCATGTTCCCGCAGGCCGCCCGCGAAAACGCCCCCTGGATCATCGTCCTCGCCATCACCGGCATCATCTACGGCGCCCTCGTCGCCATGGTTCAGCCGAACATGAAGCGTCTGGTGGCCTATTCATCGGTCAGCCACCTCGGCTTCGTCGTCCTGGGCATCTTCTCCTTCAACCAGGCCGCCCTCGACGGCGCGGTCTACCAGATGCTCAACCACGGCGTCTCCACCGGCGCGCTCTTCATGCTGGTCGGCTACCTCTACGAACGCCGCCACTCGCTCGAAATCGCCGACTACGGCGGCGTCGCCACACCTGCACCCAAACTGGCCGCCGTCTTCGCCGTCACCATGCTGGCCAGCGTCGGACTGCCCACGCTCAACAACTTCATCGGCGAGTACCTCATCCTCCAGGGCGCCGCTCTCGTCGACTTCAAGTGGGCCGTCTTCGCCGCCATCGGGGTCATCCTCTCCGCCGTCTATATGCTCTGGATGTACCAGCGCACCTTCTTCGGCGAGGCCACCGACGAACTCAAACATCACATGCCGGACATGAACACCCGCGAGTGGGTCGCCATCGTCCCGCTGCTCGTGCTGATGGTCTGGATGGGAACCTACACCCAGACGTTCCTGCCCACCATCTCGGCCTCGAATACTAAGACGCTCGAACAATCGAAGACTAACGTTGAATACCAGGTGAGGCTCAATGCCCGCTAACTTCATTCCCTCCGCGGCCGAACTCATCCGCTTCCTGCCGGAGATGATCCTGACCCTCGCCGGCGTCCTGCTCATGGTCCTCGTGCCCCTGAAACAGAACGCTCGCGGGTTGTTCTACGGCCTGACGATGGCCGCCCTCGTCGCCGCCCTCGCCGCCTCCGTCTTCGCCTTCGCCGACCCCGGCCCCGCCTTCCAGAACATGCTCCTCGTCGACGGCTTCGCCACGTTCTTCCGCGTCCTCGTCATCGGCGTCGGCATCCTCACCGTCTCGATGTCCAATATGTACCTCGCGCGCGAACGCGCCGAGTCCGGCGAATACTACGCCCTCCTGCTCTTCTCCCTCGTCGGTCAGTCCATCATGGTGGCCGCGAATGAGATGATCATGCTCTTCATCGGCCTCGAGGTCAGCTCCATCGCCACCTACATCATGGCCGGCTACCTTCGCGACGATAAGCGCAACAACGAATCCGCCCTCAAGTACTTCCTCCTCGGCTCCTTCGCCACGGCGTTCCTTCTCTACGGCATCGCTTGGATCTACGGTCTCACCGGAACCACCAATCTCACCGAGATCCGCACCGTCCTCCTGAACCCCGATATCCAACCCTCGCTCATGATCATCGGCGCCGCCGCGGCCATGATGTTCGTCGGCTTCGCCTTCAAGATCTCCGCCGCGCCCTTCCAGGTGTGGGCGCCGGACGTCTACCAGGGCGCCCCCGCCCCGGTGAGCGCCTTCATGTCCGCCGGCCCCAAAGCCGCGGCCTTCGCCATCTTCCTGCGCGTTTTCCTGACCGCCTTCGAGCCTATCTCCGACCGCTGGACGCCCATCGTCTGGATCAGCGCCCTGCTCACCATGATCGTCGGCAACTTCGCCGCCCTCACTCAATCCAACGTCAAGCGCCTGCTCGCCTACAGCTCCATCGCCCACGCCGGCTACGTCCTGGTCGCGCTTGTCAGCAACTCCCAGGTCGGCACCGCTGCGGCGATGTTCTACCTCGTCGCCTACGCCTTCATGAATATCGGCGCGTTCGCGGTGGTCACGCACGTAGCGCGCAAAGGCGAGAAGTACGTTCGCATCGAAGACCTCGCGGGCCTTGGTGTCCGCCAGGCCGGCACGGCAGCGCTCCTCTCGATCTTCTTGCTCAGCTTGATCGGCGTCCCGCTCACCGCCGGCTTCTTCGGCAAGTTCTATATCTTCAAAGCAGCGCTCGATTCGAACCTCATCTGGCTGACCGTCCTCGGCCTGCTGAACAGCGCGGTTGCGGCGTACTACTACCTCCGCATCCTCGTCGTCATGTACATGCAGGACCCGGCCCAGGCCACCGAAAATCTTCCCGACCTCGCCCCCGGGATCAAGGCTACGCTCTGGGCCTCGGCCGCCGCCACGCTGGTCCTCGGCGTCTTCCCGTCGCTCGCGCTCGATTTCGCCCGGCAGTCCGCCCAGCTCGTGAAGTGACAGAACCGGGACCGGAACCCTAAGGAACCACGATCCCCTTCCGCACCGCGTACAGCACAATCTCCGCCGTGTTGTGCAGGTTCAACTTCTGCATCAGGTTCGTTCGGTGCGACTCGATGGTATGCGGGCTCAGGTCCAGCAACTGCGCCGCCTCCTTGTTCGTCTTCCCCTGCGCCAGCAGCTGCAGCACCTCGCGCTCCCGCTCCGTCAGCAGATCATAGGAATCCTGCTGATTGTTCTGCCGCAGCATGCGAACGTAATCTTCCAGCAGAATGCGCGCGATCGACGGCGTGAAATACGGCTTCCCCTCGCGCACACTCTCCACCGCCGGTAGCACGTCCGTCTCCGTCGATTCCTTCAGCAGGTAGCCCTTCGCCCCCGCCCCCAGCGCGCGAAGAATGTACCCTTCATCGGCGTGCATGCTCAACACGATCACCTTCGTGTCCGGGTTGCGCCGCATAATCTGCGCCGTTGCGTCGATGCCGTTCAGGTTCGGCATCGCGATGTCCATCACCACGATCTCCGGCTTCAACTCCTCGGCCAGCGCCACCGCTTCACGTCCGTCCGCCGCCTCTCCCACCACCTGCACCTTGGGCGATCGTTCCAGCCAAGCCCGCAGGCCCTGTCGTACCACCGAGTGGTCGTCCGCCAGCAATACCCGAATCATGCCGGCGCCGCCCCGTTCTCCAACGGCAGGCGAACTCGTATACGCGTGCCCTTGCCGGGCCCCGACTCGATGCTGACGATTCCCGCCAAATCCGTTACTCTCTCCTTCAGTCCCACCAGCCCGATCCCGTCGCCTCCAGGTCTTGCAGGATCAAAGCCCTTCCCGTCATCCTCAATGCTAACTGCCAATTCGTCGTCTACTCTGCGCACCACAACGTCAATCCGCTTCGCCGCCGCATGACGCGCCACGTTCGTTAACGCTTCCTGGACCACCCGGTAGACGCACGTGCGTACCTCCTCCGGCGCGGAATCCACGTCTCCTTCCAGCCCGATGTGCACCGGGAGGCCTGTACGGCGCGAAAACTCCCGTCCCTGCCACTGCAACGCCGGTGACAGCCCCAGGTCGTCGAGCATCGACGGCCGCAGCAGCAGCGACAGGTTTCGCACACACTGCAAGGTCCGCTCCGCCAGGCGCTTCGCCTCCTGAAGCCGCTGGTAGTCCGCTGCGTTCCGCTCCAGCGCTGGTCCATCCAAGTTCGCCAGTTCCATGCGCAGTCCGGTCAACAGCTGCCCCACCTCGTCGTGCAACTCCCGGGAAATGTTACGTCGCTCCATCTCCTGCGCTTGCACCACGTGCTGGGACAGCCGTTTCAGTTCCGAGCGTACCTCCTGCGCCTGCAACTCCAGCCGCCGCGTATGCAGAATCGTGAACACTGCCACCCCGGCTCCCACCAGCAGGCTCACTCCCGAGATGACATACAGCGTCTGCCGGAACGATTCCTCGGCCTGATGAATCCGCTGCTGCTGCTCCCGCAACGAATCCTGGTTCAACTCCTCGATCTCTGCAGCCATTCGCAGTGCCGCCGTCCGTTGCCTCACTTGTCCGCGCAGCAGAGCTACCCTCAGGGACGGAACCTTGATCGGGTCCCAATCGAGCGCCTCCCGCAGCGGCGTCAGGAACGCCGATACCTCCACCCTCAGCCGTCCCACTGCCTCCGATTGACCCGGCCCCAATCCCCTCTCCATCGTCGCCAGGCTCTCCTCCGACGACTCCTGTATCTCCGCGAACTGCTGCCCGTAGTTCACCGTCTGCGCGGAAGTCGGGTCCAGGAGAAAATCCCGCTTTAACAACCCGGCCAGATAGATGTTCGACCGCAGGCTCTCCAAGGCACGCGCCACCTCCCGATGACGGTCGTATGCGGAAGTGAGCAGGTCGAAGATGAGGAAGCTCTGGGTGAGCGTAATGCCCGTGGCCAGCGCGATCAGCGCCACCACCACCGCGAACCCCGCCGTCAGCGGCGCCCAGATCGTCTGCTTCCGAATACGCACCGTGTATCCTAGCCATTCAGCATAGCTTTCCAACAGCTTGCGGCCAATGGTGTATCGGCCCCACTCCCTTCTCGTGTCTATTCGGGATTCTCCCCCGCCGCCCCCCGGCGCTACCCTCGGTGAGGATGCAAATGCTCTGGAATCGGAACCGGCTGCAGCACCTTGCGAAGGCGTCCTTGGGAGGGCGTAAGTTGATTGTGGTCTCGTGCCGCTCTCCCTATTCTTTCGAGAAGCGGGACGGACACCTGGTTCCCACCACTCCAGCCGGCGGCCTCACCGCCGCCCTTAAACCCGTAATGGAGGTGACCGGCGGCGTGTGGATCGCCCAGTCCTCCGATCAGCATCCCTCCCCGCGCATCGACCTTTCCGGATTCTCGCTGCGCACTCTTCTCATCCCCAACGAACTCTCCAAAGGCCACTACGAGGGTCTCTCGAATCGCGCCCTCTGGCCCCTGTGCCATAACGCCTACTACCGCCCTGAGTTCCGCCCCAGCGATTGGGAGGCCTACCGCCGCGTCAATGAGATCTTCGCTGAAGCGGTACTGCAGGAGGCCGGCGGCGAGCCCGCCACCGTCTTTGTTCAGGATTACCACTTTGCCCTCCTGCCGCGCCTTCTCAAGGCCGCCAATCCCGCTCTGACCGTCGGTCAGTTCTGGCACATCCCCTTTCCTCATCCGGAGATCGCACAGCTATTCCCATGGCTGCCGGAATTGCTTGACGGAATGCTCGGCAACGACCTCCTCGGCTTCCACGTTCCCTCGCACTCGCGCAATTTCCAGGAGTCGGTGCAACACTCCCTCGCGGCTTACGTCGAGCAGGCGCACGATACCATCTGGTATCGCTCCAGCCCAACCCAGCTCCGTGCCGTTCCCGTCAGCATCGACTTTCAACAGCACTCCCAGCTCGCCGCCTCCACCCAGACTGAAAGGTACATGCGTGAGTGGGCAGCCCGCCTCGGCCCCGCTTCCTTCATCGGCCTCGGAATCGACCGCCTCGATTACACGAAGGGCATTCCCGACCGCATTCGCGCTCTTTCCGCACTCTTTGAGGCAAATCCTGCTCTGCGCGGAAAGCTCACATTCGTGCAGGTCGGAGTCCCCAGCAGAACCGCTCTCGTCCCCTACGCTGAACTCGGCCGCGAAACCGACGCCGAGGTGCAGGCCATCAACCACAAGTGGGGAACCGATCGCTGGACGCCTGTCCTGTTCGAGAAGCGCAGCCTGGGCCCGTGCGAGATGATGGCCCTTCACCGGCTCTCGCGCTTCTGCATGGTCACGCCCCTCCACGACGGAATGAATCTCGTCGCTAAGGAGTTCGTCGCCAGTCGCGCCGACCTCGACGGCGTCCTCATTCTCAGCCGCTTCGCCGGCGCCGCTCAAGAACTCGGCGCAGCGCTTCTGGTCAACCCCTTCAATCCCTCCGAACTATCCTCCGCCATTCTCACCGCTTTGGCCATGGAACGGCCGGAGCGTCGGGCGCGCATGGCCGCTGCCCGCGCCGTCGTTCGCGAAAACAACGTCTTCCGCTGGGCCGGTGCCCTGCTTCAGGAGCTGGCGGCCATCGCCTCTCTCCCCGCCTCCGGCGCCTATCAGGGGTACCCGATGACTCTCTCCGCCGGGGTTGCATGATTTATGTCCACTCTAGCTGCAAAAGACATGGGCGCCTGTGAGTACGAAACAAGCCCTGAGCTCTGGGAGCGCATCTTCGATGCCATGGAGCGCTATCGCAAGCTCTTCGTCTTCGCCGATTTCGACGGCACTCTCTCAGAACTCGTCGAGGTGCCCGCCAAGGCTAGGCTTGATGAGCGCGCCGGCCGCGCCCTGCGCCGGTTATCTACGCGCCCGCGCATCTCCGTCGCCGTCTTGAGCGGGCGCTCTGTCGATGACGTCGCCGCCCGCATTGGCCTCCCCATCACCTACGGCGGCGACCACGGCCTCGAATTGCACGCACCCGATTTCGACTTCGTCGTGCCCGAGGCTAACGCCCTTCGCGCCCGCCTGCCTCAGCTCGCCAATCGTCTTCGCGAGTGCACTCAGGGCATTCCAGGAGCACTCGTTGAAGTCAAACGCTTCTGCGCGTCCATCCACTATCGCCTCGTCGATCCCCGCGACATTGACGCCCTCCGCCTCATTGTGCACGGCGTCGTGCAGCTGACCCCCTTTGAGGTTCACGAAGGAAAGTGCGTACTCGAAATCCGCCCGCGCGTCGGATGGGGGAAGGGCCATGCCGTAAGCTGGCTCCTTGAGCGGTACGGCGCTTCCCCCCGCCAGGCCATCTGCCTGGGCGACGATGAGACCGACGAAGACATGTTCCGCTGGCTGCCCTCTGCGCTGAACATCCGCGTCGTGGACGGCGCTGCAACCGCCACTTCCGCTCCCTTTTGCATTCAGCGGCCCCACGTGGCGGAGCTGTTAGACGGCCTGGCGGACGCGGTTGACGGCAGCTCGCACTGAGAACAGAAAAGGCGGGCCCTTGCGAGCCCGCCCTTCCTTCCCGAAACTTACGGCGCTCTCCGCTTCGCCGCAAGCCTTCAGTCCGCCGTCACCAGCCGCACGCTTACCACCTGCGGCGGCGCTTCCGAATGCCGCTTCTTCGCCTTCACCGCGCTATAGAGCTGCGCTGTCCCGTGCCCATAGACGCCCACCTCCGCCAGCACCTTCTTCTCCCCCAGCACGTAGAAGCTGAGGCACGCGCAGCTCTCCGCCTTGGTCTGCGTCAGCCCGATCACGATCGTCGCCGCCGCGCCGTCCTCCCGCTGCACAACCAGGCGCCGCCCCGCCTCGTACGAGGATTTCACCCAATACAGGCCCGCCGGCATCTGCTTCCCGTCCACCTCGAACGCGAAGGGAATGTCAGCCTTGGCATACGTGGCAATTTGCGCCGCCGGAGCCGTCACTACGGCTGCCAGCGTCACGGTCAACACAAGAGCGATCGTCTTCATCACTACGGTTCCTCCTTGCGATCTGGCCCTCCTCTGCTGCAATCGCCCGCCCACCCGCACGTCGCTCTTAACCCGTTGATCTCGTGCCCCCCCATCTCGCCGGCAGAACCGTTCGGATAATCCCGCGAACGAATCGGTGAATGCTATCGCCGCCCCGCCTCTTTCACCGCCTGCTTCATGTCCAGGTTTCGCACCAGCCGCAGCAGGTAGTTCGGATGCACGCCCAGGATCTTTGCCGCACCCTTGTAGTCCCCCTCCGCTTGCGCGTATGCCTGCACGATCGCCGCCCGCTTCGCGTCGAGCACGCTCGACTGGTAGGAGCTCTCCACCGGCTTACCCACCTCCAACAGGCTCTCCGGCAAGTCCTCCGGCAGGATCACCTCCGCCGACCCCAGCACCACCGCCCGCTCCACCGCGTTCTCGAGTTCCCGCACGTTCCCCGGCCACCCATACGCCGCCAGCAGCCGCTCGGCCTCCACCGAAAACCCCTCTACCCGCCGCCGGCACCGCGCCGCCGAACACGCCAGAAAATGCCGTGCCAGCGGTACGATGTCCTCCGGATGCTCCCGCAACGGCGGCGTCCGCAGCGTGATCACGTTCAGCCGGTGATACAAATCCTCCCGGAACGCACCCCGCTTCACCTCCGCCGCCAAGTCGCGATTCGTCGCCGCTACCAGCCGGATGTCCAGCGGAAACGTCTTCGTCCCTCCTACCCGTTCGAACACCCGCTGCTGCAGCACGCGCAGCAGCTTCGCCTGCAGCGGCGCCGCCAACTCCCCGATCTCATCCAGGAAAACCGTGCCGCCCTGCGCGATCTCCAGCTTCCCGCGCTTCTGTACCACCGCACCCGTGAACGCACCCTTCTCGTGCCCGAACAACTCGCTCTCTAACAGGTTCTCGCTGATCGCCGCGCAATTGATGGCGACAAACGCCTCCCCCCGCCGCTCGCTCAGCCGGTGAATGGCGTGCGCCACCAGTTCCTTCCCTGTCCCGCTCTCCCCAAGAATCAACACCGTGACATCGCGTGGCGCCACTCGCGCAATCTGCTCCCTCAAACGCAACATAGGCGCCCCGTCCCCCATCAGGCCCGTGTTCGACTCCACCCGCTGCGCCCGCTCCTGCTCAATCTCCCTCGCGTTCTCCAACCCCGCGCACCCCATCGTCGCGATGGCTGTCAGCGTCGCCAACTCCCCCGCCTCCGCCCGGGCCGCCAGAAATCCCTCTGGCTGCCCGAACACCAGCAGCGGGACACCCAGCCACCCGCCCCCCTCGAACACCGTCCCGCCTCGCACCGCGTCCAGCAGGGCGCCCGGAACCACCTTCGCATCGTCCTCGGAAAACAGCCCCGCGCGTACCTCCGAGCATGTCGCCAGGTCCCGCACCAGGTGTTCGATCTGCAGGCCGAACCGCCGCCGCGCCGCCCCCTCGCTCGCCGCCATCCCTCGAAACGCGAACAGCAGCATCGAAGCGCACAACAGCGTCGTCGCCGAATCCGCACCTCGCGCCGCCTCGTCACTGCGCACCCGGAACTCGAGGACCGTCTCCCCCACCTCCACTTGGTCCCCCTCCGCCAGCACGCGGGCCTTCACCTTCACGCCATTCACCCAGGTTCCCGCCGTGTTCAGGTCGTACAGCTCGGCGCAGCCCTCCCGCACCATCACCCGGCAATGCACCCACGCCACCGAAGGGTCCGCCAGCCGCACCTGGCTCTTCGGCCCGCGCCCCACCACGTTCTCGCCTTCCAACAGAGGAAAGCGCAACCCCGCCAACGGCCCGTTTGCGACGCGCAGTTCCACAGGCTCAGTGTAGCCGCAAAGCCCGGCAGTCGAAGCAAAACCTTCCTGCCGCGGCGGAGTCCACCACCCAGAGGATTCCTTAATCATGAATACTACCCGCACAACGAGCGTCGTCGGTCTATACGACAGCGAGGAGCGTGCCCGGCAGGCACTGGAAGGGCTCCGCGCCGCCGGGTTCTCCCGCGACCAGGTCCATCTCGGCTCCAACGAAAGCTACACCGGCGACATTGCCTCCGGCGGCTCCGCTCTCACCGGCCAGCCTGCTCAACGCGAACGTCAGGGCGGTGGCTTTCTGGGTTGGATTCGCTCGGCCTTTGGCGGTTCTGACTACGATGACGACTACACACGCCGCTACGATGCGGCAGCCCGCCGCGGGGCTTTCGTCGTCGCTGTCAGCGTGACGGAAGACCGCATCGATAGCGCTACCGACATCCTGAACGAATACGGCGCCATCGACGTCGACGAACATGCCTCCACCCACGGCTACGGCGGCCAGGCCTACCGTGAGAGCGGCCGCGACCTCTCCTCCTCCGAGTCCGTCCCCGTCGTCGAAGAGGAACTGCGTATCGGCAAACGCCCCGTGCAGCGCGGCGGCGTTCGCGTCTTCTCGCGCGTCGTCGAAGAGCCCGTGAGTCAGGACATCCGGCTACGCGAAGAACGCGTCATCGTCGAGCGCCGCCCCGTCGACCGGCCGCTCTCCGCCGCCGGCCGCGACGCCTTGACCGAGCAGACCATCGAAGTCACCGAGATGGCGGAAGAGCCCATCATTGAGAAGCAGGCGCGTGTCGTCGAAGAAATTCGTGTCGGCAAAGAGGTGAACGAAACCACTGAGACCGTTCGCGACACCGTGCGGCGCACTCAGGTGGAGACCCAGCCCATCGGCAGCGGCACGGCGGCTCAGGATGACGACCCCGCCTATCAGTACGGCTACCGCATGGCCGGCGACCAACGCTACCGCGGCAGATCGTGGTCGGATGTCGAGTCCAGCCTCCGCTCGGACTACCTGCGCAGCAACCCCAACAGCACCTGGGATAAGGTCTCGGCCTCCATCCGCCGCGGCTGGGAGAAAGTAACGAACCAGCGGTAATGCGACATCAACCGCTCAACGTGTACGGCCTCGATGGTCCCCTCGGGACCATCGAGCGCCTGCCCTCCGATGCCGATCAGCACGTCGCCCTCCGGTTAAACGACGGCCGCTCGGTACAGGTCCCTTCGTCGGCCTTCACCCGCGAGAGCGACGGTTCACTCTCCCTCCGATTGCGCAGCGCGGACTTCGACGCCCCGGCGCGCACCGCCACGCATCGCGAGGAAACAGTGGTCCCCGTGATCGCCGAAGATCTGATCGTCGACAAGCAGGCGGTTCCCACCGGCGGAATCCGCGTCCATAAGACCGTCACCGCGCACGAAGAAGTGGTCGCCATGCCCCTCCTCCGGGATCGCGTCGACATCCGCCGCGTCGTCGTCGATCGCGAGGTCGATGGCCCGCTCCCCGTACGCCGCGAAGGCGACACCATCATCGTCCCCGTCGTCGAAGAGGTCCTCGTCGTCGAGAAGCGGATACGACTCAAGGAGGAATTGCACATCACCCGCCGCACCTTTGAGGAGCACGTGGAAGAACGCGTCACGCTCGAGCGCGAAGACGCCCACGTCGAACGCTTCGACGCCGATGGCCGCCCCGTCCTCGAGGGGCCTCCCGCCGATACCCCTGAACCTGCTTCGGAACCGCCTCGCCTCATCCTGGAACCCGACAGCCTCCTCCGCCACCCTCGCCGCGAAAGGTAACCATTGCCGAACGCAGTGTCCTCAGGGCGCAAGGTCCGGATGCTGCGCTTTAATCCAGGCAAGCACGTCCCGGCGAAGCGCGGCAGCCATACGCTGAATCTCTTCCACTTCGACCTCCGAAACCACGTCCGCCCGCTCGTAGTCGCTCGTGTTGCGCTTCTTGCGGAAGGCGTCCAACGTCCTCACCACTACACTCGGCGCCCCGATCGTTAGTTCGAGCGTCTGCATCACCCGGTAGTGCTGATTCAGTCGGTCAGCCCTGTACCCGGCAGCGGCCAGAGCAGCCGCCGCCAGTTGTAATGCCGCGTTATAGGCGATATTGAAGGCCCAGTCGGGGTGAAGTTCCGGCGTCCGTGACGCCTCGATATCTCTATCTGCGACGGCGAACAGATCGGCGATCTCTTGCCGTGAGCTTCGATGCTCCCGCAGCCAGCCGTTCCTCAACCAGTCGTTCAATGTGGCCATCGTTACCGAAAAGAAACAGCTTCTGGCCTTTCACAACCGGTGCGACGAAGCGGTCTCCGCTCGTCAGTCTACGACAGAACTCCTGACTCGAGTAAAGGGAGGGGTTGATCTCTCGCTGGAGTTCCCGCTGGCTCTCGGCAAGAGGGTCCATCACCTCCCGTACTGAGACCCCATCGGCAACAATGAAAAGGTCAATATCGCTCGCCTCCCGTTCCTGCCCGCTGGCAACGGAGCCGAAGACAAAAGCTAAAGCAATCCGGCCAGATAGCGGAGACAATGCGGTCCGGAGCACATCAACGATACCGAACGTCTTACGAACGAGACCTTGCAGTTCTTCGAAAACCGGGCACGTCCGCGCTGCCTGGAAGTAGCTTTGACGGCCTTCAACCGTTCGCACCAGGATCCCGGCTCTCGTCAGCACTTCTAATTCGCGCTGAACCGTCCCGGATCCTCGCCCAACCATGCGGATCACTTCACGCTGGTAATAACGTTTGTCCGCGTGCAGGAAGAAGACCCTCAGAACGGATTGGCGAGTGGCGCCGAAGAGTGCGCTCCCAATTGACCCGCTCAACGTTCGCAAACCCATTTTGAGTACGATTATACCCAAGGCGGGTATTACGTGTTCAAAAGTGATCCCGCAAATCCCCGAACCGCTCCAGCATCAGTAGCCGCCCCGCGCCCCCATTCCGAATCTCCTGGTGCTCCAGCATCCACGTGTGCGCGTGTGGCACCAGGACCGCGTTGATTCCCGCCGCCAGCGCGGGATTGATGTCCGACTTCGGCGAGTTCCCAATCATCCACGTCCGCCCCGCCTCCAGCCCGCGCTCCTCCATCAAAGCCCGGTACGACGCCTCGTCCTTCTCTTTCACAATCGCCGCGTGCCCGAAATAGATCCCCAGCCCCGACCGGTCGATCTTCAACTTCTGCTCCTCCGCGTGCCCCTTCGTGAACAACGTCAGATCGTGCCGCATCGAAAGATACTCGAGCGTCTCCGGCACCCCCGCGATGATCTCGATCGGCTGCTCCAGAATCCGCTCCGCGAACCGCATCACCTTCTCGAGGTCCGCCGGCTCAATGTGTCGCTCCACCAGCCGCTCATAGCATTGCTTCAGGTTCCGCCCGAAATTCAAAGAGCCGTATCCGTGAATCTTGATATTCGCCAGCTCGATCTCGTCCAGAATCGCCCGAATCTCCGCCCCTGTCAGACTCGAATGATTGAGAAACGAGCAGAAATCGGCGAACGCCCGCTCGAAGTAAATGTTGTTCTCCCAGAGCGTGTCGTCCGCGTCCAGGATCAGGAATTGCCTCGTCATCAGTGGCGTCGGTCGCGAACGTCTACCGCGGCGCCTTCCCGTGCCCGTTCTGCGGCGCCACCTTCTGCACGTGCGACGCGTACCGCTGCCGCACCACCAGCGTCGGCACGTTGTCCGCCAGCATGTGCAGCCGCTCCCGCTCGGACTTCGACCGCAGCAGCAACTGCCGCAGGTCCAGGTCCGGCAGCCACTGCGCCAGCTGAAAACTCAACTGCCGGTCCGCCATCTCCGCATCCGGCACATGCTCGCCCAGCACATGCCGCAGCGCCAGGCACGCGTCTACTGCCGCCTGTCGGATCTCCGGCTCCGCCTCCCGCGCGTCCTCGTCGTCAAACATCTCCACCTGCCCGCGCAGAAAGCTCCGCTCTTCGTCAAGCGAGAACACCTCGAACCGCCGCCGGCCCGCCACGACAATGTCCATCCGTCCGTCGTCGTAACGCCGCACCACTTCCTGCACCACCGCGGTGCACCCGACATTCAGAATCCCCTTCTCCCGCACCAGCACAATGCCGAACTCCGAACTCTCCTCGAGCGCCTCCCCGATCATCTCCTTATAACGGTCTTCGAAGATGTGGAGCGGCAGCGGCGTGCGCGGAAACAGCACGACTTCGAGCGGGAAGAGCGGCAACAAACCGCCATGCATGCTACCATTATCCACTTCGTGCAGATCCGCGAACGGGTAGCTCTCGTCACCGGCGCTTCCGAAGGTATCGGCGCCGCCTGCGTCGAAGCTCTCCGCCGCCGCGGAGCACGGGTCGCCCTCGTCGCCCGCTCCGCCTCCAAGCTCGAGCAAACGGCCCGGCCCGGCGACCTCGTCATCCCCTCCGACATCACCCTGGAGGCCGACCGCGCCCGTGCCGTCAGCGAAACCCTCGCCGCCTTCGGCCGCATCGACATCCTCATCAATAACGCCGGCATCGGCCTCTACGCCCCCGCCCACTCCGCGCCCCTCGACGAGTTCCGCCGGATGTTTGACCTCAATCTCTTCGCCGCCCTCGGTCTCATTCAACTCGCCGTTCCTCACATGCGCGCCCGCCGCTCCGGTTCCATCGTCAACGTCGGTTCCATCGCCGGCAAGGTCACCTTGCCCTGGTTCACGCTCTACTCCGCCTCCAAGTACGCCCTCGGCTCCCTTACCGACGGCCTTCGCATGGAACTCGCCCCGGACAACATCCACTGCATGACCGTCTGCCCCGGCTACGTGAAGACCAGGTTCCAGGATCACGTTCTCGGCGGCCGCCCGCCGGAGCAGATCCGCCGCGCGAAACAGTTCGCCATCACTCCCGAACAGTGCGCCGAGGCAATCCTCGACGGCATTGAACGCCGCGCCCGCACCGTCGTCACGCCCAAAGCCGGCTGGCTCTTCGTCCTCGCCGCACGTCTCTTCCCCGCCACCGTCGACGCCCGCCTCGCGGCGATATACCATAAGCTCGAACACCAGCTATGATCCTCACGCTCAAGCGCACGCCCGGCATCTACCTGATCGGCTTCATGGGTTGTGGCAAGAGCACCGTTGGCAAGATGCTCGCGAAAGAACTCGGCTGGCCTTTCTCCGATATCGACGACGAGATCGAACGCGAGCAGCACTGCTCCATATCTGCCATCTTCGACACCCGCGGCGAACCCGCCTTCCGCGATATCGAGCACGCCGCCATCCAGCGCCGCGTCCGCATCATTGAACAGGGCCACCCCTGCGTCGTCGCCCTCGGCGGCGGCGCCTTCGCCGAAGAGCGCAACCGCGAACTCCTCGAGAACAACGGCGTCACCATCTGGCTCGACCCCCCCTTCCACGTCCTCAAGCGCCGCGTCGAAGGCGCCACCCACCGCCCCCTCGCCCGCGACCCCGTCCAGTTCGAGCGCCTCTACCTCACCCGCCGCGCCTCCTACCAGCTCGCCCACTACCACATCACCGAATCGGAATCCCCCGCCGCCGTCGCCGCCATCCTCAAGCTCCCGCTCTTCTGACCCGCCCCCCATGGAAAAACAACTCCGCCGCCACGCCATGGCCATCCTTCGCGCCGCCCTCCGTGCCGCCGATCCCGTCGAGGCCGTCTTCCGCCACGTCTCCCTCCGCGGCGACTTCCTCCACGCCGGCCGCCGCCGCTACTCGCTTGCCCGCACTCGCCGCATCTTCGTCCTCGGCGCCGGCAAGGCCAGCGCCCAAATGGCCCTCGCCATCGAACGGCTTCTCGGCCGCCGCATCGCTGGCGGCCTCGTCAACGTCAAGGATGGCCACACCGCCAATCTCCGCCGCGTCGCCCTCAACGAATGCGGCCACCCCGTCCCCGATCAGCGCGGCGTCGATGGCGCGCGCCGCATCGCCGAACTGGCCGGACAGGCCGAAGCCGCCGACCTCGTCATCGCCCTCATCTCCGGCGGCGCCTCCGCCCTGATGCCCTACCCCGCGCCGCCCATCACCCTCGCCGAGAAACAAGCCACCACCCGCCTGCTTCTCGAATGCGGCGCCACCATCCACCAGATCAACTGCGTCCGCAAACACATCTCCGCCATTAAGGGCGGCCGCCTCGCCGCCTTGGCGTCCCCCGCGCCCGTGCTCGCCCTCATGCTCAGCGACGTCATCGGCGACGACCTCGATGTTATCGGCTCCGGCCCTACCGCCCCCGATCACTCCACCTACGACCAGGCCCTCGCCATCCTCGACCGCTACCGTATTCGCGACCGCGTCCCCCACCCCGTCCGCGACCGCCTGGAACAGGGAGCCGCCGGCGCCATCCCCGAAACCCCCAAACCCGGCTCGCCCATATTCCGCAACACGCATAACCTCATCGTGGGCAGCAACGCCCTCGCCGTCGACGCCGCCGCTCGGGCCGCAAACGAACTGGGCTACAAACCCCTCATCCTGTCAACGTTTCTCGAGGGCGAAACCCGCGACATCGGCGCCGCCCACGCCGCCATCGTCAGGGAGATCCTCGCCAACCGCCGTCCCGTGAAGCCCCCCTGCTGTCTCATCAGCGGCGGCGAAACCACCGTCACCATCAAAGGAAGCGGCAAAGGAGGCCGCAACCAGGAGTTCGCCCTCGCCGCCGCCCCCGCCCTCGCCGGCTTCGACAACGTCCTCCTCCTCAGCGCCGGCACCGACGGCACCGACGGCCCCACCGACGCCGCCGGAGCCATCGTCACCGGCTCCACCCTCCCACGCGCCGAAGCCCAGTCCCTCAGCATCGCCGCCGCCCTCGCCAACAACGATTCCTATCCCTTCTTCGAAGCCCTCGGCGACCTCATCAAAACCGGCCCCACCGGCACCAACGTCATGGACCTCCACCTCGCCCTCATCGCCCACCCCGTTTGACGCCCCCTCCGCACCTCCGCTATCCTGTCAGTGTCCTCACCCAGCAGCGCGCCCGTAGCTCAGCTGGATAGAGCGTCTGGCTACGAACCAGAAGGTCGGGTGTTCGAATCACTCCGGGCGCACCATCCTCCTCTTCATCACATCCTGATTCGTCGAGCTTCGCAGTGTCACCAGCGCACACGGGGCCGGCCCTCTCCCGCTGCATGCAATTAACCACTATAGAGATCCAACTTCGGCCGATAAGCGAAATGTGAAAGGATCCTGGCGCCTTCTACTACTCACCTTGCTCGCATGCGCCGTCCGGCTGGCTGCCAGCAATGATGACGCGCAGCTGTATCAGGAGTTGTTCCTGACCGAGAGCGTGTATGCACAAGAGGCTCGTGAGCTTCAGTTGACGTTGTTCGGCGTGAGCCGAAACCGCGATCTTTCCGGACGCCGGTCGCTTGCCACCGAACTGGAATACGGAATTACCGACCGGCTACAGTTGTCGGTCGAGTGGAGGGACCTCCGCTTCGGCAAGAGCAGCCTCGACCCGGAACGGCTGGCCGTGGGGGTCAAACGCAGCTTCCCCAGCCTGTTTGGAAAGTCCTTGCACGCTGCCCTTGGAACAGAGGTGACGCCGGACGGAGTCGCACCCTACGTTGCTGTAGCGCGCGATTTCAGAGGGCGCCGGATGCAGGTTTCAGGGCACATCGCGGCGGAGTTCGATGGATCCGACGATCTCGAGGAGGGCGGGAACAGGCGTCTGGAAACGAGTCTTGCGTTCTTGGGGGCGTGGCGCCGTTTTCGGTATGTATTTGAGATCTCCTGGGACAACGCGTCCATCCGGTCCGCACAGTTGTGCCCTGGACTCATCGTTCGAATCGGCCGGGGAAGGGACATCGGCTTCGCCCTTCCTATGCCGATGTCAAACGGAGGCCACCAATCCGGCCGTGCCAGGGGCTCAATAGACGGCGCCACCCGATTCATGATGTATCTGATTCAGGAGTTCTGAGCCATGGCAGAGCCGGTGAGCAATGCGTCGCGGGAGTTGGACGCTGCAGCGGATCCGGTCACAACCTCGGCGCGCCGGCGGCGCCGGGACCTGTGTTTATGCCTGGTGTTTGCTTTGGTTGGTTTCCTTGCCTGCTCATACTTCGAGGCGTTCGAACATTTCGCGCAACTCGCTCGTGAGCACGAAGAGTGGCAACTCGACGAAGTGATCGTTGCGGGCTTCATCGCCTCGATCGCCGCCGCGGTCTATGCTGCACGGCGGTCACAGGACGCGCGCCGGGAACTGGCGGTTCGCCTACTCACCGAACAGCAACTGATTCAGGCGAGGCTCGATGCCGAACGGGCAAGCCGGGTGAAAGGCGAGTTCGTAGCCAACATGAGCCACGAGATCCGTACTCCGCTCAACGGCGTTCTGGGGCTTGCGGAGGTAGTACTGAGCACTCCCTTGCAGCCGAATCAGCGGGAGATGATCGAGATGCTGCGGGACGCTGCGGAATCCCTGCTCGCCGTCATCAACGATGTTCTCGATTTCGCCAGGATGGAGTCCGGGAAACTTAGGTTTACCGTAGTGGACTTCGACATTCGGGACATGGTGGGGAGCACCCTGAAGACCATGGCCGTCCAGGCTCACAACAAGGGTCTCGAACTCGCATGGCACATTGATGCGGGCGTGCCGCAAGTCATTCAGGGAGATCCTTCCCGGCTGAGACAGGTGATCGTCAATCTGATCGGGAACGCCGTCAAGTTTACGAATCGAGGGGAAGTGGTCCTCCACGTTTCTACCGAAGCCGTAGCCGGTGATCGCTGCTCTCTGCAGTTTACGGTGCGAGACACCGGACCGGGAATCCCAGCCGAGAAGCAAGCCATTATCTTTCAGGCTTTCGAGCAGGTGGACAACTCGGTTACGCGCGAGTGCGGTGGCGCGGGCCTCGGGCTCGCAATCTGCTCACAACTGGTCGCGCTGATGGGGGGGAGGATTTCCGTAGAAAGTGAACTCGGAAGAGGGAGTGTTTTCCAGTTCACAGCCGAGTTCCGGATGGGACCGTCGGTGCCGGACCACAGCGACGCCCTGCAACTTGTTTCCGGCCGTGCGGTGCTGATCGTCGATGACAACGCCACTAACCGCTACATCCTCGAGCGCACCGTAGCCAACTGGAATATGAGGGCGGCGGTCGCGGACAGCGGGGCAGCTGCATTGCACGCGGTCACCGAAGCACACGAGAGCGGCGGCGGGTTCGATCTGGTTCTGCTGGATTGCCGGATGCCCGGTATGGACGGGTTCGAAGTCGCGGAGCGGATGCGATCCGCTACGGTTGCCTATCGCCCAGTTATTATGATGCTGACTTCCGACGAGCGGCCCGGTTCTGGTGCGCGAAGCAGGGAGCTTGGTGTCAGCACCTGGCTGACCAAGCCTCTAACTCAAAAGGAACTGCTCAAGGCGATCTGTGAGGCCTTGCGGCCGGGATGCACCGATCAGCGCGCGACCGCGCACCGCCAACACCACACGAAACGCGCCAAACGGTCGTTGCGCGTTCTCGTAGCGGAAGACAACAAGGTGAATCAGGTCGTCACCGCGAACATGCTCACCCAGGTCGGTCACGTGCCGGTAGTCGTGGAGAACGGAGCAGAGGCAGTTACCATTCTCCAGCGCGAGGCATTCGATGTCGTACTGATGGATATGCAGATGCCCGTCATGGGTGGGTCCGAGGCAACCGCCAGGATTCGCGAGAACGAACGATCTACCGGTGGTCACATCCCGATCATTGCGTTGACCGCTGGCGCGTTAAAGGGTGACAACGAAAAATGTCTCGCCGCCGGCATGGACGGATATCTTGCGAAACCGGTTCGGCGCGACCTGCTGTTGAAGGAACTCGAGTTGCGTTGTGGTAACCCCGTTCAGGCCGCTGTTTGATGGCCTGACCAAATGTGACGCCCGCCGGCCACTAACTAAGACCGCAGGTTGCACATCCGCGTCCTGCACGCCTCGCTTCCATATAAAATCGGGTTTTCCGAGTCTTCTATGGCCGTTCCCGACTTTCAGTCGTTCTTCGTTCCTGTCTTACGCTCCACAGCAGACGGCAATGACCATTCAACGCCGGAACTCCGAGACCGCATCGCCGCCGACCTGAAGCTCACGCCGGAGGATCTCTCGCAGAAGCTGCCAGGTGGCGTACAGACCGTGTTCGCCAACCGGATTGCATGGAGTGCTGTTTACCTGACGAAAGCCGGGGCGCTGGAGCGCATCAAGCGGGGCGTTTTCAGGATTACGGGACGTGGGAAAGAGCTTCTGGCGCTCAACGTTCCGAAGCTCACGGTCAAAGATCTTTCGCAACACCAGGAGTTCGTCGCCTTCCATAAGGGCTCGCAGGACTGTGCCGACGAGGTGGAGGATATCAAGGCTGAGAAGACCCAGACACCGGAAGAACAGCTCGCGAACGCCTACAAGGTGCTCCGGGACTCGCTGGCAAACGACATCTTGGAGACGGTAAAGAAGGCGTCACCGACATTCTTTGATGAACTTGTCACCGACCTTCTGGTTGCGATCCGGATACGGCGGCGACGGCGGCATCGACGGGATCATCAAGGAAGACAAACTCGGGCTGGACGTCGTCTACGTTCAGGCGAAACGCTGGTCGAACTCGGTGGGGCGGCCAGTTGTCCAGGCGTTCGCCGGGAATCCGGAAGGCGCCCGGGCCAGAAAGGGCGTGCTGATCACCACATCGTGGTTTTCCCAGGACGCTCTCGATTGACCACGACATTGGCGCGAACGTGGTCCAGACGTACAAGATCAAGCGGCTGGACTCGGACTACTTCGAAGGGGCATGAGGTCAGCCTCAAGACCGTCAGGAACAGCCAGCTATGACACGATCTCTCCGGACCGCCCGTTATTCACCACTCTCGAGATCTGCCCGCGGGATCCCAGACTGCCGGATAATGCTCTGGAGCGTACCAATGCGCAGTTCACGATGCAAAGGGACAGGTACGGTCGTCGTACCCTCAGGGGCTCTGAACTACATCACCGCGTGACTGCCGCGCTGGCGCACTCTCTGGAAGCCGTGCCGTTCGAGAATCGCGCAGACTGCTTCGCCCGAAAGAGGAGGAAGCTTAGGCAACCCTTACCTCAACCTGAGTCACCAATACCTCTGGACTGAAGCGACGGCTCAGTTCTCGCGCATCAGCAGATTCGAAGAATAAGGTCAGCGCCTCGATGAGGTTCGTGCGTGCGGCTTCGATGGAGTCACCCTCACTGGCCACGTCGTACTCCGGACACAGCGCAACGTAGCCATCGCCCTCGCGTTCGATGATCGCCGTCAAACGCAACGAAGCAGCCATGCCTGCATTCTACAGCGACGAACGTCAGATCGGCTTGCCCACGGTGGCCAGTAGATCCCGCTCCCCGCCCATCCTGTTACACCTCCCCCACACCCCCGCCCCGCCTCCACGTCTAACCTCCCCATGCAACGCCGCCAGTTCCTCGCCCTCCTCTCCTCCACCAATTGGCCCTCCTTCCGCGGTCCCAACGCCACCGGCACCCTCCCCTCCGCCGACCCTCCCCTCCAATGGGACCGCCCCCTCTGGACCACCCCCATCCCCGGCGCCGGCCACGCCAGCCCCGTGGTCTGGGGCGATTCCGTCTACGTCATCACCGCCGTCCCCGCCGGCGCCCCCACCACCGTCGACCTCAAAGCCAATGATCGCGTCGTCTTCGCCGAAGACCGCGTCCCCCACACCTGGAAGCTCCTCGCCCTCCACCGTGCTACCGGCCGTATCCGCTGGCAGTCCGACCTCCATCAGGCCACCCCGCGTCAGGCCCGCCACTCCCGCGGCTCCTACGCCAACGCCACCCCAGCCACCGACGGCCGCCGCATCGTCGTCTCCCTCTGGCAGGAGGCCATCGCCTGTGTCGACGCCAAGGGCCGGCTCCGCTGGAAGAAGGACATTCGCCCCGCCGATCCAAAGGCTGCCCTCGATGCCGCCAGTTCCCCAGTCATCGACGGCAATCTCGTCTTCCTCCAATGCGACTGGAGCCCCGGCGGCTTCCTCCTTGCCCTCGACCTCGACTCCGGCAACGAAGTCTGGCGCAAGCCCCGCGCCGAGGGCCACTCCTGGACCACACCCGCCGTCTACCGCTCGCCTCAAGGCGAATCCGTGCTCGTCGCCAACAGTTCCCGCCGCATCCTCGGCTACCGCACCCGCGACGGCGCCGAGTTATGGTCCTTCGATAACTCCACCACCCAGCCCTGGGATCGCATTCCCGCCCCGGTCGTCACCGGCGATCTCGTCATCGTCACCGGCGGCGCCCCCGACCGCCCCATCTACGCCATCCGCACCTCCGCCTCCGGCGAAGTCAAACCCGAGCACCTCGCCTGGACCACCGGCCGCGGCGCCCCCTACATGTCCACCCCTCTCGCCCTCGATGGCCTCCTCTACACCGTCCAGGGCAACGGCATCCTCACCGCCTACGAACTCTCCACCGGCGCCCGCCTCTACCAGCAGCGCCTCGGCTGCCAGGTCTCCGCCTCGCCCGTCGGCGTCCCCGATCGCGTCTGCCTCCTCGCCGAGGACGGCACCCTCTTCTCCATCAAATCCGGCCGCACCTACGAACTCCTCGCCAAAGCCAGCGCCGGCGAACCGTGCCTCGCTACCCCCGCCCTCAGCGGCCGCCTGCTCATTGCCCGCGGCATCAGCAGAGTCGCCGCGTTCGGCCAACCTGCTAAGTAGCCCGCCGCCACAACCCCTGCGACTCCACCCGCAGCGCCCGGTTGAACTTCGACGACGCGTTCTCCCACGCAATCAACGCCGTCAGCTCCACCACCTCGTCCTCACCGAAAAACTCTCGCACCCTCGCGAACAGCTCCTCGGTCACCTCCCGCCCCGTCACCGTCATCGCATCGGCGTATTCCAGCGCGGCCCGCTCGCGGTCACTGTACAGAGGACTCGTCGCGTACTCCCCCAAAGCCAGGATCTTCTCGTCCGGCACGCCCAGTTCGCTGCCCACGGCAGCGTTGATGTCCTGTCAGAACACGCAGCCGTTATGCCATGCCACCCGCCGGTTGATCAGCGCCGCCAGCTTCCCGTCGATCAGCCCGGACGCATCCAGCCCGCTCCACATCCCCCGCACGCCGCGAAAGATGCTCGGCCGCCGCGCGTAGATCAGGTGATTCAACAGCGGCCCGCCCCACTTCTTCGCCTGCGCTTCCAGCACTGCCCGAATCGCCGGCTCAACCGTGCTCGCTTCCACTCCGCCAATCCTTGCCATGCTTCACCATCGCACACCATACCGGCCTGCCCAGTACAGCTCCGTGTCAAAAATTCACGAAACTGTAGCCATTCGCTCCCCTGCTCTCAGCTACAATCCGTCCGATGAGAACCCCGATCGTACTCGCCCTGACTGTACTCTCCGTTTGCTCCGCCCAGGCCCGCATCAAGCTCGCCAACCTCGGAGTCTATAGCGCCGGCGCGGGCAACACCACCGAAATCGCCGCCTACGACCCCGAATCCAAGCGAATCTTCAGCGTCAACGGGCTCCTCGGCCGCCTCGATATCATCAACGTCGCGAACCCCAAAACCCCCGCCCTCCTGAACTTCATCGCTACCGGCGGATTCCCCAACAGCGTCGCCGTCCGCGACGGCATCGTCGCCGTCGCCGTCGAAGGCACGCCCCGCACCTCCCCCGGCAAGGTCATCTTTTATGACGTGGACGGCCTCAAGCTGAACGAAGTCACCGTCGGCGCCGTCCCCGACATGCTCACCTTCACCCCCAACGGCCGCTACGTCCTGGTGGCCAACGAAGGCGAGCCCAACAGCTACAATCGGGTCGATTCCGTCGACCCCGAAGGCTCCGTCAGCGTCATCTCCATGGCCGCGGGCGTCAAGAACCTCACTCAGAACGCCGTCCGCACCGCGCGCTTCATCGGGAACATCCCCCAGTCCAACTCCTCCAGCATCCGCCGCTACGGGCCCAACGCTTCCTTCGCCCAGGACATGGAGCCCGAGTACATCACCGTCTCCCACGACTCCCGCACCGCCTGGGTCACCCTTCAGGAAAACAACGCCATCGCCGTGCTCGATATCTCGGACGCCGCCTTCACCCGCATCATCGGCCTCGGCTTCAAAAACCACAACAGTGAGCTCAATGCCCTCGACCCCAGCGATCGCGACGGGCTAAACAACGCCGGCGCCATCAAAATCGCCCCCTGGCCCGTCTTCGGCATGTATCAGCCCGACGCCATCGACTCCTACCGCGTCGAAGGCAGGACCTACCTGGTGATGGCCAATGAAGGCGATGCCCGCGACTATCCCGGCTTCACCGAAGAAGTCCGCGTCAGCGCCCTGAACCTCGACCCCACCGCCTTCCCCAACGCCGCCGCCCTCAAAGCCAATGCCGCTCTCGGCCGCCTCACCGTCACCAACCAGCTCGGCGACATCGACGGCGACGGGGACTTCGACCGCATCCACCCCCTCGGCGCCCGCTCCTTCACCATCCGCGACGCCGCCGGCAACATCGTCTGGGATAGCGCCAGCGAACTCGAACGCCTCACCGCGCAGCTCGCCCCCGCCATCTTCAACTCCAACGGCGCGCCCGACACCTTCGATACCCGCAGCGACAACAAAGGACCCGAACCCGAGGGCGTCGTCATCGGGAAGGCCTACGGCCGCACCTACGCCTTCGTCGGTCTCGAACGCACCGGCGGCGTCATGGTGTACGACATCTCCAACCCCAAGTCGCCCAAGTTCATCGAGTACTTCAACCTCAGCCCCGCCGACATCTCGCCCGAAGGACTGCTCTTCGTCAAAGCCGACGACAGCCCCACCGGCAAACCCCTCCTCGTCATTTCTCACGAAGTCAGTGGCACTCTCCGCATCCTCGAAATCACCAAGGTCAAAGGTGATGACGACGACGACGAGGACGATGAGGACGACGAGGACGAGGACGACGACCGCCGCGGCGGTCGCCGATAACCGCTGACCTTCCAGAGGAGGCGGCTTACTGGTATTCCAGCAGCCGCCTCTCCCCTTTGAGCGCCCGTATCCCCGTCACGTCCTGCGTCAGTTCCACCGTCCCCAGGTACTTTCCCTCCGCGTTCCGTACCGCGAAATACCGGATGTGCACGAACCGCCCGTGAAACTCGATCCAGAACTCCGCAACGTTCTGCCGACCCTCCCGAAAATCGCTCAGAATCCGGTCCACCACATCCACGCTCCGCGGCGGATGGCAGTGCTGCACCTTCCGCCCGATGATGGCCCGGCTCCTCGCAAACACACGCTCCGGCCCCTCCGTGAAAAACGCTACCCGGTCGTCCGCATCCACGAAGGTCAAATCCAGCGGCAGCGTCCCGAAGATCGCCGTCAACTGCTCCACTGACACGAACCCCGTCGGCAGTTCCATGGCCCCCGCGGCCGGCGCCGGAATCGTCACCGGCGTAGTTGCCACCGGAGGCTTGTATCCCGTCCGCGGCTCCACCAGGCACCACCCGTACTTCGGCGACGACCGCCAGATCTCCCCCCAGTCCTCCTGCGTCAGAACGTTCTGCGCCATCGGCAGCAGAATGTTCTCCTCCTTCGCAATCATCTCTTCCACCGCCGCGGCCGCCCGCCTCGTCACCTCCCGCGCGCGGTCCAGGTTCACGTCCCCGTGCAGCGCCGCCTGCATCTGCTTCAGCAGCTCCCGCACCTCGTCATCTTTCATCCACATCACCTTCGAAGGACCCGTGATGCCGTGCTTCTCGAGCTTCGAGAAGAGCGCATGCTCCTTGCGCTGGTAGTGCTTCTCGATGTCCATCAGGTCGTTCGCCGCCTTGCGCCAGGCAAAGATCTCCTCCGCCTCCACAGCCGCCCGGAGCTCCCGCAACACCCCTGCCAGAGCCTCGTTCTCGCGCTGGAACGTGTCCACCGGATGCCCCGGCGCCGGCGGCGGTCCCACCGGCAACTGCACCAGGACCTCCCGCGCGATCTGCGAATGCAGATCGCACATCCCCCGCAGCTGCTCCACCGGCACTCCCTCCGCCAGCAACTCCTGCTCGGTGGCCACCAGCTCCACCGCGTCCGTCTCCCGGACAATCGTCCGGAACAGCCCCTTGATCGTCTCCGGCGACTCCCCGGCATGCAGCCTCTGGATCAGCCCCTTCATCGTCCTCACTCGATTAGCGCGGTTATCGATCACTTCGCTCATGACACCCCGAGCGTACCGGCCCGCGCCCCCCAGCGCGATGACTTTAGTCACACCCCGCCCGCGAGGCTTTACAATAGCCAAACCGGAAAGGAAGATCGAGGAATGCTTCGAACCATCGCGCTGCTGTCCGCCGCTGCCATCCTTATGGCCCAGGAAGGACCGTGGCCCCAGTTCCGCGGCCCGAACGGATCGGGTGTCGGTGCCGGTTCCGGCTACCCCGTCGAGTTCGGCCCTGGAAAGAACGTCGCCTGGAAAGCACCTGTGCCCTACGGGCAGTCGTCCCCGGTCATCGCCGCCGGACGCGTATACGTCACCGCCGGCGAAGGCGCCAAACTCCTCACCATCAGCCTCGACGCCCGTACCGGGAAAGAGCTCTGGAGGCGCGAACTCCCCAGGACCCATCAACACAAGGTCTACCCCGCCAACGATCCCGCCTCGCCCTCCCCCGCCGCCGACGACACGGGCGTCTACGTCTTCTTCCCCGATTTCGGCCTCGCCGCCTATAACGCCGACGGCTCTGAGCGCTGGCGCATGCCCCTCGGCCCCTTCAAAAATTTCTACGGCATGGCCGCCTCTCCCATCCTTGCCGGTGAGACCGTCATTCAAGTGCTGGACCAGCAGCGCGGCTCGTTCCTGCTCGCCGTTCACCGCAAAAGCGGAAAGCTGAAGTGGAAGACCGAACGTCCATCGGCCGCCATCGCCTGGGCCACGCCCATGGTGTACCGCCCCAGCGCCGGACCGGCACAGCTCGTTGTGCTCGGGGCTACGCAACTGGACGGCTACTATCTCGATACCGGTGAGCCCCGGTGGTTCCTCCGGCAATCCTCCTCCGGCTCCATGGGAACGGTCGTAGCCGACGGAGACACTCTCCTCGCCTCCACCTACAACACGTCCGAGCCCTGGCTTCCCGCCTTCGCCACCGTCATCGCCAAGTACGACAAGGACAAGAACGGGGAGCTCTCGGAATCGGAATTCAAGGACGATCCCGACCTCGGCGGCCACTTCGGCTGGCTCGATGCGAACGACGATCGCCGCCTGACCGCCGCCGAGTGGAACGAAACCGTCCGCCTCATCTCCACCGGCGATTTCGGAACCATCGCCCTGAAACCGGGCGCAGCCCAGGGAGAGATCAAAGCCGAAGGCGTGGCTTGGCGGTTTAAGAAAAACCTGCCGTATATCCCCGCGCCGCTCCTCTATCAGGGTGTCTTGTATCTCGTGAAGGACGGCGGCATCGTCACCTCTCTCGATCCCGCTACCGGCAAACTCCTGAAGGAGGGCCGCAGTCCGTCCGCCCTCGGCGAATACTACGCCTCCCCCGTCGCCGCCGACGGCAAGGTCTACCTCGCGAACGGCGAGGGCCGGATCAGTGTGCTCAAAGCCGGCCCCCAGTGGGAAGTGCTCAAAGTGAACTCTCTCGAGGAAGAAGTCCACGCCACCCCCGCCCTCAGCAGCGGCCGCCTCTACGTCCGCACTCGCACCGCCCTCTACTGCTTCGCCGCGCCCAGCTCGTAAGGCGATGATTCAGGTAAGGGCGATTGTATGCAGATCACACTGGAACTGCCGTAAGACATCGCGCAGAGGCTGGCATCCAAGAAAGCACGTGCCTCGAGCTGCACTCGAGAGTCTCGCGCTGGAAGCATACAGATCTCAGGCGCTCACGGCCGCGCAGCTTCGTAGGCTCCTAGGTCTCCACACCCCATGTTCAACGGGCCCAACACCAGCCCCACCAACGCTACCTTCGGGCAGGTCACCAACTTCGGCGCCTGCGCCCCCATGCGCAACTTCCTCTTCACCGGCCAGCTCTCCTTCTAAGGACTGGTCAAACCCGCGGCCGCCGCCCTCGCCCCCCGGCGGCGGCCGCACCACTCCCCAACTACTCGAATCCCGCTAAACGCTGTCCTGGTAAGTGGCGAAGGAAATCGCCAGAGAGATTCTGCGTAGACACCGCAGGGCAAACCCGCCCCGAGGCCAAAAAACTAGTAGATGACGCCGCCGTTAGTCATCGCTTCCAGTATAAGCCACTTTCCGTCCAATAGCGCCCACTTCCCGCCCGTCAGCCAATCTGCACCACCTCCGCCGCGATGAAGCCGTCTGACTCCATATCCTTCCCATACCACCCAAACACCTCGTATCCCGATAAGTCCTCATTTGCCAGCGACTCCTGCGCCGCCCTCCGCGCTTCCTCCTCCTTGAGCTTCTCTCCCTTCGTCACCCGCTTCCGCATCGAATTCCGCATCTCCACCTTGCAGATTCCCTTGGGCACCAACAAGATCAGCTCCGCCCGGTCTGTCTTCCCTTCGCGGCCCGCCCGCAAGTACAACTCGTCCCGGCCTCGCAGCCGGAGCGGCTGCATGGAGTCAGCCACTCGCTCTCTCACCTCCAATCCGTAGCAGTAGCCGGCCTCGCGCTGCAGCACGGGATCGAAGAACAGCAGGATCTGCCGTGCCGGAGGGTCGCCCTGCGACAGGATCGGAATCTCGATCGCCTGCACCACCTCGTTGTTCAGGCTCCAAACCCTCCAGCTCGCCTGCCCCAGGTATTCGCTGCCCGGTGCGCTCAAAAAGCCTACCCGGTGGCAGTACAGCGGCTTGTCCACTGGTCTCAGGTGAACCGTCGTCACCACCTCGTCCGGCGACGCCAGGTTCGCCAGGCTCTCCGCCTTCACCACGAATCGCACCAGCGCATAGTGAACCTCCTCCTGTTCATGCTGCCGCGCGAACACCTCCGCCATCGATTGCATCGCCGCCGGGCTCTGCGTGCTCCAGGGATCGCCCACAATTCGACCGCTCCCTCGCCTCGGCCCGCTCTCCCGCTCCGGACTCTGCCCGAGCGCCTTCGGAAGCGTGAACGTCACCAGCCCCGGCGACGAGTCCCCCGTCGTCGCTGTGTCCTTGCCGAAACTCCTCCGGTCATCGACATAACTCCTCAGGAATACCGTCCCCTGCCCCCGGTCCAGGTTCAACAGCACGAAGTTGTAGCCGTTCGCATAGTCGCGCCGGTCGTAAGCCGCGCCCGCCGACAGCACCGCGCAGTGCCCCGCCGTCCCCACCGGAACCGCTAGCACCGCCTTGTGCTCATGCCCCCGCAGGATGAAGTGGCAATGCTCCAGCAGGTCCCGCTCCGTGCTCGCCCGCTGCTCCACATCGCTGAGCCAGTGGAACGGATGATGCATCACCCCGATCCGCAGATCCGCCGCCGGCGCCCCTGCCATCGCCTGGCGGTATTGATGCTCCCCCAGGATCAACCGCCCGTAATCGTTGACCTCTTTCGTGTACGGATCCAGGCACTGCCCGCACATCCACGCCGAGTTCAATCCCATCACCGAGACCCGCAGCCCGCTCGGCGTGTCGATCGTCTTCGTGTATCCGTAGTCCGGCTCAGCGGGAGCGTCTTCCCCCAGGAACTTCTTCACGAACTCGCGATATCCCCGAAACCCAAACAGCAGGTGCCGCCTGTGTTCAGGGTCCTGGAACGCCTCCGACACCGCCTCCCGCTCCCGAAACGTCTCCAGCAGCTTCGGCAGATACCGCAGCCGCGAACGGTCCACGTCATGGTTCCCGGGCACAAAAAAGATCCGGTCCCGCCCCACCCCCGTTACCTTGAGCAGCTCCTCCAGCAGTTCCTTCGAAGCTCGCTCGTACTCGTCATCGGCGCCCTTGAACGCCAGGTCGCCGCTGAAAACGATGAAGTCCAGCCTCCCCAGGTTCGGATGGATCTCCGTCGCCCGCCGCTCAATGTCCCGCAGCAGCGCCTCCCGCAATACCCCTCGGTCCAGACTGGCCCGGTTCCCTTGATGCCAGTCCGAGAGATGCAGCCATGCAATCGGTTGCCGTCCTCCAGCCGCCATGGCTCCGCAAGGTACCACAGTCCCGCCACCTGCGCCAATGCCCTCGATTTCGTCTGTCTCACTTTCAGCCAACCCCGCGTCTCACTCTGCGAAGGTATGCCGCCCCTCTTTCGCTACGGCTTCTCCTACAGCGTCGTCCTGCCCCTCGCCCTCGCCGCACTCGCCCCCGCTCAGACCGTCCCCGCCGAGCTTTGGCGCCGGCCCCCCGCCGTCGAGTCCCTCGACCTCTATCACGGCCCCGGCGGCCCGCGCCTCATCCCTCGTCCCCCATTCCGCCTGATCGAAAAGAACACCTCCGGCACCGCCGAAAAGTACGTGGTCCGCGATGCCGCCGGACGCGTCTGGGAAGCAAAGCTCGGACCCGAAGTCCAGGCCGAAGTCTTCGCCACCCGCCTCGTCTGGGCCCTCGGCTACTACGCCGACCCCACCTACTTCGTCCCCGCCGGCCGCATCGGCGACCGCCCCTTTACCAACGCCCGCTTCGAACTCCGTGACCCCGCGCGCAAATTCCGCCCTGACCTCGCCTGGAACTGGAATCAGAATCCCTTCACCGGACGCCGCGACTTCAACGGCCTCCGGATCCTCGTCATGCTCCTCTCCGGCTGGGATAACAAGGATCGCCGCAACACCGAAAGTAATACCGGAGTCGTCGAAACCATCCGCAACGGCCGCCCCGTGTGGACGTACTATGTCACCGACTGGGGGTCCACCATGGGCCGCTGGGGCGGCTTCTTTACCCGCGAGAAATGGAGTTGCGAAGACTATGCCGAACAGAGCCCGCGGCTCGTCAAAGGCGTCAAGGGGTCCGATATCGATTGGGGATTCACAGGCAAGCGCCGTGACGACATCGCCGAAGGGATCACCGTGGATGATGTCCGCTGGCTGATGCAGTACCTCGGCCGAATCTCTGACTCACAAATCCGCGCCGCCCTGCGCGCCGCCGCCGCCGGCCCTCACCAGACCGAATGCTTCACTCGATCCCTTCGCACCCGCATCCAGGCACTCCGCCGCCTCGCTTCCTCCCCCGCCCCGCCCCGCCGGACTACCTGATCTCCCTCCCTCACCCACTCACCACCGGCCGCCCGCCTTCCCCGTCGCGTGCCCCAGGAACTCAAGCCCGATCGTGTAGCAGCCGTCCTGCTCCCTCGGCGCGCACCATCGCACTATGCCCGACCGCGTCCCCTGCTTCCCCCGCACCAGCCACATACTCCCAGGCGTTAGCTCCACCGCCGCCGACACTCCCAACCCCAGGTCCGAGTAGTCCTCCACCACCGCGATGCACCACTCCCCGCATTGCCCCTCCAACTTCACCATGCTCGGGCTCGCCATCCTGGCAACCCTTCTCGTTTCCAAACTCATTTGCTTCCGCTCCTTTCCTCGCCGATACGTTCGCCGGCTACCCAGCCAGACCTTAATAGTCTTCTCGACGAAACTCCGCCAATCGATACCTCCGATTTCTCTTGACTTGTTCTAGAAGACTAGTACACTAGAAAATTAGAAAGGGACACCACGGTGCCTTAACCCAATGCCCGCAGCCCCAGAGATCCAACTCGACCTCGCCAGCGGCGTCCCCGCCTACCGCCAGGTCATCGACCAGATCCTGATGGCGATCTCCACCGGCGCCCTCGCGGCGGGCGATCAACTCCCTACCGTACGGCAGCTCGCGGTGGACCTCTCCATCAACCCGAATACCGTGGTCCGTGCCTATCGCGAACTCGAAATTCGGGGCATACTCACCACGCAGCAGGGCATCGGCACATTCGTCAGCCGCACCCAGGTCCCGGCCGGCGACGCCCTGCGGCAAAAACGGCTCAGCCAACTCGTCGGCGACTTCGTCGCCCGGGCTGGGCGAGAGGGTTTCTCCTTGAACGAGCTGATCGAGCGCCTTGCGGAGCTCTCAGCCGAGAAAAGGTCCGAATCATGATTACGACGGTCGTCCCCAACATCGCTGCCGCCAAACGCCGGCAGCAGGCGGCGCTGCAATACGTCAGCCAGATCGGTATTGCGATCTGTACCATCCTGATCTTTGCCGGCGCGGCCCTGTCCGCCTACACGGATCGCCCTGTCTATGGCGTCACCGGCTTGGCGCTCGGGATCTACTTCCTGTTCGCACTGAAGGTCGCAAACCAGTGGGAGAAGGTCGCCGTGCTCCGTCTGGGCCGCTACGCCGGCCTGCGCGGCCCCGGCCTGTTCCACATCATCCCGGTGATCGATCAGCTCAGCCGCTTCGTCGACCAGCGCGTCCGCGTCACCGACGTGAGCGCCGAATCCGCCCTCACCAAGGACACCGTCCCGGTGAACGTCGACGCCATCGTGTTCTGGGTGGTCTGGAACGCCGAAAAAGCGATTCTCGAAGTGCAGAACTACCACGACGCCATCGCGCTCAGCGCCCAGACAGCCCTTCGCGAATCGATCGGCCGCCACATGTTGGCGGAAATGATTACCGAGCGCGAAACCCTGGGCCGCGAACTGCAGAAGATTCTGGACGAAAAGACCAACCCCTGGGGAGTCACCGTACAGTCTGTCGAGATCCGCGACGTGAAGATTCCGCAGGACTTGGAGGACGCAATGTCCCGCCAGGCGCAGGCCGAACGCGAGCGCCAGGCGCGCATCATCCTCGGCACCGCGGAAACCGAGATCGCTGATAAGTTCGCCCAGGCCTCGACCGTCTACCAGAATAACGGCGTAGCGCTGCACCTCAGAGCGATGAACATGTTGTACGAAGCGATCAAGGAAAAGGGTTCGATGGTCATCGTCCCCTCCTCCGCGGTCGAAACGATGGGTCTGGGAGGAATGTTGGCAACGACAGCCCTCCCGCGGCGTACTACGGAATGAAAGGCAGGCGAGCAATGAAGCTCTTCGAACGAAACGACTGGTGGCTGGTGCTGGCGGTTGTCGTATGCCTCCTGGCGTCCGCTCCGCGCGAATTCGATCTCCGCCTGCCCAACCTCCACAACATCACCATGGACCGCGTCCACAGCCTCACCCTGCAGACCCTCGAGTTCCGCACCACCTATCGCTAGCCCCGGCGGGTCCGGCTCCGGCCGGACCCGCCCTCCACGACTCAGCACCTTTCTCGCGTCTAACCGTGGTCAGCGGGACTGCGATGCCTCTTGGCGGTCGTACACCACTTTCCGGTCGCGCCCATTCGGCTCTGTCGCGATCTTCACCATCGATCGTCGTCACAAACCACGCCTCCGGCCCTTCCACTCGGATCCGCATCGTCATGCCGGGCGGCGCACTTGTCGCTCTCTGATGGCCCCGCAGTTCCCCAGCCGTTCCGAGCGGTTCGTCGGCCAACTGGATACTGCAATCAAACCGCCCCGCTCCCGCTTCAATTTCCGAATTGCGCGTGATCCAGGCGCCGCCGCGACCTACCCGCCCGGTAGGAGCGTCAGAAGGATACGGGAGCAACAACGCAAGCGAGTCTATTTCAGCCTTGGATCAAAGTGAAAGGGCTTAGGGGCAGCAAATTGGATTTCTGCGAACTGCGAATGATGAGGGTTGAGAAGATAGTTTCGCTCTGTGCGGACGATAGAAGAGGGAACCGATAAAACAGCCGTTGCGCCCTCTCGTGCCCAGTCCGTTCCGAGCTGTCGCGTAGCATCCGAGGGAACAGGATTATCCCAACCGTGCGGCAACTCAAAGAGTCCTATAGTCTGGACTGGCAGAATGTCGGGAATACCGATCTCAATCACAATGCATTCTGCAGGAAGCCTGGAACTATTCGCCAGCACCTCCAACGCAGAGAGAGAGACGGATTGGCTGGCATAAACGATCGCCGTGCCCTTGTGGTTCCAACGTCCCCCATGCCGCCTTGCGCCCTCTCCGTCGTTCGCAGGATAACGACTGCTGGCAATCCGATAAACGAACATCTATCTCACCACACGCCATGTTCCATCTGCCCGAGAACATCCTCTACGCGTGTCGTTCCTTCCTCTGTGCCGAGCAGAGAAATTGGGGTGACGTAATCAAGTGCACGGACAGGGGTTCCCAGCCACCGCATCGCCTCCTCGCGATCGCCGATCACTTCTATCGCTCTGTTGATAACCGAGTTCAGCGCCGCATCGGAGCTCGTTGGACGCTTGTTCGCGTAATCGCCCGCTGAGGATTCCCGTTTTGCAGAGGGCTGCTCAGCAAGAAGCCCGGCAACGACTTCCGCGCGGCTGGAAACTCCCATCTTGATGAGTATCAGCCTGATGAGTGCTTTAGCGGTACTGGGACTGACGTTCATGCGTAGGGCGATTTCCTTTGTCGTCAATCCCAACGCAATGCCTCGGAGGGCCTCCTGTTCTCGATCTGTAAGATAGTGCTTCCTCGCAAGGACCACAATGGGATCCGCCTCACGTTTCGGTGAAACCCGCTCCCGTTCCGAGCCGCTGAACACGTTCGGAGCAAGAGGTCTTTGGGGTTCTTTCGCCGGTGACTTCTCCTTCGGCATCTCCCTAATCTTAGCGAACGTTTGGCTGCCCGGCGATTAGCAGCATCCTGCCCTGTGGAGTCCGGCGCGGTTCATTGGTCCAGCTTCCTCACTCCAGGTCCGCAGAAAGGGTTTTACTTCTTCGTCGCGTCTTGCAGCGGCTTCGCCGGATCAGCGAGAATTCCGTTCAGCCCTGCATGCGCAAGATCGAGACACTTCTGCTGAAGCGCGATGTCGTTCGTTAAGAAGGATACCTGCTCGGTGAGCTTGGTGATGAGCACGCTGTTGTTGGCGATTTGGGACCTCAGCTGCTCGTAATCGAATTTATAAGAGGCTGGCCTTGGCACTGTCGCATTTAGCTTCTGTCCTTCACGAGCCAGGCTTGCCGTCCGATCTTGGGCGTCTCGAATCTTCGCCTGTGCGTCTCGAAGCTGGGCCTGATCACTCGCGATGACTCCAGCGCAAACTCGAGCTTTCTCTCCATAGGCTGTAATCTTCGCAAACGTCTGGCGAAGCTTCTCATTAAGGTCCCCAGCGGAATCGGCACCAGTGGCAACAAACGGTATAAGCACACAGAAGAATCGCAGCTTCATTTTGCAGCTCCTTTCAAAGTGGGCACGGATATTGTTTCGGTCTTCTCTTGACCGAAACTCTGAACGCCCGTTTCTACAGCCGTACTGGTAAGCGCATCTCAGGCATGAGAAGGGACATCGCAAGACGCGCTGTCCGCAGCCGGACAGTCGCATCTCGAAAACGCCACAGCGTGAGCACCTCGCGCCGCCACATCCGCCACACGTCCAATCACTTCGGCGATGGTTTCAAACTTGCCTCCGTTGCCCCAGCGCCCCCACCCCAAGAAATAGGAAGTGAATGAACTGGACTGCGCGGTTACGACCATCGCTCGATGCCTTCGCACTCGACCTGAAGCTCGGCGGCCGGATGGTTGTGAAGTATCCCGGCCTCACCATCATCGCCGGCCTCGCGATGGCGTTCGCCATCTGCGCAGGCATCGTGGTTTTCGAGGTGGTGACGCAGTTAACCCACCCCACACTGCCGCTGCCCGCCGGTGATCGCATCGTGCAGATCCGCAACTGGGACGTCGCGACGAATCGTGCCGAGGACCGCGCTCTTCACGATTTCAACGTCTGGCGCAGCGCGTTGCGTTCCATCACGCAACTGGGCGCGTGGCGGGATCTCACCCGGAACCTCACAATCCCCGGCGGCGGCACGCGTACCATCGCCGCCGCGGAGATCACCGCCTCCGCCTTCCCGGTTGCCGCAGGCTCGCCGCTCTTCGGTCGCGTGCTCCTGCCAACGGACGAGCACGCCGGCGCCCCGCCCGTGGCGGTGCTCGGCTATGAGGTCTGGCGAACGCGCTTCGGTGGCGATCCCGGTGTGCTCGGCAAGAGGGTACAGCTTGGAAACGAGTCCGTGACCATCGTCGGCGTGATGCGCGAAGGCTTCGCGTTCCCGGTTGCGCACGACCTTTGGACAGCCTTGCGCCCGGCGAGCGTCGACCGTCCGTCGCGTTCCGGTCCAGCCATCAAAGTCTTCGGCGTGCTCGCTCCCGGTGTCGATCTCGACGCCGCGCAAGCGGAGCTATCAACCATCGGCCGCCGTGCAGCCACGGAGCAGCCCGCGACGCACGAACATCTGCAGCCGCGAGTAACTCCCTACGCCCAACTGTTCATATCGAATCCAACGGGCGAGGATTGGGCGATTCTCCTCTCGATTTACGTCTTCGCGCTCATGCTGCTCACCCTGGTCTGCGGGAATGTGGCGCTTCTCCTGTTCGCCCGCGCCGCCACACGCGAGGGCGACCTCGTGGTGCGAACCGCTCTCGGCGCCACCCGCGGCCGGATCGTGGCACAGATTTTCGGCGAAGCGCTCGTGCTCGCCGGCGTTGCCGGACTCGCCGGCCTCGTAGCGGCCCACTTCATCCTGCTCAGTTGGGGTGTGGAGTTCCTCGAGGTCAACCTGGGCCCGCTTCCGTTTTGGTTCGATCTCAGCCTTTCGCCGGCAACCGTGCTCTTCGCCGCGGCGCTTACCGTGATTGGCGCCGTGATCGCCGGCGTGCTGCCTGCCTTGAAGATCACCCGCGGAACCGGAATGCGCCTGAAGCAGTCCACGGCGGGTGGCGGCGGGTTGCAGTTTGGCGGTATATGGACGGTGGCCATCGTCGCGCAGGTCGCGGTGACCGTTGCGTTTCCCGCGGTCCTTTACTTCGAACAGTGGCAGATACGCCGCGTTGAGACGTTCGACGTCGGATTCTCCGCCGGGCAATACCTGGGGGGCCGCCTGGACATGGACGCCCCGGTGGCAAGCACCATCGAAGAAGTGCGGCGCCGGATTGCCGCCGCGCCCGGCGTCAGCGGCGTCACGTTCGCGGACCGTCTTCCCGCCACCAGCAGCGCCGCCGTTTCCATCGAGCTGCCCGTCGATGCCATGCGATCTTCCGGCGAAGCGAACGCGAGCGCTCAACCGCCGCTTCGCTTCGCCAGTCTGGCTGGGGTAGAGCCCGGCTATTTCGATGTGCTCGAGACGCCGATCCTCGCCGGCCGGGCGTTCCGTCCCGCGGATCTCCAACCCGGTGCGAGGGTCGCGATCGTCGACCAAGCCTTCGTCGAGCAGGTGCTCGAAGGCCGTCATGCCATCGGGCAACAGGTGCGCTTCGTCGACAGGGACGCCATTCGCGCCGGCAAGCCCCCCGGTCCGTGGTACGAGATTGTCGGTGTTGTGAAGGAGCTCGGAATGGGCTCCCCCATCGAGGTGGGACGCGCTTCGGGCATCTACCTGCCAGCCTCGCCGGACCGCATGACCGCGGTTCACATGCTCGTCCACGTCAAGGGCGATCCCATCACCTTGGCGCCACAGCTCCACGAAATCGCAAGCTCGGTCGATCCCATGCTTCGGCTTTCGGATGTGAAACGGCTGACAGACGTTCACGATGATTTCCTCTGGGGCATCCGCCTGTGGGTACGCGTCACCGTGGTCATCAGCGCCGCCGCCCTGCTGCTGTCGCTCGCCGGCATCTACGCGGTGCTCTCGTTCACGGTGTCGCGGCGCACACGCGAGATCGGCGTGCGAGTCGCTCTAGGCGGCAGTCAACTGCGGGTTCTCCTGGCGATCTTCCGCAAGCCGCTGCTCCAGGTAACAGCCGGTATCGCCGTAGGCGGCTCGCTCATCGTTGCCGTGGGCAACCTGAAAACCGAGATGCCAGGGCTCACCGGCGACCTCTCGCCCACACAGTTCGCAATCATCGTTGCCTACGCCATCTTCATGCTGGGAGTCTGCCTCCTCGGCTGCGTCGTCCCGGCCCGCCGCGCATTGAAGGTGGAGCCAACAGTCGCGCTGCGGACGGATTGAGCGAGCGTTAGCGGTCGGCGCGACCGGCCACTTCGCCTGTTCCATCAAACCGCACCAGCACTCCCGTGTCCCGGCCGATCGTCCGAAAGTTGAAATACACAGTCCACGGTTCGCCATCGCTGAGCATCTTCTCCACCCGCTGCTCGAACTCTGCCCGCGGTATCTTCCTCAAGTCAGTCTCGCGGCCGTCCGGCTCAACCGGCGTCAGCACGTAGACCTCACCCGAGTACCCAAAATACTCCGGCCCCGGTTTCGCGCGATTCAGCATGCCCCTTCCCAACGGATGCAGATTCATCACCGCCCACCCATCGAGCTGCCTGGACACTTCCGAAAAGGACGTCCCCGCCCGAACACCGCTCGCCTTCCGCCCGACGGCCCTCGCCTGGAGCGCCGCCACGCTCACGAACGCAACGATGGTGATCGCCACCGCGCCGGCCACTACCTTCTTCCCATTGCCCATGTTCAAAGCCTACTGCGGATTCCCTCGGATGTTCACCGAAATGTTCGCGGCTACCCTTCGTCGGAAGTCGGCATCCCGTCGCCGTTTCACGTGTGCCGGCGAAGACAACCGCGGTTGCTGACATCTCATCGGCGGAGTACCGCTTTCCAAAAAGGAGAACGTCATGAAGATCGTGCAAGAGGAAGTCGCGGGCGTGTCGGAGAGCGCTGGGGTGCGCCCTACGTCTCTCTGAACTACGAGAACGCGCAGCTTCACCTACCGGTCCACCACGCTTGGCAAGCAGGTGACATCGCCATTCGCCGTCTACGCGCACGCTCTGGGCGGCAAGCGTTGCGTTGCGGCTATTTGTTCGGGCCGTCGAGTTGGTTGGCGGACTGCTCGCTTCGTGTCAGCCCGCGGTCTTAATGACGAAAGCCCTCAGTTCGATAATCTTACCTTCGCGAAATCGCCAGACGTCGCAGTACGAGTAATGAGCGGCCTTCCCATCTTCCTCCTTCATCGTTAGGTCGCCCACTGCCGTAACGAACTCATCCTCGGCGATCAAGTGAGCGACTGTAAACTGTGGCGGCTCCACATACGTAGTTGCCATCCAGCGGCGAACGGCCTCTTTTCCTTTGAGGGACTTTTCGCCTACAAACGTCCATTCGGTGTCATCGGCGCAGAAGAATAAGAACCCTTCGTTGTTGCCTTCAACAATCGCGGCGTTGGCCCTTTCCAGGATCGCTTTGTTTTTCTCTGACAGTGGACACTCTCCTCTGTCAAAGAGGATGCTTCGCCACGGCGGACGGGTGCGAGGACGAAAATTCCCCAGCCCCGCCTGCGCGTTCCTCGCCCGGTATCCGTCACGAAACGCGAAGGAGTGCGCCCTGCGACCGCTCGAGGTCCCCCATCAGTTCACCGATACCCTCGGTAACCACAATGCAACTGCGCCCCGGAATCGGCCGCCCCGTGAGCAGGAAACTGGAACTGTTCCCTGGCAGGAACTTGATCCCTTCGTAATCCATCCCTTTGATTCCTTCGAAGTCCATGAACCCCGCGCCGATTTTGACCTTCTTGCCCACCACGCTGTTTTCTGCGCCTGGATCCAACCAGGTAACCACGGCGACGAGTCCCTGCGCCGGGTCGCGATAGGGTTTGTGTATCCGGTAGGAGCCCGGCTTCAGGCCCGTTGCGCCACTGGTGTCGACGCCGACACTAAGCATTCTGCTGCCGAGGACGCCGGACAGGCGACGCCCGCTCAGTTGAAGCGACATGCAGAACACGCTAGCACAACCGGAGGCGCCGGGCCGCGGATTCGTATTCGGCGTTCCAGCTCTTGAGCAACGCATTCATCGCTTCTGTCTGCAGGTCCAGAAAGTCGTGACGCCACCTCTGTTCACGGTCGTTGGCCAGCCCCCGGGCGATGCACTCCAGGCAGCGCGCCGCCTCCCCCTGTTTCAACCAGCACCGGCCGAGCAACAGGTTGGTCTCGGCGTCATTCGGATTGACGTCCAACGCGCGTCGGTGGCAATCGAGACTCGCCTCATGCTGTCCGAGCGCCCCATGGATCTGGCCCAAGGTGTTCCAAACCGCCGGACTATACCACGCATTCCGTTCGCCGGCAGCCTGCGCGAACGGTAGCGCCGATTCCGGATCACCAAGAGAGAAGGCAATCAATCGCGCCGCTTGTGTCAGCCGCTGCCAGTCATAGCAGTTGCGTTCAATCGCTCGTCGATAGCCGTCCAGAGCTTCTCGAAACAGGCCCTGGCCGATCAAGCGCTTGGCTTCCACCGCGGGCTGTTCGCAGGCCCTGTACGCATCAGCCGAGAACAGGGAGGTGAAGGTGCGCTCGGTCCGCCCGAGTTTCGCCCGCGTCAGCAGGCGCGGATGAATGGGAAGTTCCGAATCGCCCGGTGGCGCGACGAGTGCAACACCCGCATGCTGCGCATACTTGTCGAGCAACGCGAAGTCGAGACCAACCGCCATGGTTCGGCCAAATCGCTGCGCGGTCGAGCCGCGCTGTCCAGCCTCCACCGGTCCGCCGGCGTAATCGTTCACCAGCACGAATCCGGAAGAAGCCAGACCGCCGAGGAGAGTGTCAAGGCTGTCGAAGGCGCCGTGATTGAACAGCATCGGCCCCGTATCCGGCGCGTCAGGCAAGAGCTGACGCGGGTCGACAGGCTCGGCGTTCAAGTACTCCTCGTCGGTCTCGATCACGGGGATGAGCGGGAGGAGGTCGTCCAGTTCGCCCCGGCGAACGCGCTGCCGGATGTGCTCCAGGCCGAGGCCCGTAGGCAGGCGGCTGTCACGCCGAATCCACGTGCGCGCGTGCAGTTCCTGCCAGATCCCGCCTCGCCGCCGCAGCACCGCCGCGGGAAGCAGGTCGAGCACGTAGTTGGCAAACACCGCCTGAAACGGCCCGGCCCGCGGCGGATCCGCCGCGCCGGCCACGGCCAGACAGACCTGTTTCCCGTGTGGGCCGAACACATCCAGTTCGCGCCATTGCTCAACGGTTCGCGGCGACGTGTCCGTGATGTGGAACAACAACCGCGAATAAAAGTCGCGGCCCCCTTCCAGACAGAGCCGCTGGAATTCGTCAAGCAGATAACGGGCGAACAATCCCGTGCCGGCGCCCACTTCGAGGAGCTGTAACGGGCCGGAAGGGACGGCTTCCATGCAGTTTGCAAACAGCAGCGCCGCCGCCTGAATGGACAACTGACCCGTATTGTTGATAGTGAACGGCACCGTCCCATCCACGAAGGAACTCACGCCGTGACACTGCCAGTGCCGCTCCGAAAGCCGCCATTCGAGTGACTCCGAAAACGGCGTGAAGTCTTCGAGGATGTAACGCCAGCGTTCCGCTTGAGCGAACGCCTCCGACAGCGATCTCATTCCTCTAGTCATACCGCACGCCGTTCACGTCGAGCTCCCACCGGCGCAGGCAGGGGGCTTGTCGGTGTGCACTGCGTTTGTTAGCATTGTGCCGTCCTGGGTGCCGATACAATCTCGTAAGGATGGAGTGATGCGCAGCCTTTCGACGTTAGCGATCCTGCTCCTGCTGACCGGTGGCTTGGCCTTCGGTCAGGCTAAGAAAGGCGCTGCCAAAGCAGTAACCGGCACGACGCCTAAGTTCAAAGCCATTTGGGAGCCGGTCCCCTTCAACAAGGACATCGAACTGCGAGACATATCCTGCGTCGGTCCCGAGACCTGCTGGGTGGCGGGGAGGAAGTCGACAATTCTCTTCACCTCCGATGGCGGAAAGACCTGGAAGGTTCAGTTGGGCGGCGATCCCGAGGCGACCGACGATGACCTCGCCGAGATTCACTTTCTCGATCAGAATCACGGCTGGGTGCTTACCGAGCGCAGTCGGGTCATGGGTACTACCGATGGGAACTCCTGGGCCGAACTGGGCAAAGTCCCCTCCACCTCCAAGGCGCTCCAATTCATCAGCCCCGCGGTCGGCTTTGTCGCCGACAACAGCGATTCCCAGACGCAAAGCCACTGGAACCGCACGGACAACGGCGGAAAGAGTTGGACTCGCGGGAATCCGTGCAGCGTAGAGACGACTGTTGCCGGTCTCGCACGCAAGCTGGGCTGCATGATTGGGGTGGCTCAATTTGTCTCGCCCTCGGTTGGCTTCCTGGCCGGCGCCGCTCCCATCGATATGGGAACATCAATGGCTTTTTTCTCCAAGACCGTCGACGGCGGAGCAACGTGGAACCACTCGGTCATTCCGGACACGAAGCATAAAGTCGATTCGATCCACTTCTGGTCGGAGAAGGACGGACTGGCCGTGCTCGCCAGCGGGGCAACCCATTGGACCGCTGATGGTGGCGCGACGTGGACGGGCAGCGCGAATCCGCCTTCGTGGCGAAGTTTCTACGCCTCGGCCGGCGGGAAGATGCTGGTTGGCGTTCACGCTACGGGACGGAATATCGGTTACTCGTTCAACGGCGGAAGGTCGTTCACATCCCGGCCTGCGAGCCTGCCCGCCGAGCCGACGGCAGTGACCTTTTACGATGCAACCCATGGCTACCTGATCGGCAGGCACGGAATGGTCTTCCGCTATCGCATCGTTCCGATCGATTACTCGGTGCCGGGAATGTTCGCCGCCGCTGCACCACCCCAGTAAGGCCGCAAGCTCCCCGACTCGCCCCGCGCCCGCACCCCCCGCCTGCAACCCTCGAACCGGGCCGCGTTTCCTCCGGACCGCCCCCTCCCCTCCGCCCGCCGCGGCGCCTAGTCCGTGCAGAACGGTGACGCCGTCACTTGTGTCATGGACGTACTGTGGTAAAGACGCGGGGCAATACATCTGCCCCAGCTATCATCTGCTGCACCTCCATCAAATCAGCAAGGAACAGGTCGCCGGATACTTGGAGATACCTCCACGCACTGAATTCTTTGGCCTTGTCCAAAGTGCCAAGATCGAAGGCTCTATTCCACCATTGCCCAGCGCGCGCGGAATCGTGCAGAACCCATGCGGATATGGCGATAGCCTGCGCGACGTTCTTTGTGCGTACCTTACCTGCCTCGCCTATCTCCAGGACCCGGGCAAAAAGATCATCAGGAGGTCGACCCGTTAAGCCCCACTCGGCCATTGCGAGATTGAAAGCCTCCGCTATGTTTAGTGTCCACACTTCCGGTCGCGTTTTCCCAAACGCTTGCACCGCCTCCCGGAATTTGCCCTGCGCCACAAGAGAGAGGACGAGAGAGTTGCGCACATTGACATCAACCTCGCCGGCACTCATGAGCGATCGGCGCAAACTTTGTTCGACGATTGCTGCCGCCTCCGCGTTGATCAGCATCTGATCACACAATGATGCCTGTTCGGGCTCGGACAGGCTCTTGAATGCGGCCGAATCAACCAGTAACTGCAGTGGAACCACCCCTTCGCGAACCGCGATCTCTACCGCACGGCTTACGTGAAAGTAGTCAGCAGATGATAGCGACAGAGCTTCAACTATCTTCTCGGCTCCTGCAGCACTGCGGCCAGAGGCGAGGTCTTCGAGCGCGGCAGGAAGCAGTGTGTCTGCTGTACGATACCCGAGTTCCATCGACTCGCCAGCCAGGAGAGCGGCCTCGTGGTCTCGCCCCAATCGTAGGAGCAACTTCGAGAGCTCATAGAGGACCTCTCCGTCTCTCGCGTGATGGCTCTTGATATTAGTGATCTTCTGATCTATTGGTTGGGTGGACCGACTCAAGCTCTCGATGAGCCTTTCGGATCGGAGCGTACTGAGTACGGCGTCTCGATCCTCTAGATTGTCCTGCGTGATGACGGTCGCAAGGATACGCAACTCTTTGGCCAGTCGACTCCGATTCCTTAGGTTAACGAATACAGGATTGTCCAAGAGCTTCAGGCTGTCGTAACGGTGGACAGTAGCTGCGGGGTGTGAGAATCCCAGAACTCGCTTTGCTCGGCGAAGCTTTCGCTCCAAGATGCCCTGCTCGTCGTCAAGACTAGGTACATTGGAAGGCACGAAGTACAGGCGAATATCACGGCCGCCTATCCGCTTGGATTCTGACCGGATGTCAGAAACTATGCCCTCAAGCCCCATAATGTTGTCCTCGTTCGGAATGAAGCAAAGCACGACTGCGTCTGGCAGTTGTCTCGTGCAGATCCCGGCGACATCGCTATGACCCGTGCGAGAGTCTATGAGAACGTAATCGGGGGTCAAAGTGCTCGCCCATTGCGCCTTAAGGTCTTCGAAGAGTAAATAGCCATCTCTCTTAGCATACATATCGCTCCAGCTGATCTTGCTTAAGCGAAAGCTGTAGCTCGCGTCCCTGACCCCCGACGCCATCATGTATAGCTTCCCCTTGTGGCTAGGTGGACTCTTGCATTGTGAAATGAAGGAGCTCACATCTGGAGCCGCTGCGGATTCCAGATATTGAGTTACAAACTCAAGCAGCCCCGGTGCGTTAGTGTTGCAGCGAAGAGAAGCGAACGAATCGAGGCCGGGTGCCTCGAGATCAAAATCTACTACTAGCACTTTCTTGCCACGTCGAACAAGTTCAGCGGCAACGTTTACAAGCGCCAGGGTCCTACCAACCCCGCCCTTGAACGAGTAGAATGTGACGACGTACATTATTGCCCTTTAAGCTGCTGAAGCGCGGAGCTGGAAGCATGCCTGCGCTCTGCGGACGCTTTCGGTAACATGTAACGCTTGGAACTTCGCTGGGGCTGTTATCTGCGTATCTGTGCCCGCTGCTTCTTGACGTTCAAGTAGAAACCTCCTGTTATCAGGAATCTGGAGGAGACGCAGATAATTGTCGAAGGCTTTGCTCTGCAGTGAACTACCCGTCTCCCAGCGCGACACTGAGGCCTCGCCGATTCCTGTTAATTTTGAGAACTGAGCCTGGGTACCAAACGTTTCTCGAAGGAAGGTGACCTCGCGAGGAGTGAGGATTCCGAGGTGGCGGCAAACGGTTTCGTGACGAATTTCCTCCCCTTCCTCGTCCACATACTCCGCCCCACAGCTGACACACACGCGAACAGGTAATAGGCATTGGAGTTCAATTGCGTCGCCGGGTTCGCCGTACCGGAAAGCGTGCGACACGTGCTCTGTGCGGACAGGTTGACCACAGTCGGCGCATGGGGGAATTTCTGCTCTTCGCTTCTGGTTCTTTTCATTCATTCGGCAATGCTCGTGTACTGTTATGGAAACTACGGCCCCGTATCTCTTTTCCCACGAGGCGGAACTTGACGTAGATCGGTGGCAAGCCGTTCGCGCCAGTCAAATGCAATTCGTAGCCGATACTGCCGGGCGGTTTCTCGAGGGGAACCTCATAGATCGGACACCCGCCTGCGACCTGAGCCGCGATGAATTCCCAAGCGCTAATGTCCGTGAAGCAGAGATTGCACTCGGGATTGACGACTTCAGTCGGCTTCCAAACCACTGGCTCCTCGCGGCTGAAGTCATGACGTCTTACGTGCTTGTTTCTGGCACGCCTAGCTATCTCAGCTCGAAGCTCAGGATCGCAGTCGATTCGCTTCATTCAGCGAAGATGGACATCAATTGATGATTTTCACACACCTGGATGGCAATCGTCAAGCTGTGACATCACATCTTACATCAAATGATGAGGCGCGTGCCCCCGAGTCTTGCGGCCAACCCTCGCGCGCTTAAACCGCTGCAGGCCGCGCCAGCACCCGGCCTCCCCTGCTGGCTCCCCGCTCCTCCTCGAAGCCGATAACCACGCCGCCTACGTCCAACTCTTCAAAATCGAACGCGGCGAAGCCCTCGCCTCCTCCCTCAACGACCTCCGCATCGGCGCCGACTGGGACCTCAACTGTCGCCCCCCCGCCCAGCCGACACCCAACACGTCGCCCTCGCCCACAACGCCGAAGCCCCGGCCTCCCCTACCTCGAACGCCAGATCGAACGCTGCCCCCGTCCCGTTCTCAACCCCGGGAAGCCTGGCTATACGCTTGCGACTTCGTCCTCGGCAGCATCCACGACGCGCCGCATCCGGGCGTCGAGTCTCCCGGCGATTTTGAATGAATTCCTCGCTCCCACCGACCGAGCATTGGGCGCCAGCCGCTCCTCGCCGTCAACCGATAGCTCCACTACTGAACAAGCAGCGCGTCACCTGTATCCGCAGGTCGAATCGGTGGTTAGCGTTTCCAAGTAAACTTGGCCGGCCGCCGAATTGCCCGTAGTGCGTCCGGAACGCCTCAGGGCATGCATCCGACCACGAACTTGACAGGTTTTGAACCGACCGTCTAAAAGGACTGGAAGCGTCAAAACCATCAAAGGCAGGGTCTCAGTACGGAATCGTTACAAATGTTTGCGAGCATTCGGCAGTTGAGTTTTCCCATGCGCTCTAGCATCATGCTGAGCCGCGGCCTCGCCGGGTCGCCTCGAGATTTGGAGCGGCAGCGATGAGCGACAGGCCACGTGGCAAATGGGGCGATCCGGCCGTTCCGCACAAGGGATGGACGCGCGTCGACTTCGAGGACCTGGAGGCCCTCTCTGGTGTCCGCCGCATCTGCCAAAGCCAGGAAATCCGGTACGTGCACTACCTGCAGCACCCGAAGCATACCCAGGTCATTGTTAAAGCCCGCCTCGCCTTTATGGTAGCCGTTTTGGTGTGTGCCGGCGGCGTTCTACCTTGACATCCGGCTGCCACTCTGAACGCCTTCGCGTCTTCAAAAGGAGGTTCGTCCAGCGCTCGCCACGGCCGTGTCTCACAAGGCACACTTCGCCATGATCCATGAGCGCCGGCGGCGAGGACTTGTGCATCGCAGATGTAAGCTTTGAGAGCTGCCAAGTCACGGAGGCCCTGCCCTCGTACGATTGTTAGGCCCACATGGCGCGCGGCTTGTCTGCGAAATCGCGCTGCCGAAAATCCGACGATACTGACGCGCTCCGAAGCGGATCATCGTGCCCGTCACTCGAGCCGAATCAGTCCCGATAAGTCGGCTTCCAACAAGGTCAGGAGGACGCGATGATCATGGCCCTGGACACACCCTTGTGTTGGGATACAGCGCGCAGTATGGAGTTAAGTGTTCGATTCGGAGCGACTGATGGGCTGGTAAACCGATCCGATGATGGGCCGGATCTGAGGTTTCCAGAACGAGATGGCTCCCAACCTGATGTACCCGACGGTATTGCCACCGCCTGCAAAGGACATCTGCCAGCGAGTCGCCAGCGACATCACGCGGAAGCTTCACGCGACCGACAGAACTTCATCGCGGACAAGATGAAGACGAACGCTTGATGGCGCGGCTCTGTCGCAATAGAACGCATGAGTCGCTTCGAGGACGTTTCGACGAAGTTCCTCCCACGAATCAGCCTGCGTGAAGATGCTTTCGGTCAGGCACTCGGCGCAGTACCCGCCGTCTGCCTGCTGGACGACTTCGAATACCAATTCGTTCGTCTCGCCCATGATAGCGAGTTCACGGACCGCCATCACGTGAGCGGATCAGTCCCGGGGAAGGAGGCTTGTAGACCCAAGCCTTTACTCAGAATTACAGCCGAGCGAAAATCGCAGTCCGGCACAAATCTGATCCAACCGAACCGAGTTCAGCCGCGCCACCCGCTTCCCGAGTCGAGCCTTCGATACCGTCACCAGATTGTGGAGGTTTACAGCACACGCAACCTTCATGCCGTCGGTCTCATCAATGACAACTTCCGACGGCACTCCGCGGATGGCCGATGTGATCGGTGCAACCGTCACGTTGCTGAGATAGCTGATGGCGCTGTCGCGGGTGAGCACTACCACGGGACGTCTCTTGTCTGGCGGAGCGAATTCGTACAGCCTGACATCTCCTCTTGTTATTCCGCCGGCCACGTCGCCTCAGCCTCCCACGATCCGAGCTCTTCATTGACTTGCGGGAGCCTTGCATAGCCCTCGCGATCCAGTTTTTCCAGTTCCCGCACCTCCAGCCTGCGAAGATGCTGGCGAAGAGCATCACGGATCAGCGCTGACCGGTTCTGTTTCGTCCGGCGTGCGGCGCGATCTGCAGCCTGCAGAAGCTTGCGGTCGAGCACTACCTGTATCGTATCCATACTGTTGAACCCACTCCACAGTGTACTCCACATGCGAGGCCGTCGAACCGCTGCAGAGACGGTAATAAGGAGCGGCCCGCACGGATACGACGCGCCACCCGGAAGTTGAGCCGTGCCCCTCAGATCTTCTGATTCCGTTAGGACCCTTTGAAGTCCCCTTACCGGAAAGTGAGCCCTGCTACGGGATCGTAGGCCGCCTCCAAGTTGATCCAACACACGAACACACCTGCCTGATCCCCAATCACCCCTTCCTCCGCCTTCATCCACCCGCCCCGCCCCCAGTCACAGCAATCCAAAATAAAGTTATCCCGCCCCTAACCCTCTGGTGACAAAACCCTTGTAACCTCCACCGCCTCCCGCCGCCACCCCGCGCCGCATACCCCGCCTTCTACCCTCGAACCGGGCCGCGCTCCCTCCGGACCGCCCCCTCCCCTCCGCCTGCCATGGCGGCAGCCTGCCCAAAACCAAACCGAAAGGAGCCCCAACCATGCCCGCCAAACGCACCGAAGCCCAGCGCGAAGCCGCCCGCCGCAACGGCGCCAAATCCCAAGGCCCCGCCACCCCGGCTTGAGGTGTTAGCGCGCTAGACTGGGCTCGTGCGGAACGAGTTCACCGCCATCCTGGGGACCTCCGCACAATAGGCGATGTACCATGCTTCATCCCGTTCCTGGAGCGAATGGACAGGGACGTACACGTGAGGAATGCCTGCAGAGCCTCCGGGAGGCGATCGGTCTCATTCTCGATCACAGACGCGAAGACTCGCTGCGGGCGCTTCCGCCTGACGCTGAGCGTGAGCTTGTCGTCGTTGGATGAAGCGGGACAGCCTGCTTCGTCATCTTCGACTCCACGGCTGCGTCCTGCGGCGGTGAGGGGAAGGAACACTCGCTTTGGTAGAACCCCACAACGGGGCACCCGGAAGCAGTTCCCAGGCACACTGAGATCGCGAATCTGCTGGCAAAACGTATCTGCCGCCGACTGTCGATTCCGGATCCGCCGGGTTGATGCTTAAAGCCGGGTGATCTCCGCCGCACGCTTCTCAGCAGAAGTGACTGCGTCGCGAACGAAGCCCGGTGCACCGTCGTCCCCCGAACTTGCAACTTTAGGGTAGCGCCGTTCTTCTGTTCTCAATGTCCCGATAGCCGAGGGTCCGGGCAGAAATTGTAGACGCTTCGACCTCAGCGGATCTTGCCATTCTTGGCGCGGGTGCGCGTGCCGTTCGAAACTGGAACGGTTGGTGCCGCTTCCGAACAGAGGGTGGTGGCACGCCTTAGTGTTCTCTTTCGGTTGTCGTGGACCGCGCGATGCACTACACAATAGTGAACAAGAACCGCTTGATCCTCGACTGAGGTCTGAACGAAAAGAGAGTGATGCGCCGCTTCGGAGGAATGGAGCATATGAACACCAAGGACCGCGAAATAGGGAAGTTCGCGCTGGTCGAGGCGACGGCGCAGGACTTCCACTACGGTTTGCGGAGTCTGCGAAAAAGTCCCGGATTCGCGATAACTGCGGTAGTGGTGCTCGCTTTGGCAATTGGCGCCAGTACTGCAATGTTCAGCGTCCTGAATACCGTTTTACTCCGCCCGCTTCCGTATCAGTCCCCGGAACGATTGGTGATGTTGTTCGCGGAGGATCCGACCCGTAACTTTCGCGAGGGCAGATCCGCACTCTGGGATGTCGACCAGTGGCGGAGTCAAAGTCATAGCTTCGAGGGCTTGGCGACGTTCGATGCAATGTCCACGTTCCTGACCGGAGCTGACGGAGTGGAGCAGATCGTCGGCGCGAGCATCTCCCACAACCTACTTCCACTCCTGGGTGTCAGGCCCATCCTGGGGCGCAGCTTTTCGGCCGAAGAAGCCGAGCAGGGGCAGCGTCTGGTCCTGATTAGTCATCGCTTCTGGCAAGCGCGGTTCGGAGGCTCGCACGGCGCCCTCGGCGCGACGCTCGTGCTCAATGGCTTTCCTTCTCAGATCATCGGCATTCTCCCTGCGGGTTTCAAAGTTGCGAGACTCGAGGCCGACGTCTGGGAGTCGCACCCTCGCGGCCAGACCGTACGCGGTAGAGACGGATGGTTTGCAGTTGGACGACTTCGATCGAGCGTGACGTTCGAACTGGCTCAAACCGAGATGACTGCAGTCGCTCGCCGGCTCAGCGATCAACTGCCCGCGGACGCACGAAACCGGACCATTAGCGTCGTTCCACTCAGTCGGTACATAGTCGGAGCCCAATCGCGATTGGGGTTGTGGATGCTGGGCGGTGCCGTCTTTTGCGTGTTCCTAATTGCTACTGCCAACGTCACCAGTCTCTCATTGGCGCGCAGCATCGCTCGCTCACGAGAGATGGCCATTCGCGCTGCGCTTGGAGCGAGTGCTGGCCGGATCGTTCGGCAACTGATCGCCGAGGGAGTCCTGCTCTCCGTCTTCTCTGGACTGGTTGGCACGCTGCTCGCGTCAGCCGGCATTGACCTGATTCGTGCCTTTGGTCCTCGCAACTTGCCGCGACTCAATGAAATTGGACTAGATCTGGGGGGCCTCGGCTGGGCTCTGGCCATCAGTTTACTCGCAGGAATTCTTGTGGGATTGTCGCCCGCCCTTGCGACGTCGCGCCGCGACCTGCGTCCTTCCGGCGGAGAAGGTGGCCGAAGTGTCTCGGGGGGAGTAGGCATACGTCGAGCCCGCCGCGCGTTGGTGGTGGCGGATTTTGCGCTCGCGATCATGTTGCTCGCTGGCGGCGGCCTGCTCATTCGAAGCTGGTGGAACGTGAACAGCATCAATCCGGGATTCAGGTCCCAGCGAGTCCTCGTGATGGAACTCTCCGCCCCGATGGCATTCAGCATCCCAGCTAAACAAAGCTTTTACCATAGCCTGCTTGAATCAATTAAGGCGATTCCGGATGTGGAGGACGCCGGCATCATCGGAGAGTTGTTCAAAGAGAACAACCGGGAAGCGGTCGTCACCGCAGAGCGAGATGGCGATACGGTCTCCGAGCGCTTGCAGTTCGCTGGCGAAGAGGTCAGCGCCGATTTCTTCAAAGCCATAGGGACGCCGCTGCTCCGAGGCCGCTTCTTTTCCACCGATGATGGGCCGGATGCGCCACCTGTGGCGATTATTAACGATGCAATGGCTCGGCGCTCGTGGCCGGGGCACGATGCGTTGGGGAAACGATTCAAGTTGGGCCCGCGCGATTCCGGTAATCCATGGTACATAGTCGTTGGTGTCGTGGCCGATATGCGGGTGCAGGGGCCGGAGCGCGAACCATTTCCGCAGATGTTCGTTCCTCTGGCGCAGAGTGGTCCTCCGCGCAACGTCGACCTTTTCGTGCGCACCTCATCGGGCTACCCACAGGCGATGACCGCGACGCTCCGGGCGGCCGTGCGCGGAGTCGAGAAGAATGCATCCGTCGGCGAAGTGGCAACTTTAGAACAGCAGTTCGGAGCTTACTTTGCGCAGCGCCGCTTTCAGACTTCCCTGCTGATCGGCTTTTCCATCGTGGCGCTGCTGATGGCCGCTGTGGGAATTTACGGCCTCATCCAGTACTCCATCGAGACACGCACGCGGGAAATCGGAATCCGCATGGCTATCGGCGCACAGGCCGGGGGAATTTTCCGCATGATCCTCGGTGAGGGAATGAAACTCACCCTGACGGGATTGATACTCGGGCTGCTCGGAGCACTGTGGCTGGGTCAAGCGAGTTCCGGACTGCTGTTCGGTGTTACCGCCACGGATCCATTAACTTTTGTTGTGGTGTCGGTATTGCTGATCGCGGTCGCCATCGCGGCCTGCTACGTCCCCGCGCGACGGGCAATGAAGCTCGACCCGATCATGGCGTTGCGGCAAGAGTGACCTGGTTTTCGGCGAACCCGCCGCGGGCACAAATCCCGGCGGACGGACCTTACGAATTGCCGACGATTCGCTCTGGCATCGCTCTCGCCGTCACTCCCTATTTAGGTCGGACTGCGGTGATCCGGAAACCGATGTGGTCAATGCTGCGGTCTGGCTCAAATCGCAGCCGCATCGCAGAACAGTTGGCCCAGCCCTCTTCGACCCACGCGCCGCCTCGGCGTACGCGGGAGAATGTGCCACCACGGTTGCGCTCTCCCGGTTCGGCGGAAGGGTCTGGATCGATGCCGCCGAGAAGCCGGCGATAGTACCAGTCCAGGCACCACTCCCACACATTACCGTGCATGTCATGAAGACCCCAGGCATTTGCTGGATAACTGCCGACCTTAACGGACTTCCCCTCGGAATTCTTGCCTGTACTGCCCGGATAGGGCGATCCGATATTTGCTTGCGTACGGTCGAGGTGGGCTCCGAAGGAGGTTGCAGCGCAACTTCCGGCCCGGCAGGCGTACTCACATTGAGCCTCAGTCGGAAGCCGGATCTCCCAGTCTCCCGGAAGCGATCGGGCGGCGCGCACGCGCCGTAAGACGGCGACAAAACTCGTCCGCTTCGGCCAAGCTCACCCAATACACAGGCACGTCGGGGCCGCGGCCCTTGTCCTGATCGCGGCGAAAAGCGCCCATCTCGATCGACCACTCGCGTTGCATGACTTCGTACTTGCCGATCCAGAACCCACGCGTGATCGTCACGTTCTCTGGCCCCTCGTCCGTGCGCCGTTCCGGTTCTTCGGGAGGACTACCCATCCGAAACGATCCGGAGGGTGCCCAGCAGAACCGGATTCCTTCGATCTTGCGCTCCATTCCCGGGCGAGACCCATCGAATGAGTCTGCCGCCGCCTGTGCGCCAAGCCGGCAAAACATAGCGTTTGCGGCCACCAGAACGCCTAGTCACAACGATCCAAAATAAAGTTATCCCGCCCCTATCCCTCTGGTAACAAAACCCTTCTCCCCTCCACCGCCCCTCGCCGCCCTCCCGCCTCCGCACCCCCCGCCTGCTACCCTCGAACCGGGCCGCGCTCCCTCCGGACCGCCCCCTCCCCTCCGCCCGCCGCGGCGGAGGCCTGCC
>JANRJO010000034.1:0-46582 GCA_033763935.1 Bryobacteraceae bacterium
AGGGAAGCCGCCCTGCAGCCGCCGGACGGCGGCCACCTTGAACTCACGCGTGAACTTCCGACGCGTCTCCGCCATGACTCAGTTTCTCCTTCATGGATTTTCTGAGTCTAAACCTGTGTCTCACAATTGGGGACAAGTCCAGTCAATCCGCTCGGACCCGCTTAGAGACTCGCGGATACAAAGATAATCAGCCGCGCGCGGACGCGATTCTGGCTGCCGGACTTCCGCCACGCATCCGGAGTCCATAGGGCCGTATAAGCGGCCCGGGCGGAATGGCTCGCCCGCGCCCCCGAGGCGCCGACGGATCGACACCCGGGCCGTAAGAAAGCCGATGCCCTCTTAGCGATTCAGTAACTGAGCAGTCCGCTATCGGCGGCCTCGTACGCGACCCGCCGAACTGCCGCCAAGCGCAGACCGATCGTCGTCGGGATGTAAGGCCCTCCCTGACCGCCAATCTCGCTGCCCAATCGTGGCCGCAGCTTGCCGCAATTTCTCGCCGTTCTGAACGCGTCCGTACCCGAGTTCGTGGCTTTCGTTTCGGCTGCAACCTCAAGGAAATAACTGCTGATCCCGCTAGGGCCCCCCGCCCGCTTCCGCGCCATCAAGTCGATGTCATCGCTGCCCGGCTTGCCTCAGCCGACGACTCACAACCGGCCGTGAACCCGCGAGATAGCCGTCGCGCCCCGGAACCCCCTCATCACCGCCCAAAAATCACCCCAACTCCAGCGGCAGCCCGAACTTCGGAAACAACCGCTCCACCTCCAGGAACGTGTTCCACCCCGCGATTCCATCCCCCTCCAACTCCAGCACAATCAGCCCCCAGGCCTTGTGCCCCCCGCCCTCTTTCACCCGATACTGCCCGAAGGCCGGCCACCCGCTCGCCGCCGTCACCACCAGCCGCGATCCCCGGCACCCGCACCCTGGCCCCTCCAGCCAGGCCCGCACCGCCTCCGGCCCGCGCAGCCACAAAGCGTACGGCGGCATCGAGAACGTCGCGTCCTCGCGCAGCAGCGATGCCAGCGCCTCGACGTCGTACCGGTGAAACGCATCCACGTATCGCTCCAGCATCTCCCGCTGCGGCCCCGTCAGCTCTCCCGCATCCCCCCGCGCCTCCATCCCCGCCAGCGTCGCCCGAGCCCGCTGCAGCGCGCTGTTCACCGCCGCAACGGTCATATCGAGACTCTCCGCCGCCTCCGCCGCCGACCATCCCAGCACCTCCACCAATAACAACGCCGCCCGCTGCCGCGGCGGAAGGTGCTGCAGCGCCGCCACAAACGCCAGCCGGATACTCTGCCGCAGCAGCGCACGCTCGAACGGGTCCCCCTCCGACGGCACCGCCAGGTCGTCCGGAATCGGCTCCACCCAATACTCGCTCGGCCGCGCCGCCAGCGTGTCCGTCACCGAACCCGCCGCCCCCTCCTCCATCGGCCGCGCCCGCCGCTTACGAGCCGCCAGCAGGTCCAGGCACACATTGGTCGCAATCCGGTACAGCCAGTTCTTGAGCGACGCCCGCCCGTCGAACTTCTCCAGTCCCCGCCAGGCCCGAATCATCGTCTCCTGCACCGCGTCATCCGCTTCGAACACCGATCCCAGCATCCGGTAGCAGTGGCCCACCAGCACCGGCCGGTACGCTTCGATCTCGGCAACGCTTCCCGTCATGCAGCCCACCCTACCATCCTCACCCTCCTCCTCTCAAAGTCCTAAGGTGATCCGCCTACTTCAGCCTCCCGCCCCTTCTGCCGATAGATCACTCGATGAACCGTGCCGCCATCCTCCTCGCTTTGGCGCTGATGCCCCTGATCGTGCGCGCGCAGGAACGCAACGTCACCCTGCGGGTCTATTCCACCGTCACGGGCGGTGCTTTCTACGTCGATGGGGTCCTCTACCGCACCACGGCCACCTTCCTGTGGCCCGAAGGCTCCAAGCACGAACTCCGCGCCGCCACAGGGTACTGCGACGATGCCGTCCACGGTCCGTGCTACAACTTCCGCGCCTGGCGCGAGAATACCGGCAAACTCACTGTCGCCACTGACCCGGTCCAGATCATTACCGCCAACGCTGGCATTCAGTGGTATGAAGCCACCCATGAAATCACCGTCCTCGTTCGCCTGGAGATGAACGGCGGGCTGCCTCCCGTCGCCGATGGCTCGCCTCAGCAGTGCCCCGCTGGCGCCCCCGGTATCCCTCCCACCATCCTCGGAGTGCCTGAAGGTACGATCCCCGGCGCCGTTCGCGTCGCCGGCTGCAGCGCCTTCCCCTCTTGTACCCTCTCCACCGCCCAAGGACTCTGCACCAAGGGTACTTCCCTCACCCTCAACGCCTTCCCCTACCCGGGCTATGTCTTCGCCGGCTGGACCGTCCCCGGCGGCAACATTCCCTTCCTCGCGGCCACCGTGCCCATCAACCACCTCACCACCATCCGCGCCACGTTCCTCGCTGCCCGCCGCGTCGTCTTCCGTACCGACCCGCCCAACTTGCGAATCTTCGTCAACCGCGCCGCCGTCGCCACCGAAGACCCCAGCCTGAGTTGCCTTCCCGACCAGACGCTGTGCACCGGGCACATGGACTTCCTCCCTGGCTCCAAACTCTTGCTGGCCGCCCCCGACGTGCAGCAGGACCGCTTCGGTGTACCGTGGGTGCTCCAAAGCTTCGATACCGGCGGGGGCCAGAATTCCGTGGTCACGCTCAACGCCATCCCTGGACGCGACGTGATCACCGCCAAATTCACTCGCGGCATCGGCGCCAGCTTCTCCACCAACCCGCCCGGGCTCAAACTCAATGTGAACGGCCGCGACAACTGGACTTCCTACAGCTTCTTCTGGGGCGCCGGGTCACGCAATCAGATCTCCGCTCCCGCCGAACAGACCGACTCGCGCGGACGCCGCTATGTCTTCTCCGGTTGGTCCAATGGCGGTCCGCCCTCGCAGGAAATCGTTCCCACCGAGGAGGACGCCGCCCGAGGCGGTATCGCCCTCGTCGCCAACTATCAGTTGCTCGGCAAACTGACGGTCCGCAGTTCCCACCCCGTCACCATCTCCGTCAATGGGCAGGACTGCGCTACGCCCTGCACCCTGCACCGCACTGCCGGCACCGATGTCTCCCTCATTGCGCCACACTCGATGTCGTTGAGCGAGGAGATGCGCGCCGATTTCGCCGGCTGGGGCGACGGCGCTGACTCCTCCCGAACGTTTGTCTTCGACAGCGACGTCCATAACCTGCAACTCTCCTACAGCACCCTCTACCGCCTCTCGTTCACCTCTGACCCTGCCGATGCCGTCGCCTTTGTCACCCAGCCGCCCTCGCCGGACGGCTTCTACCCCGTTGGCGCCGAGGTCTCAGTCACCGCTGAGGCGAAGCCCGGGTTCCGCTTTCGCCGCTGGAGCGGCGACCTCGCGGGCTCCTTCCCCGGCGGCGCGTTCACGGTTGCCAAGCCGATGTATGCCGTCGCCCTCGTGGACCGCGTCCCCAACGTGAGCAAGGCCGGCGTCCGCAACTCCGCCGCGGAAACGCCGGATACCGTGGTCGCCCCCGGCTCGCTGATCTCGATCTTCGGCGAAAGCCTGGCCTCGGAGACCGTCGCCGGACCCGGCAACCCGCTCGCCCAGACCCTCGCCGGCGTCACCGTCCGCCTGGACGCCCGCCTGCTGCCTCTCCTGTTCGTGTCGCCCGTCCAGATCAACGCCCAAATGCCGTCCGATCTCCCCGAGGGCGCTTACAAACTGACCATCCGTACCGCAAGCGGAGAGGAGACGAAAGCCGACGTCGTCGTTGCCCCCAATGCCCCCGGCGTCTTCCTCCGCCCCGTCGGTGACCAGCCCTTTGTCATGGCCACCCGCCAGGGCGACGCTCCCGTCACTCCCGAAGCCCCGGCTCGCCGCGGTGAGCTGATTACGCTCTATGGAACCGGCTTCGGACCCTACGAACGCCCGGTTCTCGACGGCTTCCCCACACCTGGTTCGCCTGCCTATCCCCTCGTCGATAAGGTCGAAGTCGTACTCGGCGATCAGGTTTGGTCGCCCGAATGGGCCGGCGCCGCCCCCGGCATGGTCGGAGTCGTCGCCGCCCGGTTGCGCGTCCCCGAAGATGCTCCGGGCGGAAGCCCACTCGAGTTGGTCGTTCGCGTCAACGGGAGGGTCAGCAATCGATTCCTGCTCCCGGTGGAATAAAGATTGCAACCGTAACTCCTTGACATACGTCGCAATGGCGGGTCACCATGGCCCAGGGAGGCTTCCCGTGAATCGCTCTTCCGTCGCCGCGCTCGCCATCGCCCTTTCCGCCGTCGCCGGCGCTCAGGCCCAGACCATCGTTTCGGCCCGCTCGGGCCTCGTCCACTACGTCGAGGGCGAGGCTTTTCTGGACGATAAGGTTATCGATCCCAAACCCGGCGAGTTCCCGCAAATCAAGGAGAAGAGCCTCTTTCGCACCGGCGAGGGCCGGGCGGAAATTCTGCTGAATACGGGCGTTGTCCTCCGTTTGGGCGAAGAGAGTTCCATTCGGATGCTCTCTAGCCGCCTGACGGATACCCGCCTCGAAGTCCTCTCCGGCAGCGCCTTGATCGAAGCCGCCGAGATCCTCGAAGGCAACTCGGTCGTACTCATCGCCGGCCAGAGCGAAGTCGCGCTCCGTAAGCGCGGCCTCTACCGCATCGACTTCAACCCGGTCCGCCTCCGCGTCTATGACGGCGAAGCCGGCGTCAATCTCGCCGGGCAGGTGGTTCTCGTGAAGGACAGCCGGACGATGAATCTCGACGGCGCCGATGCCATCGTCGCGAAGTTCGATGACAAAATGACCGACTCCCTCTACCGTTGGGGCAAATCCCGCGCCGGCTACATCGCCATGGCCAACGCGGCCTCGGCCCGCCAGATCAGTAGCGCCGGCTCCTCCTGGCGCTCCAGCGGCTGGCAGTGGAACCCCTTCTACGGGATGTTCACCTTCATCCCGGGCAACGGCATCATCTCCAGCCCCTTCGGCTGGCGCTACTTCTCCCCGGACGCGATCTGGGCCTACTACAACCCGCCGACCTACGCCGGCAGCGGTGGCGGTTTCGGCGGCGGTGCGTGGGCCAGCGGCGCCTCTGGTGGCGGCGGTGGATACGTCGGACCCCGGGGCGGCGGCTATTCCGGCAGCAGCGGGTCCTCAGGTGGCGGCTACGCGGCCTCGAGTGGCGCTAGCAGCGGGGCGGTCGGCGGTGGCGATTCCGGTGGCCGTAGCGGTGGCGGCGGTGGTCGCGGATCCTCCGCTGGTGGCGGCGCCGGTCGATAGCGTGTGAGGCTCCTGTTCGCCGCGCTCGCGGCCTTAATGGCCCTCGCGCAGCAGCCCGGGACCCGGGTCCTTCTCGACGCCCATAACTGCTATCCCTATGAGGGCAAATGGCCGGATCGCATTGATCGGGCCCTCCAACTGGATCTGCCGATCGCCATCGAACAAGACCTGTATTGGCACGTCGGCCGGTCCGTCGTGGCCCATGACAAACCTCAGTCGTCCGATCTGCCGGACTTGAAGACACACTTCTTCGAGCGGATCCGCCCGCTCGTCGAAAAGGCACTGGCCGAGCCGCGGCGCGACCAGTGGCCCTTGATCGTCCTGAATCTCGATTTCAAGACAAACGAACCCGAGCACCACGCCGCCGTCTGGAACACCCTGGGCGAGTACGAGGCCTGGCTCACCACCGCGCCCAAAAAAAATGCACGAAGCGAACCTGAGCCCCTGGAGTGGGGCCCGGTCCTGGTTCTCACAGGTGCTGCCGCCGACCAGGAAGTGTCTTTTTATGAGCAGCTTAGAGAGGGTGACCGCCTCCGCCTCTTTGGCGCCGCCGCCACCGTGAAGGGCCAACTCCCTGGGTTCGTTACCAACTACCGCCGCTGGTGGAACAACCCCTGGTCAGTCGTCGAGGAAGGCGGCCAACCGAAGGCCGGCGCCTGGACGAAGGCCGACCAGACCCGCCTGAACGCCCTCGTCGCCCACGCCCGCAAACAAGGCCTCTGGCTTCGCTTCTACACCCTGAATGGCCACACCGCGGCCGAAGGCGTCCGCCAGGGCTGGAGCAAGGGCTATAACTTCGGCTCGCTCGAAGCCGCCCGCCTCCGCTGGAAGGCCGCCATCGCCGCCGGCGTCGACTTCATCGCCACCGACCAGTACGAAGAGTTCGCCGCCGAACTGGCCAAAACGCCCCGCTAGTCCACCACCCGCACGTCCGCCAGGTTCCGGTGGTTCTCCGCAAAGTCCAACCCATACCCCACCACGAACTCGTCCGGTATCGTGAAGCCCACGTAGTCCGCCTTGATCGGCCGCTTGCGCCGCTCCGGCTTATCGAGCAGCGCCGCGATCTTCAAGCTCCGCGGATTCCTCTGCTCCAGCACGTGGATCAGGTACGTCAGCGTCACACCGCTGTCCACGATGTCCTCGACCACGATCACGTCCGCCCCTTCAATCGACATATCGAGGTCCTTCGTCAGCTTCACTTCCCCCGACGTCCGCTTCTCCATCCCGTAGCTCGAAATGCCGATGAAGTCCACCCGCGCCGGCAAGGAAACCGCTCGCGCCAGATCCGCCAGGAAGATGAACGACCCCTTGAGAATCCCCACCAGGTGCACGGTCCCGCCGGCGTAATCGGCGTCGATCTGCGCGCCGAGCTCCGCAATCCGGTTCCGGATCTGCTCTTCGCTGATCAGGATCCGTGTCGGCCGTTCTTGTGCCACTGCAGGTTGTGCCATTCAGGCTCCCTCTTAGTCCGCGTACCGGAGCCGCAGACTCGGAGGCCCGATATGGATATGTGCTCCTGTTGCCTTGCCGCGCACCGCGGCCCGAAAAGCGAAATACGGAATCCCGCGCGACTCGAGATACTTCCGCAACCAGACGCCCTCCGCCTGGTCCGGATTCACCGCCACGTCCACCCGCCCGCGGTGATCGAATCCCAAAGACCGGTGCACCGCCGTCGCCCCCTTGGCGCTCACCGGCAGCGCCCGTCCGAACTGCTTCGCATAGGCCGTCTCGATGACCTTCAAAACCCCGTCGTGGAACGCCCCTGAACCGTCGTACCGCTCCGCCATCCGCGGCGCCGCCGCCTCAGCCTCTTCCTGCAACTCTTCCGCCCGCGCCGCTGCCGCCAGTTCCCGCAGCAGCTGCCCCCGCGACTCCGCCAGATCCAATGTCCGCCGCCGCGAATCCAACTCCTGCAGCAACGGCATCAGGTCCATCCGCGGCCGCGCCCCCACGTCCACCAACGCCTTTGCCTTCTCCACTGCCTCTTGCTGCCGTGCGTACTGCCGCTTCGCAGCCTCCACCATCTCGTCGGCCTGCTCTTCCGTCAAATCCTCAACGCCGATCGTCCCGTACAACGTCCGGTCCAATGCGTCGCGGTCCCGGGCATCCGCCAGCGCCGCCTCGGCTTCGTCCAGCCGCACCTTCGGTAACACCCCCGCCTCCACCATCTCGCGCACACGTTCCACTTCCGCCTGCTGCCGCGCAACATGGTCCCGGCCCGACTGTGCGAAGACACTTCCGGCGGTGAATAGAAACACCGCTAGAAGCTCTATTTTCCGCATTTCTTTCATTGTAGTACGATCAAACCAGTAGATTGGTGCATCAAGAAACGCTTCCCGCAACCTGGCTCGCCGCCGTTCACGCCGCCGAATCGAAGAAGGCAACGGATGTCGTCGTTCTCGACCTCCGGTCCATCACCTCCTTCGCTGACTACTTCGTCATCTGCACCGGAGCGAATCCCCGCCAGATACAAGCCATCAGCGACGAGGTAACGGACCGGCTCAAAAAGGATTACGCCGACATTCCCCTTTCCATCGAGGGCTACGACAACGCAGAGTGGGTCCTCATCGACTACGGCGACTTCCTCGTCCACGTCTTCTCACCTAACTCACGCGCGTATTACGACCTCGAACGGCTCTGGCGCGACGCGAAACGCGTTCCCGTGCCCGCCTAGCCGCCAATTGCGATAAGCTAGCGGTTCACGAAGAACGGAGAACCGCCCTCATGAAAGAAGAACCCAAGCCCGTAACTTCCCGGCGTGACTTCCTCTCGACCGCCGCCGGAGCCTCCGCCCTGGCCGGCGTCGCCCTCCCTTACGTCCACGCCGCCGAGAACAACACGGTCCAGATCGCCCTCGTCGGCTGCGGCGGCCGCGGCACAGGAGCCGCCGTCAACGCCCTCAACACGAAGGCCGGTCCAGTCAAGCTCGTCGCCATGGCCGACGTCTTCCCGCAGCGCCTGAACGACAGCTACGACAAGCTCAAGTCGCAGTTCGCCAACCAGGTCGACGTGCCCCCCGAACGCCGCTTCCTTGGCTACGAAGCCTACGCGCAGGCTCTCGAAGCTCTCAAGCCCGGCGACGTCGTCATCCTCGGCACTCCGCCCGCCTTCCGCTGGGTCCACTTCAAGAAGGCCATCGATCGCGGCGTCCACACCTTCATGGAAAAGCCCGTCACCGTCGACGGCCCCACCACCAAGCGCATGTTCGAACTCGCCGACCTCGCCTCGAAGAAGAACCTCAAGTGCGGCGTCGGTCTCATGGTGCGCCACTGCCGTTCCCGCCAGGAACTCCTCAACCGCATCCAGGACGGCGCCATCGGCGACATCGTCTCCATGCGCGCCTACCGCATGGGGCAGGGAGGCGGCACCGCCGGGCCCAAGCCGCCCAACCTCACCGAAGTTCAGTGGCAGATCCAGCGCTTCCACGCGTTCCTCTGGGCCAGCGGCGGCGTCTTCAGCGACTACTACATCCACCAGATCGACGAGTGCAGCTGGATGAAGGGCGCCTGGCCCGTCGAAGCCCATGGCCTCGGCGCGCGCCAGTACCGCGGCGACTCCCTCGACCAGAACTTCGACGTCTACCACGTCGAGTATGTCTTCCCCGACGGCAGCCGCCTCTTCTTCGATGGCCGCAACATGAAAGGCGCTCGCGACGAGTTCGCCAGCTACGCTCACGGCTCGAAAGGCTCCGCCGTCATCTCTACGCTCTCTCACGCCCCCGGCATGACGCGCATCTACAAGGGCCATAAGATCCCGCGCGTCCTCAGCCGCAAGGATCTCCCCCTCCCCGAGGATCCGAACCTCGTCTGGGCCTTCCCGCAACCGGAAAAGAGCCCCTACCAGTGGGAGTGGGATGACATGATGGAAGCCATTCGCCAGGACAAGCCGTACAACGAAGTGCGCCGCGGCGCCGAAGCCAGCCTCGTTACGTCGATGGGCCGTATGGCCGCCCATACCGGCCAGATCATCACCTATGAGCAGATGCTGAACTGCCCCCACGAGTTCGCGCCGAACGTCGACAAACTCACCGTCGACGGCCCCGCGCCCCTCGCGCTCAACGCCGACGGCAAGTACCCCGTCCCGCAACCGGGCATCATCACAGATCGCGAGTACTAGGCTCGGAACAGAAGGGAGCGGCGCGCCGCTCCCTACGAAATCCCCATCCGCTCCAGCTTGCGGTACAACGTCTTTCGCTCGATCCCCAGAATCTTCGCCGCCCGGCTCTTGTTCCCACCCGCCGCCGCCAGCACTCGCCGGATCTGTTCTGCCTCCGTCTCCGCCAGCGTCTCTCCGCCCGTCTCACGAGGCTCCATCTGCTGCAGCGCATCGTAGACCGCCTCGCCGTCAATGCGCCCCTGCGGCGCCAGTATCGCCAACCGCTCCACCAGGTGCTGCAGTTGCCGCACATTGCCCGGCCACGTGTACTCCTGCATCGCGCGCACCCCGGACTCCAGCAGCTTCGTGTGCTGCCCGTACCGCCCGTTGTAGCGCTTCAGGAAGAAGTTCGCCAGCAGCGCCACGTCCGACCCACGCTCGCGCAGCGGAGGCACGATGATCCGCATCACGTTCAGCCGGTACCACAGGTCCTCACGGAACTTCTTCTCGTCCACCAGCTTCCGCAAATCGCGATTCGTCGCCGCCACGATCCGCACGTCCACCTTCTTGCCCTTTGCCGCGCCGATCGGCCGCACCTCGCGCTCCTGCAAAAACCGCAGCATCCGCTGCTGAAACGGCACGTCGATCTCACCGATCTCGTCGAGAAACACCGTCCCCTGGTGCGCCGCCTCGAACACGCCCACGCGGTCCCGGTCCGCCCCGGTATAGGAACCGCGCAGCGCGCCGAACAGCTCGCTCTCCAGCAGGCTCGGTGCAATCGCCGCGCAGTCCACCGGCAGAAACACCGTCGACGCACGCGGGCTGTTCTGGTGAATCATGCGCGCGATCAGTTCCTTGCCCGTGCCCGTCTCGCCTTCGATCAGCACCGTAATGTCCGTCGGCGCCACCACTGAGATCGTCTTGTAGATCTCCACCATCTTCGGCGAACTGCCGATCCACTCCGTCGGCGGCAGGTCGTCGATGGTCGCGTCTTCCTCTTCCTCGACGAACGGCTTCCACTGCGCCTCCGCCCGCTGCAGCACTTCCAGGAGCCGGTCCAGCTCGAACGGCTTCGCCACGTAGTCGAACGCGCCGCCACGCGTCGCCGCCATCACCGTCTCCATGCTGGCGCGCGCCGTCATCAGGATCACGCTGCACGAAGCGTCCCGCTGCTTGGCTTTCTCCAGGACGTCGAGCCCCGTTCGCTCGTCCAGGTAGATGTCCGACAGCACGATCGGGTACGCGTTCTGGTCCAGCCTCGCCAGCGCATCGCGCGTCGACGACACCGCCTCCACCGGGTACCCTTCCAACTCGAGAAAGGTGACGATGGTGGTCCGCACTCCGCCGTCGTCCTCGACGACGAGTACCTTGGGCTTATCGGGCATACTTACTGCGAAACCACCATCCTATCAGGCGCCGCTCCCGCCGCCGCCCGCGCCGGAAGCACCATCGTGAAGCGGGACCCCTTCCCGGGCGTGCTTTCCACTTCCATTCGTCCCTCGTGCGCCGTCACGATCTGCTCGACGATCGAAAGCCCGATCCCCGTCCCCACGATGCCCGCCGCCACCGCCGACTTCGTGCGGTAAAACTTTCGGAAGATCTGCTTCACCTCCGATGCGTCCATTCCAATGCCCTGGTCCGTCACCGTGATCCGGCAAACGCCGTCGCCATACTGCGTGCGAACCTCCACCCGCGTGTCTTCCCCCGAGTACTTGATCGCGTTCGTCAGCAGATTGTAAAGCGCATACTCCATCAGCTCGTGGTCGCCCGTCAGTGTCACCGCCGGCGGCGGCGCCGCCTCCACGACAATACGCTTCCGCTCCGCCAGGTGCCGCACCCGCTCGACGCACTGATCGATCAGCCCGCCCGCTTCGAACGGCTCCCGCTTCAACTCCATCTGTCCCGCCGTCAGCCGCTCCACATCGAGAAACGTTTGAATCATCCGTCCCAGCCGCCGCGATTCCTGGTGGATCGTTTGCGCGATCTGCTTGCGCTTCTCGTCGCTCAGGTTGTAGCGCGACATGATCTCGCTTGAGCCCTGAATCGCTGTCAACGGCGTGCGCATCTCGTGCGTCACAAAGTGGATCGCCTGCTGATACCGCGCCCGGTCGTCCTCGGTTTTCTCCAACTGCCGCCGCACCACGAAGTGCTTCCACACGCCCGCCCCCGCTACCGACAGCCACGCCGCCGCCAGCGGCGCGAAGACCGGGAACACCACTCCTCCACGAAACAGCAGGTGCGGCGCCGCATGTGCCGCCGCCAGCAGCAGCGCTGCTGAGGCGTAGGCTCGCACTCCGTTCAGATACCAGAAGCTCACGCCCGCGCCCAGCACGATGACCGCGCACGCCAGCACCACCGCCGTCATTTGTGCCTTGCCGAAGAACGCGCCGCCCGCCAGCGTCTCGAACGCGTGTGCGTGGATCTCCACGCCCGGCATCTGCGATGACCCGCTCGTCGGCGTCATCAGGCGGTCGCGCGCCATATTCTGCGCCACCACGCCCACGAACACCGCCCGGTCCCGGAACCGCTCGGCTAGCTCCGGCTTCTGCTTCAACTCGAGTACGCTGATGCGCGGCACGCCTTCCGGCCGGTAGCGGATCAGCATCGGCCTGCCCTCCGCGCGCCCCGCCAGTATCACCGTGCCCGCCACCTCGATGTCCTCAGGGCTCTCGGTCACCGTCGCCGCGCTGGAGTAGAGCCGGAAGGTCTCGAGCGCCAGCGCCCATCGCCGGTCCCGTCCCACAATCACCTCGAGCGGCAGTCCGCGATTCACAGAATCGAGCGGATCCGGCAGCGCATGCACGTGCCCCACTGCCTTCGCGTGCCGCCGGAACCGCGCCAGCGGCTCCTGCCAGGTCCGGCCGTCCGGCATCTCGTCGGACGGCAGCACGTACGCGGGCAGCTGCGCCAGCGCCGCTTCCAGCCTCCCGTCCAGCGTCTCGTCCTCGGCATCCACCAGCGCGATGTCGATCGCCACCACCCGCGGCCGCGCCGCAACCAGCGACTCCAGGGCTTCCGCCAGAAACGCCCGCAGCCGCCGCTGCCCGCCCAGCTCGAGCAGCGTCGCCTCGTCCACGGTCAATAGGATCGAGCGCGGCTCGCCCCCACCGCGCACATAGGCGCGAAACATCCAGTCGTACGCGTCATTGTCGATCTGCGTGGAGAAGGAAGTGAGGCCGGAGGTCACCGCTACCAGAAACGCGGCGCAGAGCAGTGCCACGTAGCCAAGCCTCTGGCGCGCCGGGGACCGCATGAGCAAGTATGAGTATACCCGTGCTCTGGTATTGGATTCTTGCGGTTCCCACGCTCCTGCTCGCCCTCGCCTCGTTGCGCGGCGAAGCCCGTCGCCGCCGCTATTTCGCCGCCCGCCTCCCCGCGCCGAAGCCCGCCCGCTACCCGCCCGCAACGGTTATCGTCCCCGTAAAGGGACACGACGAAGGCCTGCGCGAGAACCTTCTGTCCCTCGCTTCTCTCGACTACCCCGACTACGAGCTCATCATCGTCGCCCGCCGCCGCGAGGACTTCGATGCGGCCCTCGCCCCGCCCCGCGCCCGCGTCCTGACCGCCCTCGGAGACTTCGAACCACCCTGCGGAGAGAAGATCGAGAACCTCCTCTACGCCGTCGCCCACGCCCGCACCGAAACCGAAGTCTTCGCCTTCGCGGATTCCGACGGCCGCGTCCGCCGGGACTGGCTCCGTGCCCTCGTCGCCGCCCTCGAAGAGCCCGGCGCCGGCGCCGCCACCGGCTACCGCTGGCACGTGCCGGATCGCCCCAACGCCGCCTCCCTGTTCCGCTCCGCCTGGAACGCCGTCATCTACGGCGGCATGGGAGACGGCGATAACCGCTTCGCCTGGGGCGGCGCCATGGCCATCACCCGGGACCGCTTCTACGAAACCGACGTGCCCGCCTTTTGGCGCGGTAAGATCAGCGACGACTATCGGCTCTCCGAAGCCGTTCACAAGGCCGGCCTCCGCATCGTCTTCGCCCCCGCCGCCACCGTCGCCGCCATGGACAACACCACCTGGCCGCAATGCCTCTCCTGGATTCGCCGCCAGATGATGATCACTCGCGCCTGCGCCCCCCGCCTCTGGTGCGTTGGCCTCGTGGCGCACCTGTTCTATTGCGCCACCATGCTCTCCTCGCTGCTGCTGCTCCCCGCACCCGCGCCCGCCGCGGTGCTCGCCGTGCAACTCGGCGCCGGCCTGCTGAAGGGCCGCAACCGCCTGCGCCTCGCCCAACTCGCCCTGCCGGAACGGCAAACGGAACTGCGGCAACAAGCGCCCACGCACATCTGGGCGACACCCCTCACCACCTGGCTCTGGCTCTGGTCGTTCGTGGCGTCCGGCTTCGGTAGCACCATCGAGTGGCGCGGCCGCCGCCACCGCCTATAACGAAGGCTCAACCGCCTGCGTTTCCAAACTCCGCGGCAGCGCCACCGTGAAGGTGGAGCCCTTGCCTACCTCGCTCGCCACCCGAATCTCCCCGCCGTGCTTGCGCACGATGTTGAGCGATGCGAACAGGCTGACCGATGCTTGCACCCGCTTCTCTTTCACCGTGAAGCCCGGGGTGAACAGGCTCTTCAACTGCTCCGCCGGGATCCCCCGTCCCGTATCCGTGATCGCGATCGTCAGTTCCTTGTCGCAGGCACACGTCTTGACGGTGATCGCCCCGGTGCCGTCGATCGCCTCCGCCGCATTCGTCAGCAGGTTCATGAATACCTGGTTCATCTCGGCGGCATAACAATACACTTGCGGAATCTCGTCGTACTCGCGTACCACCTCCACCCGCCCCCGCAGCACCGGCTCCATCAACGTCACCGTGCCTTCGATGGAGTCGTTGAGATCCACCCGCTCGTACGCCGCCCGGTCGTACCGCGCGAAACTCTTCAGCCCGCCCACCAGCTTCTCGATGCGTCTCAGCGCCGCCCCACTCACCTCCTGGCTCTCACGCATCGCCTCCAGCGCGCGCTGCACCGCCCGGTCCTCCCGTAGCCGTTCGAGAGATGCCGCCGATCGCACCGCCTCCGACAGCCGCTCCGCGCTGCGCAGCGCGATGTCCGCGCCGCTCCGAATCGCTCCCAGCGGCGAGTTGATCTCGTGTCCCAGTGCCGCCACCAGGCTGCCGAGCGCGGCCATTCGCTCGCTCTGCACCAACTGCGCCTGTGTCTGCTTGAGCTCATCGAGCAGGTGCGCCAACTCCACGTTCCGCTGCCGCTGCGCCTCCGCCTCTTTCTTGGAGCGCTCCACCTCCACGCTGATCTGCAGATTCCTCATCCGCGAGGCCGACTCCTCGCTGAACACCTGTTCCCGAATGCGCGTGAACTCCTTGTAGTGATGCAGCGCCAGCGCCAGGTTCCCCAGCGCCTCATGCACCTCCGCCAGGCCGTGGTGCGCCAGAAACGCCTTCGGCTTCGCTCCCGCTTCTTCGGCAATCTCCCGCGCATCGCCCAGCATCGCCAGCGCCAGTTCATGCTGACCGCGCTTGGCGTGCAGCTTCCCTAGGAACAGCAGGCTCGTCGCCTCCGCCGGCCGGTTGCCGATCTCGCGCCGGATCGCCAGCGCCTTCTCGTGCAGCTCCAGCGCCTTCTCGTCTTCGCCCAAGTCCTGGCAGATCGACCCCAGGTCATTCAGCGCCCGTGACTCCCCCACACGATTCCGCAGGCTCTGATACAGCTCCAGGCTCTGCTCGTGAAACCGCCGCGCCTCGGCGTAGTCTTCCAATGCGTGGAACGCCGAACCGATACCCGTCAACGCCCGCGCCTCGCCCAGCCGGTACCCGGTCTGCTTGAACAGCGCGAACGCCCGCAGGTGGTGGCTCAGCGCCTGCTCGCAGTCGCCCAGGCTCAGGTACACGCCCCCCAGCCCGTTCAGGCACCACGCCTGCCCGAGGACATCGCCTAACGCCTCCGCCATCTCCAGCGCCCGCAACCCCTCCCGCATTGCATCGTCGTAGTTGCCGAGGCTCCACTGCAGGATCCCCAGCATCATGCGCGCTTCGGCCTCCGCCCTCGGGCAGCAGGAGTCCTGCGCGTATTCGAGCGATTGCAGCGCCTCCTTCACGGCGGTTGGATAGTCGGCGCACATATAGTGCGCGAAACAGGAGTTCCTCAGCGCCTGCGCGATCCCCCGCTTGTACTCCGCGGCGCGCGCCAGCTCCAGCGCCTCCGCCGCCAGCGCCAGCATCCCCTTCCACCCTTCCGCCTCCCGGAGTTGCCAGCCCTCTTCGTTCAGCGCGTCAATGCGTGACTCCAGTTCACCGTTCGCTAACGCGGACGCCGCTGACCCAGCCGGAACCTCCGGTGTCATCCCCATGCTGCTTCTATTGTCCGGCAACTGGCGCTAGAGACCAAGTCGAGCCGCTGTCGCGGCAAACTTGGGGTGCATGCGAAGACCCGCCAGCAGCGGATCTACCCTCAGCCACTCCACCCACACGTTCCGCTCGTCCACCGCGAGATCCAAGTGCTCTACCGCCTCGTCGTTCCGCCCCAGCCAGTGGTAGACCACCGCCCTCTGATACTCGCCCCACCCCGGCGTAAGCCGCGCCAACAACTCCTCGGCCTCCTTCGCGTGCCCCGCCTTGGCGTACGCGATCGCTAGCGCCGCCTTCGCTGCATCCATGGGTCCGCGCTCCTGGTCATACCGCTTCATCCGGTCGATCGCCTCCATATACCGCCCGCTCATCACATCGCAGTAGAAGTGGATCCATACCGCCTGGTGTACCTGCCTGGTCCGCTCGAGCGCGTCGATCGCCGCAACCGCCTCCTGACAACGCTCCGTCACGTACAGCAGGAATGCCAGATCGTACGTTCTGTCCGCACTTAGCGGGTCCAGCCGGTGCGCCTGTCGCGCCTCCTCCATCGCGGGCCGCACCTCGCCCGCGGTGGCGAGAAAAGCGGACATCGAGCTGTGAACCACCGGCGACCTCGGGTTCAGACGCATCGCCTGCTCTAACTCCCGCCTCGCCGCCGCCCGATCCCGCGTTGCGATGCGCTGGTAGTCCGCCGCCGCGGCATGCGCCTCCGCCACATCGGGCCCCAGCGCCAGCGCGCGTTCCACCGCCTCCTTGGCGAGCGGAGCGTACTTCTCATAGCTGCGAATGCCGTTCCCCGACAGCGACAGGTAAATCTCCGCCAGGTCCACCCATGGCAATGCGTACCGCGCGTCTTCCGCAATCGCCCGCTTGAAGTACTCCACCGCGTTCCGGGTTTCCGACAGCCGGGATGCCTTCCCCCGCGCGTACCATCGGTACGCCTCCGTGCTCTCCGTGTGCCGCCGCAGCAGGCGATCCTGCTCCTCCGTGCTCAGCCGCAGCAGGAGCGCTTGCACCAGCTTCTCGGTAATCGCGTCCTGCACCGCAAAGATGTTCGTAAAGAACTCGTCATACTTCTCCGCCCACAGCGACTGCCCATCCGACACCCGAATCAGGCGGACCGTCACTCGCACTCGCTTGTCGATCCGCTGAATCGCCCCCGTCACCACGGTGTTCACTCCCAGTTGCCGTCCGGCCGAGAGCACGTCCACCCCTTTTCCCGCGAACTCCCGCACTGAGGGCAGTGGCCGCACCACCAGGTCCGGAAGAGAAGCCAGCTTGGTAATCAACGCATCCGTCATGCCCAGGCCCGCCGCCTCGTCCGCCTGCGGCGTGAGGTCTTCGAACGGGAGCACCGCCACCGTCGTTGCTTCCACACCGTCCCTCGCCGCCCGGCGCAGGCGCAGCACGAGCAACACCCCGCAGACCGTCAGAACCACCACCAGGGCGAGGGCGATGAGCCGGGGGCGAACCCGCGCGGGTGGCGGGACGGTCTCGGACGCCGCCGCGGTCGCGGGCGGCTGAGAGGCTTCTGTCTCGGGAGGAACGTCTTGTACTGTGGACCGCTTCACGGCGGCCGCGAACCGGTACCCTCGCTTGGGCACCGTCTCAATCCAGTTGGCGCCATCAGGCGCCGGCCCGAGCGCGCGGCGGAGCGCCGCCACGTTCACCGTAAGGTTGGCCTCCTCTACGAAGGCGTCCGGCCAGAGCGCGCGCAGCAGCTCCTCCTTCTCCACCAGCCGGCCGGCGTTCGACGCCAGGTATACAAGCAGGTCGAAGACCTTGGGTGGAAGCCCCACCGCCTCGCCAAGGCGCGTTAACTGCGCCTCCGCGGCGTCCAGGCGGTACGGCCCGAACTCCAGGATCTCCTTCCCTTCCTTCATGCTACGGTCCTTCTAATTTCTTTATGGCGACTTTAGCGCTTGTTAAGGGCGCCGCGGCCACCCCTCCCCTACACTGGCGCCATGGTTCACGACGACGCTCACCTTCCTCAGGCAACGCTCCCGTTCGTTAACAACCTCTACCAGTTCGCCGAGGCAATGACCGGCAACCCCGCCGATGCGGAGAAGGCCGTTGTCCGGACCTACCAGCGCCTTCACGATTCCCTCCGGTCTGCCAGTTTGGAAAGTTTGCGGCCCGTGCTGTTCGAAGCGCTGATGCGGCGCCTTCCCGTTACCGCCGGCTGGCGGCTGCTGGGCAGGCTGCGGCCGTCTCGCAACACCTGCGAGTTTCCCTCAATCCTGAGGGCCCTTCGAAATATTCCCGCTCCCGCGCGCGCGGCGCTTCTTCTCGCGGATGTGGAGGAGTTCAGCGTCACAGAGATCGCGTCCATCTTGCATGTGACTGCTGCCGAGATCCCGGGCCTGCTCACTGCCGCACGCCGGCATCTGCAACCGCCCACTCCCCCCGCTTCAACTGTCAAAGTAGCTACTTCCATACCCGCGTGAACTCCCTATGGTCGCGAAGAAATCCATTCTCGTAACGCTTGGGCTCGGATTGCTGGCCGGCCTCGTTGCCATCCCGCTGGTGCGCACCCCCGAAAAGGTGCTGCTCTCCGGCGAATTTCACAGCGTCGCCCACAAGGGCGCGGGCCAGGCCCGCATCGTCTCCACCGCAGGCGGTCAAAACCTCCTGAAGATTGTAAACCTGAAAACCTACCCGGGCTCCATGCTTCAGGTGTGCCTGGTGGCTGCGCCCGACGCCGAAGATAACGACACCGTCCTCGCCTCCGGCCACGTGTGCCTGGGCCCCTGGCTCGGCGCGAAGACCGGCCTTGGCGTCTACCCGGTCCCCGCCGCCCTGGACTTGAACCGGTACCGCGCCGTCTCCATCTGGCAGCCCGAGTACCGCGTCAACTTCACCACCGCGCCGCTCGCGCCGTAACCGGCCCCGATTGCCCCGCGGCCGCGGCATTTATATGATGCAGGCGGCATCTCCTCATGAACCGCAGAATGTTTCTGACCTCCGCCGCCGCGGCCGCTGCCTCCGGTTCCGCCGGCTCGACGTTGCCCAAGAGCCTGGGCCGCCACATCACTCGTCCCCTCGCCATCACCATGTGGGACTTCTCCTGGCTCGAACGCCGCTGGCCCGGCGCGGGCTACGAAGACTGGGATGAAGCGCTCGACGAACTCAAGCGCCGCGGCTACGACGCCGTTCGCATCGATGCCTATCCCCACCTCGTCGCCGCCGATCCCGACAAGACCTGGGAGCTGCTGCCCGAGTGGTCCGTCCAGGATTGGGGCGCTCCCGCCCGCTGCCGCGTCCGCATTCAACCGGCCCTCAACGAATTCATCGCCAAGTGCGCCGACCGCGGCATCTGCGTCGGCCTCTCCACCTGGTTCCGCCAGGACGTCGACAACCAGCGCCTGAAGATCGCCTCGCCCGCCGACCTCGGTGCGCTGTGGAAGAAGACGCTCGACTCCGTCGCTGCCGCCGGCCTCATCGACGCCCTCCTCTACGTGGACCTCTGCAACGAATGGCCGCTCTCCGTCTGGGCGCCCTTCCTGCCCAAGGGGCACCGGCGCGCCACTCCCGACGGGGCGCGCTGGATGCGCGAACCGATTGCGATGCTCCGCGAGAGCTACCCTCAGCTCGCCTACACGTTCTCCTTCACCAGCGAATACGACAAGTGGCGCGAAGAAGACGTCTCGATGCACGACTTCCTCGAGTTGCATCTCTGGATGACCCACTTCTCCGATTTCTACAAGCAGGTCGGGTACAACTACGAGCGCTTCGATGCCAAGGGCTATGACAACATGCAACTGAAATCGGAGGCCCTCTACCGCTCGAAGCCCGAGCACTGGAAAGCAGCGCTCGCCAAAGGCGTCGACTTCTGCGCCGAATGGTCCCGCGCCAGCGGCAAGCCGCTCATCACTACCGAATGCTGGAGCATCGTCGATTACAAGGATTGGCCGATGCTCTCCTGGGAGTGGCCCAAGGAACTCTGCGAACTCGGCGTGCGCCGCGCCTCGGCCTCCGGCCGCTGGGCCGCCATCGCCACCAGCAACTTCTGCGGTCCCCAGTTCAAAGGCATGTGGCGCGACGTCGCCTGGCACCAGCGCCTCACGCGCGTCATCCACGAAGGCAAGCTGCCGGCATAGCTGGCAAGCGCATCCTCTGGTAGCTTGCGCTTCGGGTATCGCCGCGACAGCTCTCGCCGCACCTGGGGATACAGCCGTCAGAAAAGAATTGCCCGAAGAAGCAGGCGGAGTATAACCCGTCTGTCCTGCCTAACTTCCGTTGGCCGGTTTGCAGGTGTCCCCCGAGGATGAGGCGCACTATTGCGTTGCTTGCAGTCGCGTCGCTTGGCGCGCTGCTGCCTGCTGTGGAGAGACCTAACCTGACAGGAGGGCGCGGCATCGGACCTGCCTGAGGTTCTGCGGATCGAACGGGCGGAGGAGACGGTGAAGCTGTCCACGCTTTCCAGCGCCCGCGCGTCCGTCAGTATCGATTGCGGAAAGACGAGGCGTTCCGTGTTTCCGGATGGCGGAGACTGACCGTGGAGATTCTGCCTATTGTCCCTCCTTCGAAGGCTCCAAAGGCGGTTCACCTTCGGCAGGACGAGAAGATAACCGGCGTCAAGAGAAGCACTGCGTACCTGGTCAAACCGATGCGGTCTCTGCGCATGTTGTCGGGACCGACTTCAGCCTGCGACGTTTCGCGTCCTGAGGGCGACCCGGCGCCTCGTCGCGGTCCGCCCTCGACCGGAGGCTTCTCGCCGAGGCATCGTCCATTGTGGGAACACTCCTGCCGCTACTGCTCGCGGATGATCCGAGCGTTTGATTTCGGATAGACGAACGCCTGACCATGCGGATCTCCGTGGTAGAACCATGCCCGGAGAGCCGGCGGAGCGCCTCCTCACTGGTGAATCACGCTGGTCATCGGCTGGTTAGGAATGGCCAGGATCGTGGAGTAGATCTTGGACAAGTCGTCGGTGTCACAGACGCCCCGTTAAGCACCTCGGATCATGAGGATCTGGATTCGAATCGAAATGAAAAACCCCGCTTCCCTCCCGTCCGAAAAAAACCTGCCGATCGCGTTCCTTCTCATGCTAACCTGGAGCTTAAAGCAAACCAGTTGCAGAAGGAGAGTGGCAAACGGCAATGTCCACGCTGGTCATGGTTCGGACCGAGTGCTGTGAGTCCTACAAGTGCGGTGAGCAGTGCTCGAACTGCCCGAACCGCCCCGAGAACGGAGCTCTCGTCGAACAGTTCAAGGCCCAGCCCATGCCCTCCCTCGGCCGCCGGTTCCGCGCCGTGTTCTCTCCAACGCCAGCCCCGCCGCAGCCGCAGCCCGGCGCCTGATCGGCTGTCCCCCAGCCGTCTCTCGCCGTCGCTATAGTGGTGAGAGCGCCCTCGCGAATGCCAGACCAGCGCCCGCTCATCGACGCCTACCGCTTCGGCCCCTTCCGACTCAGCATCCACAACCGGCTCCTGGAACGCGCCGGCGAGCGTATCCCCCTCACGCCAAAGGTAATCGACACGCTGTTCGTGCTCGTAGAGAACCGCGGGCAGGTGGTGACCAAAGAGTCTCTGATGAAAGCCGTCTGGCCCGACGTCAACGTCGTCGAGTCCGGCCTCACCCGCAACATCTCTGCCCTGCGCAAGGCCCTCGAGGAAGGGGAATCCGAGGGGACCTACATCGAAACCATCCCGCGCCGCGGTTACCGCTTCGTCGCAGACGTGCAAACAGAAATGCAGGAAGAGGCGACAGCGCCGCTTGCCCCCCCGCTCGCCCCCGCACCTTCACCCGCGCCTCCGGAGACAGCCCCGCCCCCTGCCCCGCGCCCGTCCCGCCGCCGCTCGATCCTCGCTCTTTCCGCTCTCGCCCTCGCCGCCGTCGCCGGCGTGACCTTCCTTCCTCGCGAGAAGGCGCGGCCCTCCGCAGCCCCTCCCGAACCCCTCGTCAAGATCGGTGAACACCTCCTCTATAAGCTCGCCCCGGACGAAACCCGCAGGGCCGTCGAACACTTCGAACGCGCCGTCGGCGCCAACTCTAAGTCCGCCAGCGCTCAGGCCGGTCTCTCCATTGCCCTGCTGCAACTCACGGTCTTTGGTGTCCAGACGCCTGCTCAGGTGATGCCCCGGGCCGACGCTGCCGCTCGACAGGCCCTGGTCCTGAATCCCTCCCTGAGCACTGCCCACTATGCCTCGGCAATGGTTCAGCTCTACGGCCGCTGGAACATCGCCGCCGCGGAGACAGCTTTCAAGAAAGCTCTTGAACTCGACCCCGCCTCCGTCCAAACCCGTCTCAGCTACTCCCGCCTCAAACTCGTCACCGGCGAGCCGAAGGAAGCGGCCCGCATGCTCGAAGCCGCCCTCGAACTGGACCCGGCCTCCCCCGCCGTTGGCGCCGACTACTGCCGCGTCTTTTATAGCCTCCGTGATTTCCGCCGCGCCGAAGCCGAGTGCCGCAAGGTGCTCGATCGTGAACCTCGCTACGCCCTTGCTCACTACTACCTCGCCCTCTCGCTCGGCTGGCTGGGCCGCTATGACGACGCGGCGCGCAGCCTGGACGAATCTGGCCTCGTCCCCGGCGTCCTCGAAGCCGATCGCGCCTGGCTTGCCTTGCGGCAGGGCGATCGCCGCCCCGCCCTCGCCGTCCTCGAGAACCGCCGGCAACTGGTCGCCCGGCGGACGGTGGACGCCACCGCCAAGCTCCTCCTCGCCGGCATGCTCGGCTTCACCGACGAAGCCTATGAAGCAGCCGAGGCGGGGCTCGCCGGCCGCGCACCGGAAATCCTGATGCTCGACTCCGAACCCCGCCTCGATGCCGTTCACAATGACCCCCGCTACCCCGCCTTCATGCGCAAGGCCGGGCTCCCCGTACGTCAGTAGGGATAGAGGATCTTCGCCAGCGTGATCAACGTGTCCGCCCCGAGTGGAGTAATCCCCTTGATGTCGCCCGCCGAAACGCGCACCCCGCCCTGGAACAGCGTATTGTACGCCCGCGCGGAGGTGAGATTGCCCGCGCGCTGCGAATTCCTCGCCTTGATCGCCAGGGCGGTCCACTCCTGTTGCAGCGTCGGGTTCACCACCATCAGTGGGATCACGTTCGTGATCGTGTCATAACCGAACACCTGCGTCAGATCCTGGCCTCGCAGCCATTCGTCGCTCACTGCTACCGCCGGTAGATCCTGGAACTGCTCGCCAAACGCGCCCAGCTGCAACTCTGCATAGATCCGGTCGATCGTCGGCTTCAGCAGACGTACCGAGCCGTCCCCCAGCGCCGCTCTCTGGATCCCGCCAAAGCTGAAGGTCCGATCGGCGTTCCTCAGCGGCTCAGCGGCCCGGACGGCAATATCGCTCGACGTCAACCCATCGAACGCCTTGACATGCGGACCTGCCGATTCTGGAAGTTGCCCCAGAAGTTCCGCCATGCCCTCCGCCGCTGCCGCCCGCACCCGTCCCAGCATCCTTTCCCGGCCCTCCGCTGCCCCCACCGTGGGGGTGAAGGTCACGGTGAGGCTCGTCACCCGCGAACGCTGCGCCACGGTCCCGGACTCCGATCCCGTGATGCCCGGCAGCGGATCCATCGTCAAGCTCCATGACCCTTCCTCCTGGTTCACGGTGTAGTTCGCTACCCGATACCCGCCGATCATCCCATGCAGCGGCATCTTCGCTGCTCGCAGAACGTCCGCCACTGTCGCCGGCAAACGCCCGTTCGCGCTCTCGTAGTTATGCACTGCCAGTCCGATTTGCTTCAGATTGTTCTGGCACTTCGCCTTCACCGCGGCCTCTCGCGCCTGGTGCAGCGGCGGGAGCAGCGCCCCGATGATCACCGGTACCGCCGCGATCACCACGATCAACTCGATCAGCGTAAATCCAGCTCTCTCGTTCGTTCGATTCGTCTTCATGATTTCCTCCTGTGTGTTCCTTCTTCTGTTTCGCTACTGGTGAAAGCCCACCTTGCCAAGCGTTCCGAGCGTCTGCGCGCCGGTGTTGGAGAGCGCAAGCGAGCCCGTTCCGACTTTCGCGATGAACTTCGAGTACTCGGCCTGCATCGCCGCTTTGTCACCCGCCTTCAGCGCTTCCTCCGCGCGCGCCATGTAGCCGGTCAGCTCCTGCGCCAGCGCGGCATTCGGCACGTAGTGCGGCACCACCGAAGCCACGCTCGACGGCGTGAACATCAGGTGCAGGTTGGCCGGTGTCAGCCAGGAGGACGAAGCGTCCACGCCCGGCAGAGTCTCCACCTTCTCGCCGTTCACGCCCAGGTGCATCGGCTGGAGCATGTAGCTGATGAACTTCACCGAGCCGTCGGCGAAGGCAAAGTTCGCACCGCCGCTGTGGAAGCTCGAGAAACTGAATTTACCGTCGGGGCCGCGAAGACCGTCAAGCGCCCGCTCCCCAACGCCAGCCGTCCCGATTCCCTGCGCGATCGAACGATACAGGTCCGGCGTCACCGGCGCCAGCGCCACCAGCGCTCCAATCGTCTCCGCACCCCTCGCACGCACCTCCGCGAACATGCGTGACCGCCCTGCCGCCGCACCCGGCGTGTCCCGGAATTCAATCACCGCCTGCACGCCCGGTGTGCCGCGCAAGTAGCCCGACTGGTCGCCCGTCACACCCGGCACGGGGTCCATCGCCAGGCTGTACCCGCGATCAGTCACCGTATAGCAGCACGGCTTGTATCCCGCGATCCCGCCCGACTCAGGCAGGTTCGCCGTACGCAGCACTTCCGCCAGCGTCGCCGGATAGCGCTTGAACGTATTGTGGTAGTTGTGCATGCCAATCGAGATCTGCTTTAGGTTGTTGGCGGCCTGCGTACGTGCAGCCGCTTCCCGCACCTTCTGAACGGCTGGCAGCAACAGCCCGATCAGAATCGGCACCGTTGCGATCACGACCAGTAGCTCGATTAAGGTAAAGCCCGCGCGGCTCTTCACATCGGCCGCCCGCTTGGTTGTTGTTTGGTTCACTTTCTTCCTCCTCGTTTGGGTGGGGCCGATCAAATTTCGCCCTCACGCTGAGGACAGGCGCGGCGCTCCCGGCCGAACGATCACGAGACCTCGTTCAAGTGCGCAAACACTTTTCCTACAGAGTTGCTACAGGGAGGAAGTGGTTGGAATAACAGTGATTTGGGCGAATCCCTCGGCCAGTGTGGGCGGCACCAGTTTCGCTGCCATGAGGTCGATCACCTCGTCCGGCACCACGCGCTGCCGCCCGCGGCTCCGTTGTTTGCAGACCTCGGGCGGCGTATCGAACAGCACCGCCTCTGCCACCGCCCCATACAAGCCTGCCATCGCCACCCATGACTGGCGCTCTTTGGGCGTAAGGTTCGTCGCGTCGATCACCGTCACCGGGCGGCGCAGTTCCAGCCGCCGGCGCAGCAGGTAGCGCATGGTCGCAAAGACTTCGCCGTGGATGGTCTGGTCGTTGGCGTCGTCCTTTAACAATCGCCGGACGTCGTCGGAGGAAAGTACCGGCAAACGAAGCGACTCTGCCCAGCTCGACTTGCCGGATCCCGGCAATCCAACCAGGACGAGCACCTTGGGGAGGCCTGCGGCAATGGGCAAGGCTTAGTATACTGCTTCGATGTCGCTGGCCCGGCTCCTCCTCTGGTCTCTCGTCGCCTCGTCCCTCTTCGCGGCCCGGTTCGACCTCGATACTCCCGGCAGGATCGTACGCCTGTCCGATCCGCAGCTCTCGCCGGACGGCTCCCGCATCGCCGTCGTCGTCTCCCGCGCGAACTTCGAGGACAACCGCTTCGACACGCAACTGGTTCTCATCGACGTTGCCACCAGAACCCAGCAAGCGCTTACCCACGACCGCCGCGGCGTCGCTCAGCCGCGCTGGTCGCCCGATGGCGCACACCTCGCCTTTCTCGCCTCCGTGGAAGCCAAACCGCAAGTATTTCTCTTGTCAATCAAAGGTGGCGAGGCGCGCCAGTTGACCCGCGCCCCCCAGGGCGTGCAACAGTACGCCTTCTCCCCAGCCGCAGACCGCATCGCCTACGTCACCCAGGACGAAGCCGCCAAGCGCGAAGGACCGCAGCGTCACAACCGCTCTTTCGAGATCGCGCACAACGATTTCCTGACCACCACCCAGCCCCTCCCTGCTCATCTGTGGGTGATCCCGACGGCCGGCGGCACAGCCAGGCGCATCACCTCGGGCTCCTGGACTCTGCCCATCAGCTTCCCGCCCTCGCCCCCCGCCGCCCCGTTGTCGTGGACCCCGGACGGCAGGTCGGTCTCAATCGTCAAAGTCGCCACGCCGTACTCGGGCGACTTCAACCAGGCCGCCGTTCAGATCCTCGACGTCGAGACCGGGCAGATGCGCCCGCTCACCGGCCGCACCACCAACGAAGCGCAGCCCCTCATCTCCCCCGACGGCAGGAACGTCTCCTATTGGTACCCTCGCGACAGCGACACGAAGAACGTGAACGAGATCTTCGTGGCCCCCTTTGGCGGCGGCGAAGGCCGCAGCCTTACCCGCGCCATCGACCGCAACGTCCAGCGCGCCATTTGGATGCCCGACTCGAAGTCGCTGCTGGTCAGCGCCAACGACGGCACCTCCGTCGGCCTCTGGATACAGCCGCTCGACGGCCCGGCGCAACGCATTGATACTGGCAGGATCGTCGCCACCGCTGCCTTCTGGCTCGACGCCTCCGTCAGTCCGAAAGGGCAGATCGCCTTCACCGGCAGTGAACCGAACCGCCCCATCGAACTCTACTACCTCGAAACCCCTCGCTCCGCGCCCGTCCGCCTCACTGACCTTAATAAGGACATCGCCGCCCTCGAACTCGGCCGCTCGGAAACCGTCCGCTGGGACGGACCCGACGGCTATAAGAATGACGGAGTGGTGACTTACCCGCCGGACTTTCAGGCCGGTCGCAAGTACCCGCTGGTCCTCTATATCCACGGCGGTCCCCGCTCCGCCTCCAAGGAAGCCTTCTCTAACTACGCGCAACTCTTCGCGGCGCAGGGCTGGATCGTCTTCGAACCCAACTATCGAGGCAGCGACAACCTCGGCAACGCCTTCCAGGCCGCTATCTGGAACGACGCCGGCGCCGGCCCCGGGCGCGACGTTATGTCCGGCCTCGACGTGCTGAGGAAGCGTGGCGTCGTCGACGAGAAGAACATCGCCACCACCGGCTGGTCCTACGGCGGCTATATGACGACGTGGCTGCTGGGAAACTACCCCGACGTGTGGCGCGCCGGCGTCGCCGGAGCCGCGGTGACGGACATGCTCGACCAGTACAACCTCGGCGATGCCAACGTCCGGCGGGGCGCAGCCTTCGGCGGCTCGCCGTACACCGATCCCAAGCGCATGGACGCCTTTCGAGCCCAGTCGCCCATGACCTACGCTACGCGCGTCAAAGCCCCGACCCTGATTATGGCGACCACCGGCGATTATCGCGTTCCCATCACTCAGTCCTATCGCTTCTACCATGCGCTCCGGGACCGTGGTGTGACGACGCAGTTCATTGGCTACCCGCTTCCCGGCCACAGCCCCGCGGACCCCGTGCACCAGCGTGACGTCTTCAGCCGCTATGTCGGCTGGCTCAAGCAGCACCTCGCCGCCGCCCATTAGGCAGCCCCGCGCGGCCGCCTGCGACAATAGCGAGCATGGGCGGCTGGGAACTGTTACCGCGGATTGTGGGCCTGCTCGCCGCCGCCGTCGCGGGCGGCTTGCTCGCGCGCCGCCTGGGCCAGAATGTCATCGTCGGCTACCTGCTCGCCGGCCTCGTTCTCGGTCCCACCGGCGTCGGCTTAGTGCGTCCGGACGAAGACGTCTCCGTGTTGAGCGAACTCGGCGTTGCCCTGCTGCTGTTCAGCATTGGGCTCGAATTCTCCTTCGCACGCTTGCGCCAACTGGGCCGCGTTGCCGCCGTCGGCGGCAGCGTGCAACTGGTCCTCACCACAGCCGTCGTCTTCCTCGTCGCGCGAGTCTTCGGCGTTGCCGCGCCTGCCGCCCTCGCCCTCGGCCTCGCGATCGGAATGAGCAGCACGGCCGTCGTCCTGCGTGAGCTGACCGACCGCGCGCAACTCGACAGCGTCCACGGCCGAATCGCCATCGCCATCCTGCTGCTCCAGGATGTCGCCGTCATTCCGATCCTGATTCTCACCGACGCCCTCGGGCACAGTCTCGAACCCGGCGCAATGCTGGTCAACGTCGCCGTGCGCTCGGGACTGGTAGTCCTGTTCATCCTCGCTGCGTGGTTGCTGGCGACGTTCGTGCTGCCGCGCGTGCTCACTCGTGCCGCACTCTCCAGAAGCCGCGACATCCCCGTTGTGATCGCAGCCTGCATGGCCATCGGAGCGGCGTGGGGCGCGCATGAGCTTGGCTTCTCGCCCTCGCTCGGCGCCTTCGTCGCGGGGATTGTCCTTGCGGCTTCACCCTTCGCCACACAGATCCGCGCCGACGTCACACCGCTCGGCGCCATCTTCGTCACCCTCTTCTTCGCCTCCGTCGGGACCGCGGTCGCCTTACCCCTGAGCGGCTGGTACCTGCTCACCGTGGCCGCCGTCGCAGCGGCCGTTCTTCTCGCTAAGGCGCTCATCGCGACGCTCGCCGTCTATGTGGCCGAAGGCTCTCTGCGCTATGCCCTCATGACGGGGCTGGTGGTAGCTGCCGTCGGCGAGTTCACCTTCGTGATCGGCGCCACCGCTCATCGAAGCGGCATTCTTCCCACGCCGCTCTACCAGGGTATCCTCGCCGTCGCCTTGATCACGCTGATCGTCAGTCCGGCAATCATCGGCGCCGCCCCGGCGTGGGCCACTCTGTTGCTGCGGCGCCTGCCCCGCTCTGCCCGCGCCGCCGTCGCTCCTACGCAATCGAAGGACTGGCGTCGCGTCCTGGTCATCGGCTTCGGCCCCGCGGGCCGGGCCGTGGTCGACGCCCTTCGAACCGCTGACCTTCCCTTCGCCGTTCTCGAGACGAACCCCACCACGGTTGCCGAAAACCGCCTCCAGTTGCCGATCGAATTGGGCGACGCCACGCAGCCCGAAGTGTTGCAGCATGCCGGCGTCGGCGCTGCCATCGCCGTCGTCGTCACCGTGCCGGACCCGACCGCGTGCCGCCTCATCGTCGGCGCCGTGCAGGAGCTCGCTCCCGGTGTCCCCATCCTCGCCCGCTCGCGCTACCACCAGTACGCCGCCGACCTCCGCCGCGCCGGCGCCGATCGCATTGTCGACGAAGAGGAAACCGTAGGTATCCAGCTCGCCAGAGAGGTGATGGCTCTTAGTCCTCCGCGAGTAGCTGCTCTGTAAGCCGTGGCCCGCCGGTTTCAAGGTTACAATTGAGAAGCTGGCGCGTATGCGCACCTTTCGGTTCTGGGCCCACGTCGCATCCCTTGTCGTCGCCGCCTCCGCCGCGGCGCAAACGGATTCGCCCGCCGTCCTCAAACGCTACTGCGTCGGCTGCCATAACACGAAAATCAGGAACGCCGGCTTCGCGCTTGACCCCGCCGCGATCCTCACGCCCGCCTCCGATCCCGAATCCTGGGAGAAAGTAGTCCGCAAACTCCGAGGCCGTTTCATGCCGCCGGCCGGACTCCCGCGCCCCGACGAGTCCACCTATCGGTCGCTCGTCAGCAACCTCGAAAGTGCTCTCGACCGCCGCCCGATAGACCCAGGCCGCACCGACACCTTCCGCCGCCTCAGCCGCACCGAATACCGCAACGCGATTCGCGACCTCCTCGCCCTCGACGTCGACGTAACGAACCTGCTTCCCGCCGACGAACTCAGCCACGGCTTCGACAATATCACCGTCGGCGAGCTGTCACCGACCCTCCTCGAGCGCTACCTCAACGCCGCGCAACGGATTGCCCGCCTCGCCCTCGGCCGTCCCGCGCGTTCGCCCGGAGGTGAGACCTTCAACTTGCCTCCCGACCTGACCCAGGAACAGCACTTCGATGACCTCCCGCTCGGAACCCGGGGCGGTCTCGTCGTGCGGTATACCTTTCCCGTCGACGCCGAGTACGAGTTCGTGATCCGTCTCGCACGCGATCGCAACGAGCATGTCGAAGGACTGCGCGAGTCGCACGAAGTCGCCCTGTTGCTCGATGGCCGGCGCATTGAGACCTTCACCGTTCGCCCCGCCAGAGGCACCGACCACGACGGCGTGGACCGCCACCTGAAGGTCCGCCTTCCCGTAACGGCGGGACCCCACGCCGTCGCCGCCACCTTTCCCCAGCGCCCGCTCCTGCTGCTCGAAACGGAGCGCCAGCCCTACCAGGCGCACTTCAACATGGATCGCCACCCGCGCATCACGCCCGCAGTCTACTCGCTCACCGTCAACGGCCCCTATGGCGCCTCCGCTCCTGGTGACACCCCCAGCCGCCGGCGGGTCCTTGTCTGCCGGCCGGTGAGTGAACCCGACGAAGAAGTCTGCGCCGCCCGCATCTTCTCCCAACTCGCCCGCCGCGCCTATCGCCGCCCGGTCACAAAAGAAGACCTCGCCGCCCCGCTCCGCTTCTTCCGCCAGGCCCGTGGCGAGCGCGGATTCGAAGGCGCCATCGAGATGGGCCTCCGCGCCATCCTCGTCAGCCCGGAGTTCCTCTTCCGCGTCGAACAGGACCCGCCGAAGATCGCCCCCCGGACCGCCTACAACATTTCAGACATCGAACTCGCCTCCCGGCTTTCGTTCTTCCTCTGGAGCAGCATCCCCGACGACGATCTCCTCGCCGCCGCCGAGCGTGGCCAGTTAAGCGATCCCGAGACTCTCCAACGCCAGGTCCGCCGAATGCTCGCCGACCCCCGTTCCCAGGACCTGACCGCCAATTTCGCTCAGCAGTGGCTCTACCTGAGGAACCTCGCGAGCGCTTCGCCCGACATGCGCCTCTTCGCCGGCTTCGACGACAACCTTCGCCAAGCCTTCCGCCGCGAAACGGAACTCCTTTTTGAGAGCATCCGGCGTGAAGACCGGAGCATCCTCGACCTGCTTCGCGCCAACTATACCTTCCTGAACGAACGCCTGGCGAAGCACTACGGAATTGCCGGAATCTACGGGAGCCGCTTCCGCCGCGTGGTGTTCGACAAAGCCGAGCCCCGCGGCGGACTGCTGCGCCACGGTAGCATCCTCACCGTCACCTCATACCCCAACCGGACCTCGCCCGTCCTTCGCGGCAAGTGGGTGCTCGATAACATCATCGGCCTGCCACCGCCGCCTCCGCCCGCCGCCGTGCCCGCCCTCAAGGAAAACACCGGCACCGCGGGCAAGGCCCTCTCCATCCGCGAACGGATCGCCGAACACCGCAAGAACCCGGCCTGCGCGGGATGCCACGCCCTGATGGATCCCGTTGGGTTCGCTTTCGAAAACTATGACGCCGTGGGCCGCTGGCGCACCCACGACGAATCCGGCGCCATCGATTCCTCGGGCGGCCTGCCGGACGGCAGCAGATTCGACGGCGTTGCCGGCCTCCAGCAGGCCGTTCTTGCCCGGCCCGAACTCTTCGCCACCACGTTCACTGAGAAGATGCTCACCTACGCTCTCGGCCGCGGCGTCGAACACTACGACGCGCCCGCCGTGCGTCGCATCGTCGCCGGGGCACGGAAAGAGGATTTCCGCTTCTCGTCACTTGTCACCGGCATCGTCACCAGCGCCCCATTCCGCATGAGGAGGTCGCAATGATCGTCACTCGAAAGGCACTGCCGCGCCGCACCTTCCTGCGGGGCGTCGGCGCCGCCGTCTCGCTCCCGCTGCTCGACGCCATGGCGCCGGCGCTCACCGCGCAATCGAAGACCGCTGCCGCGCCCGTCCGCCGGCTCGGGTTCGTGTACATGCCCATGGGGGCCCACATCCCCGCCTGGACCCCGCCCGGCAGCGGCGCCCTCACCAGCCTCTCGCCCTCCTTGCAGTCGCTCGCTCCCGTCATCGACCACGTCACCGTGGTCACCAACACGGAACTCCGGAACGCGTACCCCGGCACTCACGCTACCTCGAACGCCGCCTTCCTGAGTGCCGCACGCGCCAAGTGGACGGAAAGCTCGGACTACTACCTCGGCACCACCGTCGATCAGGTCGCCGCCAAGGCACTGGGCCGCGAAACGCGACTTCCGTCGCTCGAACTGGCCATGGACCTCCTCACCACCCTGGGCCAGTGCGACAACGGCTACGCCTGCGTCTATCAGAACAATCTCTCCTGGTCGTCTCCCACGACGCCACTCCCCGCCGAGGCTCACCCGCGCGTCGTCTTCGAGCGCTTGTTCGGAGACGGCGGCACCGCTCAGGACCGGCGCGCCGACCTCCGCGACAATCTGAGCCTCCTCGATTGGGTTCGCAACGACATCGCCCGCCTCCAGCGCCGCCTCGGCCCCTCGGACCGCACCAAGGTCAGCGACTACCTCGATAGCGTGCGTGAAGTCGAGCGGCGCATTCAGAGAGCCGAAGCCTCTCTCGCCGTCGACGCCCTCCCCGACCTCGACCGCCCGGTCGGCGTGCCCGCCTCATACGCCGACCACGCGCGCCTGATGTTCGACCTCCAGGTGCTCGCCCTCCAGGGCGATGTGACCCGCGTCATCACCTTTCAGCTCGCCCGCGAAACCAGCAACCGAACCTACCCTGAGATCGGCGTCACCGAAGCGCACCACCCGCTCACGCATAATGGCGGCAACCCGGATAGCCTCGCCAAAGTAGCCAAGATCAATGCGTTTCACGTGTCCCTGTTCGCCGGCTTCCTCCAGAAGCTCAAGGCTACGCCGGACGGCTCGGGTTCGCTTCTCGATCATTCCGTCTTCCTCTACGGCAGCGGCATGGGCAATCCCGACGTCCACGACCACATCAACCTGCCCATCCTCGTGGCAGGAGGCGGGGCAGGGAAGCACAAGGGCGGCCGCCATATTCGCTACAGCGAACCCACGCCTCTCGCCAATCTGCACCTCACCCTGCTCGAGAAGGTCGGCGTGAAACTCGAATCGTTCGCCGACAGCCAAGGGAAAATCCCCGAGTTGCTCTCCGTCTAATCCATGCGCTGGCTGCTCATCTTCATCGCTGCCGCGGGGCTTCACGCCGCCGATGCCCTCCATCGGGCCGTCTACGAAGAGGACGCAGCCGCCGTCGAACGCCTCGTTCGGGAGGGAGCGGACGTCAAAGCGGCGAACCCGTACGGCGCCACCCCGCTCTCGCTCGCCTGCGCCAACGGCAATGCTCCCATCGTCAGACTGCTCCTCGCAGCCGGGGCCGATCCCAACGAAACCCTCCCCGGCGGCGAAACGGCCCTGATGACCGCTTCCCGCACCGGCAACCTTGAGATCGTGCGCGCGCTGCTGAAGGGCGGCGCGAAGGTCAACGCCGCCGAAGAGCGCCGCGGCCAGACCGCGCTGATGTGGGCCGCTTCCGAAGGCCACGCGGCTGTTGTCGAGGCACTGGTCGAGGCCGGCGCCGACGTCGCTGCCAGCCTTCCCTCCGGCTACACTGCCTTCCTCTTCGCCGTTCGCGAAGGTCACCTCGCTGCCGCCCAGGCGCTGCTCAAGGCAGGCGCCCGCATCAACGATCCCGTCCAGCCGCGGCAGGCTCCTGGCCCTCGACCCGCCTCCGGCGCTGGCGCCCCTCGCGCGGGCACCACCGCACTCCACCTTGCCACGGCAAACGCTCACTTCGAGTTGGGTCTGCGACTACTCGAAGCCGGCGCCGATCCGAACGCCCTCGGACCCGGCTACGCGCCCCTCCACATGATTCCGACGGTTCGGAAACCCGGAGGCGGCGACAACGATCCCGCTCCTGACGGGTCCGGCAGCATGACGGCTCTCGAATTTGTCAGGAAACTGGTCGCACACGGCGCGGACGTCAACCTCCGCATGACACGCCGCATCGGCTTCGGCCTTAGCAGCCTGAATACCCACGGTGCAACCCCGTTCCTGCTCGCGGCCCGCACCGCTGACGTCCCGCTCATGCGTCTGTTGGTCGAACTCGGAGCCGATCCCAAAGTTCCGAACATCGACGGCGCGACGCCGCTCATCGTTGCCGCCGGTCTCGGCACCCGGTCTCCGGGCGAGGACGCGGGAAGCGAGCCGGAGGTCCTCGAAGCCGTCCAACTAGCCCTTGATCTCGGGAACGATATCAATGGCGTCGACCGGAACGGCGAAACCGCGATGCACGGCGCTGCGTACAAGAACCTGCCAAAAGTGGTGGAACTTTTGGCCGCGAACGGAGCCGATTCCGCTGTCTGGAACCGCCCCAACAAGCAGGGATGGACGCCGCTTACGATCGCGGAAGGACACCGCTTTGGAAACTTCAAGCCCTCGCCGGTGACCGTCGCCGCCTTCCATGCCGTCATGCGGCGGGCCGGACTCGCGATCCCGCCCCCCTTCCAGCCTGGCAGACTTGCCAACTCGGACTACCGCCCACCTTCGCCCGGCCCGGCGAAGAAATAGCGCCCGGCGCCGACAAGTGAGCCTATGGCTCTTGCTCCTCCGCCAGTAAGTGCTTCGTAAATCCAGCCGCCCTCAAGTAGGCGTACGCAGCCCGTACCTCCTCCGGTACCTGCTGCGCCGCGGACCAGCCGCGCCGCCCGTACACCCACACCCGCTGCAGATCCCCCATCATGACGTTGATCACTTTTTCGGGCGGCAGCTCCGGGGTGAAGTATTCCTCCAGCGTCATGTGCGGAGAAGCCACCGTCCCCGGCATTTCGGGCCACTCCACGGCCATTGTCGCCCAGCTTCGGCGCTGCATAAACGGTTTCACGGCAAGGACCACGTTTCGAGGCGGCTCGCCCCGCCCTTCCAGAAGCCGGCGCGAGAACCGAAGGTTCTCAGAGGTGTTTGAGGCCTTCGTCTCAAGCAGGATCTTGTCCCGCGGTACCCCAGCCGCCTCCGCCGCTTCCGCAAAGACTTCCGCTTCGGGGCGCGCCCACGGAGTGGCCAGCAGATCGCCCTGGTGCGCCACGCCGCCCGTAAAAACCAGCACCTTCCCGAAGCCTTCGTGGTACAGTCGGGCTGCGAACGCTGCCACCCGCAGATCGTTCGTCCCCAGGCCAATGATGGCATCGGCGCGAATCGGCGTGTGCCCGAGTTGATGGTAGTTCCAAAGGACGCGCGCGGCGCTGAGGATATCGTCTGCCGGCTCCACGTCTCAAGGTTACAACCGGAGGGGCGAAGTGCCGCGTTCCGCCGGGCAGGCGCTGCTACCTGTCCAACTCCGCCACCCGTTGCGTGAGCAACTGCTTGGCTCGCGACTTGTACTGCCGGAATTGCCGTTCATTCAGCGACATCTCCGTACATATCCGCTGCCACGGCTGGTTCAGCAAATAGAAACGGCTGAGAATTTCGCGGTCCCTCTCCCTCATTCCGGACAGGGCTTTGTGCAGAATCTGCTGCCGCTCCTCGGCCTCGAGCGAGCCCGCCTCCACTGGCGCCACTTCCACCTCCCGCACGGTGGCCACTTTCCGCCGGCCCGCGTAGATCGACTTCCACACCAGGCGCCACGCTACGGTGTGGGCAAACGCGCGCAAGCAAGTACCATCCCTTAGGCTGCCGTTCCGAACGCTGTCCAACAGGACGACATAGGTGTCGTGGACCACGTCCTGGTCCACTGGTCGCGCCAGACGCAGGCAGATGGTTCGTACAGTTGCCGCCACGATCCGATACGCGTCTGAGTCGTCGATGCCTGGTGTCACAGCCAAGTTCCTTCCGGGAAGCCTCAGCTTGGCAGGTCCAGGCGTTCGATTATGCCAGGAAGTGGCCTCGATATCTGTAGGATTAGTCCGATATGGGGCAGCCGCCTAGAGCGAGAGGTCCAGTCGCACGGTGGTCCCTTGCCCTGCCGCGCTGGTGAGAATGAGATTTCCGCCTGCCGTCACTGCCCTTTCCCGCATGCCGATTATGCCGAGAGAGGATGAGCCGTTGGGCGCGCCGGCGGCAAAGCCGCGTCCGTCGTCGTGCACGATGAAAGAAATGCTGCCGTCGCCGGCAACCACTTCCACGGTTACTCGCGACGCGGCGGCATGGCGAGCCACGTTGGTGAGCGCCTCCTGCAGAATGCGGAAGACGGCGATCTGGCGCTCAGGCGTGAGCGTACTGGCTTGCTCGTCTGGAGCGAACAGCTCACATTCGATACCTGAGCTCGACTTGAACTCGGTTACCAGCCAGTCAATCGCGCCGATCAACCCAGCCTGGTCCAGCACCGGCGGGCGTAACGTGCGCGCCAGGTCTCGCGTGCGCCGCATGGCGTCGGTCACGGCCCGCGATGCTTTTTGAAGCTCTTCGACGATAATTCCGTGGCGCGTTCGAGCAATGTCCAGCTGCATCTTCGCCACCACCAGGAGCTGGCCCAGTTCGTCGTGCAGGTCTCGAGCGATGCGCGCCCGCTCGTTCTCTCTCGCGCGCTCGAGTTCCGCCGCCACCTTTACCGACTCCTCGATGTCCAGGCTCACCCCAAACCAGGCCTTCAGCGATCCCTCGGCGGTCACCAGGGGAAGAGCTCGCGCCAGGTGCCATCGGTACATCCCGTCATGCCGCCGATACCGCAACCTGCAGTCAAAGAGCGATCTCGCCTCGAGTGCCTTCCGCCACTCCTCCGCGACGCGCTCCCGATCGTCGACGTGGACAACCTCCAGCCAACCCTCGCCCAGCGCTCGGTCCTCCGTCTGTCCGGTGTATTCATACCAGCGCTGGTTCAAGTGCACCGCGGCTCCCGCCGGCGAGCAGACCCACACCAGCACCGGCATCGCGTCTGCTGTCTCCCGCAGCCACCGGTCGTAGGTCTTCCGCTCCGTCAGGTCCGTGAAACAGACAATGGCGCCTCGCTCCTCCCCTTTCTGAAACGGTACGGCCGAAACCAGGGCGCTGAACTGCGTACCGTCCGCCCGAAAGAAGACCTCCTCGAGAGGCGGGACGCCTCCGGCCATCGTCCGAAGGGAGTGCATCCGCTCGCGAACCGCCGGATGGAAATCCGGATGCACATGGTCGATGACATTGCGTCCGGCCAGTTCGTAGGGGTTGGTGACACCGAGCATTTGCACCGCTGCCGGGTTCAGATAGCCGAAATTGCCCTCTAACTGCTCGAAAATTCCCACCGGAGCGGCCTCCACCAGGTGTCGAAACTGGCGCTCGGCTCGACGGGCGGTTTCTGCCTCTTTCACCAGGTCGGAGCCCATCCGGTGAATGAGGACGAATAACAGCGCTCCCGTAATGCCGACGAACAGCAGCCCCTTCCCCGAAGATGCCAGTTGCGGCCGGCCCAGCACCATCGCATCCGTTCCGACGATCCACGCGCTGCCCAGAACGACATAAATGAACGTAATTTTCGCCGCGCTCATGAGCGATTCCAAATTGATTGTTGCCGAGAGTATCACAACCGTTCCAGAAGGTCACTCGTTCCCGTGCATGAGGCCGCAGCCCCGGTTGCTGTAGGCGGAATCCTACAACCTTGTCCACGCTCTCCGCGCGCACTGTCATCCAAAGGCCTCTTTTCGGGCAGCCCGTTTCTGCCACACACTGAATTCGTCATGGAACTCTCCCAGGGATTGCGTCGCGGGCGGCGGGTACCCTCCATACACCTCCATCCTCCGTACCCTGCCTATGTGCTTCGAGGCCTTCCGGCGGGGGAGGCCGGCGCGGAAGACTCCCTTCGCAGCATCATCCTCGGACAACTGCGCGGATACCTGCAGTGGCGCGTAAAGCCGATCCACTGGAACCGGCTGGCGAGCGAAATTGTGTCGGATGTACGCAAAACGCTCAACGCCGGCGGCATTGCGCGGCCGAATGTCCTGTTCGCGGCACTCCTTCGTCTCGTAGGGGACCAGTGCCGGCAGGTAGCGCCCAGCGGTCATCCCCTGGTGTATCCATCGGCCGCGCAGTTCTGTCAGCCCGAATGGACCGCCATTTCCGCCGCGCAGCGCCGTCTGCTGGCGAGGGCCATAGCCGCGCTGCCGCGCACCTACCGGGAAGTGCTCAGGCGCTCCTGGTTCCGCCGGCAGCGGCCCCAGCATATCGCACAGGATATGGATATCTCGCTGCGGCGGTTCTTTGTGCTTCGTTCGCGCGCCCGGCGCAGGCTCGCGCAAAAGGTGAACGCCATCGTGGGGGCTTGCTAGACCCTTGACCAGTATCTACCTGCTCGATGAGGACCGGCTTTTTTTGCGGGAGGTGGAGAGCTGCCTCGGCAACGGGTCCATCGCCGTTCGAAAAGCTTTCACCTGTTACACCGCTACCGGTCCACTCGCTCATGCGGACGACGGAGCCGTATTCGTCGTGGGTGAATGGCTCGCCGAAGGCAGCGCGCTGCCGGTCATTCACTGGCTGGCCGGCCGGCATGCTCGTTTCATCGTGCTTTCCCGGCTGCGCTCCGAGATCGCCGAACTGATGTACCAGCGGCTCGGCGCCTTCGCTGTCCTGGACCGCGGCCAGCCGCCGAGCATGGTGGCCCAACAGATTCGGACAACGCTCGAAAACGCAGTCGGAAAAGAGGCTAACTGAGATTGTTGGACAGGGCGTACCGGATCAGGTCAGCAGTGGAGGTAAGGCTCAGTTTGTCGAGCACACGAGTGCGGTACGTCGAGACGGTTTTCACGCTGATATGAAGCTGAGTGGCAATCTCGCCTGGAGATTTACCGGACGCCAGCAGCCGAAGGATCTGGAGTTCACGATCCGACAGCCGCTCGTGCGGCTCGCCCGGATTCTGCACCGCCTCCGCCAGCAGCTCGGCCAGCGTCGGCGTAATGTACTTGCCGCCGCCCAGCAGACGCCGCGCCGCTTGGAGGAGTTCTTCCGCATCCCGGTCCTTCGTCAGATACCCTTGGGCGCCGGCCCGCAGGCATCGCACGCCGAACTGGGTCTCGTCGTGCATTGTGTAGACGAGAATCGGGGCCGCGGGAGCGGCTCTCCGGAGATCTCCGATCAACTCAGGACCGCCGCGCCCGGGCACCGAGATGTCGGAGATGATGAGGTCCCATCTCTTGGCGGAGGCATGAGCGACCGCCTCTTCAGCGCTGCGGGCGGCTTGGAAGCAACCGACGGCGAGGCCGCCGATGAGGATCGTTCTCAGCCCCTCGACAATCGAGGGGTGATCGTCAATAACGAGAATTGCAGGCACGGAGTCCCCAATTATGTATCAAACGACGGGACCTTGGGGAAACTGCAAGTTCTCATCGCCGAAGATTCGGCTCTTCTTGCCGCCGAGTTGCGCGAACTTATCGGCTCGCTTCCCGGCTTTTCGATCGTCGGCATCGTTCCCTCCACCGCCGACGTCCGCGACCTGCTGCGCCGGCGGCCGGTTGACGTGCTGATCCTCGATGTCCTTCTGCAGGACGGCAGCAGCCTGTCCCTACTGGAAGAGGGTGTTGCCACACGGTGCCGCACCATTCTCATGACAGCGCAGCCCAGCGAATCCCTGCGCACCCGCGTGCTCCGCCTGGGCGCCGTCTCTCTCCTCGATAAGGCCGAGGGCTTCGACGCTCTCCTCTCCTGGCTGCACGGGCTTGCACCGGCGCCGTAGCCGCCCCGCTCTGACACTCTGTCCGATCCGCCTGCCTGCCGTGACAAACTGTCCGCCCCGGACTCCTGCCTACCGCGGCTAATCCGTTGAGAAGGCAAGCCGGCCGGTCTGGCCTTCGCCGTGCTCCTCTCTGGTCCAAAAGGACCTTCGCGGATGAACCTTCGGACGAATGCAAAACTCTACCTCAGCCTCATCTACCTGCTCGCCGCACTTTGCGGCGCCGGCGCGCTTGCAGAGGGAGGCAGCGATGGGTGGCGGTTTGCCCTTTATCTTCTGATGGCCGTCGTTGCCTCCGTCTTGAAGATTACGCTGCCCGGCGTCATGGGGACCTTGTCCGTCAACTATGTCTTCATCCTCATCGGAGTTCTCGAGCTGTCCGCCCTCGAAGCGATGCTGATCGCCGCCGCGGCGGCGCTCGTCCAGTCCCTCTGGCGGCCCCAACGCAAGCCCAGACTCGTTCAGACCGCATTCAACGTAGCCAGCCTGGTTCTTGCCGCCACCGCAGCTCACGCTTGCTACCACGCCTCCCACCTCGCCCAACTCGGAACACCGCAGGTGATCCGCCTGTGCCTGTCCGCGGCCGTGTACTTCGCCGTGAACACCAGCAGCGCGGCCCTCGGGATCGCGCTCACCGGGCGGAAGAGTGCGTTCGCCGTCTGGAGGCGCTGCTATTTCTGGTCGTTCCCCTACTACCTGGGCGGCGCAAGCGTTGCCGAGTTGCTTTTCCTGGCCGACTTTCATGTGGGAGTGGAGTTCACGATTGCCGGGCTGGCGGTGCTGTGCCTCGTCTACCACGCCTGCCGGCTGTACCTGACGAATCTGGACAAAGAGAAGCGGCACGCAGAGGAGATTGCCAACCTTCACCTGCGCACCATCGAGGCGCTCGCTCTGGCGATTGAAGCGAAGGACGAAAACACCCACCAGCGGCTGCGGCGCGTCCAGCATTATGCGGTGCAGCTGGGCCGTGAGATGAAGCTCGCGGAGGTGGAGTTGAAGGCTCTCCAGGCCGCCGCCATCCTCCACGACATCGGCAAGCTCGCCGTCCCGGACTACATCATCTCCAAGCCAGGCCGCCTCACCGCGGAGGAGTTTGAGAAGATCAAAATCCATCCCGCCGTCGGCGCCGACATCCTCGACCGTGTTGGGTTCCCCTATCCCGTCGCCCCCATCGTCCGCGCACACCACGAGCGTTGGGACGGCTCCGGTTATCCGCTCGGCCTGCAGGGAGAAGCGATACCGCTTGGCGCCCGCATCCTTTCCGCGGTCGATTGCCTCGACGCCCTCGCCTCGGACCGCCAGTATCGCGCCGCGCTGACGCTCGATGAAGCGATGGCTCTGGTGGAGGCGGAAGCGGGCCGCGCTTACGATCCGCGCGTAGTCGAGTGCCTGAAGGCTCACTATCGGGAGTGGGAGACCTCGCTCGATAGCCTTCCCACCCCGCCGCCCGCTGCCTCTGCCCTCGTTCCGGAGCAGCCCGCTGGCGCCGCAACGGGAAGCTTTCTCACCTCCATCGCCGCCGCTCGCCAGGAGGTGCAGACGATCTACGAAATCGCCCAGGACCTCGCCGCCTCCGAGCATCTCGAGGAGACCCTCGCCGTCCTCGCCAACCATCTCAGAGGGCTTGTACCGTTCGACGCCCTGGTGATCTACCACGCCGAGGACGGGCATCTCGCCCCGCTCTTCCTTAGCGGAAGCGATCACCGCCTGTCCGCTGGCGCGCGGATTCCATTGGGCCAGGGCCTCTCCGGATGGGTCGCCCAGCATCAGAAACCGCTGTTGAACGGCGACCCCTCCGTTGAGCCGGGCGGTAGCAACGATGCTTCTCCCATCCTCCGCTCGGCGCTCGCCGTCCCGCTTACGGGCGCAAACCAGTTTCGCGGCGTCCTGACGGCGTATCACTCCGGCCAGGAGGCATTCACCAAGGACCACCTCCGCATCTTCCTGTCGCTCAGTTCGAAGGTATCGGCGGCGCTCGAAAACTCCCTGGCGCTCCAGCGCGCTCGAAAAGCCGCGGCAACCGACGGCCTCACCGGCCTCCCCAATGCCAGCAGCCTCTTCCTGCATCTGGACGCCGAACTCCTCCGCGCCAAACGCGAGCACCGCCCGCTGGGCGTTCTGATGTGTGACCTCGACGGCTTTAAAAGGGTGAATGACCAGCTGGGCCACCTGGAAGGGAACAACCTGCTCAGGGCCGTCGCTGGCGCGCTGCGCGCGAGTTGCCGGGAGTATGACTACGTGGCGCGCATGGGCGGCGATGAGTTCGTGCTGATCATTCCCGGAGCTTCCGAGGAAGATCTGCCGCAGCGCATTGCCGCACTTGACCAGGCCGTCCGTGCGGCCGCTGCGTCCGTCGCCGGCGGCTGCGACGTCGGGCTGTCGGTCGGCGACGCCTACTACCCCCAGCATGGCGCAGATGCGGAATCTCTCCTGGCCGAGGCCGACCAGCGAATGTACCAAGCCAAGCGCCGGCGGCAGGCGCTCGCCGCCACTTCTCCGTCCGCCGGGCAGTTGCGAGCGCTCGCCGCCCACATGGCGTAAGCAACCGCCGCCTGGCTGAGCCTTCCCGCGACCGCAGTCCGCGCTTGTTGTTATGAGCAGACTTTTGTATTCGCGCCGCGGGTGCGTCTTGTTCCTGGCCCTTCTCTATCCCGCCGGCTCGCTCAATGCCGAAAGCAGGACCGCCTCGCGGCCGGCGCCGGAGGTTGTCGAGCACTACACGAATTTTCTCCAGGCTCTCTTCGGCCTGCGCTACAGCCCCTCCGAGCGCGCGGAGATCCAGCGGCACGTCTCCGGCTATTGGGCGACCGGCGATCGGGAGGCGATCGATACCGTGAACAACTCCGCTGCGACTTGGCGCAACGTACAGCAGCAGGACCCGGAACTCATCGCCGCGGCCTTCAGCATGACGCGCGCGGACACACTGGTGAGCGTGCAGAAGGCCGCCGATCAAGGCCGCGAGGACTCTCGCTACCTGCTTTCCCTCTACTATCGTGCGAACCCGATCCTCGCGCCCGCAAAACCGGGCGGGCTTCCTCTCACCCGCGACATGGTAGAGGCCGACTTGGCGGTGAAACATTGGCTCGCGACGGAGATCCAGCGGCAGCCTGTACCGCGTCCGGATGCGGCGGCGATCAACGCCGCCATACAGGCCGCAACCCGGGTGCATTCCTCGCTCACCGCGGATGAGCAATTGAAGATGGGCAAGATTGCCGGCGAGTGGGCCCGCATCCGCTACGGCTGGTCGCGCGCCTCCGCCATCGACCGCCTCATCACCATTCAGGACATGGGCGGCCGCCTGACGCCCCGCGAACAGGCCGCCGTGCAGCAGGTAATCATGGGTTTCAACGCGCAACTCAACGGCATGGTGTCTCAGCACCGCGACGCGATGTTCAGCAGCGCCATTCAAAGCATGAAGCAGAACAGCGACACCATCATGGGGCGGGGGACTGTGTGGAACCCCGCCACCAATCGCTGGGAACAACAAGGCGGGATCGTCACCGAGTACAACGGCACGGTCCGCGTCCCGTAGCCTGCTCAAGCCACCGCGGCGAGGCTCTCCTCCAGCCACGTAGCCTGTTGGAACACCCGGTACTGCTCGGCGCGCAGTTGATCCGCCAACCGGTCAGTCGGTAGCGTGACATCCTGATACGTGATCACCGAGTCTTTCGGGATGTCTCGCTCCAGCCGGCAACCGGCCACCAGCCCCTCGGGCAGGTAGCGGCGCTCGCACATCTCCTCGGTGTTCACACCCTCGCCGTACGTCATGTACATGCCGTAATCGTCGAGGATCTCGCCCGCCTTGAGGTCCCGCTTTGCCACCGCGCATACTTCCACTACCGGTCCGCCGAGCGGCGGCGCCACGGAATCGCGGAACAACGCCACGCGCGCGATCGAGAAGGGTGCTTCCAACGTCACCAGGTGATACGGCACGAAGAACGAATAGAGCGGGCCTTCTCCCAGCTTGTAGAGGTTGATGTAGTGCCGCTGTTTCGGGTCCGTGTGCTCTGCCAGCACGAAGATCTTCGTCAGCGGCGTGCCCACCAGGTAATCGACGATGCCGCCTCTCCGCCGCAACTCCTCGACGTCATAGATCTCGCCGATCTTCATGATGTCGCCGCGGTACTCGACGCCGCCCGACATGCCGCGCTGCAAAACACCGAAGCCCGTCGCATTGGCCACAATAGCCTGCTCAAAGCTCACCTTCGAGCCGTCGGCGAAGCTGGTGACCATCGCCGGGTTCTGGCCCCACCGTTCGGCGAATCCCTTCTGTGTCGTCGGGTTCCGGTAGCGGTCCTGCAGGCCCTTCACGTTGCAGATCACCCGCGGAATCAGCCCCATCCCCTTCACCCAGCGATAGAGGTTGATCTGCACGCCCGGCTCGTCACCGTCGCAAGCCGACATGATCCGTCCGTACCGCGCCGCGTACCGCTGCAGAATGGGACCGATCGTCGCGTCCAACTCTGCATTCATCAGCACCACGTCTTTCCCGTGCTGAAAGGCGTCAAGCACGAGCCGGCAGCCGAACTCCACCGATCCCGTGGCGTCCACCACGATATCGATCTGCTCCGATCGCGTCAGCAGGTGGGGATCCTCGGTGACCACCGGGCGCCCGCTGCGAATCGCGTCTTCCACCGCGGCCTGCGTGTGTGCCACCACTGCATCCGGCCGGCCCGCGTACGCAAAGTTGTCCAGCCCCCGCTGTGGCCGGCGTCCGTACGCCGCTACCAGCCGCATGCCGGGAACGCTGTTGACAATCTGATTGGTGAGCCCTTGTGCCATGAATCCGGCCCCAATGCAGGCTACTCGGATGGGACGTCCTTCCGCCTCGCGAGACTGTAGAGCGGTATCGACGAGTATCATCTGACCTCCGTGTAATGGTATTCGGGAATGCTCATCCGGTCCCTTAGTTCCGCCCGCTGCTGCGCGAAGGGCCTCCATGCCAGGTCCTTCTCGGAGATCGCGGCCACTTCGAGGGGCCATGCGATGGCCAGAGCAGGGTCGTCGTAACGCAGCCCGCCTTCGCTGCCGGGCGTGTAGAACTCGCCCACCTGGTAGGTGGCCTCAGTGTCGTCTTCCAAAGTCTGGTAGCCGTGCGCGAAGCGCTCCGGTACGTAAATGGCTCGGTGATTGTCCTCGCTGAGTTCAACGGCAATATGCTCGAGATAGGTGTCACTCTCCGGCCGCAGGTCCACAATCACGTCTACCAGCGCGCCTTTCGTGCAGCGCACCGTCTTCGTCTCAGCCGCGGGCGGGAACTGGAAGTGCATTCCCCGCAACGTGCCTTTGCGGTGGTTGAAAGCGATGTTGGCCTGCGCCACCACTGGCTTTAACCCGTGCTCCTCGAACTCTCTCTGGCAGAAGCCTCGTGCGAAGAACCCGCGTTCGTCAGCCCGTTGCTGGAGATCGATGAGATATGCGCCCTTGAGCTTGGTCTCCGTGAAGGTCACAGTCGCTCCTTCGTCCCTTGTGCTTGTATACTGCCTGCCGCGTGTACGCATACGAATACGTGCCAGCGGCGAACGGCCGGCAAGGGATCTTCCGGTAGACTGCCTTCGGTCGCGATTGTTTCGGAATTACTGCCGCAGCTTGCCCACCTCGGGCATGGTGCCGCGCTTCCCGCTAGGGCTTCTTTGCGGCCGGGCGGCGCGCGGGCGGAGATACCCACTCGGCCGGCGGATCGTACTCTTTCCGAGTACTTGCCTTATCGGCGGTGGGGAAATCCGTCGGAACTTTCATCTTCACCTTACCGGTGGCCGCCCACTCCGTCCCGCGCTGGTACGTGGTGATGAATCCGACGCAGTTCAGCGCTGCGAGATCATGGCCGAGAACAGTGTGGAAGACGCGGCCCTTCCCATAGGCGATGGCCATCAGGATCGGCTCATCCACTCCCGTGCCCCGGTTCGATGGATCGGAAAACGCCGTCGACAGGACCGTCATGCTCTCTCCCGGACCGCGCAGGTTGGCGTACAACTCGTCGCCCACGTGCATCCAGACTTTCGGCAGGCCCTTCGTCACCGGATGATTGTCGACGCGGTTCTCGATCTTATACGGTAGCCGCGCTCCGTGGCTGCCCGCCCTTCCCGGCGAGGGGTCGGAAATGAGCTTGCCGTCCTTGTAATACCAGCGCGGCCCGGAGTTCTCGTCGCGCCCACGCCAGCCGCCGATGCCGATCATCAGGTTCCACGCGCGCCACTTCGGAAACGCGTTGTCGGCGGCATGCACGGAAACGAATCCTCCGCCGTTTCTGACATACGCCTCGAACGACGCTTTCAGCTCGTCCGGCCACCGCTCGTCCGGCGCGTCGTAGTTGGCCACCACCACCTTGTACTTGCTCCAATCGGGCCGGAACGAAGCGAAGTCGCCGCCGGGGGGCGGGGCCGTCACCACTTCTACCTCGAAGAGCTTGGTGTCTTCCAGCATCCGCTTGAGATACGGCGTGGTCTCCTGCCAGGCGTGGTAGGGACCGCCCTGCTCGCCGTCGAGCAGCATGACTTTAATGGCGGCTGACGCCGGAAACGCCGGCAGCAACAGCAGTATTCCGGCGGTCAACGTGATCGAAAAAGAGTTCATGGTCGCTTACCGCCACCAGCATACTCCCTAACCGCGGCCGCGTAGGCGGTCAATGCGTCTGCGGTCGCGCTTCGAAGGACGCGCCTCGGGCGCCGGGACAAAGTCGCGCATCGCCTTGCGCTGCTCCGCCTCCTTGCGGCGCGCCTCGATGCTCTCGTCCGTCTCCCGGTAAAGGCCCTGCGCCACCGCGGCCGGCCCGCGCGTTTCGCTGAGGGCGGCGACTTCAACGACGAACGTCCCGCCCTCGTTGCGAATGCACAACAGATCGCCGGTCTTCACTTCACGCGCCGGCTTCGCGGTCTGGCCGTTGGCCTCAATGCGGCCCAATTCGCAGGCGCGGGAAGCGAGAGAGCGAGTCTTGAAGAATCGCGCGGCCCACAACCACTTGTCGATACGGACTCCCGTCACAGCCCCAGTCTTGCACTCCCGCGCCGGGAGCCCGCGGCCTCTAGTGGACTTGCCCCCTGTTTTGAGACAACCGGTTAAGACTCAAAATCCATCGAACGGAGAATTGAGTCATGGGATTGTCTCGTAGACAGTTCACGAAGGAGTTCAAATTGGCCGCGGTGCGGCGGCTGGAACAGGGCGTATCGATCGCCGAGGCGGCGCGGGCGTTGGCGGTGAGCCCCAACGTACTACACCGCTGGCACCGGGAATTCCGCCAAGGGCCGGGCAATGCGTTTCCGGGCAATGGCACGCTACGGTGGTCGGAAGGCTGCATAGCGGAGTTGGAGCGTAAGGTCGGCCAGCAGGCGCTGGAGATCGATTTTTTGGCATGACGGAGCTGGGCCGGGTCAGCCGGTCCGGCTTCTATCGCTTCGATGAGATGCGCGAACGGGCAGGTGATGCCGACATGAACCTGCGGGACGCCATCCAGCGGATTGCCCTCGAGTGGCCGAGCTACGGCCGGCCGAGGATCACGGCCGAATTGCGGCGGCAAGGGTGGATCGTCAATCCCAAGCGGGTTTACCGG
>JANRJO010000042.1:0-209587 GCA_033763935.1 Bryobacteraceae bacterium
TCAGGCGAGGACGGGGCTACAAGAACCTGCGCTACCTGCTTCTCAAAGCTCAGCGGCTCGCCGCAACGAAGGTCGAATTTGTCGCGTTACGGAAAGCCGCGTAAAATGGGCCTTCCGTCGGATTCTCGCGCAGAGCCAAAAATACATAGCCTTCACGAGAGAGTTGGGGAGGTTCCCAGTTGAAGGAGAGCTTCGGCGCAAGGCCCGAGAGGACCAGACTTTTCCTTCCCACTCAACATTCAGCCGCTTCGGGGGAAAAGAGAAGCTTCTTAACGCCGTCGCCGCCCACTGCCGGGGAACAAGCGGCTGTGAGGATGTCCTTGCACTCTGCGAGCAGCGTAGGAATGCACATGTGCCTGCCACCGAGGGGCAGCGAAAGGTCGAACCTAAAATCGCGACTGGATTTGTCTACCTGATGAAATCCGGTCGCCACTACAAGGTAGGGCGTACGAACTCGGTAGGGAGGCGGGGCAGCGAATTGACGATAAAAATTCCGGTCCCTCCGACCACCATTCACAGCATCGAAACGGACGATCCAGTCGCGAGATCAGGTAAGTTCAAGCTCTCCTTCGGAGAAGATTTGCGGTCGCAACCGCGTTTGCCACGTTTCATCAGTTGGGGCCTCCACGCCCCACACTGGAATACGTGGCGAGATCCCGGAGGGCCGATGGCGCTAAACTGGAAACGAGAGATCACGGCCATGGTTCTCAGCGCCAATGAAGAGTCGCTCATCAAAGTCGTGCGGATGTTGCCGCCGGACGAGGCCAGAAAAGTGCTGGTTTGGGCGCAGCAACTTGCGGACCTCGGAGGCGGGCGGCGAGTTGAGTGGTCGGATTCTTGGTCGGACGACGATTTGCGAGATGCTACTATCGCGTCTCTCGAACGGTTTGAAGAGCAGGAGCGAGAAGGGCGTTGAAGCCAGGGGACGTCGTGGTCGGCGCATTTCCTGGCGCAGACGCAACGAAGATCCGGCCCGCCGTAGTGCTCTCGACCGAACTCTACCACCACCATCGGCCTGACGTGATCGTGGGTCTGATCACAACACAGCACCCGAAGGAACTCGCTCCGACGGACTGCGAATTGCGCGCCTGGCGGCAGGCGGGACTCCATCAGCCGTCGTTCTTTAGGCTGTTTCCAGTAACGCTCTTACAGCGGGAAGTGCGCCTGATCGGGCGCCTCTCCGAATCCGACTGGCGTTCCGTTCGTGCGTGCTTCAATGCCGGTTTCGGCATCGACTGAGGTGCGCAGTTTCCCTTTCAGCGATCCACCTGGCCGTTCAGTCGCCTATGGTGAGGTTGGGCGAGGAGCGTCCTCGGTTTACTCCTGCGAAGTCGGCATCACGTCCAGGAATTTCTAGGGTTGCGCGTGATGCAGGTGCAATCCGACCATGGGTTGCGCAGGCGTGGCGAATCGAGGGGAACAGCTCGCTTCTCCAGAGGTGTTCAGAGCTGGCGCTCAAGTACTGGAAGATTTCTGCTCGCGCTGTTGGGCGGTTGAGGAAGAGCCGCGGCTCGGAACAGTACCATTCGATGAACTGGCGCCGCCGAACAGCGGGTACCCCAGGCACGAGTCGAAGGGTCACCCTATTGCACACCCACTAACCCGTTCGGGACGGAGAACTGCGTTATCGTCGTCCCTCCTTCGCCCGCTCGCCGCGGGATGTCATGACAGTCCCAACTCGCTCGCAGCCGCGCCGAGGTTGCTGTCCAGGGTCCAGAACCGGCAATGCGAAAGCAGCGCCGATGCCAGCAGGTGAGCATCGACCCAGCCCAGCCCCCGGCCCCACAACTTTCGGGCTTCGATAAGTTGCCAAACCCCGGCGTCGGATGCGTTTGCCGCCGTCGGTAGAGCGGCGAAGTCGGCCAGAACGGACGCCCGATGGCCGAGGTTGCCGCAGGCCAGTTCTCCAGTGACAAAAGAATGCCCCAGAACCAGGCCTTCAGCCAGCAGCTTCACCAGAACGGGATCGCGCTCGCGGAAGTGGCAGATTCAAACTGTGCTTCGGGGAAGACGTCTTAGCCTGACCGTGCTTGCCACGTTTCATCAATTGGAGGCCTCCTTGACCCCGAAATTGGGACGTGGCAACACCCCATAACACATGCCGGCTTCGTATAGCTTCACGCCCCGTCTACAATAAGAGTCGAGGACAAATCCGATGGCACGCCAGTTCGATGTCGTTATTGAGCGCGATTCAGAAGGCTACTACGTCGCCTCGGTTCCGCAAATGCCGGCATGCCATACGCAGGCGCAATCTCTTGACGAGGTCGTGCTCCGCGTTCGCGAAGCCATAGAGCTATGTCTCGAGGTCGATGGCGCGCCGGAGCAAGACTTGGAGTTCATTGGCATCCAGCGCGTGACCATCGCGGCATGAGCCGGAATCCCCGCGTCACCGGTGACGGCCTCATTGCCGCCCTCGAAAGGGTAGGCTTCGCGTTCTTCGCGTACAAGGCAGCCATCACTTTCTGCGTCACGAGGATGGCAGGAGCACGGTTGTACCGGTGCACTCTGGCGAGACCATCGGCCCCGGTCTGCTCCACAGAATCCTCCGAGACTGTCAACTGACCGCCGACCAGCTCACCAAACTGCTGTAACAACGAACAGGCATTGGGAGCCCCCGTGCGTCAGGCACCCCACTTGGACGTACAGTCGCTATTGCGGAGAAGTGCTCTGTCCGGTTGTTCCCGGCTGACGCGCTACTCGTCACCGATCCAGATTGGAGAAGAGTAACTGACCATCTGCTCGCAACGGCCACAACCGCGAGTTCACAGCCTTCCAGAGATCGAAGAGCGCCTTTTCGTGATGGACCGGTACGCGCGGCTTCCGGGAGATGAACGCGGCCCAGCGATTGCCGGGCGCGTGGCGCTCGTCCAGCGCAGAATGCTGGGGATGGTTGGAGAAGACAAAAATGTTGTAGAAATCGCCCCCCCCGAAGGGCGGTGATGCGGCGAGAGGAATGGCCCTGCTGCAGGGACTAGCGGAACAGGTGATGCAGATTGATGCCAAATCCGACGCGATAATGAATAAGTGAGCCTCTCCAGGCAAGTTCGTACCACCATCTCCCTCCCGGCTGCATCCCTGAGCGCCGCAAAACGCGCTGCCAAGGCCCGGCAAGTCAGGCTGAGTACGGTGGTCGCCGAGGCATTGGATGAATCCTTGAAGCAGCAGCAAGCCAAGGAACGCGCCAGGACGGCGTTCGCCCGCTATCAGCGCGCCTTCGCAGGTTTCAACGAAGAAGAACTCATGATCCTGGATGGCGTCATCCCGGACCATCGGGGCTGAGATGTTGGATCCCGCCTCGGGGCCCCTTCCGTTCGATACCAGCGCGGTGAGCTGGTTTGCGCGCCAGCAGGCGGCGCCTGCCCAACGATGGTGGATGCCCTATTTGCAGCGTCTCCCTGTTCACGGTCGGCCATCACCATCATCGAGCGCGCGCGAAGCTATGCACTGCTGGCGCGAGATGCGTCAGCCTCAAAGCTGCAGCATCTGGAGCGCGCCCGGTTGGAGTACGTTGCCGGCGTTGGGATCGTATGGCCAGTGGACGAAGGGGTGGTCAGCACCGCGGCCGAGATATCCGCGTTACTAGGTCAAACCGCCAACACCGCCGAGGCGCGCACCAGTTCATCGAGTCCCGCCAGGAACGCCTCGCCCGGTGGAGAGCTGACACCATGGTCGCTGCCACCGCTTTGGCGACGGACATGCTCCTGATCCACAACAACGCCGCCGACTTCGAGATGATCCGTGGATCGATCGAGCAGAACCCGTGCGTTTCCCAGGACTCGGGCCGTTGCGACTGATTTGCTGCGCTTCCGTTCTTTGAACCTTGGCACGTAACCCCGCTGACCCTGCCCCATCCGTCAGTCACATCGATCCAAAATAAAGTTGTCCCGCCCCTAACCCTCTGGTAATAAAACCCTTCCACTCTCCACCGCCCCTCGCCGCCACCCCGCCCCCGCACCCCCCGCCTGCTACCCTCGAACCGGGCCGCGCTCCCTCCGGACCGCCCCCTCCCCTCCGCCCGCCGCGGCGGAAGCCTGCCCAACACCAAACCCGAAAGGAGCCTCAACCATGCCCGCCAAACGCACCGAAGCCCAGCGCGAAGCCGCCCGCCGCAACGGCGCCAAATCCCAAGGCCCCATCACCCCCGAAGGCAAAGCCAAATGCGCCGCCAACGGCCACCAACGCTCCGCCCCCGTTCGCGAGGCCGCCCGCCGCATCGACACCCTCCTCGAAGCCGATAACCACGCCGCCTACGTCGAACTCTTCAACCGCTACCTCCACACCTTCCTCCCCACCAACCCCGTCGAACTCGAAATCGTCACCGAACTCGCCCGCTGCCGCTTCAAGATCGAGCGCGGCGAAGCCCTCGCCTCCTCCCTCATCGACCTCCGTGTCGCCGCCGACTGGGACCTCAACTGCCACCACCACCCCCCGCTCACCGACACCCAGCACGTCGCCCTCGCCTACAACGCCGAAGCCATCCGCCCCGGCCTCCCCTACCTCGAACGCCAGATCGAACGCAACCAGCGCCACTGGATCCGCCTCGTCACCACCCTCGAACGCATCCGCCGCTTCCAGCGCCGCGACCAGAACCTCTCCACCCCCACCCCCCACTACGACCCCTCCCCGTCCCCGACCCCGGGGCCCACCCGCAGGACGACGACCCCCCGCCGCCCGATCCCGCCGCACAAAAAAATCACGAAGCAAACCCGGCGGAGCAAAAAGTCGAACGCGTTCAATCGGATAACACTGCTTCCGGTCCGGTTTGCCCCACCGCCCCCTCAACCCCGGCGGCCGGACAGCCGATTCTTAGTCACCAGAAGAAACCGGAGGCGTCAGACCGCTGATGTACAATTCGAAGTGGCTCAAGAATGATCTGGATTTCAAGTAGTTACGGATCATTCACCAATTCGTAGGGAAGCGTATGAAACTCCTCCTTGTCCTCGTGCTCTCTGCCCTTGCCTGGGCCCAGCAGCAGCCCTCCGGCTCGACGCCGCCGGAACCAGCTAAACCCAAGGACTCTCTACCCTTACCCGACAAGGAGCTCGCCGAGCTCGCCAAGGTCCCGTCGGCGCCCGTCGACCCCAAAAGCTACAAAATCGGCCCCGAGGATATCCTGCTGATCCGCGTCTGGCGCGAGCCGGAACTCACCGGCCCCGTCGCCGTTCGGCCCGACGGCAATATCACCCTCCCCCTCGTCGGTGATATCCAGGCCGGCAACCTGACCCCCGACGAACTGACAAAGGCCGTCGTTGAGAAATTGTCCACCCTCATCAACACTCCTCAGGTGATGGTCTCCGTGCAGGCCGTGAGGAGTAAGAAGTACTACGTGTCCGGTGAGGTCAACCGCCCGGGCCTCTACCCTCTCGTGACCGCCACCACCGTCCTCGAAGCCCTCAGTCAGGCCGGCGGATTTCGCGAGTTCGCCGACCAGAAGAACGTCCTCATCGTTCGTGGCGTCGAGCGGCTCAAATTCAACTACAAAGATGTGGTGAAGGGAAAGAAACTCGAACAAAACGTGGCGCTCCAGAACGGCGACCATATCATCGTGCAATAAACCATGCAGCCATTCGATCAATACAGCTCCGTTCAGCGCCGGCCCCTCGACGTTGAGGACTACATCGATATCCTCCGCCGCCACCGCAGCTGGATCCTCGGACCCGCCTTCCTCGCCCTCGTCGCCTCCGTCGTCGTCGCTTTCCTCTGGCCCGACACCTACGTCTCCACCGCCCTCATCCGCGTCGTCCCGCCCCAGGTGCCCGAAAAGCTCGTCCCCAGTAACATCAACCAGGAACTCTCCCAGCGCATCAACGCCATGGCCCAGGTCATCACCCGCCGCGACAGCCTCGTCAACATCATCCAGACCTACGGCCTCTACCCCCGCGACCAGAAGCGCATCGCCATGGAAGACATCATCGAGGAGATGCGCAAGAAGGCCATCCGCATCAGTCCCGTCCAGACTACAAACGCCGGGAACCGCGGCGCCGTCAGCGCCTTCCAGATCTCCTTCGCCTATGAGAACCGCTACGTCGCCCAGAAGGTCTGCGCTGACTTGACCACCAAGTTCATCGATGAGAACATCCGCGCCCGCTCGAGCGCCAGCGTCATGACCACCGAGTTCCTCACCGACCAGCTCGAACAGGCCAAGCGCGACCTCGAAGCCTTCGAAAAGAAACTCACCGACTTCCGCCTGAACAACTTCGGCCGTCTCCCCGACCAGTTCCAGTCCAATATCCAGCAGATGGCCACCCTCGAACGCCGCATGGATACGCTCAACAGCGGCATCAACCGCCTCAATCAGGAGAAACTCCTGATCGAGGGCCAGATGCGCATCCTCAAGGAGCAGCAGAACTCCCTCCTCAACGCTTCCGCGCCCGGCGGCGCCGCTCCCGTCAAAAGCGAACAGGTCCAGCAGGCCGACCGCGAAATCCTCCAGATGGAAACCGCCCTCGCCGCCGCCCGCGAGCGCTACAAGGAAGCCCACCCCGATATCCAGCGCCTCCAGTCCCAGCTCGGCGTCCTTCGCCGCACCCGCGAAAAGCTCCTCGAAGAGGAAAAGGCCCGCGCCGCCGAAGGTAAACCCGCTGAAATGTCACCCGGTTCCGCCCGCGAATTGCGCGAAATTCAGTCCGCCCTCTCCCGCGCGGAAACCCTCATGCGCGCCAAGGACAACGAAATCGCCGAAACCCAGAAGGAACTCACCCAGGCCCAGAACGTCGTCAAAGCCCTCCAGGCAAAGCTCGAAGCGAGCCCCATCGGCGAACAGGAGTACACCGAGCTCGTCCGCGACCGTAACCTCGCCAAGGCCAAGTACGAAGAGCTCAATATCAAGAAGTCCCAGTCCGCCATCGCCACCGATCTCGAAAATCGCAAACAGGGCGAATCGCTCGACATCCTCGATCAGGCATCGCTGCCGGAAACGCCAACCGAACCCAACCGCTATATGATCGTCCTCGGCGGCTTCGGCGCCGGCATCATGATCGGCCTCCTCCTCGCCGGCGCGCGCGAGGTCAAAGACGCCTCCCTCAAGAACCTCAAAGACGTCCGCGCCTACACTAAGCTCACCGTCCTCGGAAACCTCCCGCTGCTCGAAAACGACCTCGTGATCCGCCGCCGCCGCCGGCTCTCCTGGCTCGCCTGGTCCACCGCCTTCCTGCTGGGCGTCCTCGTGATGTCCGGCTCCGTCTACTACTACTACGCCAGCCGTATCTAAGGGGCACCAGAGAACCATGAGCCGAGTCCACGACGCGCTTCGAAAAGCCGAACAGGCCGCCGCCGCCCAGCAGTTCATCGCCCGGCCCGCGCCCACCACGGCCGCCGCCACCGTGCAGCCCGAGTTCACCAACGCCCAGGAACTCCTGCAGTACGTCCGCGAAATCCCCTTCAATCCCGCCCCCGACGGCCACATGATCGACGCCTCCCAGCCCCACGAGGCGCCTACCGAGGAATTTCGCACGCTGCGAACCCGGCTCAATCACCTCCAAAGTCTCCAGCCCATCCATACCGTCGTCGTCACCAGCCCCTCTCCCGCCGAGGGCAAGTCCTTCACCGCCGTTAACTTCGCTCTCTCCGAATCGCACCTCGCCGGAAATTACACCCTCCTCGCCGACTTCGACTTCCGCCGCCCCATCGTCCACGCCCTCTTTCAAACCGAACGAACCCCGGGCATCACCGATTACCTGGTCGGTAAGTGCCAGTTACACGAAGCGATGCGCCGCGTCGCCGGTACTAACCTGTTCGTCCTTCCCGCCGGAGAAGCGGTCATCAACCCCCTCGAACTCCTCAACCTTCGCGAGGTGAAGATGATGCTCGACCAGCTCGCTAAGATCTTCAATTGGGTCGTCCTCGACAGCCCCCCGCTCCTCTTCGCCGCCGACGCCAGCCTGCTCTCCACCCTCTGCGACGGCACCGTCCTGGTCGTCCGCCTCGGCTCCACCACCATCGATTCCGTCACCCGCGCCATGCAGTCGCTCTGCAATAACAACGTCCTGGGAATCGTAGTAAATGGCGCCCGCCGCGGCGAACTCTATAGTAAGTACACTTACTATCATAGTTACTACTACGGAAGCTCCCAACCCTCCTCGGAGTAACTACGGCCGCTTGAGAATCAGCGCGCTGTTCTTGCTCCCGAACGCAATACAGTTCGCTACCGCGTACTCGATGTCCATCCGCCTGGCTTCCCCTGGAATGTAATCCAGATCACACTCCGGATCCGCCTCCTCCAGGTTGATCGTCGGCGGCGCCACCCCGTCCCGCATCGCCAGCAGCGTCGCCGCCACCCCCGCCGCCCCGCAGGCCCCCTGCGGATGCCCGATCAGGCTCTTCAGGGACGAGCCCGCCACGCGGTAGGCATGGTCCCCCAGGGCCAGCTTCATGGCCCTCGTCTCGATGCGGTCGTTCAGCTCCGTCGAGGTCCCATGGTAGTTGACGTACTGGACCTCCTCCCGCTCGATCCCCGCCTCCTCCATCGCCAGCCCGATCGCCCTCGCCGGCTCCTCCCCGCACTCCTCCAGCCGCACCCTGTGATACGCCTCACAGGTCGACCCCCACCCGCACACCTCCCCATAGATCCGGGCCCCCCGCGCCAGCGCCCGCTCCCGCTCCTCCACCACAAAGAACCACGCCCCCTCCGCCAGCACAAACCCGTCGCGGTTCCTCGAGAAGGGCCGCGACGCCCGCTCCGGCGCATGGTTCCAGGACTTGGTCATCGCCCCCAGCAGGATGAACCCCCGGAGGATCAGAGGCGCCAGCGGCGCGTCCACCCCGCCCACCACCACCTGGTCGATCACGCCCCACTGGATCTGCCGGAACGCATAGCCCAGTGCGTCGGTCGAGGACGTGCACCCCGTCGACACAATGTGGCTGAAGCCCCGCAGCCCGAACCGCATCGAGACCTCGCTCGCCAGCGTGCCGATGGTCGACGTCGGGATGACATACACGCTGCACTGCTTCTCCTTGCCCTCGTAGTAGAGCCGGTACTGCTGCTCCGAGAAGTCCTGGCTTCCGCCCCCCGACCCTACGATCACCGCGATGCCCCGCCGCTCCTCCATCGTCATCCGCGCCGGCTCCAGCCCCGCGTCCCCCAAGGCCTCCTCGGCGGCCGCAATCGCTAGCGGCGCCGCCCTCGACACATGCTGCCGGTCCTTGCGGCTCACGTACCGGAACTCGTCGAAGCCCGCTACCTCGCCCGCGATCTGCACGCTGTGCCCGCTCGCATCGAAGGACGCGATCCGCCGCACACCGCTCACCCCGTTCCGCGTCGACTCCCAGAACGCCTCGCGCCCCATCCCGTTCGGACTCACCGCCCCGATCCCCGTAATCGCCACCCGTCTCTTCATGCCTTCCTGGATGCCTCTCGTCTCCGCTCCGCTCTACTTCCCGGAAGCCTCCGCTAGTATAGGCTGTATGGCCCCGGACACGCCTGCAGAGCCGCCCTCGCCGCTGGTTCTGCGTGTGCTCGCCGGCCTCGAAGTGGGCGTCTTCGGCGGCCTCCTCATGCTCGCCTGGTTCGTCCTGGACGCCTGGCTCCGCCACGAATTCCTGTGGAAGGTGCCCAACCTCATCGCCTCCTCCGTCTACGGCCCGCTGATCTTTCGCCGCGCCTTCGGACTCCCCACGCTCGCCGGCATCGCCATCCACACCATCAGCGCCGGCCTCATCGGCATGCTCTTCGGCCTCGCCATGATCCGCTTGCCGGGGCCCGCCCGCCGCACCGTCTACGCCTTCGGCGCCTCGTTCGGCTGGTATTGGCTCGGCCGCACCTGGCTCTGGAACGTTATCAGTCCCTTGCTGCCCTACTACGCCACCACCGCCTCACTCGTCATGGGCCACCTTCTCTATGCCGTCTCGCTCGCCACCTTTGCCTCCCGCTTCCACCGCCTCAGCCGCGCCCTCGCGCCGCCGCCCCCAGTTCCCGCCGCCGATGCCGTTCCCGCATCCGCCATCCCCGTTGCGCCCGCCGACCCCTCCGAGCCCTGAACGTTCCGGCGCCGTCTTCCGCCATGGTCCGTAACTTGCCTCTCCTCACCCCGTGACCCTCGCCGCGCACCTCCGCATTCACCCGCGCCATGCCGCGGCGCCCCCTCCGCGCCTCCTGCAACCGACGCGTTCCAAGCCGCTTACTCTCCCCGCGCCAACCCCTGCGGCGGCGCCGCCCGCCTCCCTCGCACCTGTGCCGCTTTCGCCCACCGCTGGGCCCTCCGGAAGACACGTTACGCTTTCGGGTAGAATAGGGAATTCAACCGCGTGTGCCGGACGCCGATGTGGGGAAACGAGCAGTCACGCCCGGACGTCAGCAGATAGGCGCAGAGTAGAAAGGACCCGCGTTCGATGATGTTTTGCAGGCCCGGACGCCTCCAGGCCTTGTCAGTCTACCTTTGTGTTCTATTGACAGGGAGCGCCTACCGCGGGCTCCTTGCGCAGACCCCTGCGCCGGCTCAACCGCCGAAGCCCGCTGAGACTAAACCTCGCAATCCGTTCGAAGCGGTGCCCGCCGCCCCGGCTCAACAGCCGCCCGCGCAGCAGCCCGCTCCCCAACAACCCAAACCAGCCGAGCCGAAGAAGCCCGCCAACCCCTTCGAAACCGTCCCCACCGCTCCTGCTGAGCCGAAGCCCGACGCGCCGAAGCCCGACGCGCCCAAGCCGGAGACGCCGAAGCCCGGCGAACCCCCCGCTGTCGAACAGACCAAGCCCGGCGAGCCTCCGCGCAACATCATCGAAGCCATCGAATTCCGGGGCTCCCGCCGCGTCCCCCAGGACACCCTTCGCGCCCTCATCATCAGCCGCAAGGGCGACAACTACGACCCGGACACCCTTACGCGCGACTTCATGGCTCTCTGGAATAGCGGCCGCTTCGATGACATCACCATCGAGCGCGAGCCCGGCCCCACCGGCTGGATCATCCGCTTCCTGGTCACCGAGCGGCGCGTCGTGCGGTCGATCAAGTACGAGGGCAACAAGTCCATCACCCTCTCCGAGATCCTGGATCGCTATAAGGAACGCCGCGTCGGCCTGAGCGTCGAAACCCAGTACGATCAGAACCGCGTCCAGCGCGCTTCCATCGTCCTCAAGGAGTTCCTCGCCGAGCGCGGCCGCCAGTACGCGACCGTCACCCCCGAAGTCCGGCAGATCCCACCGTCATCGCTCGAAATCACCTTCCGGATCGATGAAGGCCCCAAGGTAAAGGTCGGCAACATCGACATCGTGGGCAACCAGGTCTTCAGTGATCGGGTCGTGCGCCGCGCCATGAAGAACCTGCGGCCCATCGGTATCCCGCGTTCCATCATCCTCGAAGACATCTTCTCGAAGACCTACGACTCCTCGAAGCTCGAAGAAGACAAGGAACGTATCCGTCAGTACTATATGGAGCGCGGCTACTTCATGGCCCGCCCCGGCGAGCAAACCATCGCGTTCCGGGATACGGGCGGCAAGGGCTTCAAAATCCCGATCTTCAAGCCCAACAAGCCGGGTAAGCGCGCCGATATCACGCTGCCCATCGAAGAAGGCCGGCAGTTTCGCCTCAGCAAGATCAACTTCGTTGGCGTGAAGCTCTTCCGCACCCCGGATGCCCTGATGCGTCCCCTCTTTCAGATGGCCGAGGGCGACATCTTCTCCACCGCCAAGCTTCGGAAGGGTCTTGAAGAGCTGCGCAAGACCTATGGTCAGTTCGGCTACATCGACATGGTGCCGGAGCCGGACTTCGATCCCAACCCGCGCACCGGCCAGATCACTCTCACGCTGAATGTCGACGAGGGCAAGCAGTTCTTCGTCCGCCGCATCGACTTCTCGGGTAACTCCACGACTCGTGACAAGGTCATCCGCCGCGAACTGCTCATCGACGAAGGCGACATGTTCAATACGCGCCTATGGGAAGTGTCGATCCTGCGTCTTAACCAACTCGGCTACTTTGAAGCGTTGAAGCAGGAAGATGCCGCCACCATCACCCGCGACACCAAGAACAACACGGTGGATATCAACCTCAAGGTGAAGGAGCGCGGCAAGAACTCAGTCAGCCTCAACGGCGGCGTCTCCGGCATCGCCGGCAGTTTCGTTGGCTTCGGCTACTCCACCAACAACTTCCTCGGCCTCGGCGAGACGCTCAGCATCAACACGGAGTTGGGCGATCGCGTACGAAATGCGACGTTCGGGTTCACCGAGCCCTACTTCCTCGACCGTCCCATTCAGCTCGGCTTCACCGTCTACACCCAGCGCTTCAACTTCGACCAGGGCCGCGAAGTGTCGCTCTTCACCGGCCGCAACCTGCTCCCCTACTTTGAAGCGGTGGGACGCGACAACCTGCTCAACTACGTCTCGAACGGCTACGGTTTCACCACGTTCGTCTCTTACCCGTTGCGTCGCAGTTTTGCGCGCGTGGGCCTGACCTACGGCTTCGACACGCAGAACGTGAAGACGCTCAGCGGCGCCTCGCGGCAGTACTTCGAGTACATCAACTTCCAGGGTCTCGACGGCGCCAACCAGTTAAGCGGCATCCGGACCAGCCGCGTCATTCCGAGCTACCAGTACAACACCGTCGATCACCCGATCACCCCCAGCCGCGGCCGCAGCCTCTTCGCCTCCGTCGCGTTCTCCGGTGGGCCCCTCGGCGGTAACGTCAATATGGTCGAGCCGACCATCTCGGCCACCTGGTTCCGCGCGGGCTTCAAGAGAGGGCACGTGATCGGTATGCGCGGCCTGGGACGCTTCCTCTCCGGCTTCGGCGGTAAGGCCGCTCCGCCCTTTAACCGCGTGTTCATGGGCGGCGAGCAGGACGTGCGCGGCTTCGAAATTTGGGGCATCAGCCCGATTGCGTACGTGCCCAGCGAAGCCGAGGTCAACGTCCTGAACGACGACTTCTCGGTTCGGCAGCAACGGGTCATTGTCGACGGCAAGGAGGAGATCCGCCCCGTCACACAGCGCATTCCGGTCTATCAGCTCATCTACCCCGGCGGTGACACTCAGGTGGTCACCAACTTTGAATACCGCATCCCCATCTTCGGTCCGGTGACTCTAGCTGCCTTCTTCGACGCCGGCGTCAACCGCATTACCCGCCGAAACCAGCTGCGCCTGAACGCCGGCCGAGTCGAGGAGCTGAACGATCGCTACCCGCAGGCAAACTTTAGCGCCAACGCCCTGGTCGCTCCGGGGACGCAAAAGATCCGGACCTCGACGGGTCTCGAACTGCAGGTCATGATGCCCGTGGTGAATGCGCCCTTCCGCCTCTACTGGGCCTACAATCCCACCGTTGTGCGGCAGTACCTGGAGCCGCCGATCGTGGCCGACCGTTCCCAGTTCCCGAATCAGGCCACGTTCATCAACTCCGTTGCCCAGTTCGGCCAGGCGCGCCCGTTCTTTGAGCGCCGCCGCATGTTCCGCTTTACGATCAGCAGGACCTTCTAGGGATTGCTACCATGAGAGAGCTAAGACTTCAGAGAGGTATTTGAGAGTGAGACTTCAGGGTTTGCTCGTTCCGGCGATCGTCTTGTCCGCAACCGTGGTCGCCTCGGCGCAGACAGCGCCCAGCAAGGTCGGCATCATCAATATTCAGGCCGCGATTGTCAGCACTGCCGATGGTAAAAAGGCAGCCGCGGAGCTCGAGACCCGCTTCGGTCCGAAGCGGAAGGAGATGGAAGCCAAGCAGGCCGACATCCGCACCAAGCAGGACCAGTTGCAAAAGGGCCAGAACACGATGAGCGAAGATGCGCGCCAGAAGCTGATGCGCGACATCGACGCCGCTACGAAGTCCTTCAACCGCGAGGCCGAAGACGCCCAAGCCGAACTCGAGCAGGAACAGCAGAAGGTCTACAACTCGCTGGGCCAGCGGATGATCGCCGTCCTGGACAAGTACGCGAAGGACAACGGGTACGCCCTCATTCTGGACGTCAGCCAGCAGCCCAACCCGGTGATGTACGCCGCCAACGGAATCGACGTCACCAGTGAAGTGATCAAGCTCTACGACGCCAACGCGACACCCGGCGCGGCCGCCCCTGCCGCCGCAAAGCCCGCCGCCACTCCCCCGCCGCCCGCCGCGAAGAAGCCCGCCGGCGCGAAGTAAGCGAACCGATCATCGGAACGAGCGGCGGCCGCCTCATTGCCAGGCCCCGCTCCGTTCCGCTACTGTAGAAGTGTCCCGCCTGCGGTGAGGTGCGAGAGCGGTTGAATCGGGCGGTCTCGAAAACCGTTGAACCTTTACGGGTTCCGTGGGTTCGAATCCCACCCTCACCGCCATCCCCCTGACACATCGTCAACGCGAGCTCGCCTCCCCCGTTCAGTATCCTTAACACTTTATTCCGGCGCTCCGATAAGCGTATTGATCGCCCGCTTGGCCTCATCGGCGCGGGCGCTCGAAAGCAACCGAAGGAGCTGGAATACACATGAAAACTGTTTGTCTGCTCGCGCTCGTGACGTTATCATTCGCGGTCACTGAAGGCCGCGCCATCGTGAAAGTGCCTCCGCCGGAAGCGTTTAAAGCTGCCATCGAACAGCCGAAGCCGGAGTACAACCCCATCGCCAAACGCTTGCGCGTAGGTGGTGAAGTGGTGGTGGAGGCGAGCGTCGACGAAACAGGCGCCGTGACCGACGTCAAGGTCGTCAGCGGCAACGCGCTGCTCTCGCAGACCGTGGTAAAGGCAGTGAAAGACTGGAAATTTACGCCGTTCAAGGAGAATGGAGCACCGTCTCCCGCCGTCGCCACGCTGAAGTTCACGTTCAAGGCCGAGTAGGCGATTCATCGCGAAGGGGAACGTACGATGCTAGCCAAAGGGAGACTTGTGCGCCGGCTAATGGGATCGGTCCTGTTGCTGGCGGGATTCGTCGCGCTACTGGGGGCCATCGGTAGCTACACCGCATGGAATCTGGGGAGGTCGGCGCGAACCGCGATCGACGGTGGACGTCAGTCCTCGACAGCGGCGGCGTTGGCTGCCGACGCGATGGAACTGGTGGCCTGCGAGCGTGCGCTGTCCGGCGCCATGCTCCTGCAACAGCAGGACAAGGCGACGGCGGCGGCTCGGGACTACGAGAGTACCCGCGAAAAGGCGCAGAAGCGGCTGGCGGCCCTTTCGGGCAGTGTGAATTTGAGCGAGGAAGCCGCGGTGGCCGTCATGCAAGGGCAGTTAAAGGCGGCCACGGACGCGCACCGCAAGGTGGAGGCCGCGCTGCGCCGCATGGCAATGGACGAAGGGCTGCAGTTGCTCGAGACGGAGGCATTGCCTGCGCTGAACGCAATGCACAAGGGCGCGGACGAGCTCGTGGGGCGCCGCATGAGGGACTCCGACGCGCAGGCGGCAGATGTCGCAGCCACCGAAACCTTCTCCCTTTGGACGATGGTGCTGTTGACTCTCGCCTCGCTTGGCGTGGGAGCGGCGGTACTCTTCTCGGTCCGCAGCGCCACCGGCGCCCTGCGCGCCATCAGCGTCCATCTGGGCGACGCGGCGAACAAGGTTGCAGCGGAGGCGGTGCAGATCACCTCCGCCAGCCGGTCCCTAGCAGAGGGAGCATCGCAACAGGCTGCCTCTCTCGAGGAAACATCCTCTTCAAGCGCGGAGGTGACGTCTCAAACTCAACGCACTGCTGAGAACACGCGCGAGGCGGCCGACCTGATGTCGAAGGTGAGCACGGAGATCGAGACGGCCAATCGGATGATGAAAGAAATGAACGGTAGTATGGGCGAGATCCGTGGCTCGAGCGAGAAGATCGCGCGGATCATCAAGGTCATTAATGAGATCTCGTTCCAAACGAATATCCTGGCCTTGAACGCGGCCGTAGAGGCAGCTCGTGCAGGCGAGGCGGGCATGGGCTTCGCGGTCGTCGCCGACGAGGTCCGCAACCTTGCCGGCCGCTGCGCCGCCGCCGCTCGGGATACCGAAGCGCTGATCGAGGAGTCGATTCGAACCTCCCACGAGGGCTCGGCCAAGCTCGAATCCATGGGCGGCGCCGTCTCCACCATCACCGGCATGGCGGAACAGGTAAAGAACATCGTCGAGGAGATCAACGTCAGCAGCCAGGAGCAGGCTCGGGCGATCGCGCACCTGGCCTCGTCGCTCAATCAGATGGAACGCGTCACGCAGCAGACGGCCGCCAGCTCCCAACAGTCCGCGGCGGCGAGCGAATCGATGCACGGCCAGTCGGACGAAATGCTCGAACTCATGCGAGAGCTGACGGCCATGGTCGGCTCAGAGGAGCGCCGCCAGACCGCTTAGTGATACATTTTCCCTTCCGATTGCGCCATTCAGGCTGGAAGGAATGCAATGACGCGACGCACCGTCATCACCGCGGCGGCCGCTTCCGGGGCCGCCGCGATGCTTTACGCGCAGGGGGACAAGGGAATGTACACCGAGCTGCTCAACCAGAGCATGAAAGAGAAGAAGGGCCTGATGTTCTACATCGGCGGCCAGACTGTCGGAGGGCTGGTGGTTCGCATCGACGGCGACCAGGCCGTTGAGGTGCGCAACCAGCAGTACGGGCGCATCATTATCCGCCTGGCCTCCGTCGACGCGGTGGCGATGCCTTGAGCATTCGGCTGAGCGGGGACGCGGCCGCCGTAAGAGCCCTGCTCGGCCGCGGTCCCGCGCCGGTCACTGCAGCAGCGCTGCGGGCCGCGTGGGGGTCCGTGACGGGCCGCGTCCTCGCCCACGATCCCGCCGCGGGCTACCTGGCCGCCGACTTCGCAAGCACCTACGGTGTATCGGCCGCACTGCGGTCAATCGTTGCCCTGCCGGGGCTCGTCCTGTTCTTCGACCTTGTCTCCGCTGAGGAGGTGGACTGGGCCATCGAAGGCCTCGCCACCCGGCCGGTGTGGCAGTCCCGCGAGGGGAAAGTGATGGGTCTTGTTCACGCCGCCGGACCGCGAGAAACAACGCTCCTTACGGGGTTTGACCTGGCGGGTGCGCAATCGGGCCGCGACGTCGTGCTGTTCCACACCGAAACACGCCTCGCCGCCTCTGCCCTTTCGTTCGACTGTGTCGGGGACGAGGGTCTGCGCTTCCTGCTTGCCGGGTTCGCCCCGGGAAACTGGGATGTCTGGAGGAACGGCTGGCTCGAGCAATCGCCGGTCCGCGTCATGGCTCCCGCGTGTACCCTCGGCTTCGAGGGCAAGACGGGCAGCTATTTTCTGCGAAAGCTGTAGACGCGGGCGGAGCGTCAGACAGGCATGCCCAAGAAGAAACAGACTCGAACGGAGATGCCGTCCACCATTGCGCGCTCTGATAAGCACGCCCAGGCCATTTGGCAGAAGACCCATGACAGCGCCGTAGGCACGTATGGCGAAGGCGCGGCCGCCCATCGTGTGGCCTACGCTGCATTGAAGCACCAGTATGAGAAGAAGGGCGACCGCTGGGTGGCCAAGGGCTGGAAGGGCCCCTCGGATCCGCAGGCGGCGCAAGGGTACAAAGACCCCCCCAAGCCGACCGCGCGCGGCAAAGTGGCACGCACGGAAGAGGAAGCCCGCCAGAAGGCGAAGGAAGCCGCGCGAGAGGACGCGCAAGCGCGCAGGCGGCGGGCGGGCTGAGATTCGCGCTATCGTAGCGGATTGACCCTACCGGAAATCGCCCCCTGGCAGTGGGCCCTGGGAATCCTATCGTCGTACTTCGTTGGTATCGCCAAGACTGGTGTGCCCGGCCTCGGCATCCTGGTTGTCCCGATGATGGTGCTGGCGGTCGGAGACGCTCGTGAATCGGCCGGATGGCTCCTGCCGGTGCTCTGCACGGCCGACCTGTTTGCCGTTTTCTATTGGCGCCGGCACGCGGCTGCCGGCCGGCTGTTCTCCCTTGCGCCCTGGGTGCTCCTCGGCATGGCAGTGGGAGCGGTGGCGCTCAGCCTGAGTGAACGGGTATTGAGGCCGATCGTCGGAGTGATCGTCGTGACGATGTTGGCGGTCTATCTCTACCGCCGTTGGGCCGCCACGGTGCATGTGCCCAGCCATCCGGTGCCCTACGGGATGGCCGCCGGCTTCGCCACCACCGTGGCCAACGCGGCAGGCCCGGTGATGAACCTCTACCTGCTCGGCAAGCGCCTGCAGAAAGAGGAGTTTATCGCCACCGGCGCCTGGTTTTTCTTTCTGATCAACCTCAGCAAGCTGCCCATCTACGCTTGGCACGGGCTGCTGAGCGCCCGCTCGCTGACATTCGACGCGTTGATGGTCCCGGCCGTGATCGCCGGCGCGGTGACCGGCCGGCGCCTCGTCGATCACATCCCGGCGCGCCTGTTTGAAATCCTCGTCGTCATACTGACGGCCGTCTCCACCCTCTTTCTCTTTTAGACGTCGCGCGCTGCGATAGAATGCGAGACTCGTGCAACTCACAGCCCTCGATTGGTCGTTCGTCGCCCTGTACTTCATCCTGAATCTCGCGGTCGGCTTCTACTACAAATCGCGGGCCGGCAAGAGCGTCAATGAGTTCTTCCTGTCGGGCCGCGACGTGCCCTGGTGGCTCGCCGGGACCTCAATGGTGGCCACGACGTTCGCCGCCGATACGCCCCTCGCGGTCACTGGAATGGTCGCGCGCTACGGCGTCGCCGGCAATTGGCTGTGGTGGAACTTCGTAGCGAGCGGCATGCTCACCGTCTTCTTCTATGCCCGGTTATGGCGCCGCTCGGGCGTAATGACGGACATCGAGTTCAGCGAGATTCGCTACGCCGGCAAGCCCGCCGCCATTCTGCGGGGCTTTCGCGCGCTGTATCTCGGTATTCCCATCAACTGCATCGTGCTTGGCTGGGTGAACCTGGCCATGGTCAAGATTCTGATGCTGATTCTGGGCGTCGACAAGGTGACCGCGCTGGCTCTGGTGATGGGGCTGATCGCGGTGACTTCCTTCATCTCCACCCTCTCCGGGCTGTGGGGAGTGCTGGTAACGGATGTGCTGCAATTCGTCATCAAAATGGGGATGGTCATCGTGCTGGCAGTCGCCGCAGTCAACGCTGTCGGCGGCATCGACGGCCTGAAGGAGAAGCTGGCTGCGGTCGATTTGACCCGCGGCGTAGCGCCCGGGCAGCCGGGCTCCGTTCTCAGCTTTGTGCCCGACCTCGATTCGCCCTGGATGCCGATGCTCACCTTCCTGGTCTACATTTCGCTGAACTGGTGGGCCACCTGGTACCCGGGCGCGGAGCCGGGCGGCGGCGGCTACATCGCCCAGCGAATGTTATGCGCGAAGGATGAAAAGCACTCTCTTCTGGCCACGCTGTGGTTCAACATCGCCCACTACGCCATCCGTCCCTGGCCCTGGATCCTCACAGGACTGGCGTCCCTGGTGCTCTACCCGGGCCTGGCCGATCCCGAGACCGGCTATATCCGGGTCATGATCGACCACCTTCCGCCCTCGCTGCGCGGCCTCATGGTAGCCGCCTTCGCCGCCGCGTACATGTCCACCATCGCTACCCAGCTGAACTGGGGAGCCAGCTACATCGTGAACGACTTCTACCGCCGTTTCCTCAAGCCCGAGTCGACCGAGCGTCATCTGGTTGCCGTCTCGCAAGTGGCTACCGTTCTGTTGACCGTGGTCTCCGCCGTGGTGACCTTTTACATGGACTCGATTGCCGGGGCCTGGAAGCTGCTGATCGTCACCGGCGCAGGCACCGGCGGAGTGTTGCTGCTGCGCTGGTACTGGTGGCGGATCAACGCTTACAGCGAGATCGCCGCCATGGCGTCCGCGTTCGTTGTCTCTGTGGCGATGCAAACGGCGTTCGGCCTCGATTCCGATAAGCCCATCGACTTCGCCTGGATCATGATCATCACCGTCGGCATCACCACCGCGGTCTGGCTGCTGGCGACCTTCTTGACGAGGCCGGAACCCATGGAGACGCTGACCGCCTTCTACCGCCGGACGACACCCTCAGCCGCGGGCTGGGGACCGGTGGCGCGGCTGGCTCCGGACGTGAAGGCGGGGGGCGGCGGGCTGCGCAACCTGGTGGATTGGATTGCCGGGTGCGTGCTGATCTACGGGGCTCTGTTCGGCACCGGAAAACTGCTGCTCAAGGAGTACGGCACAGGGGCCGCCATGCTGGCGGTGGCCGCCGTGGCAGGAGCTGTCATCTACTGGGACTTCTCCCGCCGCGGATGGCATTCCGCGGTGGATTAGTCGTCCCTACCGTCGGTTGACAAGCCTCCGACGAACGGCTATAGTTCTGAAGTATCGTTCTTTCAACGGTTTGTCGGTGCCGGGTCGCAGCGAAAAGGGTAAGTTAGGATGGTGAGGGAGGGGTTCGGCGGTAACGGCTCCGCGCTTCACGTTCATCGCACACCTCGCCGTTGAGTACGTCGGAGACTTGGCTATGGCCAGCAACCAGGATGATCGCCAGCCGGAGATGCCAGTTCCGGAAGATCCGGAACTCGAGCATCTGTACGACGACTACAGTCACTTCGCGCCGCCCGCTGAAGGCGAAGTGCTGCAGGGGCACGTCCTTAAAGTCACCGACAAAGAAGTTATCGTCGATTTCGGGTACAAGTCCGAAGGCCTTGTCCCCATCGAGCAGTTCGTTCAGGCCGACGGCAAGGTCCATGTCCAGCGCGGCGACACCATCGACGTTATGGTGGACCGTAGCGGACCGGAGGTGGAAGGCTACATCCTCCTCTCTCACGAGAAGGCGGCCCGGCTGCGCGTTTGGGACACCCTTGAGAAAGCGCATCGCGAAGGGCTGATGGTGCTTGGCCGGGTGACCGGCCGCATCAAGGGCGGGTTGGCGGTGGATGTAGGCGTCCAAGCTTTCATGCCCGGCACCCAGGTGGATGTGCGCCCGGTCCATAACCTGGAAGGGTTTATCGGGCAGGATGTACCGGTCAAGGTCCTCAAGCTGAACCGCCGGCGCGGCAACGTCGTGGTTTCCAGGAAGACCGCGATTGAGGAGGAAGTAACCGCGCGCCGGTCCCATGCGCTGGAAGTGCTGCAGGAAGGCTCGGTGGTCACCGGAGTCGTCAAGAACCTCACCGAGTACGGCGCGTTCGTCGATCTCGGCGGCATCGACGGCCTACTGCACGTGAGCGACATGAGCTACGGGCGGATCACGCATCCCTCCGAAGCGGTGAACGTCGGCGACGAGATCACGGTCCGCGTGCTCAAGTTCGATCGCGATAAGGAACGGATCTCGCTCGGGCTGAAACAGCTGCAACCGGATCCCTGGGAGTCCGTCCACGACCGGTACCCCATGCAGGGGCGCGTGATCGGCCGCGTGGTGAGCGTGACCGATTATGGTGCCTTCGTCGAGTTGGAACCGGGCGTGGAAGGCCTGATTCACATCTCCGAGATGACCTGGTCGCGCAGAATGAAGCATCCGTCGAAGGTGGTGAAGCCGGGCGACCAGGTGGAAGCCGTGGTGCTTGAGGTCAAGCCGAAAGAGCGGCGTATCTCGTTGGGCATTAAGCAGCTGGAAGCGGATCCCTGGACGACCGTCGCGGATCGGTACAGCATCGGTTCGGTGGTCGAGGGCCGGGTGCGGAAACTGACGGACTTTGGCGCCTTCGTGGAGATTGAGGAAGGGATCGACGGGCTGGTGCACATCTCGGACCTGTCCTGGACCAAGCGGGTCAAGCACCCTTCGGAACAGTTGAAGAAGGGGCAGGTGGTGCAGGCCGTCATACTCAATATCGACGCGCCCAGCCGCCGGCTGTCGCTTGGGATCAAACAACTGCAGCCGGATGCATGGGAGACGTTCTTCCGGAGCCACCAGGTGGGCGATTCGGTGCACGGAAAGGTGTGCCGCGCGGCCAGCTTCGGTGTGTTCGTGGAACTGGCGCCGGGCGTCGAGGGGCTGTGCCACAACTCGGAGATTCCCGGGGGCGGCGATCGCGACAGGGACGAACCCCAGTTGCCGATCGGCGGAGAGTACGAATTCAAGATTATTAAGATGAGCGAGGCGGAAAAGAAGATCGGCTTGAGCGTTCGCGCCGTCGCCGACGACGAAGAGAAGACGCGCCTCGAAGACTATCAGCGGCAAGCCGCCGCGGCCACCATGACCATCGAAGAAGCGATGCACATCAAGGGCCAGGGAGAGAGCCGCTGAGAGGCGGCGGGCGGCGAGCGGAGAAGGTGAAGGAAGGATGACGAAAGCGGATCTTATCGAAGAAGTTTCCCGGGTCGTCGAGATGACGCGAAAGGATTCCGAGGTCATCGTCGAGGCGATCTTCGACAGCATCGTGCGCAGCCTGCGTACGAACGACAAGATCGAGATACGAGGCTTCGGGAGCTTTCGCACCCGCCAGCGCCAATCGCGCGTAGGCCGGAACCCCAAGACGGGTGCGCGCGTGGAAGTTCCGCCGAAACGCATCCCTTACTTCAAGCCCAGTAAGGAACTGAAGGACCTCGTCAACAACTCCGCGGCCGCCGCCGCACCGGACGGGGCCGCTCCTGTCACCCCGCACGAGCCGTCCTTCTAGGCCGTCGATCCACCGTGGACCGGCTCTGGACGCCCTGGCGGTATCGCTACGTCACCTCCGCTGCTTCTTCTGACGCTTGCATCTTCTGCGTCAAGGCGGCGGAGCAGGCGGACGAAGAAAACTACATCGTCTTCCGAGGCCGCTACAATTTCGTTCTTCTCAATCTCTACCCGTACACCAACGGCCACCTCATGATCGCGCCGTACGAGCATGTAGCGGAACTGGAGTCGGCGTCCGAAGCGGCGTGCGGGGAAATGATGGAGTTGATGCGGCGGGCCTGCGTTCACCTGCGGGCCCTGTATCGTCCGGCGGGCCTCAATTTGGGCATGAACATCGGCGAGAGCGCCGGCGCTGGGGTGGCAGGCCACATTCATATGCACGTGCTGCCGCGCTGGACGGGAGACGCGAGTTTTATGACGACAGTCGGAGAGACGCGCGTAATGCCTGAGTCACTGCCCGAAACGTGGCAGCGGCTCCGCAAAGCGTTTCAGAGCTAAAGGGCCGGCGTGTCGACGGCGGGCGCGACTTCCACGGCCGCCGCTTTGAAGCGGTGGTCCAGGTAGCGTTGGCGGCTGTCCAGGATCGCTTTGCGAGCCTCACGCGGGCCGCCCCAACCCAGCAGATTGGTCACCTTGCCCTCCAGTTCCTTGTAGATCTGGAAGAAGTGCTCCACCTCGCGGCGAACGTGGGGGAAGATCTGGTCCATCGTATGGATCTGGTCGTAGCGCGGGTTGCGGTTCGGCACGGCGAGCACTTTCTGGTCGCCCTCCTCGCGGTCCGTCATGTTCAAAATGCCGACGGGGCGCACTTCTATCAGACAACCGGTGAAGCTCGGTTCCTGCACCAGCACCAGCACATCCATGGGGTCATTGTCCTCGGCGAGGGTGCCGGGGATGAAGCCGTAATCGCCCGGATAATGCATAGGCGAGTAGAGAGCGCGGTCGAGGCGGAAGAGGTTCATCTCGCCGTCGTACTCGTACTTGTTCGAAGAGTTCTTAGGGATTTCAACGATCATCCGCACGAGTTCCGGACACTCGTCGCCGGGATCGAGATCGTAGAGCTTGACGGACACAATCCCTAGGCTAGCAAATGGCGTGAGCCTTAGCGGTTCCCGGGCCGCTCGGCTCCGGAGTGCTTGCGATAAGGTCCGCGCGAGCCGTTGGGCAGGATGGTCTCGTCGGAAGTGCGGCACTGGCCCAGTTGCTCGCTCGTGAGTTCGCGAGCGCCAGAAAGGTCGGCGGCGCGAAAATCAGCGCCCATCAGCTTGGCGCCGGCGAAGCGGGAGCCCGTGAGGCTGGCGGCGAAGAACTCGGCTCCTTGGAGGTTGGCGTCGCGGAAATCGCAGTTGGTGAGCCGGCCGCGGGAGAAGAGAGTGCCATTGAGCTGCGCTCCGGTGAATCGCGCGGAGATCAACTGGGCGTGACTGAGGTCGCACTCGAGGACCTGCGCGGAGGAGAAGTTAGCGTCTTCGCCGTGCAAGTCCCGCATGCCGCAGAGCTGGAACCGGGTGTTGTAGAGCATGGCGCGCGAGAGCGATGCACTCGTGAAGGTGCAGCCGAAAATACGCGCCTGGTGGAAGGCGGCCAACGCCAGATCCGCGCGGGAGAAGTCGCAATGCTGCAGGCCCGCCTCCTGCCACCGGCTCTCCACCAGGTGCGCGAAGGTAAAGCCGCACTCGATCCACTTTGACTCCGAGAGGTTCGCTGCCCGAATCCATGAGCCGTCCAGGCGGCATTGCAGGAACTCCGCCGCCGTCAGGTCGGCGGCGTCCAGCGTCGCCTTGCGCAGGTCAGAGTGATCGAAGGTGGACCCCACCAGTTCGGCTCCGGTGAGGTCCGCCTCCAGCAGGGAGGTGCGTGAGAACTGCGCGCGGCTGAGATGCGCGCCTTTCAGATTCATCTCGTTAAGGGTCAAGTCGGCCAGGTGAGCGCGAGAGCCGCCTGAACTCTTCTCGAGCCAGGCGCGGTGTGCCGCCAGGACTTTCGTCAACGGCAGTGCGCGGCAATGGGGTGTTTCTCCAAGCAGATCTTCACGGCCGGCGGGAACCGGCACCAGCGGCTCGTCCGAACTGGTGTCGGAGACGTCGGAATCGCGACGGAGTAGACGCGCTAGGGGCTTCCATGCCATCACTTCCGTTATCGGCAAGCGAGTTCCGAGTGTGAGGGAGATTCCGCCCTGTGGCAAACTGGTTTTGGTAGTCATTATGCGGATCCTCGTGGTAGAAGACGAGAAGCGCATCGCCGATTTCCTCGGGCGCGGGTTGGAAAGCGCTGGATATGCGGTGGATGTGGCTTCCGACGGCGCCCAGGCCCTGAACCTTGTACACGCCACCGATTACGACCTCATCATCCTCGACCTGATGCTGCCCGACATGGACGGCCTCCAGGTGCTGGAACGCATCCGAAACCGGAAGAGTAATCCTCCGGTGCTGATTCTCAGCGCGCGGGGAGCCGTGGACGACCGCGTGAAGGGCCTCGAGGTGGGAGCAGACGACTACCTGGTGAAGCCTTTCGCCTTCGTCGAGCTCCTTGCCCGCGTGCGTGTCTTGCTGCGTCGCGGCCAGCCCACTCCGGAACGCCTGCAGGTAGGTGACCTCACGCTGGACTGCATCCGGCGCAAGGTGACGCGTTCGAACGAGATTATCGACCTGGCGCCCAAGGAATTCAGCATTCTCGAATACCTGATGCGCAATCGCGGCCGCCCGCTCAGCCGCACCATGATCGTGGAGCACGTTTGGGACATGGATTACGACGGCCTGACCAATATCGTCGATGTGTACATCCGTCACCTGCGCAGCAAGATCGACGATCGCTTTCCGGTGAAACTGATCCACACGGTGCGGGGTGTGGGATATATGCTCGAATGGAACGAAAAAACGGCCGAGAAGATCGCTGAAAGCCGGTGAAACGCAAGCCCCAGAGCGAGCCGAAGCAGTCCGGTTGGAGTATGTTCCGGGCGCTTCGCTTCCGCCTGGCGGTTACCTACGTCATCTTCTTTGCGCTCGTGCTGTCAGTGGTGGGGCTGTTGTTCCGCGAGACGCTGGCCACGACCCTCTCCAGCCACACGCGCGCTTTGCTCGAGGAGGATTTCGTCGCCGTCAAAGGCTACCTGCGCATTGAGCGCCGCCAGCCCATCTGGTTCTACGACAAGGACGATCCGGAAGAGGCGTTTTTCGTCGAGCGGCTGAAGGACGTCTTCCTTCTCGCCGACAAGGACGGCAAGGTGCTCGAGGTGACGAACGGCTTCCTTGCCCTGGGTGTCGAACCCCCTGACCGGATCCAGCAGATGGTGGCCTCGCAAAAACCGTATTGGGCCATCCGCGAGAATGCGCGCGGAGACAAGTACCTGGTGCGTGGCGGCGGCATCGACGAGAAGCGGGCGCAGTATTTCATGGCGATCGGGCGGCCGCTCTCTGAAAACGAGGCCATCGTCGGGGAGTTCACTCTGAAGTACGTCGCCGTGATGCCGCTGCTGCTGGTGACCGCGGCCATCCTGGGTTGGTTCTTTGCCGGCCGCGCGCTGCGGCCCGTCAATGACCTGGCCGAACGCGCGGGCCGCATCTCGGAAACGACGCTCGCGATGCGCATCCCCAAGCGCGGGTCGAACGACGAACTCGATCACCTGATCGACACCTTCAACAGCATGATGGCCCGTCTGGAGACGTCATTCCTGCAGTCGCGCCAGTTCAACGCCGATGTCTCGCACGAACTGCGCACGCCGCTCACCTGCATTCGCGGGCAGCTGGAAGTGGCGCTGCTGACGGCGAAGAGCGAAGAGCAGTACCGCGAGGCAATCCAGGAGGCGCTCGAGGACGTCGAGCGGCTGGGCCAGATCGTCAAGTCGCTCCTGCTGCTCTCACAGGCCGAATCCGGACACCTCACCCTGCAGCGGATGACCCTTGACCTGGCGGCTCTGGCGGCCGATGTCGTGGAGCAGTTTCAGATACCGGCGGACGCCGCCAGCGTGCGACTGCTCACGCGGCTACCCGAGAATTGCCCGGCGGAGGCGGACCGCGTACAACTCGAACGCCTGCTGTCCAACCTGCTATCGAATGCCATTAAGTACACACCGGCCGGCGGCGCCATCACCGTGGCGCTGGACATCCTGGACGGCGAAGCACGCTTGACGGTAGAGGACACCGGCGTCGGCATTCCCGAAGAGCACTTGGGGCAGATCTTCAACCGGTTCTACCGGGTTCCGGGCCAGGTGGACTCGGCGGGCGAACGGGGGCTGGGGCTGGGCCTGAGCTTCGTCGCCTGGATCGCCAAAGCTCACGGCGGAAGCGTCGAAGTCACGAGTACTCCCGGCAAAGGCACCCGTTTCACCGTGCGCCTCCCGGTCCTCCTCGTCACCCCGGCGGCGCCCGAGCCGCGGGAGGCGCCCGCCCACCACATGACGTAGATGGGGCGCGCGCCGCTGCCGCCCTGGACAGGCATTGTCATGTTAAGAGACAATGAAGTAAGGCGTCCCCGGGCCGCCACCCTCCAAGGACATACACATGCCAGAGATCATGGTGCGTAGCAACGCGATGCATTCGATTCCGGACGATCCGGAGACCAGCACCTACCGTTTCATCATTGTGGCCGCCAAGCGGGCCCGTCAGCTCCAGAACGGCGCGCGTTCGTTCCTGCCCACGACCTCGAAGAAGCCCACCATCGCTGCCATGGAAGAGGTTCGGCGCGGCCTGGTGAAGTACGACGACCCCACCCGCGACGCGGCGCTGGCGCAGGAAGCAGCTGAAGAGACGCTCTGATGAACGCCGTCCTCGGCGTAGGGGGCGGGATCGCCGCATATAAAGCTGCCGAACTGGCGAGGGCACTCGACGAGCGCGGCTTCACGGTGCAGGTGGTGATGACCCGCGCTGCGCAGGAATTCATCCGCCCGCTGACCTTCTCCGCTTTGACCAACCGCAAGGTGATCACCGACCTGTTCGCGGGCCCGGGTGCTTCCTCCGAAGCGACGCTCGCGAGCGCTGTGGAGCACATTCGGATCGCGCAGGAAAACGACGTCCTGGTGGTGGCTCCCGCCACCGCGGATCTGCTCGCTAAGTTCGCCCACGGGATCGCCGACGACTTCCTGACTACCCTCTACCTGGCCTTTACCGGCAAGGTGGTGCTTGCGCCCGCCATGAATACGGCGATGTGGGAGCATCCGGCGACGCGCGAGAACCTGGCGAAGCTGATTTCGCGCGGCCACCATGTCGTTGATCCCGAGGCTGGACTTCTGGCCTGCGGGACCGTAGGGCCGGGCCGCTTGGCGGAGGCGGTGCGCGTGGCCGACGTTGTGCTCCGCGTGGCCGCGGGCCGGCATGACCTGGACGGCGAGACGGTCCTCATCACGGCGGGCCCTACGCAGGAGCCGCTCGATCCGGTGCGCTTCATCTCCAATCGTTCCAGCGGCAAGATGGGTTACGCGCTGGCCGACGCCGCCGCGTCGCGAGGCGCGCGCGTGCTGCTGGTTTCCGGGCCCGTACACCTCCCTGTCCCGGCCGGAGTCGATCTGGTACGTGTGCAGACGGCGCGCGAGATGCACGCTGCCGTACTCGAGCGGTTGCCCGCGGCGTCGATCATCATCAAGGCGGCGGCCGTGGCGGACTATCACGTTTTGGATGTCCCCGGACAGAAACGCAAGAAGACTGCGGCGCGCATGACGCTCGATCTCGATCCCACGCCCGACATCCTCGCCGACGTTGGGCACCGCAAAGGTGACCGGCTGCTGATCGGATTCGCAGCCGAGACGCAGAATCTCGTCGAAGAGTCCAAGCGCAAGATGGCCTCGAAAAACTGCGACATGGTGGTCGGGAACCTGGTCGGTCACGAGCAGGTCGGCACCGGCTTCGAGGCCGATGAGAACGAGGTGGTCATCGTGACTCGCGGCGGCGACGCCGTTAATGTCGCGCGGGCGTCCAAGCGGCAGATCGCCGACCGCATCTTCGACGAAGCGCTGAAACTGCGTTTGGCGCTGCACGCTGCACGATGACGCACGAGGAACTGCGGCGGCGGTTGGAGTTCTACCGCGATCTCGGAATCAAGGAGATTTACCGGCGGGAGCACGCGGGGGAGGTCGACAGCGCGGCCGTAACCGCGCCGTCTCCAGCAGCCGGGGCCGATCCTTCGCCCCTCCTGCCGGTACTCCCCAGTCTTGCGCCGGAGGGCGACACCCTCGAACTCATCCGCAACGACCTCGGCGATTGCCGCCGCTGCGGCCTCCACCGTACTCGCAACAAGATCGTCTTCGGTTCGGGCAACGAGCAGGCGAGGCTGGTGTTCGTGGGTGAAGGGCCCGGTGCGGACGAGGATGCGCAAGGGTTGCCGTTCGTGGGCCGGGCAGGGCAACTGCTTACGCAGATGATCGACAATACCGCGTCGAAAGAGGGCATTCCGATCCGGCGCGAGGATGTCTACATCTGCAACGTCGTGAAGTGCCGGCCTCCGGAGAATCGCACCCCGGAGCCCGACGAGATGGAGATCTGCGGCGAGTTCCTGTTTCGCCAGTTGCAGGCCATCCAGCCGAAGGCGATTTGCGCGCTGGGTTCCACGGCCGCACGCGCCTTGCTTGCCAAGAAGGAAGGCGTGACGAAGCTGCGCGGCAACTGGTTCAAGTGGCGCGACATTCCGCTGATGGTCACTTACCATCCTTCTTACCTCCTGCGCCCCTACAACCAGGGCGCGAAGCGCGAGGCGTGGGAGGACCTGAAGAAGGTACTGCACTTTGTCTATGGCTGAGCGCCGCCGCGGTGTCTTCATCACGTTCGAGGGGACCGACGGGTGCGGGAAGAGCACCCAGTTCCGGCTCCTCGTCGAGAGGCTCCGCGCGGAAGGGCGCTGTGTGGTGGCGACGGTCGAGCCCGGGGGCACTGCCATTGGAATGCAGATTCGCCGCATCCTCCTGGACGGCCGCAACCAGGAATTGAGGCCGACTGCGGAGTTGCTGCTCTACTTCGCTGCCCGTGCACAGAACGTCGATGAGCTGGTGGAGCCGGCGCTGGCGCGGGGCGAGATTGTGGTGAGCGACCGGTGGACCGACTCGACACTGGTGTATCAGGGCGCCGGACGGCGGCTCGGTCCGGGCGTCGTGGAGCGTCTCGACGAGATCGCCTGCCGCGGTCTGAAACCCGATTTAACCGTGTGCCTGGAAATCGACCTGGAGACCGGATTGGGCCGGGCACATGCGCGCAACAACGCCGCCGGCCGGACCGAGACGCGCATGGACGAACAGGCGTTGGAGTTCCACCAGCGCGTGCGTGACGAGTACCGTGCGTTGGCGGCGAGGGAGCCCGAGCGCGTGAAGACGGTGGATGCCCGAGGGAGCGTGGAAGAAGTGGCGGCGCGGGTCTGGCAGGTGGTGGAGCCCCATGTTCGCTGACTTCTACGGCAACGCGAAGACGCAGGAAGCGCTGGAGCACATGGCTGCCTCGGGCCGCATCCCCCACACGCTGCTGCTCGCCGGGCCGGAGGGCGTCGGGAAAGCGACGCTGGCAAGACGTTTCGCGGAGCGTTTGCTGGGCCACCGGCAACTGATCGAAAAAGACGACCTGAGCCTGGCGGAGAACGTGGAGCTGCTCGCCGAGAGGGAGAAACTGCCGTCGGAGAAGCGCGGGGACGATCCACTGGTGTTCGCCTCCTTACCGGACTTCGTGACGTTTCCGCCCGACGGGCCGCTGCGGCAGATCTCGATTCAGCAGATGCGCCTGCTCAAGGAGCGCGCGCCGTTCAAGCCCAATCAGGGACGGTACCGGGTGTTCCTCGTGGACCGCATCGATCGCGCCAACGAGCAGGCCGCGAACTCGCTCCTGAAGACCCTGGAAGAGCCGCCGGAGCACTTGGTCATATTTCTGACCGCCGAAAACCCCTATGATCTGCTGCCGACGATCCGCTCGCGGTCGGTGATTCTGCATCTGACGCGGCTGAACGATGACGAAATGGAGGCCTTCGCCAGGGATCGCTCGCTGGACCAGGCGCAGCGGCGCCTGGCGGTCGCCGGCGGGAGCCCCGGCGTGGCCGTTTCGCTCGACCTCGAGGCGTACGACAAGCGCAGATCGGCGATGCTGGCGTTGCTCGAGGCCGCCTCCGGCCGGGCGCCTTTCGCGACCTGGGCCAAATACTCGGAGTCCATCGGGGCAAGCAAGAGCGAGAAACTCGACATCTACCTTCGGGTGCTCTACGGACTCCTCGAGGACCTGCTGTTGCTGCGTCACGAAAGGACGCCGCGCAACCGCGATGTGGAGGGCCGGCTGCAGCCGATTGCGTCCGCGGTGAGCCTCGACTGGCTGGTGAGAGCCGCCAAGCAGGTAGACGAACTCGTGGAGTTGGTCAGGCGCAACATTCAGAAGTCCATCGCACTGGACGCCCTCGCCGCTGGCCTGCGCGGCCGCTAAAGCTTCCTTGCGAGGCAACATTCCTTGTGCTATCAATGAAGCTAACGAACCCCACACAGACGGTACCAACCTTCTGCCCGAGTACCTGACGTGGTCCGAACGACGTCGTAAGGAGTGGCCCCGTGGAGACCGCAAATCGCAAGCTCATCCGACCCGCTTTCAACGAAATAAAGGAAAAGCCGGCCGGCAAGACCGCTACCAAAAACCGCAACATTCCGCCTGAAACGACTAACGCCGAAAACTTCTACTACGTGAAACAGATGCAGGCGAAGACCCCGATGGTCATCGTGCTTAAGGATGGAGAGGAGTTGCACGGCTGCATCGAGTGGTACGACCGGTCTTGCCTCAAGATCAATCGAGAGGGCGTGCCGAACCTTCTGGTTTACAAGTCGTACATCAAGTACATGTACAAGGTCGAGTAACCGCAATCATCCCCGGTAGCCCGCCTCCGGCGCCGCGCTGGAGGCGGGTTCGCATTTCAGGGCCCGCCGGGGAACCGTTTCCGCAACTGCAGACGATATTCCCGCCGTAGCGCCGCCTCTTCGAACCGCCGTTTTTCCTCTTCGGTCTCCGGAATCACCGGCGGAATGGGCGTTGGTTTTCCCGCTTTGTCGAGCGCGACGAACGTGAGGTAAGCGGACGAGGTGTGCCGAACTTGACCCGTCTGCAAATCCTCTACCAGCACCTTCACGCCGACCTCCATAGACGTCGTGAACACGCGGTTCACCACCGACTTCAGAACGATCAGCTGACCGATGTGAATGGGGTGCAGGAAGGTCATGTAGTCGACCGATGCGGTGACGACGGGAATGCGCGCGTGGCGCATGGCGGCGAGGGCGCCGGCCATGTCCACCAGGTGCATGACGCGCCCGCCGAGCAGGTTGCCGAGAGGATTGGCATCGTTCGGCAGTGCGATCTCCGAATACTCCGACGCCGAATCGCGGACGGGACGTCCCGCTGGCTCACTCATGCGGATTGGCGCTCCCGGTACGCACGCGCGTACGCCTCCGCCTGTGTGCGGAGGAGGAGTCCACCGCCCGTACCCGGACTCTCGATCGACCCCTGGCCGGCCGGATAGTGGCGCCGCTCGAGCACGTACGCGATCTGCATCGTTCGTCCGTCGTCCTCCTGAATCAAGAAGCGCACAGCGTCGGCCTCCGCATCGCTGGGGAAGCGGTCGCATTCGCCCTCCGCGTAGCCGCTGTTACAGCAGGACCGCAGCAGTTGCTCGCCCGGTTGCCACCGTTCGTGGCCGGGCGCGAAACACTCACCCGCGAAGGTCCCACCCAGAGGCATCGCTTCTGCTTTGATCCCTGTCGCTTCGGAAATGCGCCGTGTGGGCAGGAAGTACGGGCACGGCATCGCCCGTATATTACCATGGGGTTTTCATGGCCACCGATCGAATCGAACTGCTCAAGAATTTGCTGGCGCAAGACCCGAAGAATACCTTCGCCCGCTATGGCATGGCGATGGAGTACGCCAACCGCGGACGCCTCGAAGAGGCGGTGAAGGTCCACGAGGAACTCCTCGCCGACGACCCGGGCTACGGTGCTTCCTACTACCACTGCGGTCAGGCGCTCGAAAAACTGGGCCGCTACGATGACGCCCGTTCCCTGTACGAGCGGGGGATCGAGGCCACCACCAAGAGCGGCGACCTGCACACGCGCAGTGAGATTCAGGCCGCGCTCGACCTGCTTCCCTGATTCCACTCCTCGCGCAGCAGCGAGTAGAGCGCCATATCGTGGTGCTCGCCGTTCACATAACCCGACCGCCGCAGAATCCCCTCCAGGGTGAAACCCAGGCGCTCCGGCACCGCACGGCTCTTTCGATTCCCGACGGCGCACTGAATCACGATGCGGCGAATGTCCCGCTCCTCGTAGAGGTGCTGCATCAGGCGCCGGCAGGCCGCGGTAACGATGCCCTGGCCTTGCGCTTCGGGCGCCAGCCAGTAGCCGATCTCCGCCTTCTTCGCATCGAGGTCCATTGGATGAGTGCCGATGCCGCCCACATACGCCTCGTTTTGCCAGATGCCAAGGGCGACCGCAATCCCTTTTGTGAACTGCTCCAGGCTCTGGCCGATGAACGCTTCGGTGTCCGCTGCTGTGCGGCTGCCGTCCACCCACGGCAGCCACTGGCGAAGATACTCGCGATGGCGGTCGACGACGGCGAAAATCTCCTGCGCGTGGCGCGGTTCGAGAAGCCTCAACTCCACACCCGGAAGAATCGAACAGGCGAGCATCGCCATTTCTCCGCACCTCCAGCGATCACTATAAGCGACAACGGCGGGGCCGGGGCCGAGCCGCCGCGGTATCCTATTCCCTTATGCGAAAGTCCGCATTCACCTTCGCGCTCCTCGTGTGCTCGCTATCGGCGCAGACCGAGTTCTGGCCGGGCGCGCAATACGATCCGTCGATCCCGACCTTCCGCAAGGTGCTCGGCTATGACCCGGGCGAGCGCATTGCCTCGCACGCGCACATCATCCAATACTTCGACGCGTTGGCCGCCGCCGCCCCCAGCCGCATGCGGGTGTTCGAGTACGCGCGCTCCTGGGAGGGCCGGAGGCTGATCTACGCCGCCGTGGGTTCGGAACAGAACATCCGGCGCCTCGACGAAATCAAGAAGGCGATGAAGGCCCTGGCCGATCCGCGAAAGACGCAGGAGGCGGCCGCGCAGAAGCTCATGTCTGGCCTTCCGGCTGTCATCTGGCTCGGCTACGGTGTGCACGGCAACGAGATCTCCTCGCCAGACGCGGCGATGCTCACGGCCTACCACCTGCTCGCGTCCCGCAACGACAAGATGGCGGCGGAGATCCTGGCCAATGTCGTGGTGCTGATCGACCCCACGCAGAACCCTGACGGCCGGGACCGTTTCGTGCATAACTTCCAGGTGAATGAGGGGCTCGAGCCGTCCGCGGAACCGGCGGCAGCCGAGCGCGTGGAACCCTGGCCGGGCGGCCGCACCAACCACTATTACTTCGATATGAATCGCGACTGGTTCGCCCTCACGCAGCCGGAGACCCGCGGGCGAATCAAAACGCTGCTCGAGTGGTACCCGCTTGTATTTGTCGATCTGCATGAGATGGGTGGTGAGAGCACGTACTACTTTGCGCCGGAAGCCGTGCCCTACAACCCGCACCTTGCGAGCGACCAGCGCGCGGCGCTGGAATGGTTCGGCCGCAATAACTCGCGCTGGTTTGACGAATTCGGCTTCCCGTATTTCACGCGGGAAGTCTACGATGCGTTCTACCCGGGCTACGGCGCGAGTTGGCCCTCATACTTCGGCAGCGTTGCCATGACCTATGAGAACGGCTCCTCTCGCGGGCTGCTGTACCGTCGGGCGGACAATACGGTGCTCACGTTCCGGGACACGGTGAGGCGCCACTTCGTGGCCAGCGTTTCCACTGCCGAGACGGCGGCCAAGAACCGCGACCAACTGCTCGCCAATTTCTGGAAGTACCGGGTGACGGCGATTGAAGAGGGACGAAAGGAGAACATCCGCGAATACCTGCTGGCCCGGACGGGCGATGTCTCCGCGGTCGATAAACTTGCCGTCACCCTTGCCGACCAGGGAATCGAGGTGAAGCGCGCGATGGCGGCGTTTCAACATGAGGGCAAGAACTACCCCACGGGCAGCTACGTGATTCCTCTCGCACAACCGGCGAAGCGCCTGATTCGCACGCTCCTCGATACCAACGTCCCCCTGGAGGAACAGTTCCTCAAGGAACAGGAGCGGCGCCGCAGGAAGAAACTGCCCGACGAAATCTACGACGTCACCGCGTGGTCGCTCTGCCTGCTGTACAACGTTCCCTGCTCCACCAGCAGCACCGAGACGCAAGGCTCGTTCCAGACGGTACAGCCGGGTGAACCGCTGCGCGGCATTGTGCCCGCGGCAAGGCCGGCGCTCGCTTACCTCGTACCCTGGGGCACGCAGGGAGCCGTACGATTCCTGGCCGCTGCGCTGCGCGAGAATCTCACGCTCTGGACCACCGACAAGGGCTTCACCCAGAACGGACGGAAGTTCCCTCGCGGTACCTTGATCGCATACGTCAAGCAGAACCCGCCGACGCTCTCCGAGACGGTCAGCAAACTGGCGGCCTCCGCGGGCGCCGAGGTGGTAGCGACGAACACCGGTTGGGTGGAAGAAGGCGTCAACTTCGGCAGCAACTACGTCATGGCCGTCAGGAAGCCCAGTATCGCGCTGCTGTGGGACCAGCCGACCTCCTCCCAGTCCGCCGGCCACACCAGGTTCGTGATCGAGCGCCAGTACGGATACCCGGTCACGCCGATTCGCACCTCCAGCCTGAATGCCACCGACCTGGCGCGGTTCAACGTCATCATCGTGCCAGACGGCTTCACCTACTCGGGACCGCTTGCCTCGGCTGCCGTCCGCCTGCGCGACTGGGTTCGCGCCGGGGGCACCATCATCGGCATCGGCGGCGCTGTCTCCTGGATGTCGGAGCCTGCGGTGGGGCTGCTGGCAACCTCGGAGGAATACCTCGTAAGGGACACACCCCCTGCCTCTTCCGGGCGTCCTGCCGATGCGCCGAAGCCCGCCGATCCCGCGAAGCCCGAGGCCCGTACGCCCGGCAAACTACTCAACTCCGAAGCCGATTACTTGAAGGCCATCCAGCCGGAGCGTGAGTCGCCCGACTCCGTCGCCGGTGTGCTTGTGCGAGCCAAAACCGATCCCGACCATTGGGCTGCGGCAGGTTTACCCGAGACCCTTCACGTCCTGGTCAACGGGTCGCGCATTTACGCGCCGCTCAAGCTGGATCGCGGCGCTAACGTCGCGGTCTTCGAAGCCCCCGACAAACTGCTGGCGGGCGGCTACCTCTGGGAAGAAAACCGCAAACAGCTGGGCTACAAACCGTTCCTGATGGTGCAGCGCGAGGGCCGCGGTAACGTGGTGGCCTTCACGGCCGACCCCAACTACCGCGCGTATATGGACGGCTTGAACATTGCCTTCCTGAACGCCGTATTTCGCGGCCCTTCACGGACGCGCGGCGGAGTGGGCGAAGAGGCGGTGGAATAACCGGGCGTAATGGCCAGTGTGCGGGCGGCATCCACAGAGCGTGGAGGGGCGCCGCGGGACGGGGCGAAGGAGCGGCTCAGAGAGCGCCGAACAGATGGCCGAGCTTCTCTTTTTTCGTCCGCAGATACGCTTCCGTAGAGGCCACGGGGGGGATCTCGCAGGGGACCCGTTCCGTCACGCGGATGCCTGCCCTCTCCAGAGCCTCGATCTTGTCGGGGTTGTTGGACAACAGACGTACCGCCGGGATGCGAAAGAACCGCAGCACGCCGCCGGGCAACGCGTAGTCCCGCAGATCCGCTTCGAAGCCAAGGCGTTCGTTCGCTTCCACCGTGTCCGCGCCTGCATCCTGCAACTCATAGGCGCGCAGTTTGTTGAGCAGACCGATGCCGCGCCCTTCCTTGTGCTCGTAAATCAGGAGTCCTCGTCCTTCCGCGACGATGGACTCCAGCGCCATCTCCAACTGCGCGCGGCAATCGCAGCGCAGGCTGTGGAAGACGTCGCCGGTCAGGCACTGCGAGTGAATGCGCACCAGCGGCGGGGTGGGCAGCGAGAGGTCGCCCATGGCGAGCACCACGGCTTCTTCACGGGATCCCGCTACGTCGCCTTCGAAACCGTAGATCCGGAACTGTCCGAAACGGGTTGGAAAGTCGGCCTCGGCAACCTTCGTTACCGCCGGAGCGGACTGAGATGCGCTAATCAAAGTGCTACCCTTCATTATAAGTGCCGCCGCGTCCTAGCGCTTGCGGGCCTTCGTGCGGCCGGTAATCGGAAGATGGAGCAGCACCTTGTCATCCTGCTCGTAAAACTCGCGGTCGCGGCGTCCCTGGCCAGCATCCTGGTTCGTTGGGGCGCCTTCCAGCGCATGCTTATGCGCGAGCAGCGCACGCTCTCGCAGCGAGTGGTGATGGGGCTTAGCCTATCCTGCATCGTTGCCGGCGGCGTTTCCATTCGCATCGTCACGAACGGGTACCAGGCGGTGGACCTCGGACTGGAGGGCAGCCTGTTGGCCGGCATCCTGGGCGGGTATGTCACCGGTCTGCTCTCCGGAGTGGTCATCTCGATTCCGGCCATGATTCACCACGAGTACCTGGCCATGCCGCTGCTCGCCGGCGTCGGGGTGCTCGGCGGTCTGTTGCGCGACGTCGCGCCGGATCCCGAGGAGATCTGGAGATTCTCGCCCTTTTTCGACTTGAGCCTCTGGCGGCTGGTGCGCCGCAAGGCGGACTTCAGCCGCACAGCTTTTCAGATCTTCTGCCTGCTGGCCATTCTGTTTGCCGAATTCCTGCGGCTCTCTCTGGCGAACCTCTTTGGGCCGCACCTGGTCTTCGCCCTCTACCCCGCGTGGGCGAACCCTCATCCTTTAAGCGTGATCGCCGTTTACGGCACCACCCTGTTCGCTGTCACCCTGCCGCTCAAGATCTGGAACAACACCCGCAACGAGCGCAAACTCGAGTCGCAGGGCCGCCTCCTGACGGAGGCCCGGCTGGAAGCCCTCAGTAAGCAGATCAATCCGCATTTTCTGTTTAATACTCTCAACTCCATCGCGTCTCTCATTCGTACGAATCCGGAACAAGCCCGGAAGGTGATTTACAAACTGTCCGCCATCCTGCGCCGGCTGCTCCGGCAACACGACAGCTACAATCCAATGCGCGACGAGCTGCAATTCATCGACGATTACCTTTCCATCGAAATGGTCCGCTTTGGCGACAAGCTGAAGTTCGAGAAAGAGGTAGATCCTCCTACCCTTGACTACCTGGTTCCCAGCATGTTGCTGCAACCGCTGGTGGAGAATAGCATCCGGCACGGCTTGGGTAAGAAGCTGGATGGCGGTACGATTCGCTTGAAGTGCCGCCTGGAGAACGCGCGCCTGCTCATGTGTGTGGAGGACGACGGCGTCGGCATCCCCGAGGCGAAGCTGGCGAAGCTGTTCGAGCAGGGCATCGGCGTAAGTAACGTCAATGAGCGTCTGAAAGTGTTATATGGAAACAACTACCGCATGACGATCGACAGCCGGCCGGGAGAGGGCACGCGAACGGAACTGGACTTGCCCGCACTGCAGACGACTTTAGCCGCCGTTTCCTGACATTTATCATGAACTCCAATTCGAAACCCCTCGAAATCCTGCTGCCCGGCTTTCGCGCCGACCGCCTTCCGCGGACCATCGCCCATCACACGCGCCGGGTCTACGACCGCATGGCGTTTCTGTACCCGCTCTCCACATACTTCAATCACTCAAAAGCCCATAAGTTGGCCGTGGAGTTGTCGGGCATTGAGGACGGCATGCGCGTCCTCGAAGTCGCCACCGGATCGGGTGAGATGTTCCGGCGCCTGGTCCGCCGCAACCCGTCGGGACTCACCGTCGGGCTCGATCTGTCGCCCAATATGGCCGCTCGCACGCAACGCATGCTGCGGCGCAAGCATCCCGAAGCCCGGGTGGCTTGCCAGGCGGTGGACGCCCGGCACATGCCTTTCAACGACGGCATGTTCGATGCCCTGATGTGCTGCTATCTCTTCGAACTGCTTGGGCGTGAGGACATCGCGCGCACCTTGCGGGAGTTTCATCGCGTGTTGCGGCCCGGGCGCCGGTTCACCCTAGTGCTGATCGGACAGGACTCGCCCGCCTTCAACCACGCCTACCACGTCGCCGGGTCGCTGGTGCCCGCCTTCTGGGGCCGGCAGGTGGAAAACTTCATCCCCCCGCTCATCGAGGCCGCCGGCTTCCGCATCATCGCCGACCATCGCGTCCGGCAGGGCTACTATCCTTCGCGCGTTCTGGCCATGGAGAAGTAGTAGAGTAGCGGCGTAAGGAGTCTGCTCCATGGATTCATCCGATCGCCGCACCTTTATTCAGTCCGCTGCGGCTGCCGCCGCGCCGCTCTTTGTTCCGCGTTCTGCCTTCGGGCGCCAACGACCGAATCACCTACGGCGTTATCGCCACCGGCGGGCGGGGCCGTTATCTGAACCGCTACTTCACGAAACTCGGCGCGCAGTGCGTGGCGCTGTGCGACGTTTACGAGCCCAACGTCGAGTTGGCGCTGAAGGATACGCCCGGCGTCAAGACCTACGTCGACCACAAGGACCTGCTGGCGCAGCAGGGTGTCGACACCGTCATCATCGCGGGACCGGACCATCATCACTGTCCACACCTGCTCGATGCACTGGCCGCGGGTAAGGACGTCTACCTGGAGAAGCCGCTCTCGAAATCGCTGGAGGAGAGCGTCCGAATGGTCACCGCCGTCCGCAAGAGCAAACAGGTGGTCCAGGTCGGCATGCAGCGCCGCAGTGCGGAGTCCATCCACAAAGCGCAAAAGCTTGTGGACGACGGCGTGCTCGGCCTGATCACGATGGTGAAGCCGCAGTGGCACTGGAACAACGCACAGCCGCTCGACAACTCTCCTCTGCCCGGCAAGCTGGATTGGGGGCGCTTCCTCGGCAGCGCGAAGAAGCGGCCGCTGGAACCGATGCGCTTCCGCCGATGGCGGTGGTTCTGGGACTACGCCGGCGGCAACATGACCGACCAGGGCACGCACCTGATGGACGTCGTGCAATGGTTCACCAAGTCCGGCGGACCACCCAGGAGCGCCGTGTGCCAGGGATTCGTGGCAAAGAACATCGGAGCCGAGGCGCCCGAAGTGTTCTCGGCTGTCTTCGAGTTCGAGGGCTTCCTCACCACCTGGACGCTGGACTACTGTAACTCCTACCAGGACGGATGGTCGATCACGTTCATGGGCGACAAAGGCACCATGGTGCTCGACGAGGACGGCTATCGAGTCTGGGCCGAGCCGTGGAAGAAGAACCCGACACCGGTCTACGAGGAGAAAGCGCCAGTGCCCATTGAAACTCACATTCAGAATTTCCTGGACTGCGTGAAGTCGCGCCAGGAGCCCAACTGCACAGTGGAGATCGCGGCGCAAGCTGTCGCCGGGCCACATCTTGCGAACCTCGCGTACTTCAACAAGCGCCAGATGCGCCTCGCGCCCGATGGCGTGAAGGCGTTCTAAGCCGCGTCAGCCGTTGCGCTGGAGGCCGGATGCTACGCTGAAGGTATGGGATTCGAGGAGTCCTTCTTCGCGCGGAAATTCGGCCTCGCCGAACGCGACCTGGAAGGCTATCTTTCTGAGGCGCTCTCGGCGGGCGGCGAGTACGCCGACCTCTACTTTGAGTACCTCGCCACCAGTTCAATCAGCATCGACGAGTCGATCGTCAAGAGCGCGACGCAGGGCGTCTCTCTTGGAGTGGGCGTGCGAGTGATCGCAGGCGAACGCACCGGTTATGCCTACAGCGATGACCTCTCGCCAGAAAAGATCCGCAAGGCGGCCCGCACCGCGGCGCTCATCGCCAGCGGTCCGGCGCAGGCGACCGCCACCGGTCTCGAAACGGTGCGCACGCAGGACCTCTATCCGGTCCTCGTCGCTCCCATTGATATGAGCCTGGAGGACCGGGTGGCGCTCGTGCGCCGCGCCGATGAATCCGCCCGTGCCGCGGACTCGCGCGTCTTTCAGGTGCAGGCATCGTATGGCGACAGCCTCCGGCAGGTGCTGATTGCTTCCAGCGACGGCCGATTGAGTTTCGACCGCCAGCCGATGGCCCGGCTCAACGTCTCCGTGCTCGCCCGCCAAGACGGCGGAACGCCGCAGCGCGGATATGCGGGGGGCGGCGGACGCGTCTCGCTCGATTTCTTCCTCAGCGAGAAAACACCGGAGCACTTTGCCCGCGAAGCGGTGCGCCAGGCCATCGTGCAACTCGATGCGGCGGAAACGCCCGCCGGCGAGACTACCGTAGTGCTCGGCCCGGGTTGGCCGGGAATCCTGCTGCATGAGGCCGTGGGCCACGGGCTGGAAGCGGACTTCAACCGCAAGGGAACGTCGGCCTTCAGCAACCGTATCGGGGAACAGGTAGCGAGCCCTCTCTGCACTGTCGTTGACGACGGCACGATTCCCGGACGCCGTGGATCGTTGAACACGGACGACGAGGGTATCCCGACCAGGCGCAATGTGCTGATCGAGAACGGCGTGTTGCGCGGCTATCTGACGGACAAGCTGTCCGGGCGCATCATGCGCAGCGAGTCTACGGGCAGCGGGCGCCGTGAGAGCTATCAGCACATTCCCATGCCGCGCATGACGAATACCTTCATGCTCGCCGGCGAGAGTGAGCCCGAGGAGATCGTGCGCTCCGTCAAGAAGGGGATCTACTGCGCAACCTTCGGCGGCGGGCAAGTGGACATCACCAGTGGCAATTTCGTCTTCTCCGCCTCCGAGAGCTACCTGATCGAAGATGGCCGTCTCACCCGGCCGCTCCGCGACGCCACGCTGATCGGGAACGGGCCGGAGGCTTTGAAGTACGTCAGCATGGTGGGCAACGACCTTCGGCTCGATGAGGGCATCGGCATCTGCGGCAAGGAAGGGCAGAGCGTTCCTGTGGGCGTGGGCATTCCGACAATCAAGATCGACCGCATGACGGTAGGAGGCACGGCACGGTGAGTTCGGGTTATGAGGTGCTGGCCGCCGAAGTAGTCAAGCGCGCGCTGGCGGCGGGCGCGACGGATGCGGAGTGCACCATCTCCGAGGGCGACGAGTTCTCAGTGGCTCTCCGCATGCGCGAAGTGGAGAGTCTGAAGGAAGCGGGTTCCCGCGGCGCGGGGCTTCGCGTATTGTCCGGTAAGCGCGTCGGTTCGGCCTACACTTCCGATCTTACGGGCGAAGGGATCGACGGCATGGTGCACTCTGCCATGGACTTGCTGAGCATCACCACCGAGGATCCGCATGCCGGCCTGCCGGATGCGGACGAACTGGGCTCCCTGAACGGAAACCTCGAGCTCTACAGCGATTCCGTGGAGCGCCTGGAGACGGCGTACAAGATCGAACTGGCGCGGCAGGCGGAAGACGCCGCGCTTCGCTTCGACCCGCGCGTGACGAACTCCGAGGGCGCGTCCTTCGACTCGTACACCGGGTCGCGCTCCTTCGCCAACTCGCGCGGCTTCGCCGGCAGCTATCGCTCGTCGACCTGCTCGCTGAGTGTCGTGCCGGTGGTGAAAGGCGAAGAGCGCATGGAGCGGGACTACTGGTACACCGCGGCGCGGGCAGCTGCCAGGCTCGAGAAGCCGGCCGACGTGGGACGCCGCGCGGCGGAGCGCGCATTGCGACGGCTGAACGCACGCAAGGTGCCGACGCAAACCGTGCCCGTCGTCTTCGACCAACGCACGGCGCGCTCTCTGCTCGACCACATTTTCGACGCCACTAACGGCGACTCCATCTACCGCAAGGCTTCTTTTCTGGCCGGTAAGCTCGGCGAGAGGGTCGCGAGCGAGAAGCTTACTGTCATTGACGACGGGACGTTGCCCGGGCTCTTCGGCACGTCTCCGTTCGATGACGAGGGTGTTCCCTCGCGACGCACGGTGGTGATCGAGAAAGGCGTCCTGAAGAGCTATCTCCTGAACTCCTACACGGCCCGGAAGCTGGGCATGAAGACGACCGGCAACGCCTCGCGCGGCATCACGGGGAACGCCGGCATCGGACACGGTAACTTCTTCGCCGAAGCCGGGGAAGAACCACCGGAGAAGATCATCGCCTCCATCCGCAACGGTTTCTACGTGACCGAACTCCTGGGCTTCGGCGTCAACATCGTGACCGGCGACTATTCGCGCGGCGCCGCGGGCCTCTGGATCGAGAATGGGGAGCTGGCGTATCCTGTTTCCGAGGTCACCGTCGCCGGAAACCTCTCCCGCATGTACCAGGACATTGAGACTGTGGGTAGCGATCTGGAGTTTCGCGGCTCCATCGCTTCCCCGACGCTCCTCGTCCGTGAGATGACCGTCAGCGGTCGTTGAGAATCCTGCTATGGCCCATCCGCTTCCTGGCTCCCGCCCCGCCGACGAGCGGGGCTCCGCCCTCTTTGCCGTCGCCCTGGTCGTCGCGATCATCGTTGTTGCCGGTGGAGCGATCTACCTCTTCCTGGCGCGGCGCGCGGCGGCTCCTCCACCCGCCGCCTCCGCCCAGGAGGCCCGCGCCTACGTCAAGCACCTGGCCCTGAGCGAGGTCAATATGAAAGCGACGGAAAGCTACCTGCAGTCCCAGCTCGTGGAGATTACGGGCAAGATCACCAACAAAGGCGAACGCATGGTAGCGCTGATTGAGATCAACTGCATCTTCTACGATCCCTACGGCCAGGTGATTCTCCGTGAGAAGGTGCCCATTGTGCGGCCGCGCGGCGGACCCCTGAAGCCGGGGGAAACACGCGCGTTCCGCCTTCCATTTGATAACCTTGCTCAGAGCTGGAATCAAAGCCTCCCCCAAATGGTGATTGCGCAGATCCAGTTTGCGCAGTGATTCTTTGTTAAGGAGGACTGCTTCGCGAATACTGCTCGTCGATGACGACCCCGACCAGGTATCCATTCGTACGCTCCTGCTGGAGCGCGAAGGACACCAGGTGGAGACGGCCGCCGATGCCGCGCAGGCAGAGGTTGCCGCACGTAGGGAAGCCCCGGATCTGGTGTTGATGGACCTCCGCATTCCCCGGGCGGACGACGGTCTTGCGCTCATTCGCACCATTCGGGGGATCTTGCCCGTAATTCCGATCGTTGTGGTCTCGGGCTGGATGGAAGACCTGCGGAATGCGCCGGAGGCCGCGCTTGTTTCCACCTGCCTCCGGAAGCCCTCGCGCTCGGAACAACTGCTGCGCACCGTCGCCGGCTTCGCCCGCGCGGCGGGGGAGTAGTCAGACGGTGGAAGATCTCGAGGAACTACGCGCGCGACTGCGGGCCGAAGGCGTCCTGGTCCTTGCCGTGAAGGTCATTCCGCGAAGCCCTCGCACCGAGTTTGCCGGCCGCATGGCCGACGGGTCCTGGAAGGTGCGTGTAGCCGCGGCGCCCGAGAAAGGACGCGCCAACGCGGCTCTGCTTTCGTTCATTGCGGAATGCCTGGGTGCGCGCCCCGGGAACGTCTCGATCCTTGCCGGACAGAGCTCGCAACGGAAACAGCTGCGGATCGAGATCTAAAGAGCGGCTGCCGTTCCAGCGGTCTCAATCGCCTGGTAGAGATCATACGCGCTGTACGGCTTTGGCAGATAGGCGTCCATTCCGGCGGCAAGGCACCGTTCGTCGTCGCCCCGCATCACGTGCGCGGTCAGGGCGATGATGGGGACGTGCCCCCCCGTGTTCTGCTCCCGCCGTCGAATGGCTCGTGCCGCTTCGAAACCATCCATCACCGGCATCTGCACATCCATCAGCACCACATCGAACGTCTGCAGTTCCAGTGCGCTTAGCGCCTCGCGTCCGTTGCCGACGGTAGTTACGGTGTGCCCCCGCCGCTCCAGCAGCCGGCTCGCCAGCGTCTGGTTCACCAGGTTGTCATCGGCCAGCAGCACCGACAGGCGGCGGAGCGGCTCCTTGTCAGGCACATCTACTCCCGGATTCGGCTCCAGCGGATGTTCCGCGGCCACTCGCAGTAATAGCGACTTCAGGTCGGAAGGCGAGACCGGCTTCACCAGATAGTCGGACACCCCCAGCGCACGCGAGCGCGCCAGGTCGCCTGGTAGGTCAGAGGAAGTCAGCATCAACACCGGCAAGCCCTGATACTCTACACGCCGGCGGATCTCTGCAATCAGCTGGAAGCCGTCCATGCGGGGCATTTGTGCGTCGGTAAGCAGCACGTTGAACGGATCTCCCGCCTGCCGCGCGGTCTCGAGCGCGGCCAACGCGTCGAAACCCGATGACACGGCGACTGGCCGCACGCCCCACGGTTTCAGGAATCCCTCGAGGACCCGGAGGTTTGTCAGATTGTCGTCCACCACCAGCACATGGAAACCCACGAGCTGATGGGCCGGCGCCTGCCGTTTTCGGCTGGGAGGAGCCTGAACCTCCAGCTCGAAGCTGAAGCGGCTGCCGCGGCCCACCTCACTCTCCACGTGCAGGTCGCCCCCCATCAACTCCACCAGCCGTTTTGAGATCGTCAATCCTAGGCCGGTGCCGCCATGAAGCCGGGTGGAGGAACCGTCGGCCTGGCGAAAGGGCTCAAAGATCGAGCGGATGTGGCTTTCGGGAATGCACGCGCCCGTGTCCGCAACGGAGAAGCGCAGCCGGGCGCGGTCCTCGGTCTGCGAAACCAGCTCGACCCGCACCACGACTTCGCCTTCTTCGGTGAACTTCACCGCGTTGCTGCACAGGTTGATCAGAACCTGACGCAGGCGCCCGGGATCGCCGCGCACGACATCGGGAACGGCCGGATCTACGGCGAAGATGAACTCCAGCCTCTTCTGGTGCGCGCGGAAGGCAACGACCCGGATGGCGCCTTCAAGCCGCTCCCTCGGGTCAAACTCCGTGTCGTCCAACTCCAGCTTGCCGGCTTCCATCTTGGAGAAGTCGAGGATGTCGTTGATCACCGCCAGCAGCGAGCGGGCCGAGTCGCGCACGATGTTCAGGTACTCGCGCTGCTCCGTGCTCAGCTCCGTGTCCAGGGCGAGTTCCGTCATGCCGAGAATGCCGTTCATCGGCGTTCGGATCTCGTGGCTTACGTTCGCAACGAACTCTCCCTTCAGCCGGTTCGCCTCCTGCCCCTCCCGCACTCGGACCAGCAACTCCTCCCGGGAAGCCGCCAGCTGCGCAACCATTTCGTTGAAGGCTTCTCCGAGCGCCTCCACCTCCCCGGTACCCTTCACCGGCGGCCCCGCGCGGAGTTGGCCCGCACCCACCTGCCGGGCGCGCCTCACGATTTCATCCAAGGGCCGCAGCAGCGCCCGCAGCCGCCAGTGCCGCAGAAGCACGATGAGACCCGCCAGGAGCGCCGCCGAGACCTCGATGAGTGGTCCCCGATGACTCCATAGGGAGCTGAACGGCTCCTCGCATACCGTCACCTCGACCCAGCCGCCGTTCAGATTGTGGCGAGCCGGAGCTCTCCTGGTGGCATGGTCGTGACGCCGGTATTCGTAGACCACTACCCCGTTTGCATCCACGACGCGCACCGCATCGAGGTCGGTGATCTTCTCTGGACTCGGAATCCCCTTGCCGGCGTCTTTGCCGCTGACCGACTGCTCCCACCAACCGGCAAGGGTGGACGCGAGCTGCGCCGAGCGCCGCTCCAGGACCCGGTCGAACTGCCTGTTCTCCGCGCTGACCGCCAGCATCGTCACCAGGGCAAAAGCCACCGCTACCAGCGCGGCGTCCTGCATCATCGCCACGCGCGCCAGGCTCTGCCTTTTCCCACCGTTCCGCAAAAGGTCCTCCTGTCCGTCTCATCGGACAAGCGGACCGTTATATGAAATTGGGCTCAGGGAGCGTTCCAGCGCTTCCGCCGTGCACGCTCGTACGCTTCCGCCAGGCGCTTGGCCACTTTGGATGCGACATCGGCGCTCGCGCTGCGGAACTTCCCGCCCAAACTCTCCTCGGTGGTCGACCAGATGACATCGCCGTCGCGATTCAGCAGGCGTACGGACGCCGTCGCCTCATGCTTGCGTTCCGTAATGCGTACGGACTCCTGCTCGTTCACGCTGGCCGATCCGAACCCGCTGCTCCGGCTGCCGCTTCGCGAGCGGCCCGCGCCGATACTCGCGCTCAGACCCTCCGTCGATTGAAAGGTATCGGTGAACACCAGATCCTCCGCCGACCCCTTCAGGATTGCGTCCGCCCTGTCGGCATTTTCAGTCACGATGAACAGGCGGCTGCCGGCGAGGCTGCTGATGATCATGTCGCGGACCTGTGTGGCCGAGTCACCGCCGGAAAAGCGCTCCACGTAAACCCGGCGGATCCGCAGCAGTTCGATCTCGTCCGGTTCGTCCGGCCCGCCGGCGCGGACGGCGCCCACGAGCAGAGCCAGGAGCAGCAGCGCCCACATACCGTGCTATCCCTTGCCTGCCTTGCGCGCTTCGTCGTCCTGGTATTGGACCTTCATGCCCGTTCGCGCCTCCAGCGCCACCAGCACACTGCGAATGTCGCTCTTCTCCACGCGAAACACCAACGCCTGCTGCCGCCCCGACTCGTCCTCATAGCCGACGGTCAAGTAGTGTGTCCGCTTCTTCGCGAGCAGAAACATGGGGGAGATGAGAACCGCCATGGCCACCCGCCGGTTCACCTTTTGGCCGTACTCGAGCAGGTTGATCCGCTCATAGGGAACCCGCAGCAGTTCCTGCTTCGGCCGTCGAAAGAGCAGCGTCACGTCGTCGCTGACCACCAACGTGCCGGAGCAGTGTTGCTCCATGGCGCTCACCGTTCCGCCCACGTATTCCGCCCGCCCGCCGATCTCCGCGGCGCGGACAACCGGCAACACCAGAACCGCGAGTGCGAGCGCGAGCCAGCCCATGAATCCTCCCGTACACATAGTCCCCACGGCCGCTCGAACTTCTCACCGCTTTCGGCGATAAAATGTGCCCAGCCATGACCACCAACCAGATCGAAGCCGCCTGGAAAGCCCTCGACGGGTTCACGATCGAACTCCCCTCCTGGGGCTTCGCTAACACCGGAACCCGCTTCGGCAAGTTCCTGCAGGATGCAGCCGCGACCACCACGGAAGAGAAACTGAGCGACGCCGGACAGGTGCACCGGTTCACCGGGTGCTGCCCGTCGGTGGCGGTGCATGTGCTCTGGGATTTTCCCAACGGTAGCGCCGACGCCCACGCTGTGGGAGAAGCCGCGCGCCGGCACGGCGTGCGGATCGGCGCCATCAATCCCAACGTGTTCCAGGATCAGCACTATAAGTACGGCTCTCTCGGTAACCCTGATCCGGCGGTACGAAAGGCGGCGCTCGATCACATGATCGATAGCGTCAAGATCGGCGCCGTCACGGGCAGCCGCGATCTCTCGCTCTGGTTTGCCGACGGATCGAACTACCCGGGCACGGCAAGCATCCGTGCGCGTAAGAAGTGGTTCGAGGAAGGGCTCCGCGAACTGCACCGGCAGATGGCCCCTCACCAGCGCATGCTCGTCGAGTACAAACCGTTCGAGCCCGCCTTCTACCACACCGACATCGCCGACTGGGGTATGGCGCTCCTGCTGGCCAAGGCCGCCGGGCCGCAGGCGCGGGTACTAGTGGACACCGGGCACCACTACCAGGCGCAGAACATCGAGCAGATCGTCGCCTGGCTTCTCGCCGAGGACATGCTGGGCGGCTTCCATTTCAATGACCGCCGCTATGCCGACGACGATCTCACCCTCGGCTCCATCGACCCCTACCAGGTGTTCCGCATCTTCCACGAGATCTGTTGCTTCGAGTGGGAAACCGGCAAGCGCGCAGACATCGCCTACATGATCGATCAGAGCCACAACCTGAAGCCGCGCATCGAAGAGATGATCCAGACGGCGATGATCGCGCAGGAATTGTATGTGCGAGCCACGCTGGTGGACCATGCAGCCCTCGCCGCGGCTCAGCAGGCCTGCCACCTGGTCGACGCGGAAGAGACGCTGAAAGCAGCCTTCTACACGGACGTACGGCCGGTGGTAGCAGACTGGCGAAGAGCCAAAGGACTTCCGGCCGATCCGATTCGTGAGTTCCGCGCAAGCGGCTACGTCGAGCGCGTTTCGCGCGAACGCGCGGAGCGCAATCGGGCCGCCGCCGGCAGCTACGCCTAGCTGCATCGCTCAACGGCAGTTTACGGGTCCGCTGTTATAATCCGGGGCATGGAACTGCCTCGCCTGTACCTGGTTCGCCAGAACTTTCCCGACCGCAGCCTCAAGGACGTTCGGGGCGCCGTGCGCGACGAACTGGCCGCCTCGGGATTCGCGGCAGGCCTGCGCCGCGGCTCGAAAGTCGCGATCGGTGTCGGAAGCCGGGGTATCGCCAACATCGCGCTGATCGTCCGGTCCACCGTCGAATGGTGGCTGGAACAGGGCATGGAGCCGTTCCTGTTCCCCGCCATGGGAAGCCACGGCGCCGCCACGGCGGAAGGGCAGGCTGATGTGCTGGCGCACTACGGCATCACTGGGTCGACAATGGGCTGCCCCGTGGTGAGTCAATTGGACGTCGTTTCTCTCGGGAAGACGGCCGAAGGTATGGAAGCCTTCATGGACCGCGCCGCCTATGAGAGCGATGGGGTGATGCTGATCGGTCGCGTGAAGTGGCACACGGACTTTGCCGGGAAGATCGAAAGCGGTCTCTTTAAGATGATGGCCATCGGCCTGGGGAAGTTCGCCGGGGCGCAGCGGTATCACACGTATGCATACCGCCTGGGCCTGGAGGCGGTGATCCGTTCTGTCGGGCGGCAGGTCCTCAAGAGCGGCAAAATCCTCGGTGGCTTGGCGATTCTCGAGGACGCGCGTCACAACACGGGCAAGCTTGCGGCGGTTCCTGTCGCCGATATGGAGCGCCGCGAAGAGGAACTTCTCGCCCTCGTCAAGTCGTGGATGGGACGGGTTCCCGTGTCCGCACTCGACATCCTCATCCTCGATGAGATCGGAAAGAACATCAGCGGCGCGGGCATGGACTCGAAGGTTGTGAACCGCAGCGTGAACGGCGCATACAATCCCTGGGACACCGCGCCGCCGATCGAGCGCATCTTTCTGCGTGACCTGAGCGCCAACACCTACAACAATGGCGTCGGCCTCGGCATGGCCGACGTCATCCATGATCGCGTGCTCGAGAAAATCGACTGGACTCCCACCTCCATCAACTCCCTCACGGCGTCGACGCCCGCCGCGATTCGAACGCCAATCCACTATTCGAGTGATCGGGAGTGTCTCGCCAAGATCTGGCCCACCGTCGGTAAGTTCGATCCGCAGGAAGTTACTATTGGCTGGATTCGAAATACTCTTGCCTTGTCTGTTCTCGGCTTGAGCGAGAACCTGTTGCCGGAGATTAAGAGCAATCCGGCCTTGGAGATTCTCGATGGACCGCGGGCGCTGCCGTTCGACGAGGGGGGGAACCTGGCGGGAGTGAGTGAGTGGGCGGACCGGATCGCTGCGAACGCAGTCGCCGGCTGACGAGTGCCCTCAAAAAACGAAAAGGCGGGAGCGGCCCCGTGGCCAGCTCCCGCCTGATCCTTTGCCGGGCCGGTGTTTAGGAACCGGTGCCCTGGTTGGCGGCGTTCGTCAACACCGAGCTGATCTTGCTGAAGATGGTGCTGATGCTGCCCGCAACGCCAGGCATAATGGCGCCAGCGGCGACGGCGACGAAGCCGGCCATCAACGCGTATTCAATGAGGTCCTGTCCGCGCGTATCTTTCCAGATACGGAGCTTCCAAACGAGCGTCGAAATTTTCTTCATTTGAGCGTTTCTCCTTCTCTCCCTGCAACCTTCGTTGCTAGGCCAAAAGTAACATTACTCGGCCGGCTCCTAGAATCCGAGGTATTCCTTAGAACCTGCGCCAAAACACTCTCAATTCCCTAAGTGTGGAACTAAGAGCCATGCCGATCCTCTTGCAGCCGCAGTTCGGCAAAAGCTGGAATGAGAGCAAAATCGGTACGTAGTTGTGCGGGACGTTCACCGCGCTGGTCAATCTTGGTCTGGTCTACATTTCCCAGCGACGTCGATCGGGACAGATACTCCACGCGCGTGGGATCGATGCCCATGATCCGGCAGCACGTCGCATCGACGGCCACCATGTCGCTTCCCATCACCAGCACGCCCGCCGGCTTGTCGGCGCCGTGCAGGGGGCCATTGCCCTCCATGCCCACAATGCCGTCAACGATGGCGAACGTATTCTGGAAAAGTCGATTCAGCTCGACGATCGAGCGCGAGATTCCGATCTGGTGCAGCAGGTTCTTCGGCCAGCCGTAGACGGCGCCCGGCACGAGACCGAAGAGGTTCTTCATGGCGAGCGTCGCGCCGGCCCAGTGGTGAGTCTTCAGCTTCGCGAGCGAGACGATGAGGTCGGCCTCAAGGACCGACTTCGCAAAAAAGGTCTCGTCCAGACCGGCGAATGCCTGCCGCGGAAAAACGTCATCACGATTGAGGTCGACAAATCGCTTCTCGAAGCCCTCAATCGCGCGGTAGCCGGCCGCCTCGGCCACGCCGAAGGCATCACGGCGGTGGCCGGGGCCTTCTCCGATCCGGACCTCCGCCGCCCCGAGCGATTGGAATACCTCGAGGGCCGCTGCCACCACCGCCACATTCGTTGTCACCGCCCGAGTGGCGTCGAACTCCACCAGGTTCGGCTTCAATAGAATCTTCTTGCCCTTGACCTGCGCTCCGCACTCGGTGACACCCCGGCGGATCAAGTCCGCGAGGTTCTCCTGATAGGAACTTGCCTTCACGACGGCAACCGCGGAATGGCCCGGCGAGGGCGTTTGACGGCTGCAGGATGCCCACCACGTGCCGAGGCCGAGCGTTGCGGCCACATCCCGCCGTCTCATGATCTCCCCTCCAGCCGCAGAGATGCCGCGCCCGACAGCGCCAGGGCCTCGAGCGCCGTCACCAGCAGATCCGCCTGGGGAGCTTCCGGCCAGTCGCTTTGCGGCGCGCCGCCGTAGACTGTCTGCGCCACCGCCGTCCAGGCCCGTCCAAGCGGCGAGGTTTCGCCGCGGGGAACAGTCGCTTCCGAGGCCGGGATCTTGCCCTGCAGGCCGATCAGTGCCAATGCGGTCATGTCCGGGAACGACTCCATATCGTGCCCCAGCACGCGCCGGTTTCCGTAATTCCATCCCCCATCCCGGCATCGCCGGTCCAACAACAACTGCTCCCCAATCTCCACACGGCGCTCGAGCGTCCGCGACGGGTGCTGTTTGCGGACCGACTTCAGGGCCAACAGGGTGAGCGCTGTCGGCTCCACCCACGAAGTGCTTCCCGGGAAGTATGGCCAGCCGCGCAGTTCGTGGTTCTGTTCGAGCGCCAGTGGCTGAAAGCGCGCCACAAACCTCGTGATCCAGGGAAGCAGCGCTCCCTCGCTCTGGAGCAGCCAATGGATACCCCGCCGCAACGGCTGGTCGAGCCGGCCCTCGCTCGCCAGCGCGAGTACCGCCAGAGCGGTCACCCAACTCGCGTGATCCACCGCCGGGCCAGGCCGCCAGGCGCCATCGGCGCGCTGGCAGGATGCCAAGAACTGCCAGGCACGGTCTAACGCCGGTTTCGGCGCATGCCCCCGTGCGGCCAGGAGTGCGTAAACGCTCGGCTCCAGCCAGCTCTGCTTACCAGGGAAGTACCCCCAGCCGCCGTCGCTGTTCTGCCGGGCCAGCAGCGTCTCCAGCCGCGATGAGAACTCCGGAACCACACCTTTCTATCGGCGGGGGAGGGGGCGAACAGTAGAGAACAGATTGTCGGGCTAATGCCCGCGGAAGAGGTAAATCAAATCAATGATGAGGATTACGACGACCATCAGTTCCAGCACGAACGCCCGCCCCTGGTGAAACTCGTTCATCATGAACTGGTAGAGTTCCCCCGCCGTCCGCAACTTGTCGTCCACCAGCCGCCGGTAATCGCCCACCCCGACGCGTTCAGCCATCACCCGGTATTGGCGCGCATAGAAAAGGTCACTCAGAAATTTGATGGAGTTATCGGTCCGCTCGGCCAGCTCCGTGATGTCCAGCCGAAGTGTGTTGAGCCGCTCGGCCTCGCGCGCCAGCCGCCACCGCGCGAACGGGCCCGCGTGCCGCTCCAGCGACTTGTACACTCCCGAGAGCAAGCGGGTGAGCAGTTCGTCATAATGGCGGTATTCGAGCAGCTGCGTGTTGGCATACTCCAGCAGTTGAATCGTAGGGACCGCTGACGGGGGGCTGTCATAGACGAACGCCGAGAACCAGCCGGCCACCAATAAATCGTTCGGATAGTATGAGATGGAAGCTCGTAAGACTTCCGCCGTCTCCTGATCCGACAGCAGCTGCGTCTCGCCGCGGACCAGCCTTGCCAGGTCATGCCCGTGCGCGGCAAGCAGGCCCTGCGCGGTGTATGGCGCTCCCCGGTCGTCAACCGCGTCGCGGAGGTGAACGATGTAGTAGTCCTCGTTCAGCCACTCGGGGTACGGCTTGATCAGCGTTGCGCCGATCGGCTTCACGCGGTCGCGCACAAATCCCAGAGCAAGCTGCTCGATCTCAGCCGCCCCGATCCAAGCGGCGGACAAATGCACCAGTTCCTCCCATCCGATCTCAAAAAAGTGCTCGAGTTCGGCGCTGACCACGCCGTAGTCGTAGTACTTGAGCCGCCCCTGCCAGTGGTGGCCGGTGGACGTTTGAAACGGCGGCAGCGGCTCGACGGCCGGCGGCCGTTCGAAGCGGACATACTCCGGGGCCGGGTGGGCGAAACTGGGCTCGCGTCCCGCGGGTTCGGTTCCGAACGTGCGCCGCAACGCGTCGAGTTCGATTGCCTCGGCGATGTTATACAGCAGCAGCGCTCGGAAGGAACCCCGGCACGAGGCCATACATCACGCGCTTACGGCGGTCAGGATGCCCATCCGCCGTGCCACCCGCGTCAGGATCTCGAGCGCCTGATCCAGCTGCGCCCGGGTATGGGTGGCGGTAACGATCGTGCGGATGCGCGCCTTGCCTTGCGCGACGGTCGGGTACCCGATACCGGTGGCAAGCAGGCCTTCTTCGAACAACTGCCGGGAAAACTCGTGCGCCGCCGCCGCCTCGCCGACCATCACCGGCGTGATGGGAGTCTCACTGATGCCGGTGTTGAAGCCCGCGCCGGCTAATGCTTTCTTGAAGTAACGGGTATTCGCCCAGAGATTCTCGATGCGCTCGGGTTCGCTTTCGAGCAGATCGAACGCCGCCAGGCAGGTGGCCGCCACCGACGGCGGGTGGCTAGTGGAGAACAGGAACGGCCTCCCACGGTGGTACAGGAACTCGATCAGCTCCCGGCTGCCGCAGACGTACCCGCCGAGCGCTCCGATGGCCTTCGACAGGGTGCCCACCTGGATATCCACCCGCCCGTGCAGGCCGAAGTGGTCGACGGTGCCGCGGCCGTTGCGGCCCAGCACGCCGGAAGAATGGGCGTCGTCAACCATCATGATGGCGCCGTGCTTCTTCGCCGCCTCCACCAGGCCCGGCAGCGGACCGATGTCGCCGTCCATCGAAAATACGCCGTCGGTAATCAACAGCTTCCGGCCGGGAACATCCGCGAGAGCGGCGAGCTTCTGCTCTGCCACCGCAACGTCTTTGTGCGGGAAGACATGGATCTTGGCCTTCGACAACCGGCAACCATCGATGATCGAGGCGTGGTTCAGCTCATCGGAGATGATGTGGTCTTCCGGCCCCAGAATCGCCGACACCGTACCGGAGTTCGCCGTGAAGCCGGATTGGAACACCACGGCCGCTTCCGTATGCTTAAACGCGGCGATGCGCTCCTCCAGCTCCATGTGCAGTTTCATCGTCCCGGAGATGGTGCGCACCGCGCCTGAACCCACGCCGTACTGCCGGGTGGCCGCGATCGCCGCTTCCACCAGCTTCGGATGATTCGTCAGACCCAGGTAGTTGTTCGATGCGAGATTGATGACTTCCCGGCCGTCGAAGCGGCAGACCGGCGCGCAATCCGATTCCAGTTGGCGCAGCCGCTGGTAGGCGCCGGCTTTCCGGAAAGCGTCGAGTTGTTCTCCCAGGTACGCAAGGGGGTTCATCGAGTTACTCCCAATCGAGAATGACCTTCACGGCCTCGCCGTCGCGGAGCACCGCGAAGGCATCTTCGAACCGGTCGTACCGGAAGCGGTGCGTGATGAGCGGCGAGAGATCCAGCTTGTGATCGAGCAGGAACCGCTCGCACTGATACCAGGTTTGAAACATCAGCCGGCCGTTGATGCCACGGACGGTGACGGCCTTGAAAATAATCGCCTCGGACAGGTTCAATCCCACGTCGCCGGAGGGAATCCCGAGCAGCGCGACGTCCCCGCCGGGCCGCACCAGCTCGAAGGCGCTGCGGACGCCCGGGGCGCTCCCGGACATCTCGAGCACCACGTCCACGCCGATACATTCCGGCGTGGCGTCCAGGAATCGCTTCTGCCAGCCTTCTTCGGCCGGGTTGAACACCTGATCGACCCCCGATTGCCGTGCCAGCTCCCGCTTGTGCGCCTGCGGATCGACCGCGAATACCGTCAGCGCTCCCGCTGCCCGCGCCACCATGCATGCCATCAGCCCGATGGCGCCCGCACCGATCACGGCCACGCTGCGGCCCGCCACCGGCTGCGCCATGACCGTGTGCATGGCGTTGCCGTAGGGGTCAAAGATCGCCGCTTGATCGTGTGGGATCCCCGGCTTGAGCTTCCAGACGTTCGCGGCGGGAAGCGAGATGAAGCGGGCGAAACAGCCGTCGCGGTCGACGCCGATAATCTTGACCTCGCGGCAGATGTGGGCCTGCCCGGTACGGCAGAAGTAACAGATGCCGCAGGCAATATGCCCCTCGCCGGAGACCGTGTCGCCGGGCTTGAACGCCTCCACCGCGTCTCCCACCTTCTCAATCACGCCCATGAACTCGTGCCCGATCGTGAGCGGGGGGTGGATTCGGCGTGACGCCCAGGTATCCCAATTAAAGATGTGAACGTCGGTGCCGCAGATCCCGGTCTTGAGGACGCGGATGAGGACATCGGTCTTGCCGATGGCCGGAACAGGTACTTCCGCAAGTGAAAAGCCAGCGCGGGCGGAGGGCTTGGTCAGCGCCGGCATCAAGGTGCCCATCGCTTTCAGTGTATGCTACGGCCAGTGAGGGGCGTATGCGCAAGATCGTTGCGGGCCTGATTCTGTTTGGTATCCCGTTCGGATACCTTCAGGCAACAATCGCCTCCTATATCCGCAGCGCCTATGTCACCGCCCACGAGCGCTACCATGGACCGGCGGTCGCGCAGGCGGGTGTCTTTCCCCTCCTGACGATCCAACAACTTAGCGAAGCGGGCGTGATCCATCTGCTGGCGATCGAGATCGGCCGGGAGGCGATGTCGCTCGGGATGATCGGCGCCGCGGCCTTCACCGCCGGGCGTACCTATCGCGAGTCGGTGGCGGCGTTCGCGGTCGGGTTCGGTATCTGGCAGATTGCCTTCTATGCCTTCCTGAACCTGTTGACGGGTTGGCCACAATCCCTATTGGACTGGGATCTGTTGTTCCTGATCCCTGCCCCGTGGACCGCGCCGATACTCGCCCCGCTGCTGCTGTCGCTCGCACTCATTTGGTGCGGCGTGCACTTCATACAGCGCGAGTGGTCGCCGATTCCCATCCGCATCCGCGTCAAGGACCGCCGACTGCTCATGGCGAGCGGGGTGGTGGTTGCGCTTGCGTTCCTGTCGCAAGCTGCAAACGCGGCTTCAGGCCAGGCGCCGGGGGGCTTCCTGTGGCCGCTGCTCGCGGCGGGTTTAGCACTCGGCGTAGGGACGTTTTCGGTTGCGGCGCGCCGCTAGGTAAGGACGCCGGTTCAATCGGGCGGCGGAGTGCGGCCTGCCAGCCCGGTGATCAGCTTCTGCTCGTCGGCTGAGAAGCGCTCCCGGAACGAATCCCCTGCAAGCCGTGCGCGGCGCTGCTCGGGCGCCATTCCCCGCAGAAACTCCACTTCCATGCGAACGACCCGGCGTCGGGCCGGCGGCAGGTCCCGGAAGGTCTGAAACAGACGCCGCATCTCGCGCTGCTCGCGCGGGGGCAGCTTGCGAAACTCCTCGTAGCGGTCCGCAAGACGCTCGCGTTCCTCATCGCTCAGACTGTTGTACTCGCGCAGGCGTTCTTCGATCATGCGGCGCCGCTCGGGCGGGAGCCGGTCGAGCGCGCGCTGCCGCTCCTCGGGCGTCAGCCTCTGCCAACGCTCGATAGCCTGCGGGCTGATCGGCTGGCGCAGGCGCGCACGCCGGGGCTGCGCGCTGAGCGGAATCGCCAGCACCCCGGCCAACACCACCAGGATCAGCCTTCTTGCCATCGCGACCATCCTAGAGCCGGCTGCCTCCGCCGTTCACCGGCAACAGCCGCAGCATCTCCAGATCTTCGAGCGTCTGCTCCACCGATTCCACCTCAGGCGCCGATTCTCGGGCAGACTCGATCCGCGCCTGCTCGGGCTGGGCGACAGGCTCGGGCACGCGGTTGAGGAGGATTCCGGCGGCAATCATCACGCAGATGGCCGCGACCGCCGCCGCGGGCCGCAATTCTAAGACTGTGTAAAGCCAACGCCACCACGGCTGCCCGCCCGTCTCTTCGGCGATGCGTGCGTGGAGGCGGGCGTCGAAGCCGGCGGAAACGGGCGGCGCCTCCCACGTGTCAAGGGCGTCTCCAATGCTCGCCTGGGCGGCGACGAAGTCAAGGCACTGCGGACACGCGTCAACATGCGCGCGCAACACCGCAGCCTGCTCCGACGCGAGTTCCCCCGCGCAATAGTCCAGGAGCAGGATGCGGTCCTTCTCGCTGGCCAACGGACAATTTCCCGACGCCATCGCTGCCTCCCTCATCTTATGACGCATAGTGCGCCAGCCGCGCGCGCAACGTCTCGTACGCCCGCCACAAAATCGACTTCACCGCGGATTCCGAGCATCCCAGAACTCCGGCGATCTGCTTGTAGTCCATCTCCTGGTACTTGTGCATCAGCACCGCCGCCCGCTGCTTCTCCGGCAAGGCGGCTACGGCCGAGCGGATCTCCGCCGCCTTCTGCGAGACCGCCAGCCGCTGCTCGACGTTCGGGCTGTCATCCCGAACCTGCAGCGCCGTACCGTCTTCGCGGTCTTCGTCCAGGCTTGCCGCCTTCTCATTCTTCGTATCGCGGAGGTGGTTGATCGCCAGGTGCGTGGCGATGCGGAACAGCCACGTACTGAACTTCGCTGTGGGTTCGTAGCTCCCCCGCGATTTATAGACCCGGAGAAACGTCTCCTGCGCCAGTTCCTCGGCCACCGCCTGGCTCTGGACCATGCGGTATAGAAAGTGAACCAGCGGGCCGCGGTTCCGCTCGAGGAGCAGCGCAAAGCTGGACGAACACCCGTCCCGCACCCGCAGCATTAACTCGGTGTCACGTTCGAGCGTGGCGGCCATCGCGCTCACACTCTCCTCAACACCGGCCGGCGAAAAAGGTTGCGGTGGCGCGGACACTCTGGCGGGGGCTCCTCCCCCAGTGTAATCAACTGATACGGAACGGATTGAGACCTTGCCGCCGCCAGAGCCCCAAGGCGATGAGACCACCGGCGAGCAGCAGGGCCGCTGAAGGTTCCGGAGTATGGGTCACCCCGCTTGCCGTTTCCACAGTCAAGCGAACCTGAGCGGCGTCCGGCGCGGGCGACAGGATGTCGAAATCGAAGGCGGGTGTGTAGGGCGCCAACTCCTCGAGCGTGCCGGCCAGATGCAGCCCGAACCACGTGGAGCCGCTTGCCACGCGCGCCGCCAGCAGGGACGTGACATCCAGGGTCTGGCTGGCCTGCGCCGCCAGCGTGTAGGTGGCGGTTCCCAGGTCCGAAGGCGGATCGAAGTAGTAGCCGAGCGTTCCGTCGGCCTCGAAGGAGGTTGCCGTCACCACCTGCTCGCCAGGGTTCTGCAGAATCAGAAAGCTGAGCATGGCGCTCTGGATGGTCTGGCCGATAAGGGCCGAGATATCGATCTGAAGCGCCACTCGGGAGAGCGCCGAACCTTCCAGCCCGAACACCCGTACGAACCCGGGGTCCGGCGTGGTGGGTCCCCAAAGACCCACGTAACCGGTTCCCGCATACGTGGCCGACAGGTCGGAATCGAAGAAGCCGGAGAAGGTCGCCGTGTTCTGGACGGTATAGGTTACGGTAGCGGCGCCCAAGAGAACCGGGAGGAATGCCGCGATAATCAACAGGCGTGTAAGACGACGTGCCACAGTGCCTCCGGAGACACCCTGCTATCGGCAGCCGAGGCATAGACCGTTATGGCCGGCGCACAGTTCCTACTCGCCCTTAAGTGACCTCTCCATCAGCTCCCTAAGGGCTTCGCGGGGAGGCTTACCCGCAAAGATGGCCTGCACCTGCCTGGTGATGGGCAGTTCCACACCGTAGCGCGAGGCGAGGGCGAGTGCGGATTCCGTGGTCTTCACGCCCTCCGCCACCATGCGCATAGAACCCACGATCTCGCCGATGCTGCGCCCGCAGCCCAGTTCGATGCCCACCTGCCGGTTCCGGCTGAGCTCGCCGGTGCAGGTTAGAACCAGGTCCCCCAGCCCCGCGAGCCCTGCCAGCGTCGTGGGGCTGCCGCCCGCCGCGACAGCCAGGCGGGTCATCTCGGCGAGTCCGCGGGCGATCAGCGCGGCCCTGGCGTTGCTGCCCAGCCGGAGCCCCTGGCACACCCCCGCCGCGATGGCCATGACGTTCTTGAGCGCGGCCGCCAGTTCCACCCCCACTGGATCGGCGTTGGTGTACAGCCGGAACGTGGGCCCCGAAAAGGCGGCCTGGATCGAAGAGGCGAGCGCCGCATCCTGGGCCGCAATTACGATGGCCGCCGGCTCGCCGGCCGCGACCTCACGCGCGAATGTCGGTCCCGACAGGGCGGCCACCCGGGCGCCGGGTACGACATCCGCGATGACCTCCGTCATCCGCATCAGCGTCCCGCTCTCCAGGCCCTTGGTCGCCGTGACGAATACAGCGCGTGCATCCAGATGGGGCCGCACCTCGGTGAGGACCCGGCGGACGTGCTGCGACGGCAGCACGCTCAGAACCACCTCGGCTCCCCCCACCGCCTCCGCCTGCGACGGAACGGGCTGCACATTCGACGGCAGGCGAAACCCGGGAAGGTAGAGATCGTTCTCACCGGTCTCGGCCATGCGGCGGGCCAGATCGGCCTCGAATACCCAGAGGCGCACGAGCGAGAATCGCGGGGCGAGCACCATGGCGAGCGCGGTGCCCCAACTGCCGGCTCCGAGGATCGCCAGTTGGTTCATCTCTTGCCGGTCCTCGAGAACGAAAAGACGTTCTCTGTCCCCGCACGCAGCCGCCCGATGTTCGCCCGATGCCGGTAGACGATGAAGAAGCCGGCGATCAGCGCCGCCAGCAGCACCGGCGACGGCGGCCGCGAAATCATCCACACCGCGAAGGGAAAGCTGCCGGCGGCGCAAATCGAGCCAAGTGAGATGAACCGCGTCGCCCAGACCACGGCCAGGAACACCAGCAGCACCGCGAACAGCGGGAGCGGTTCGAGATACAGAAACGCGCCGATGAAACTCGCCACCGCCTTCCCGCCCCGGAACTTCAGAAAGACGGGGAACGCGTGACCGAACAGGACGGCAAGGGCGGCGAGGCTCGTCCAAGCCGGATCTTGCGCCGTAAATCGGCCCATCAGCCACACGGCAAACCAGCCCTTGGCGACATCCAGCAACAGCGTCAGGATGCCAAGCGCGCGGCTGGTGGTGCGCAGAACATTAGTGGCGCCAATGTTCCCCGAGCCCAGCGAGCGGACATCGCGCCCGGTGGTGAAGCGCACGAGAAGATAGCCGAACGGAATGCCGCCGATCAGGTAGGCGGCTACGAGCAGCAGATACGGTGTCATGCGGGACGGGTCAACGGGAAGCTTTCCAGGACAGAATACACGGAGCCACCGCCCCTCATCTGGCTGCGATAGAGATGGAAGCGGTCCGCTTCGAAGCGCCCGAAGTCGGTGGAAGGCAGCTCGGCGACGGCTTGTTTCAGGGTGAACAGCTCCTGCTTCGAAGCGCGGGCAGGATCGATGCGCGCCAACGTCAGATGCGGCGAGAAGGCGCGATTCTCGACCTCCACGCCCAGCTCCGCCGCGGCCTGCTCCGTCTGCCGGGCAAGGTCGCCAAGATCCACCGGCGCCTGAACCCCCGCCCAGAAAATGCGCGGCGAATGCGGATTCGGGAACCATCCCAAGCCCGCGATCGAGATCGAGATCGGCCCGCCGACACGCACTGCGGCCAGCGCACGCTTCATCTCGTCCAGCCGCTCCTCGGGCCATTCGCCGATGAACTTCGTGGTGATGTGCAGGTTGTCCAGCGGGCTCCAGCGCAGGTCCGCGGCCGGCTTAAGGTGCTGCAGCAGCAGCTCCAGGTTGCGGCGGACTTCATACGGGATCGCAAGTCCGGTGAACAGACGCATGGGACTTAGACTAGTGTAGTGGCGAGCGTCTTCGATGCGCCAGTGTTGGACCGCGCCTTCTATGCGCGGGAAACGCGTGTGGTGGCGCGCGCCTTGCTGGGGAAGGTGCTGACGCTCGGCCGCAAGGCCGGCCGCATCATTGAGACGGAGGCGTACCTCGGCCTGGACGACCTTGCGGCCCACGCGTCGCGCGGCGTCACCCCGCGCACCCGCGTCATCTTCGGCCCGCCCGGCCATGCTTACGTCTATCTGATCTACGGACTGCACGAGTGTCTGAACCTGGTGGCCGAGCCGGACGGCGTTCCCGGCTGCGTGCTGATCCGGGCGCTCGAGCCGTTGGAGGGCTTGAACGACGCATCCGCCTCGGGGCCTGCCCGGCTGACGAAAGCGATGGGGATCACCAGGAAGCTCAACGGCGCCGACGTGACGCGAGGACCGCTGCGCGTCCGCGAGTGGGAGGAGCTTGACTTTGAGGTTGCCGTCACCCCTCGCATCGGAATCACCAAGTGCGCCGACTGGCCGCTCCGGTATATCGTGAAGGGCAACCCGAACGTGAGTAAAGGGAGGATGGTATGCGCCGGCGAGAATTCCTAGCCGCGGCCTCCGCGGCCGCGCTGCCTGCAAAAGAGAAGTACGCGCCGAAACTCGCGGTCCAGTGCTACGTCTGGACCCAGTGGTTCGATCGCGAGAAGATCAAGCCGGCCGAGGGCGTCGAGCGCATGTTCGCCGGCTGCCGCGAGGCGGGCTTCGAGCGGATCCAACTCGTAAGCTGGCTGCTGACGCCCGAACTCCGCGAGAAGACGCTCGGGCTGGCGCAACAATACGGCTTCAAAGTGCCGCTGGTCTACTCGAACGGCAAGACGGTGGAGGATCTCATCAGCCTGGCGGAGGCGGTGAAGCCCGCGGGCCTCGAGCGCCTCATCATCAATCCCGAGCCTAAGCCGAAGCGGGAGCGTAAATCGGACGAAGAACTCGCCGCGCAGGCCCGGTTCGTCGAGCAGGCGCGGGAGGCGCTCCAGAAAATCGGAATCCCGCTGCTGCTCCATCACCATGACCCGGAGATGCAGGAAGGCGCCCGCGAATGGTGGCATCTGCTCAAGAACACCAAAGCCGGGTTGTGCATCGATACGGACTGGGTGTGGCAGGGCGGGCAGGATGCACTCGAACTGCTGCGCGCCGGCGGCTCGCGCGTCGGCGACATCCATCTGCGCAACGCGCGCGGCAAGGTCTGGACGGAGTCGCTCGATGAGGGCGACTACGACTATCCGGCGGTGGCGAAGCATCTGCGCGCGGCAGGTTACAACGGCTACCTGACCGTGGAGCTTGCCTGGCGCAAGGAGACAGCGCTCACACGAACACTCCCGGAGAACCTCAAGCGCAGCCGCCTGTGGGTGGAGAAGGTCTTCGGCCTCAAACCTTCGGCAAGCTGAACGGCGCGCGGTACTGCTTCGACGTGTACTTCTGAGCGTCCGCGTCTCCGACGATGCGCTCCGCCTCGCCGTCCCATACAATGCGGCGGCCCGTGCGATAGGCAATCACACCCAGGTGGCACGCCGTGCACACGCGGTGGCCGATCTCCACGTCCGCGTTGGGCAGCTTGCGCGAGCGCAGCGAGTTCAGCCAGTTCTGCACGTGCGCTTCCTGCGCCAGGGGATCGGTGCGAAAACCGCTCGCGGTGATCGCCGCGGTCATCGGCGCCGCGGCCGGTCCCGGGGCGGGGAACTGCTGGCGGATCTCGTTGTACGTGTCTTTCGCGCGGTCGCGGTCCGGCGCGAAGTCGGGCCCGCGCATCTCGGGACGAATCTCGTAGCTCGACCGGTCGAGGATCAACGTCCCCTTTGTGCCGCGAAACGCCATGCCATACGCGCGGCCTTCCTGCCGCACGCCGCTGCCCAGCGTATTCCGATACTGGAACGTGAAGCCGGGGTATTCAAAGACCGTGACCAGAGTATCCGGCGTCTCGCGGTTGTCCTCGAGCACATACTTGCCGCCGAACGCCGCCACGCTGTTCGGTGCGTCCACGTTCATTGCCCAGTGCACGATGTCGACGTGATGCGCGCCCCAGTCGGTCATCATGCCGCCCGAATACTCCCAGAACCAGCGGTAGTTCCAGACCCAGCGATTCGTGTTGTACGGGACTTTGGAGGCCGGCCCCAAATACAGATCCCAATCGAGGCCCGGCGGCGGCGCACTGTCTTTCGGATTGCCGATTCCGACCGGCGCCTCGTTCGAATGGTTCCACGCTTCCACGTGCGTGACCTTGCCGATGACGCCGCCCTGAATCATCTCGACGCATTTCTGGAAGTGCTCCGCCGAGCGCTGCTGGCTGCCCGTCTGCAGGATTTTCTTGTGATGCCGCGCGGCCCGGACCAGCGCGCGCCCCTCGTCGATGGTGTGCGTGAGCGGCTTCTCGCAATACACGTCCTTGCCGGCTTCGAAGGCCATCATGGCCATCGGTACATGCCAGTGGTCGGGTGTCGAGACGAAGACCGCGTCGATGTCCTTGCGATCGAGAATGCGCCGGAAGTCCTGGTAGCCGTCGACCTTGAACGGGATGGTCTTGCGAACCTCGTCGACGAACGGCTGGTACACGTCGCAGACGGCGGCGATCTCCGTCTCCGGTTTCCTCAGGCAGGTTCGGATCTCGTACGCGCCGCGCCCGCCGAGACCGAGGAAGCCGAGCCGGATGCGGTCATTCGCGGCCCGCGCCGGCTTCGCGGCGGCAGCGGCGGCGGAAACGGAGGCGAGAAAGCGGCGGCGGTCCATGCCGAACACGGTATCAGAGTCCGTCAGGGACCGCGCGCCGCGCGGAGGAAACGCCTACGGCCGTACGGGAATGGAAATGTTCGCCTGCGTGGACTGTCCCGCCATGCGAATCACGATAGGCACGTTTCCCGCGGGTGTGGCCGCAGGCAGCCGCAGGTTGAACTGATACAGGCCGGAGATGGAGCCGGGCGTGAGGCCGGCGTAGGAGATCGCCTCGGGCGCCAGCGTCACCCCGCCGACGGTTACCGTGAAGGCCTCGGTCACGCGCGTTTGCCGGGACGGCGGAACACGCTCTCCCGGTTGGTAGAACGGATCGGTGGGGCCAAAGCCGGTGCCGAAGATCTGAACGATCTCCCCTGGCCGCGCCGCACGGGCGCCGGGCAGGCTCAGCACCGCCGGGTCCACCAGGAACGAGAAATCCTGGTTGAGTGCGGCGATGGACGTGGTCCCCTGGAAGACGAAGAGCGCCGGGTTGTAGACCTGTAGCGGCACAAGGAAGTCATCTGATCGCTGCTCGTTCGACCGGCCGCGGTTCACGACCACGCGCACCCGCACGTTGCCGCTGAGAATGTTCGTCAGCGTCGGCGCCTGGAAATTGATTTGCCCGTCTTCGATGTAGGTGATGGGTACCTGGCGGTCCTCGACGAACACGGCCACGCAGCCGAGCTCATCGGGGTAGCGATCGCCATCGCCCCGCGCTTCGCGCCTCCGTCCGGACACAGCGAAGTTGGAACCGAAGATGGAGGCGATGGCGTTCCACGCCAGGCCGGGCGCGCCGGAAGCAGAGTTCTGAATGGCGCGAATCGACGGGCGCGCCGTCACGCGGCAGTCGTCATCCTCGGCATCGATCTCGCGGACGTCGTTGTAGATGCGGTCGTTCGTGTTGCCGTCGCCACCGCTGGCGGCGTTCCCTGACGCGTAGAAGACGACCTTGCCGACGTTGGTGGAGGGCGGCGTCCATTCCACTTCGAATTCCATGCGGCCGTTGGCGCCACGGTCTACGGCCGCGGGGGCATGAGAGGCGAATTCAGTGCGATCGGCCGCGCAGGGCGACGCCGTTCCGCGAATCGCCGTCGGATCGTCGCAGCGCACGCGAACCAGGTCGCTCGGCGTAAACGTGCCCGCCTTGCGGGTGGGATCGCTGGCGAGGCGCGCCGTGATCTGGAATCCGAACCGGCGCGCCTGCGGGTGTTCGACCCGAACCCGAATGGTCTGGGGCACTCCTGGAGTGTAGCCGGAGGCGTTAATCTGTACGCGGCCACCTTCCAGGGTCGCGCCCGCCCGATGACACACGGTGCAGGTGAGCCCGCCATCGGCGGGGGCGCCGGTCCGGCGGATGGGCGGGCCCTCTGGGACCAGCGAAGTGGCGAACACGGCCGCCGGCAGCGTGGCGGCAACGAGAGACACGTAGAACATTCGGAGCATGAGGCGCCTCGGATTGTGATGTTCAGACTAGCGTTGCACGGTGAGGAAGGCTTCCGGTACGGAGACGCCGTCAATGGTCAGTTCAAGACGATGGTCTCCGTTCGAAAGGTCCGGCACTGTGATGTCGAAGCGATAGAGGCCGACGAAGCCGCCGTAGAGGCCTGCGTATAGGGGTGTGATGGCCTGGCCGCCAAGTCGCACGGTGAACGGCGATGCGAGTTGAGTCGCGGCGGTGGCGATCTGACCGGGCGGGACGCTTGGCGTCACCGGGCCGCAACCGACAGCGTAGAAGACGATAGTCTCGCCAGGTCGAGCCGGGCGGAACTCGACGCCTCCCACCAGTCCCGTGCGGCCGACGTAGACAACGCGGCCAGCGTTCAGCTCAGAGAGGAGGTTGGCGGCGGCGTACTGGACGTTGTTCACCCGGAAGCCGGCTGGTGCAAGTATGGCCGGGCTGACCGCTGCGGCGGGAAGTGTGGCGGCGTTACTACGAAGGCCCCCGGGACCGGTGACGACCACGTTGATGTTGCCGGTGGTTGGGATGTTCGGCACCTGCACGTTGATCTGGTCCGGAGCGCCGGCGACGCCCCCGCGTACGAAATAGACATAGCCGGGGATGTCATTGAACGTGACGCCCCAGCCATCCAGGCTCGTGGGTGCATTATTGCCCTGGAAGTCTCTACCCTCCCAGAGCCGGCCATTGGGACTGACGGTGAAGTTGCGTAAGTGGATGCGGGAATTCCCCTGACCGGAAACCGAAGCGTTGCCAGCAATGTACACCCTTACGTCGCCCACGTTGGTAGACGGCGGCGTCCAATCAAACGACCACGTGCCGTCAGTTCGCGGTACTTGGAAATGCCTCGCGAACTGAACGCCGTTGTTCGCGCAGCCTCCTTGCGGCTTGTTTCGGTCGTCTTCACAGACGATCTCAGTGGAGTTGCCAGACGGGTTGAGGTCCCCGGCCTGCCCGTTCGACTCGTCGCTCGCGAGCCGCGCTGTTAGCTGGAACCCAAACCGGCGCGCCGCCGAGTCCGCGACTCTGACCGTCCACCGCTGTGGCGGTCCGCCGGGCGTGTAGGTGTTCTGCGCGAAGTTAGCGCCGAAGACCTGTACGTACGTGCCGGGCGACAGTCGGGGCCGATCATCGAAGGCTTGTAGGACGGGTTGATCGTCACGAACAGTTGGTGCGGGAACAGACGTTGTGGCGGAGTTCGTGAGGGTGATCGCAGCCGAATCATTGATCCGCGTTCCCACATGGCAGCCGGAGTCGAGGCAGATGCGATCCCCCGGCGCGCCCGTGCGTCGCGGCGGCGGGCCAAACCCATAGGCCCACACAAGGACCGGTATGAGGCACAGGATGCTGGCGACTTTCGCCCAGTAGATTTTTCGTGCTCTGGTCATGACGGTTTCGATGTCCAGTGTAGCCGAAGCTCTTCGCAGAACAATGAACGCGAGGCCCGTTTTCACACTTCTTAAACGCCAGCCAGCTATAGTGGAAGAGTCCTCTTCGTAACCCTGCCTGTTACAGAACCGCTTGACCCCTGTTGCGCGGCCCTCTTTTGCCGCGCCCTCGATCCCGATTCCGCTCAGTAGCTGAATCTCCCAAAAAACAAAAACAACAAAACAGGAGATTGCTCTTGAATACAAGCTTGTTGTGTCTCTTCTCTACGGCCTTGTGCGTGCACGCCGCGCAGGGCCCGGTAAGTCTTCGCGGCACTGTCGAAAACGCCGGCGTCGAACCGCTGCAGGTGGAACTGGTGGAGGCGAGCGGCCGCTCACCGTTCGGCCGCGCGCTGGTCTCCTCCGGACATTTCGAGTTCAACGGCGTCGCCGCAGGCGAGTATGAGGTCCGTCTGCTCGACCGGCGCGGGGACGTCGTTTCGCGTTCCCTGGTGAGCGCGCGCTCGCATGTCGCGGAGGTCGAGTTCCGCCTGCCGCCGCCGCAGCAGCCCGCCGCTTCGCGCGCCTCCACCATCTCGCTCCGGCGTTTCATAACGCCCCCAGGCAAGCGCGCCGCAAAGCTGTTCGCCAAAGGCGTGGACGCTCACAACCGCGGCAAGCTGGAACCCGCTGTCGAGCACTACCGCCGCGCCCTCGACGAGCACCCGCTGTACCTCGAAGCCATGAACAACCTCGGCAATTGCCTGCTGCGGCTGGATCGCTACTCCGAAGCCGTCGAGGTCCTTGAGCAAGCCATCGCGCTCGATCCGGACGTCGCCCTCCCGCACTCCAATCTTGCCTCCGCACTGCTTTTGCAGGGCCGCTACGAAGAAGCGCGCCGCGCGGCGGACCACGCGCTTCGCAAAGACCCGCGCCTGCCCCAGGCCCACTACGTCGCCGGGCTCGCCTACCTGCAGCAGCATAGGACGGCTGACGCGCTCCGGCATCTGAAGGTGGCGGGCGAGAGCTTCGCTCCGGCGCGGCAACTGGCGTCCAGGATCGAACGCGGGTCGCACTGAAGCTCAATCGGCGGACGCCCTGGACGAGGATGCTATCCTGAATCCAGGGCGTTCGCGGTACATGTCCTCCTACACCTACCGTCCGCGAGGCGGCGGCTTCTATATGGGCGGTCTGCCTCCCGTCGTCAAGTGGCTGCTGATCTCGAACATCGGGTTGTTCCTGCTTGGCTTCCTGGCGGCCGGGACGACGTTCGGCGGGCTGTTTCTCCCCCTCGCACTGATTCCGTCCTGGGTGGTCGAGCACTTCGCGGTCTGGCAGCTGGTCACGTACATGTTCCTGCACAGCGCCACCGACTTCGGGCACATCCTGTTCAACATGCTTTCGCTCTGGATGTTCGGCTCCGACCTCGAACGCACGTGGGGCAGCCGCCAGTTCCTGAAGTTTTACCTCTTCTGCGGGGTAGGCGCGGGGCTGCTTGCCGTCATCGGCAACTATTTGTATGGCACGCCGGATACGCGCACCATCGGTGCTTCGGGCGCGATCTACGGCGTGATGATGGCGTTCGCTCTGCTGTTCCCCGATACCACCATCCTGTTCATCTTGTTCCCCATCCGAGCCAAGTACTTCGTCATGATTCTGGGAGCGATTGCCTTCCTGAGCACGCTGAAGGCATCGGGCAGCGGTGTGAGCCACGTCGCCCACCTGGGCGGGCTGTTGTTTGGCTATCTATGGGTGAGAACCAGCCTCGGAGGAGCACGCCGGGGCGGGTACGGGAGCCGTGGCGGCGGCAGGAATCCGCTGGAATACCTGCGAACCGAATACGACAAGTGGCGCCGGGCGCGCGCGCGGCGTAAGTTTGAAGTCTATCTGAAGAAGCGCGATTCGAAAGACCGCTGGGTTCAGTAGGGGAAACCGCGCCGGGCGCGAGTGTCGTCTAATCTGGTAGCGTTGAAAACCATGAAGCGGAAGAATGTCTGGATCTGGCTGCTGGGGCTGATCTGCCTGGCGGTGCTGGCGGGCCTGGCGCCCGGGCAGGAGGGGCCGAAAAAGGAACGTGGCGAAGCGGTAGCCCGGCCCAAGAAGAAGGATGGCGGGGGAACCACCGCGCCGGAACCCGAAGGCGAGAAGATCCCTTCCCGCTTCAAGAAGAAGGACGGCGAGCTGCCGCCCGAGGGCACGCCGACGTTCCGCACGGACGTCAACACCGTGACCGTCGATGTGGCGGTGCTCGATAACAAGGGCCGGTTCATCCCGAACATCCCGCGCGGGAACTTCCGCATCCTGGAGGACGACCAGCCGCAGCAGGTGGCGAGCTTTGCCATGGGCGAGGCGCCGATGACGGTCGCCATGGTCATCGAGTTCAGCAACCTCTTCCAGCGCTATTGGACCGAGACGTGGTACCAGACGCTGGTGGCCGCGCATGGCTTCCTCGAGACCCTCAAGCCGGAGGACTTCGTTGCCGTGGTGGCATACGATATCCGGCCCGAGATCCTCTCCGACTTCTCGCAGAACAAGCAGAACGCTTACGAGGCGATGCGCCGCTTGCAGATCGCCGCCTACTCCGAGTCCAACCTTTATGACGCCGTGACGGATACCGCGGACCGTATGTCGGAGATCGAAGGCCGCAAGGCTATCGTGCTCGTTTCTTCCGGCATGGACACGTTCAGCAAGCTCACCTTTGACCAGACACGAAAGAAACTGCAGGCCGCGGGAGTGCCGATCTACGCCATCGGACTCATGCAGGCGCTGCGCGAGTGGTACGATGCCCGCGGTTTTCTCGGCCCGATTGCAAGGCTGGACTTCTTACAGGCCGACAACCAGATGCGAACGTTCGCCAAGGAGACGGGCGGGCAGTCCTTCTTCCCGCGCTTCTATGGCGAGTTCCCCGGCATCTTCCGCGCCATCTCCGATTCGCTGCGGAACCAGTACTCCCTCACCTACCAGCCCACCAACCAGGCGCGCGACGGCAAATTCAGGAAGATCAAGGTGGAGCTGGTGAACCCGGAGAACAACCAGCCGCTGCGCATTCTTGACGAGAAGAACAAGCCGATCAAGTACCAGGTTCTTGCGAAAGCCGGGTACACCGCTCCGCGTGAAGTGGAATAGCTAAACGGATTACAGAAGAGTGAATACTAACGGCCCGCCTGCACAACGGGCGCGCCGTTTGCCATTCGAGGGGAGCGATGTCAAGTGCTTGATGTTCGCGACATTCAATGCGTTACGGGTTCGTTGACACTCTCACTCACCTTCTGTTAATTTCGGCGAGTCCTAGCCAACATTCATGCCATCTCCATCTGCTTCATGCGATCATTCGCAGCGTATTCTCATCGTCGACGATAATTCCGATGGCCTCATTGCCCGCAAGCATGTTCTCGAGGAATTGGGCTTTTCCACCACCACGGCCGGAACGGCACAGGAGGCTCTCGAAGCCTTTGCCGCCGATGCGTTCGATCTCGTGGTGACGGATTACCGGATGCCTCGAATGGATGGCCTCGAGTTCATCCAGCACATACGGGTGCAGTCACCCGCGACGCGCGTGATTCTGATCAGCGGATTTGCCGAGGCGCTCGGCCTATCCCACTCGAACACCGGCGCCGATGTGGTGATTCAGAAGAGTAACCACGAGGTCAGCCAGTTGGTTGCCGCTGTCTCCGGACTGCTCAAGGTGAAGCCGCGAAAGCCCGTGGCTCGTCGTTCGGGCGGACACGCTGCGGCGCCGCGGGCCCGAGGCGCGGCAGGCTAGCGGCTGGCCCCACCGCTATAGTGGAAGCAGGATGCTCGCGCGTAGCTGGTGGGCGCTGATCTGCTTCTTTCTCTCCCTTTCTCTGCCCGGTGCCGCGCAAACGGGACGCACCGCGGCAGCGAAACCGACGGCCGCTGCGGCCTCCCCCGCCACAGGTCCAGTGCAGCGTCTGGTGCGCGGCCTTTCCCTTCGCCAGAAGGTCGCACAGCTGGTGATGGTTCCGTTCTACGGGGAAGCGCCGAACTCCCGCTCCCGCGCGGGTCGCGAGTTCCAGAAGCTGGTCCGGCAAACCGGTGTCGGCGGCCTCATTCTGGTGAATCGCATCCAAGGCGGAATTAAGCGCGCGGAGCCCTTCGCCATGGCCTCCTTTCTTAACCGCATGCAGCGTGTGGCCCGCGTTCCGCTGATTGTGGGCGGCGACTTCGAGCGCGGCGCTTCCATGCGTGTCGCGGAGACCGTTAAGTATCCGCACGCCATGGCGTATGGCGCAGCCGGCGAACTGGACGCCACCAAGCGCCTGGGAGCGGCAACGGCTCGCGAAGCGCGAGCGGTCGGTGTGCATTGGATCTTCGCGCCCTCCGCCGACGTCAACAACAACCCCGATAACCCGATCATCAACATCCGCTCCTTTGGAGAAGACCCGAAGCAGGTGGCGGAGCACGTGGCGGCATTCATTACGGGCGTGCACTCGGTGAGCCCGCACCGTGCCCTGGCTACCGTGAAGCACTTCCCGGGGCACGGCGACACGGCCGTCGATTCGCACATGAATCTCCCGCGGCTGGATTTCCCCCGCGAGCGGCTGGATGCCGTGGAACTGGTCCCGTTCAAAGCGGCCGTTGCGGCGGGGGTAGACGCCGTCATGACCGCCCACATCGCAGTGCCGGCCCTCAGCGGTGAGGGCTCACCGGCGACGCTGTCCGGCCCCGCGCTCAGCGGCGTGCTTCGGAAGGATCTCGGGTTCCAGGGGCTGATCGTCACGGACGCGATGGACATGCAAGGCCTGTCCAAGCAGGTGCCGCCTGGGGAGGCCGCGGTACGGGCGATCGAGGCGGGCGTGGACGTCCTGCTGATGCCGCCCAAGCCCGAAGAGGCCATCGACGCTATCGTGCGCGCGGTGAAGTCCCGCCGGCTGACGGCGCAACGCATCGATGAGAGCCTGCGCCGAGTGCTGCTCGCCAAGTCCCGGCTGGGCCTGTTCCGCGACCGCCGCGTGGATGTCGAAGACATCTCGGAAACCCTCGATTCGGAGGAGGCGGCGGCCGACGCCCAGGCGGTGGCGCGCCGCGCCGTCACGCTCCTGAAGAACGAGGGTGGCGTGCTCCCGCTCGCGAAGCCGGAGTCCGCCTGCTACTACGTCCTCACGGAAAGCCGGTACGGAACGCAGGGAAGGATCGCGGAAGAAGAGTTCCTGCGCCGCGCGCCGAAGGACCGTGTCTTTCACCTGGACCCGGCGGACCGCGCGGTGGAACTCCGCGAGGCCGCGGAGAAGATGCAGAACTGCTCGGCGGGCGTCGTCGTCGCCTTCGTCACCACCGGCGCAAACCGTGGGGATGTCTTGCTGCCCGGGGAGTTTCCGTCCATGGTGGAACGAGTGGTAAGCAGCGGCAAGCCCGTCGCCATCGTCGCCATGGGCAGTCCGTATACGCTCCGCGCTTATCCGAAAGCGCAGGCGGCGGTGGCCACCTTCACCACGGTAGAATCCTCGGAGGCGGCCGCCGTGCAGGCTTTGTTCGGGGAGATTCCGTTTCAGGGGCGTTCACCGGTTACGATCCCCGGCGTCTCACGGCTGGGCGACGGGATCCAACTGCGGGGCCCGAGCCGCTAAAAAGGAGTGGACATCATGCTTGAGATCACGTGGCTCGGACACGGCACGTTCGCCTTCCGGCTCGAAAGCGGCGAAGTGATCCTGATGGATCCCTGGGTGAACGGCAACCCCGCCCATCCGGAGAATCACAAGTTCGACCGCATCGACGTCATCGCCATCTCGCACGGCCACTTCGACCACATTCACGACGCCGTTCCGCTGGCGCAGAAGTTCACGCCGCAAGTTATCGGCATTTATGAAACCTGCCACTGGCTGGAGTCGAAGGGCGTGAAGAACGCGAGCGGGATGAACAAGGGCGGCTCGCAAACAGCCGCCGGTGTCACCTTCACCATGACGCACGCGGTGCACAGCTGCGGCATTCTCGACGACGGCAAGATCATCTACGGCGGAGAGGCGGCCGGATACGTGCTGACCCTGCCTGACGGGCGGCGCTTGTATTTCGCGGGCGACACCAATGTCTTCTCCGATATGACGCTCATCCGCGAACTCTACCAGCCGGAGCTGGCGTTCCTGCCTATCGGCGATCTCTTCACCATGAGCCCGCGCGAAGCGGCGGCGGCATGCCGTCTGCTGAAGCCGAAGAAGGTCATTCCGATGCACTTTGGCACCTTCCCCCCGTTGACCGGATCGCCCTCCGCGCTGCGCGACCTGCTGCGCGATCTGCCCGAGACGGAAGTGTGGGAACTGACGGCCGGCGTCACGGTGAAGTGGTAGCGGCGCAGCGTCTACCGCGGCTCGCGGCCACGGCGATCCTTCTCTATTTCCTGGTCTACGCGGGACAAGGCGTGCTGGGCGGCTTCAACCAGGACGACCTGATGAACATGTACCGCGGGTTCATGCGGTCCTGGAGCGAGCTGCTGTTCGACCACGTCGCGATCTGGAAGTTCTCGCCCACCTACCGGCCGTTCGGCGCGCTGTTTTATAAGGCGGTCTACGAGGTCTTCGGCTTCACGCCGGCGCCGTTCCGCGTCGTGTGTATGGCGGCGCTGCTGGTCAATCTCGCGCTCCTCTACCGGTTCGCCGAGACAGTGGCCGGCTCCCGCTTCACGGGGACGCTCGCCGCTCTGCTGCTGACGTTCCACGGTGGCATGTTCTGGCTGTACTACGGGTCGGGCCTCTGCTACGACGTGTTCTGTTTCACCTGGTACTTCGCGGCGCTGGTTCTGTATGTGCGAGTCCGGGGTAAGGGCCGGCTGCCGGGCGCCGGGGCCACGCTGCTCTGGACGCTGTTCTACGTTCTGGCACTGAACTCGAAGGAAATGGCGGTTTCACTACCCGTGGTCACGCTTGGCTACGAGTTGTTGTTTCACCCGCCCGCAAAGTGGACTCCGGCGGCCGTCGTACGGTGGATGGGCAACGAGGGCCGCACGGCGCTCCTCGGCGGAGCGCTGACGGCGGTTTATATCTTCGGCCGGGTCCTGTCGCCCGAGGTGGTGGGCAACGCTGCGTACGCACCGGTGCTCACGCTCGCCCGGTTTCTCGAGAACGGACGGCATTATTGGGGAGAATTCTTCTTCCGCCCGGCGGGGACGCTCCCTGCATGGATGGCGGTTCTCGCCACCGTCGCGGTGGTCGCCGGCACGATTGTGGGCTCACGTGCCGCCCGCCTCGGGGCGCTCCTCTTCTTCGTGGCGCCGCTGCCGATGATCTTCATCGTTCCGCGAGGATTGGATGGTATGTATATTCCGCTCGCAGGTCTCGCGCTGATGCTGGCGGCCGGCGCGGCAACCGTGGGGCAGCGCCTCCGCCTTCGCCCGGTCGCGGTGTTCGTCGCCGTGCTGGCGCTGGTGGCCGGTGTGCAGTGGGGAAGGCGCGTGCGGCACGAACCGCACCGGCAGGAAGGCGATTACCTTTGGGAGGTGTACCGCCAGATAAACGGCAACTTCCCGGTGGTGGGGCCGAAGACGCGCATACTGTGGGTTCGCGACCCGTTTCCCGAGTACGGCTGGGGCAGCCACTTCCTGACCCGTCTCGCATATGGGGAACGGGACATTGAGGTGGTTCGTATTGACAAGGTGATGCCCGCTCCCACGCCTGCGAGGCTGGCCGAGTTTGACCTGTACTGGTGGTACGAGAAGGGCCGGCTGACGGCCATTCCCACCGGCCGCGTGCGCCGGGAGTGCCTGGCGCAGCCGGACGGGTGTGGACCGGGTGAACCGCTAGAATGAAACAACGGCCCTACCGGGAACCAAGGAGAACATACCGCTATGATGCGACGCACGATACTGGCTTTTGCCGCGCTCACCGCGGCGGCCTTCGGCCAGGAGATGACCGTCGACCAGATTCTCGCCAAACACTTTGAAGCGCTGGGGGGAACGGCGAATCTGAAGGCGATTGAGTCGATCAAGATGTCCGGAAAGGCAGTCATGGGCGGGGGGCAGATGGAAGCACCCATGACGGTCCAGACGAAGCGCCCGAATTTGATGCGGGCCGACATCATCGTTCAAGGCCAGAACATTACCCAGGCCTATGACGGCGCTACCGCTTGGCAGGTGATCCCGTTCCAGAGCATGGAGCCGCAGAAGTCTTCCGCCGACGACACGGAGAGCATGGCGCAGAACGCCGACCTGGACGGGCCGCTGATGGACTACGCCCAAAAGGGCAACAAGGTGGAACTCATCGGCAAGGAAGACGTTGAGGGTTCGCCTGCCTACAAGCTGAAGCTGACGCGCAAGAACGGACAGTCCGAGGATTACTACATCGATGCCTCTTCGTTCCTGCTCATCAAGTCCACCGCCAAGCGGAAGCAGATGGGGCAGGAACTGGACATCGAAATCTATCCCGGCAACTACAAGAAGGTCGGCAATGTCATGATGGCCCACTCGCTGGAGCAGAAGGCAAATGGCAAGCCGTTCATGACCATGTCTTTCGACAAGGTGGAAGTGAACCTTCCGATGGATTCGGCCCAGTTCAAGATGCCCGAGCCGAAGAAGCCCGAAGAGAAGAAATAGCGGTTCCAGACGCGCGGAGTGCGACCCATGTACAAGCGGCTGCTGCTGTTGGCGGTGTGGTGCGTTCCGGCCCTGATGAGGGGGGCCGAGGTCAAGATCGATTCGGCGAGCTTCGGTGCGGTGGAGGCCCGGGCCATCGGGCCTGCCGCCATGAGCGGACGCATTTCCGCGATGGAGGGCGTGGCGCGCGAACCGGGCACTCTGTACGTGGGCGCCGCCGCGGGCGGCATTTGGAAGACCACGAACGGCGGCACGACGTTCAAGCCCGTGTTTGACCGCTACACGCAGTCCATCGGCGCTCTTGCGGTGGACCAGGCGAACGCGAAGACGGTTTGGGCCGGCACGGGCGAAAGCTGGGTGCGCAACAGCGTTTCCGCGGGCACCGGCGTCTACCGCAGCAACGACGCCGGTGAGAGCTGGCAGTTCATGGGCTTGCCGAAGAGTGAGCGGATCGGCAGGATCGTGATCGATCCGAAGAACCCGAACACCGTGTATGTAGCGGTGTTGGGAGCGCTGTGGTCGTCGAGCGAGGACCGCGGGCTTTACAAGACTGCTGATGGCGGGAAGACGTGGGAGAAGATTCTGTACGTCGACGCGAACACGGGTTGCGCGGACGTGCAGATCGATCTCGAAGAAACGCATGTGGTCTACGCCGCCATGTGGCAGTTCCGGCGGACCGCATGGGACTTCAAGAGCGGAGGGCCGGGCAGCGGCCTGCACCGGAGCACGGACGGCGGCAAGACCTGGGAGAAGGTGAAAGCAGGCTTGCCGGAAGGAGAGTTGGGACGGATCGCGCTGGCCGTGGCCCCATCGCGGCCCTCACGCGTGTACGCGGTGGTGGAGGCGAAGAAGACGGCCTTCTTCAAATCCGACGACCTCGGCCGAACCTGGGAGAAGATGACGGAGGCGCGCGCCATCGCCGACCGGCCGTTCTACTACAGCCATCTTGTACCGGACCCCAAGGAGTACAACCGGATTTACAAGATGAGCACCCTCGCTTCGTTCAGCACCGACGCCGGCAAGACGTGGAGCATTCTTGGTTCGGTGGCGATGGAGGGGATGCCCTTCCACCCGGATCATCACGCGTTGTGGATCAATCCCCAGAACACGTCGGAGATGTATCTGGGCACCGACGGCGGCGTGTACAAGTCGCTTGACCGCGGGCGCACATGGAACTTCCTGCGGAATCTGCCGCTGTCGCAGTTCTACCACGTGTCGTTTGACATGGAGCGGCCCTACAACGTGATGGGCGGCCTGCAGGACAACGGCAGCTGGGTGGGACCGAGCCAGGCGCCGGGCGGCATCACCAATGCGATGTGGAAGAGCGTGGGCATCGGCGACGGTTTCTACGTGTTCCAGCATCCGGCGGACAAGAACACCATTTACTCGCAGTACCAGGGCGGTAAGCTGCTTCGCTTCTACAAGCCCACCGAAGAGATCAAGTACATCGCGCCCAAGCCGAAGGCGGGCGACCCGGAGCTGCGGTTCCACTGGAATGCGGGCGTGGCGATGAGCCCCACCAACCCGCACGTCCTCTACGTCGGCAGCCAGTTCCTCTACCGGTCACGAGATCAGGGCGACAGCTGGGAGCGGCTGTCGGGCGACTTGACGACCAATGATCCCAACAAGCAGAAGCAAAACGAAACCGGAGGGCTGACGCTCGACAACTCGAGCGCCGAGAATCACTGCACCATCTACTCCATCGCCGAGTCGCCGATTGACGCGCAGGTTCTTTGGGTAGGCACCGATGACGGCAACGTGCATGTGAGCCGGGATGGCGGGAAGAGCTGGAAGAATGTCACGGCGAATCTTGCGGGGGCGCCGAAGTTCGGGACAGTGAGCTCGATCGAGGCCGGCCGCTTCGCACCCGGCGTTGCGTACTTGACGATCGACAACCACCAGGCGGGCGACTTTTCGACCTATGCCTTCGTGACCCGCGATTTCGGGTCGACGTGGCAGCCGCTGTCGACGAAGGCGCTGGAAGGCTGGGCCCACGTGATCCGCGAGGATCGGGCGAAGCCGGAGCTTCTCTTCCTGGGCACCGAGATGGGCTTGTACATCACGCTGGACGGTGGGCAGAACTGGGCGCAGTTCACCGGCAACTTCCCGGCGAAGGCGCCGGTTCGCGACCTGGCGATCCATCCGCGGGAGCACGCGCTGATTATCGGCACCCATGGCCGCGGACTCTACATCGTCGACGACATCACGCCGATCCGGCAGATCACCCCCGCGGTGCTCGAGGCGAACTTCACGGTGCTCGCTTCGCAGCCGGCCACCCTACAAGTGGGCGGGGCCGCGCAGACCTTCACCGGGGCGGACGAGTTTGTCGGCGATAACCCGCGCGAGGCGGCCTGGATCACGTACTACATGAGGGACCGCCACATGGTGGGCGACTTTGAGATCGAGATCCTCGACGAGGAGAAGAAGCTGGTGACGCGGGTGGTACCGGGCAAGCGCCGCGGCATCAATCGCGTGGCCTGGCCGATGCGCTTGAAGCCGCCGAAGGTCCCCCGGGCGGCGGGCCTGGAATCAGGTTCTCTCTTCGGTCCCGTGGCGCCGGAGGGTCAGTACACGGCGCGCATCCGGAAGGGCGAGGAAGTCTACACGGCGGATATCAAGGTGGTGGCGGACCCGCGGTCGCCCCACCAGGAAGCTGACCGCAAGCTCCAGCAGAAGACGACGATGGCGCTCTACCGGACTCTGGAGAATCTTGCGTACACGACGGCGTCCGTGACCGAGGCGCGCGATGCGGCGCGGAAGCTGGCGGAGAAGGTGAAGGACAACGAGACGCTGGAAAAGAGCCTCAAGGCGTACGCCGACAAGCTGGACGGATTCAACCGGAAGCTGGTCATTACTCGCGACCAGGGGATCACTATCGAGCAGCGGCTGCGGGAGCGTCTGGGAGAGCTGTATGGCGAAGTGTCGCTCTACGGAGGCCGGCCGACGGCGCAGCAACTGGAGAGCGTGACGGTGCTGGACCGGGAGGCCGCCGACGCCGCACGCGAAGCCGATGTGTTGGTGGGAAAGGACCTGGAGGCGATCAACGCCCAGTTGAGCGCGGGCAAGCTCGAACCGATCAAGCGGCTAACCCGCGAGGAGTTCGACAAGCGCCCTTAGTCGACCGAGCCCCACTCGCGCTCGAGCATGCGCGAGTACTCGCCGGAGGCGAACAATTCGAAGTCGAAGGTCGAGGCGCTGATCGAGGCGTAGGGCTCCGCTTTCTGATTGGTAAGGAATATCTGGTCGGCGTACCGGTAGTAGTTCCGTATAAACTCGGTGGCCAGGATCTCGGACTCCGGCGCGTCCGCGAAGAGGATATTGAGCCCCACGGACCGGGTGAAAATAGCCTGGTAGTCGGCCACTCCCCACCGCCGCAGCTTGTCGCGGACGTGCTGCGGGGTCCCCTGAATCAGCAGGCTGTAGAAGCTATGCCGCCCGATACCCGCCTCGCGGAGCGAATCGTCCCGCTCCACGACTTCCATGCACTGGTCCACCCAGCGCACCACGTCGCGGCCGACATAAAAGAGCATCCGGACTTCGCAGTACCGGCCGTCCAAAAGCCGCCGCTCCAACTGGTCCGGGCTGAGGTCGCCGGAGGGCAAAAGCCCCTGGATCATGAGGCTGGCGCGGCTGCTCTCCACCAGCTTGTTCGGACCGGATGCGTCGCTGAAGGGGTGGAGAATCAGCGGCGGTAGTGTCCAGATTTGGGCCGAGCGGAAGGGTGCCGTGTCCATGCTGTCCCTTCCCTTATCGACAGGAAAGTCCGAAAGGATTAGCGCTTTTCACTTGCGCGACTCGAGCGTCACCTTAGCCTCTACCACCTCGCCGCCGCGCCGCACCTTCACGAGCACCGTGTCCCCGGGCTTGGTCGAGCGCAGCGCATAGGTGAAGTCGTAGAGGTTCGCGATGGACTTCCCGTCAAACTCGAACAGGATATCCTGCGGTTTGAGACCTGCCTTCGCTGCCGGAGAGCCCGGCCGCACGTCGGCAAAGCGGAAACCATTCGGCACTTCGGCGAAGTCCGGTACGCTGCCGAAGTAGGCGCCGTAGCCGGCTCCGCCGCCCATGGAGCCGGCGGCCGCCCGCGGGTCGGCCACCTGCACGTACTTCGGGCGCTCCGGGGCGTTCACGATTTCGAGAGAGAGGTCGCTGACCAGGTTGACCAGCTGCGCCGCACCAGGCGCATTGATCTTGTCCCAGGTGTCGCTCGGGCGGTGATAGTCGCCGTGAAGGCCCGAAAAGAAGAACAGCACCGGGATCTGCTTCGTGGTGAACGATGTGTGGTCGCTCGAACCGTAGCCGCCCTGCTCGGTCGTGTCGAGCGTCAGCGGGTGGCGCGTCTTCACGCTCTCCAGTAGCGCCTTGAACGCGGCCGCGGTCCCCGTGCCGCCGACGAAGACCTTGTTGTCGCGCAGCCGGCCGATCATGTCGAGGTTGATCATGGCTACGGCCTTATCGATGGGACGCTGCGGGTTGTTCACGTAGTAGCCGGAACCGAGCAGGCCCAGTTCCTCGGCCGCGAAGGCGATGAACAGCACGCCCCGCTCGCGGTCCTTGGCGGCGCTGAGCACCCGCGCGAGTTCGAGCAGTCCGGCGGTGCCGGAGGCGTTGTCGTCGGCGCCGAGGTGCGGCGTGCCGGCCAGGGAGGGCGCCATGGAGAACTGTTCGCCGAGGCCGAGATGGTCATAGTGCGCGCCCAGCACCAGGTATTCGTCGGTCTTTCCGGGCAGATACGCCACCACGTTGTTGACCGTCTTCACCTCACGCTCGACGTCGGCCTGCAGGTCGAGCGTCAGGGAAGCGGGCAGCGCGAAGGACTGCGGCTTGAGGTCCTTGTCGATGGCGGCGACGAGATCCTTGAGATTCTTGCCCGACAGTGCGAGCCAGCGCTCGGCTACCTCGCCCTTCACCTGGATGAAGGGGATGCCGGCGTTGGCGGGGCCCACGGTGCGCGGGAACTTGTCGAGCGAGTCGCTGTCGCCGGAGTGCGCCGGAAGGTCGTTGACGAAGACGACAGCCGCGGCGCCATGCATTTTGGCGTTCGCCGCCTTGCTCTCCAGCTGCGCGTGCTGGGTGTACAGCTTGCCGGAGAACACGCTCTTCTCGTCGAATTCCTGCGGCTCGTGGCGCAGCACGACGGCGATCTTATCCTTCACGTCGACGCCCGCATAGTCGTCGTAGTGATACTCGCGGGCGGTGATGCCATAGCCCACGAAGACCACTTGGCCGGAAGCTCCCTTACTCGCCGAGAAGTTGAAGGGCTGGAAGTCCTCTTTGAACTTGAACTCGCGCCGGTCTCCGTTCTCCTTCGCCTCCAGCCGGTTCTTTGGGCCGAGCTTCGCGTTCGTCGTGACGGGGAAGGGCTGGTAGTAGCCGTTCACGCCGGCGGGCTGAACACCGAGCTCCTTGAACTGCCGGGCGACGTAGGCAGCGGCCTTCTCGAGACCCGGCGTGCCCGTGCCGCGCCCGGCGAGCTTCTCGGAGGAGAGAAATTTGACGTGCTCGAGATACCGGCCGGGGTCGGAGCCGGCGGTCGATGCCGCGGCTGCGGACAGCACCAGGGCCAGAGCGCCCAGAAACAAAACCACCCTCTGCTGTTTCAAACAAATACCTCTCAGTTTGTTGAAGTGCCTATTGGTTAAACGGAGTAGGCAGCTTCACTTCGCAGCACTTCTCGCCGCCCTCACCGGTCTTCTTGTAGTGCTCGAGTTCGAAGTCGATCACCTGCTTGAGCTGCGGCCACTGCAGCGACCCGGGAATCTTGCGGCCGTTGACGAACAGCGTCGGCGTAGAGTCTACCTTCAGCGCCCGGGCTTCCTCCACGTTCTTGTTGATCTCGCCCTCGGTGGCGCGATTGTCCACGCACTGGCCCAGCATCAGGGTGTCGAGGTTCTTCGTCTTCGCCCAGTCGAAGACCTTCTGGCGCAGGTTTTCAACCGTCACTTGGGTTTGGTTCTCGAAAATCCAATCGTGGTAGTCCCAGAAGGCGGCGGGCGCCTGCCGGAACACGCAGCGACCGGCGATGGAGGCGGCGCGGGCCCAAGGGTGGATCTGGTCGATCGGAAAGTCTTTGAAATAGACGCGGACTTCCTTCGGATAGGCTTTCAGCAGATTTTCGCGCAACACTTTCGCCTCTTCTTTACAGTAGTGGCACTGAAAATCGCTGAAGATGGCGATGACGACTGGCGCGCCGGGCGTGCCGAAGCTCGGCTGGAGGTCGGTCTTCAGCTTGGCGAGGTCGTTCTTAAAAGGGCTGCCCTTTACGTCGTAGACGGACCCCCGGAGGAGCGTCTGGCCGTCCTTGGAGACGTAGAAGGTCTCCTGCTGCTGGGCGGCGCCGGCCGAGCCCGTGACGACGACCTCCTGGAAGCCGGGCAGCGACTGGGAGGCGACCGGGTCGTCTACCTTCACCGCGATCTGCGGGCCCCAGAGGAAGAGGTGGCGGACGTACGCCTCCATAGTCGCTTTGTCCAGTGCGCTCTTCACTTTAGCGGCGGCAGGGGGCGTCGGGTTCGCTTTGTGATTTTTTTGCGGAGCGGCTTTCTTCGTCGTCTGAGCCGCGAGCGGCAGCCCTGCGAGCGCGAACGCGGTCAGCAGAAACGGGAGAGCACGCATAGTTCCATTGTAAGGCCAGTATGCCGTTAGAGAACCGGTCCAATGCGCCAGGGAACAAACTCTTTGTGGCCGAGGCGCTCGGCGCAGGTTCGCTCGCCTGAAGCGACGCGCAGGACGAGGTCGAAGATCTCGCGGCCGACGCTCTCGACCGTCGCTTCGCCGTCGGCGATCCGCCCGGCATTCAGGTCCATGTTGTCCCGCATGCGGCGGTAGGTGCTGCTGTTGGTGGAAATCTTGATCACCGGCACGCTGGGGAAGCCGATTGCGCTGCCCCGGCCGGTGGTGAACGCGATCAGGTTCGCTCCGCCGGCGGCGAGGCCGGTGAGGGAGACAGGGTCATAGCCGGGCGTGTTCATGAAGACGAACCCGGGGGTGTCGATGCGCTCGGCGTAATCGACGGCGGCGGTCAGGGGGGAGGTGCCGGCTTTGGCGGCGGCGCCGAGGGATTTTTCGAGGATATTGGTCAGGCCGCCTTCCTTGTTGCCGGGGGAAGGGTTGTCGTCGAAGCTGCTGGGGCCGAATTGGCGCAAGTAGGCCTTATAGCCGCGGATGAAGCCGATAAAGCGCTCGGCCACCTCGCGGTTGCGGGCACGGCGGACGAGGAGGTGCTCGGCGCCGAAGCACTCGGGGGTCTCGGCGAGGACGGCGGAGGCGCCGATGGCGGCCAACCAGTCCGAGCAGACGCCGAGCGCCGGGTTCGCCGTGATGCCGGAAAACGAATCGGAGCCGCCGCAGTTGAGGCCGAGGACGATTTTGGACGCCGGCATCTCCACCCGCTGTTCGGCGGCGGCGCGCTCCATCATGCGATGGATCTCGCGGCGTGCGGCGTCCAGGGTACCGCTGGTGCCGCCCGAGGTCTGGAGCGTGAGGCCGGCGAGACGGCCGCCGTTCGGAACCAAAACCGACTCGCTGGCGCCCGCGCCCAGGTAGTGGTCGATCTGATTGACTTCGCAACCTAACCCGAGGATCACGGCGCTCGAGACATTCGGGTGATTCAAGACGCCGGCGAGCGTGCGCTGCAACTGGCGAGTGTCGGGGCCGATGGTGTGCCCGCAGCCCTCGCCGTGCGGAAAGGCGACGACTCCGTCGACGTTAGGGGGCAGGGTTTCGCCGTCGAAGCTGCGGGCGATGAGCTCGGCGGTATGGGCAGCGCAGTTACTGGCGGCGACGACCGCGATGTAGTTGCGGGTGCCGGCGCGGCCATCCTCGCGGGGGTAACCGAGAAACACCGGCATCTCGCGCGGCGGGGGCGGGAAGGGGATCTCCGAGGCCGGGTACTCGTACTCGCGCTCCAGGTCCTCAAAGGCGACGTTATGCGTGTGAACGTGCCGCCCGGGTTCTACGGCGAGTCGCGTTCGGCCAATGATCTGCCCGTAGCGGAAGATCCGGTCGCCGGCGGGGATGGGGGCGATGGCCACTTTGTGTCCGGCGGGAATCGCGTCGAGCACGGTGACTTCCGTGCCGCTGAAGCGAAGGGTGTGGCCGGCGGGCAGCGGGACGCGAGCCACCGCGATGTTGTCCGCTTCATGAAGGCGAATGGCGGAGTTTTCCGCGGTGGGGAGGTGCAGTATGTCAACCAGGCTCATCGTAGTAATGCCGTTTCCGTGATGCCCTCGCCGTAGTGCACCACGAGCTTCTTGCCCTGCGGGTGGACCCAGATACCGTCGAGCGGCGGGATATCCTCGGGACCCTTGACGATCAGGGTCTTGCCGGGGGCCAGGCCCTTCAGCAGCTTGCCGATGTGGATGTGCGTGTGGCACTGGGTCCGGACGCGGTCAGAGTTGTAGGCGAGCCCCCACTGATCCCCCCAGAGTTCCTGGCCCTTCCGGATGGCAGCCGCCCAGAGCTCCGCCTGCTCCTTCTTCGAGAGCTCCTTCAGCGAGTGATGGTGAGGGAGGTGGCGTTTGGGCAACGCGAGCCAGCGGTTCGGCTTGCGAGGGTTGATGTCCTTGAGGAAGAAGACCCCGTCGCCCTCCTGCTTTTCGGCTTCCCGGCACAGGCCGCATTCGCGGCGCTTCATGGTCTCCGGCTGGGCGGGATCGCAGGCGCAGCCGGAGACGTCGGCGCGCAACGCGGACGCACAAAGAGCAAAGAGGAGCACCCACCGCATGGGCGAAATTATACTTGAGGCGTGTCTCACCGCTGGATATGGCTTCTCGCCATCCCCATTGTCTATCTTCTGTTCTTTTTCCGCATGGGGGCGGTGGGGCTGCTGGGTCCGGATGAGCCCCGATACGCATCGATCGGGCGGGAGATGGCGGTTTCCGGGGATTTCGTCACACCGCGGTTGTGGGGCGAGGCGTGGTTTGAGAAGCCTGCCTTCCTGTACTGGTTGATCGCAGCCGGGTATCGGGCGGGGTTGAGTGTGGACGTGGCGCCCCGGCTGCCGATTGCATTGTTGAGCGTGCTGTTTCTCTCCGGTTTCTTCGCGTTGGTCCGGAGGCTGTACGACGGTGCGACGGGGGCTGCGGCGACGACGATTCTGGCCACCTGCGCGGCTTGGATCGCCTTCAGCCATGTGGCGGTGACGGACCTGCCGCTGGCAGCGTGTTTTTCGACGGCGGTTCTGCTGGCGCTGGCAGCGCCCACCGGCCGCGGCCGGGCGACGGCGACGTGGATGACGGCGGCGGGGGTTTGTCTTGGCGCCGGGATGTTGGCGAAGGGGCTGGTGCCGGTGGTGCTGGCCACTCCGCTCGTGTGGCTGTTCCGCCGAAGGTGGCGAGAGTTGGCGTGGCTATACGGCGCGGCCGTCCTGGTGGCCGCGCCCTGGTATGTAGCGGTCTCGGCGCGGAACGGGGCACCTTTTTGGAACGAGTTTCTCTGGAAGCACCATTTCGACCGCTTCGCCAGCGACGCCCTGCAGCACCAACAGCCGTTTTGGTTCTACATTCCCGTGCTGCTGGGGGCGCTGTTCCCGTGGACGCCGCTGCTGGCTCTGGTTCCAGCGCGCAGTGTCTGGACGAGCGGGGTGAACCGGGCGCTGGTGCTGATGGCAGGCTTCGGGCTGGCGTTCTTCTCGGCATCAACAAACAAGCTGCCGGGGTATCTGTTGCCGATTCTGCCCCTGCTGTCTGTGGTGGTGGGCAACGCGATGATCAAGTCGCCGCGCGCCGGGGCAGCGCTAGCGGGGTGCGCCGTACTGCTGGTGGGGATTCCGCTGATTGCCGAGATTCTGCCGCCCGCGTTGGACGCCGGAATCACGAAGGCCCCGTTCGAGTTTCGGCATCTGCTGCCGGCGCTGCCGGTGGCACTTCTGGCGGCGGCAGCGTGGCGGCTGCCGCGTCATCTGACGATGGCGCTGGTCGCCGCGGCCGTTGCCCTCGGCGTAGCATATTTGAAGATCAGGACTTATCCCGTGCTCGACGAGCGCGTTTCGGCGCGAACGTTGTGGCGGCGAGTCGAAGGCAAGCAGGCCTGCGTGGAGGAGATCCACCGGGCGTGGCGGTACGGCTTGAACTTCTACTCGGTGAGGCCGCTGCCGGCGTGCGAGGGAGAAGCCGGGGCGGTTCTGCGGATCACTCAGGAGCCGGGCGAGCCGCCTCGCGTGGCGGCTACTTCTTCCCCATCAGCTTCTTCGCTTCCTTGAGCTGGGTGTCGAGCTTCGCGAGCAGAGCCTTGCGTTCCTTCGAATCGGGCACGCTGTCGAGCGCCTCGCGGGAGTGCGTGTTGAAGAACTCGACGCGATCGGGGAGGTTCAGCTTCATGGGGGTGAACAGCTTGCTGTGGTCGTAGAGGGCGGATGCCATGGCCATCATGAAGGTCTCACGGGGGACTTCGGCTTTGCCTCCCTGCAGCAGCTGCTGCGCCTTGGCGACGTCTTCGCCGGCGCCGAGGGCGTGGCAGGTCAGCAGCAACACTTCGCGCTCGACCGAGCGTTTGCGGCCGGCGTCGACTTTCGCCTGGTCGGGGGTTTCGCCCTTGGCGAGAACGGCGAGTTCGCGAGGCATACCCACGTTGCCGCTCGGGAACGGGAACTCGAGCAGCACGGTCTTGCCTGTGTGGGCCTTCTCGAATTTCTCGAAGGACTCTGCGAACTCGAGGGCATTGCGGCTGGCAAGCTGCCGCGCGTCGTTCATGAAGCGGCGGAAGGCGGCGCCGCGGTTGGCGCGCCCTCCGAACTCGAGGTTCTCACGGAGTTCGGAGTAGCCCTTGGCCATTGCGGAGAGGACGATCAGCCGCCACGGCACGGCGCGGTCGCGGTAGGGGTTTTCCGTGCGGATCAACTCCGTCAGGTGATCGTTGGTCTTGGCATAGTCCTTGGCGCTGAAGGTCTGCTTTGCGCCGGACCAGAAGTACTCGGGGGTACCCATCTTGGCGGACCCGCCGGCCTGCTGATCGCCGCCGCAAGCGGAGAGCAGCGCGAGGACAGTGGTAGGAACGGAAAGGAAGATTGCGCGTTTCAACGGACGCCTCCTGGGTGCTTGTGTTATCACACCGCGAATTCGGAGTAAAGGGTCAACCGGTCCGGAGGTGGGGCGAAGGCGGGCGGACAAAAGAAAAGGCCGGACGCCTGGGCGTCCGGCCGTCGAATGGAGGCTGGAGCTGCGAGTGAAGAGCTCAGTTTCTCTTTGAGGAGGACCTGGCGTTCGCCGGGCGCCCCAATTCATGGACAGTCGAGTGAGCGTACGCTCCGTGCGGTATGGCGACGGTATTGTCCACCATCTCCGCCATCGCATGCGTCGGAATGCCTTCCGCTTCCTTCACAAACGTCATGCAGTTACCCGTTGAGTTGTAGTCGACGCGGATCCAATCGCCACAGCGGACCTGGTCGGTGGCGAGCAGATTCGACATGGGCTGTACGAGCAGCCGCTCGATGGCTCGCTTCAGGTGACGGGCGCCATAGCGCGTGTCGGTTCCCTGGTTCAGCAAGTATCCCTTTGCGCCTTCGGTAGCGGTGAAGACGAAGCTCCGCTCGGGGGCCGCGTTGAAGATGCGCTGTTGGACCATGTTGAGCTCGATATCGAGGATCTTCTTCAGTTCGCTCTCGCCGAGCGGCTTGAAGACCACGATCTTGTCGAGGCGGTTGACAAACTCGGGCGTAAACTTCCGCCGCGCGGCCTCGACGCCGCTCTTCATGATCTTGCTGTTCAGCTTGTCGTCAAGCTGCACGGGTGCCCCACTTTGGGACTGGCAGGCTTCGAATCCCAATTTGGGACTCATCAGCTGCGTCATCTCCGTCGCGCCGAGGTTCGACGTCATGAAGATCATGGCGCGGGAGAAGTCGACCTTGCGGTTGTCGCCGAGGGTCAGGGTCGCCTTATCGAGAATGCCCAACAGGAGGTTCCAGAGGGCGTCGCTTGCCTTTTCAATCTCGTCGAACAAAACGAAGCTGATCTTCACTTTGTCCGTGTGGTACTGATTGAGCACTTCCTGGCTCAGCAGCGGGTGGGTTTCGCGATGGCCCAGGTAGCCGGGAGGCGAACCAATGAGCTTGGCGATCTCGTGGCTATGCTGAAACTCCGCGCAATCAATCTTTATGACGGCGCGCGTCGAGCCGACCAAGCTTTCGGCGGCGGCTTCCACGATGCGAGTTTTACCCGATCCGGTGGGACCCAGGAACAAAAAATTACCGACCGGACGCCCGGGCGAACACATCGCGGTCAGATGCATTTGATAGATGTTGACGATCTGCTCTATGGCTTCATCTTGCCCAACGATTAATTTTCGAAGATTCGACTCCAGCGCCTCCGCCTCGCGGCCAGTTCTGGTGGGATCCAGTGTTTGATTCAGCCTGACCATGGTTTTTAGTACCCCTTTCAATCGCGGCCTCTCAGACCGGAGTGGAGCAATTGAGGGACCATTCTTGCGAAGCGCCATTTTCGTACTCTCCCCTACTTCCTCGGCTGAGACGGACGCAGCTCTACACTGCTGACCAGTGTTCGCGAGGGCATGCTTAAGATCATGAAAACTACGTCCGCGACGTCTTCCGGCTGGATCTTCCAATCGGCAGAGCCGCCGCTGCGGAACTCGGTGGCCACGCTGCCGGGCGCGACGGTGGAGACGCGGATATTGTCATAACGCAAGTCCAACATCATGGCTTCGGTAAATCCGTTCAGGCCGAACTTCGAGGCGTTGTAAGCGGCGCCGCCGGCGAAAGCATTCTTGCCGGCCAGGCTGCTGATGTTCACGATGGCTCCGCCTCCCCTCTTCCGCATACGGCCAACCGCCTCGTGGCTGCACAGGAACGCGCCGGTGAGATTGGTGTCCAACACAGACCGCCACTCGTCGAACGTGATATCGGCCACATTGGCAAACAGGCCGATGCCGGCGTTATTCACAAGCACATCCACTCCGCCCAATCGCTGATCCACGAACTCGAAGAGCTTCGAGACCTGGTCTCTGTTCGTAATATCGGCAGGGTACCCGGCTACTTTATCGGGATCGCTGGCAAGTGAAGTGAGTTCGGCCACCGCCTTCTCAACCCCATCGTTCGACCGACCGCACACGGCGACGGCCGCGCCGGCCTCGAGAAGCCTTCGGGCCACGGCGAAACCGATGCCACGAGTGCCTCCTGTAATCACTGCTCTCCTGCCCTCTAATGCTTTGCTCATAAAAGCCTTTTGAGCCTCCACGCTATACTGGTTGTTTTCGAGCCCGCATGCACGAATCGAGCGTATTTTGGCTCCGTGTGGCAGCCGTCCTCTACTCGTTCGGACTCCTGCACGCCATCGTCACCGTTCTTCGGGGCAAGGTTCAACTGTTCCGTCCGGCGCTTGCCACGTTTGTCGCCGGCATCATTCTGCATGCTGTCTCGCTGGTGGAAATGACGTGGGCCATGGGGCACCTGCCCGTCAACACCTTCTACGAATCGGTTTCGCTCTGCGGGTTTCTGATTGCCGCGCTGTTCCTGACGGTTTATTGGCGCTATCAATTTGCCAGTCTCGGCGTTTTCCTGTTCCCGCTGGTGTTTCTCATGACGCTCGTCGGCGGGATGGAGATTCCGGTTTCCACCTGGACGGACGCTCGGGTAAGGGACGCGTGGCTGCTGCTGCACGTGTTGCTGGTTCTCAGCGGATACGCGGCGCTGGCGCTCACGGCTGTCGCCAGCGTCTTTTATTTGATTCAAGAGCGTCACCTGAAGAGCAAGAAACCTCGCACGGGTTTTCTCGAGCGGCTGCCCCCGCTGGGAGCGCTGGATGAGCTGATCACCACTTCCATGGGGTTCGGTTTCGTCTTTATTACGCTGGCGGTGATTGCGGGAAGCACGTGGGCCTTCATTGAGAGCGGGACGAAGTGGATCGGCGAAGCGAAGATCGCCATCTCGCTACTTACGTGGGGCTTTTACCTGTTGATGGTGTTTCTGCGAATGACAGCGGGATGGCGGGGACGCAAGGCCGCGATCATGGCCATCACCGTCCTCGGCTGTTCGGCTTTGACGTGGGCGGCGCACGTGGGGTTGCGCCCGATCCTTTCGAGATGAAGCTTCTCGTCGCAGGACTGAATCACCGCACGGCGCCCGTCGAGGTGCGCGAGAAGCTGGCGTTCCCAGAGAGCACTCTGCCCGACGCCCTGGCGCAGTTGCGCACGCTGAGCGGGTGCCTGGAAGGGCTCATCCTTTCCACGTGTAATCGGGTGGAGATCGTGCTGGCGTCCGACGATGCGGCCGATCCGCGCGTGTTGGTGGACCGGTTTCTGGCGAACGCGCACCGCGTGGAGCCGGAGGCGCTCGGGCAGTATCTGTACTCGTTCGAAGACAAGGACGCGATTCGCCACCTGTTCCGTGTTGCTGCGAGTCTCGACTCGATGGTGGTGGGCGAGCCGCAGATCCTCGGGCAGATGAAGACAGCGTTCACGGCGGCGAAGGAATGCGGCGCGGTGAGCGGGTTTCTCGAATCGGTGCTGACGCGCGCGTTCGCGGTGGCGAAGCGTGTGCGCTCCGAGACGGACATCGGGAAGAGCGCCGTTTCAGTGAGCTACGCGGCTGTGGAATTGGCTCGCGAGATTTTCAGCTCTCTCAAAGGCAAGCGGGTGTTGATTGTCGGCGCGGGGAAGATGTCCGAACTCGCGGCGCGGCACCTGCGCCGATCGGGGTGCGCGAGCATCGCGGTGACGAACCGTACGCGCGAGCGGGCGCTCGAGATGGCGAAGCTGTTTGAGGGATCGATTGTCGAGTACGATCGCTTTCACGCGGCGCTTCCGGAGATGGACATCGTCATCACCTCGAGCGGCGCGCCACACTACCTGCTGACGAAGGAGCAGGTGCAGAAGGTGCTGTCGGCGCGGCGCAACCGGCCCATGTTCCTGATCGACATCGCGGTGCCGCGGAACGTAGAGCCCCGGGTGAACGAGCTCGACAACGTGTTTTTGTATGACGTCGACGACCTGCAGCGGGTGGTGGACCAGAACCTTCGCGGGCGGTTGAAGGAAGCGGAGCAGGCCGAGGAGATCATCGCGGAGGAGGTCGACCGGCTGGTCTTGCGCCTGCGGACGCGCGAGGTGGTGCCGACGATCGTCAGCCTGCAGGAGCAACTGGAGCACATCCGGGTGTCGGAAATCGAACGCGTGCGCGGGAAGCTGGGTACGCTGACGCCGCAGCAGGAAGAAGCGGTAGCGGCGCTCACGCGCGGGATTATCAACAAAGTGGCGCACGGTTCGATCGCCGAGCTGAGGCGGCAGGCGGGGAAGCCGGAGGGCGAGCTGTTGGTAGATACGGTGCGGCGGCTGTTTCGCCTGGGAGAGTAGATGCTGACCATTGGATCGCGCGGTTCGGCGCTGGCGCTGTGGCAGGCGAACTGGATCAAAGGACGCCTGGAGGCGATGGGCGAAGAGTGCCGCATCGAGATCATCAAGACGACCGGCGACAAGATCCAGGGCGTGCCGCTGGCGCAGGTGGGCACGAAGGGGCTGTTCACGAAGGAGATCGAGGAGGCGTTGCTGGGGGGGGCGGTGGATTTGGCCGTGCACAGCCTGAAAGACCTGCCGACGGTGCTGCCGGAGGGGCTGACGCTGGCAGCGGTGCCGGAGCGCGAGGATCCGCACGATGCGCTGGTGGGGCGGCGGCTGCAGGAGTTGACCGTGGGGGCGCGCGTGGGGACGAGCTCGCTGCGGCGGTCCGCACAGTTGCGTGCGCTGCGGCCGGATTTGGTGGTGGAGTCGATTCGGGGGAACGTCGATACGAGGCTGCGCAAGCTGGATGAGGGGCAGTTTGCCGCGATTCTGCTGGCGGCGGCGGGGTTGCGGCGGCTGGGTTGGCAGGAGCGGATCGCGTATCGGTTTCCGCCGGAGGAGATGTGTCCGGCGGTGGGGCAGGGAGCCTTGGGCATCGAGACGCGCGGCGACGGCGGGCGGGGGCATGCGGTATGCGCGGGGCTGAATCACGTGCCGACTGAGCAGGCGGTGCGGGCGGAGCGGGCGGTGCTGGCGGCAATGGGCGGCGGGTGCCAGGTGCCGATTGGAGCACACGCGGTGGTGGAGGGCGAGCGGCTGCGGCTTCGCGCGATCGTGATCTCGCCGGACGGGACGCAGTTGTTCCGCGATGAGGCCGAGGGAGCGGCGGGCGAGGCACAGGCGCTGGGAGAAATGCTGGCGCGGCGGATGCTCGAGGCGGGAGCGCGGCGCGTGCTCGAGCTCGTGTACGGCGCATGAGCAAGATCTACCTGGTGGAGGACCCGGGCGACGAGGCGCGGTTGAGCGTGCGGGCGCAGGAGTTGCTCGATCAGGGGCGGGCCTGCCGGATGGTCGGTTCGGCGGAAGAGGGGCGGGCGCAGGCGGCCGCGTTGCAGGCGGCGGGAGTGCCCTGGGAGTTCGTGCCGGCGGCGCCGAAGGCGGAAGACTGGGGCACGCTGCCGTTGTTCGGCCAGCGGATTGTGGTGACGCGTGCCGCGGAGCAGGCGGGCGGGTTCGTGGAGCGGTTGCGCGCGTTGGGTGCGGAGCCGGTGGAACTGGCGACCATCGCCATCCGGCCGGCGGCGGACAAGGGGCCGCTCGACGCGGCGATTGAGCGGCTGGAAGAGTATGACTGGCTGCTGTTCACTTCGGTGAACGGGGTCCGCTTCTTTCTTGAGCGGCTGGACGCTTCCCGAAGGGACCTGCGGGCGCTGCGGGCGCGGTTGTGCGCGATCGGGCCGGCGACGCGCGCGGCGCTCGAGGCGCTGCATCTGAAGGTCGACATCGTGCCGGACGAGTACGTTGCCGAGAGTTTGCTCGCGGCGTTTGAGGGGGTCCCGTTGCGCGGTCAAAGGGTACTGTTGCCCCGCGCAGCGGTGGCGCGCGACTTGATTCCGGCGGCGTTTGCGGAGCGCGGAGCGAGTATCGACGTGGTGGAGGCCTATCGCACCGTGGTGCCGGAGGAGAGCGCGGCGCGGGCGAGGGAGATCTTCGCTGCGCCGCCGCGGCCGGATTGGGTGACGTTCACGAGTTCGTCGACGGTGAAGAACTTTCTGGCGTTGGCGGGGCATGAGGCGCTGCAGAGGGTGAAGGTCGCATCCATCGGGCCGGTGACGTCGGAGACGGCCCGGCGGCACGGGGTCGAGGTGACGGTAGAGGCGCGGGAGTACACCATCGACGGGCTGGTGGACGCGATCACTCTTGCCGCAGGGCGTCCACCGCGTCCACGGCCATAGCGCGGCGGGCGGGGATGTAGCAGGCGAGCGCGACGGACACGAGCAGTGTAGCGGCGGCCACGGCGAAGACAGCGGCGTCGGTGGGTTCGATCTGGTAGAGCAACTGGCGGCCCAGGCGCGCTGCGGCAAAACCGGCGGGCAGGCCCAGCAGCAGGCCGGGAAGGGCGATGCGGGCGGCTTCGCGTCCGACGAGGCGGAGAAGGTCGGCGCGCGAGGCTCCCAGAGCGACGCGGACACCGATTTCCTGGGTTCGCTCGGCCATGGATTGCGACACGGTGCCGTAGATCCCCAGGCAGGCGAGCAGGAGAGCGGCTACGGCGAAGATCGTGATGAGGGAGGCGAGGAACCGTCGCTGTGCGGTGGAGCGGGCGACCAGTTGCTCCATGGAAAAGACGTTGTAGGCGGGCATGCGGCCGTGGGCGGTGCGCACGATGCGCGTGAGTGCGGGCAGCAGCGGCAGGGGATCCGCTTCGGTGCGGATGACGAAGATGGGGGAGTAGAGCGGATTCATGGCGGCGGGGCGGTAGATGGTGGCGGGGGGCTCAGACTCGAGGCCGAAGTGGCGGACGCCGCCGACGACGCCGACGATGGTGAACCAGATGGACGTGGAGTCGGCGCCCCAGCGGATGCGTTTGCCCACGGGGTCTTCGCCGGGGAAGTGCCGTTTGGCGACGAGTTCATCGATGATGACGATGCGGGCGTCGGCGGCGTCGCTCTCTTCGAACGGGCGGCCGGCGCGAACGGGGATGGCCATGGCGGCGAAGTAGCCGGGGGTTGCCGCCCGGAACTCGACCTCGGGCGGAGCGCCCTCGTGGGGCCGGCCTTCGATGTGCAGTTGGCTGGTGATGGTTGCGCCGAGCAGGGGCAGGCGGCTGACGGCGGCGACGGACTGGACGCCGGGCGTGGCCAGGAGTTCGCGGCGAATGGTGTTGTAGATGTTGATGCGGGATTGGGGGGCCGTGGCGTCGGAGGGCACCTGAGTGGAGATGGAGACGAGGTTGCGGGTGTCGAAGCCGGGAGGGATCTCCAGGACGCGGACGAGACTGCGTAAGAGGAGGCCGGCGCCGACGAGGAGCACCAGGGCGATGGAGACTTGCGCGGCGGCGAGGGTCGCGCGCGCGGCACGGTCGCCGCGGGTGATTCCGCGGCCTTCGCGTACGTTGAACTGAATGGCGCGGAGCGCGGGCCAGAGGCCGGCGAGGAGAGCGGTGAGAAGGACGACCGCCGCCGTGAAGGCAAGAGCGCGCCAGTCGACGCTGATGGGAATTCCTCCCAAGAGCGCGGGCGGACCGGCGGCGAGAATCAGGCGCAGGAACACGTACGCCGCGGCGATGCCGGCGACGCCGCCGAAGACGGCGATGACCAGGCTTTCGGTCAGCAGTTGGCGGAGGAGACGGAACGTCGATGCGCCGATGGCGACGCGGATGGCAAGTTCACGGGTGCGAGTTGCCGCGCGCGCCAAGAGCAGGTTGGCGACATTCGCCGAGACCATCAGCAGGACGAAGCCGATGGCGCCGAGGAGCAGATAGAGGGCGGGGCGGAGGCGGCCTGTGACCTTGGCAGCGAGCGGGACGGCGGTGAAGCGGAGGGGCTTGTTGGCGGCCGGATGCTCGGCGGCGAGCGCGTCGGAGATCGACCGCGTCTCCGCCTGGGCGGCTTCCACTGTCACGCCGGGGCGGAGACGGCCGGTGACCTTCAGGAAACGCAGGGTGCGCGGGGAGCGAGCGAGTTGGTTCGTGGCGAGGGGCGCCCAGAGTTGAATGTCGGTGGCGGTGCCGGCGACCGGCTCGCCACGCCAGCGGAAGCCGGCGGGGAGGACGCCGATGATGGTGACGGCCTGGTTGTCGATGCGAACGGTGCGGCCGACGGCGTCGGGCGCGCCGCCAAAACGGCGCTGCCAGAGAGCATACGAGAGGACGGCGACTTTGCCGGGCTGTGCGCGGTTGTCGTCGTCCGCCGTGAAGAGGCGGCCGGCGACGGGTTGGACGCCGAGCATCGGGAAGAAGCTTGCGGACACGAAAAGGGTTTCGAGCCGTTCGATTTCGCCGCCGGTATCCACGACGACGTTCCAGACGGGCGAGACGGCGGCGACGGCGTCAAACGTTGTGGCGCGCTTGCTGAAGTCGAGGAAGTTTTCGATGGCGCACCACGGCTCGGCTTCGGGCTCGCGCTCCGGGCGGTGTTCGATATCGATGAGGCGATGGCCGTCAGGGTAGGGCAGGCCGCGCAGGGCGATGTGATCGACGACGGTGAAAATGGCGGTGTTGGCGCCGATGCCGAAGGCGAGGGTGACGACGGCGACGGCGGCGAAGACGGGGTTGCGGCGGAGGGTGCGCAGGGAGAAGCGGAGGTCTTGGGCAAAGCCGGACATGGGCGGGGGCGGAGTGCGGCGTTCGGCGTGGCGGAGTTCGGCGGCGAGCGTGTTCCAGTCGCGTACCTGTTCTTCGGCGCGGAGGCGAGCGGCGTTCTCGTCGAGACCGGCGCGGAGGGCCTCCTGGCAGGCCTCTTCGAACTGGTTGGCGAGTTCGGAGACGATCTCCTCTTCGCGTTCGGGACCCACGGGAAGCGCCGGAAGGTGGGCGCGGACATACTCTTTCCAGTTATGTGGCATTGCCGAATCCTGTGACGCGCTCGAGCGCGGTAAAGAAGCTGCGCCAGGCGCGGCGCTGTAGGCCGAGGGCCTTGCGGCCGGAGGGAGTGAGGGAGTAGAAGCGCCGCCGGCGCTCACCGGCTTTCTCGACCCATTTGCCGGAGACGAGGCCCTTGCGTTCGAGCCGGTAAAGGATGGGGTAGATGGAGGCCAGTTGGAACTGCAACTGGGACTCGGAGCGCGCTTCGATGAGCTTGGCGAGTTCGTAGCCGTGGCGGGCGCGGGATTCGAGAAGCGCGAGGATCACGATCTCGGCGCTGCTCTTCTGAAGATCTCTGGTGTCCATACCTGTAGTACCGCTATATATAGCACAGAGACGTATCGGGCGGCCTTTCGTGAGCCGGGTTAGAGTGTAAACATCATGGCCGCCATCTTTCGGGACAAGCTGCTGGACGGGAAAGTCGCCCTGGTGACGGGCGGCGGGAGCGGAATCAACTTCGTGATCGCGCGCCGGTTCGCGGAACACGGCGCGCGGGTGGCGCTGATCGGGCGCAAGCGGGACAAACTGGACGATGCCTGCGCGGAGATTTCCAAGGCCGGGGGCTTCGCGCTGGGCCACTCGGCGGACGTGCGGGAGTATGCGGCGGTGGAGGCCGCCATGCGGACGACGCGTGACACGTGGGGACCGATCGACATCGTGGTGTGCGGGGCGGCGGGGAATTTTCCAGCGGCGGCGGCGACGATGTCGTCGAACGGGTTTCAGGCGGTGGTGGATATCGATCTGTTGGGAACGTTCAACACGTGCCGGGCCGCGTACGAGCATTTGAGGAAGCCGGGAGCGTCAATCGTGAGCATCTCCGCGACGCATGCGTTCATCCCATATGCCATGCAGGCTCACGTGTGCGCGGCGAAGGCGGGCGTGGACCATCTGAGCCGCACGCTGGCGCTGGAGTGGGGCAGGGAAGGGGTGCGGGTGAACGTAGTGACGCCGGGGCCGGTGGATGAGACGGAGGGGATGCGGCGGCTGGCGCCGACGGAGGAGGTCCGCAGCCAGATGATGAGTGCGATACCGATGGGACGTTTTGCGACGAAGGACGAGATAGCCGACCTGGCGTTGTTTCTGTGTTCGGACGCGGCGGCGTACATTACGGGCGCGGTGTTTGTGTGCGACGGCGGCTCGTCGCTGCTGGGCTCGAGGATGTTCGTATGAGGCCGTTTGCCATATTGCTGCTAGTGGCGCCGGTGTTGCTCGCGCAGCGTACGCGGGGCGAGCTGCGTGAAATGAGCGGGCTGTTCGAATCGCTGGTGGAGCGCGTGGACCCGGCCGTGGTGCAGGTGATCACGCGCGGATTTGCGCCGGCGAGCGAGAGTAGTTTCACCGTGCAGACGCGGCGGGGGAGCGGCTCCGGAGTGATCGTAGATCCGTCGGGATACATCGTTACCAACGCGCATGTGGTCGGCGTGGCGAGGCGGGTGCAGGTGCTGCTGCCGCAGCCCGCAGCCGCGGACGCGCCGAAGCGGTCGATTCTGAAGCCGACCGGCAAGCTGTTGAACGCGGAGGTGGTGGGGCAGGACCGGCAGACGGACATCGCGGTGCTCAAGGTGGATGCCGGACCGCTGACGGCGCTACCGTTTGGCGACTCGGAGGCGATCCGGCAGGGGCAGCTGGTGTTTGCGTTCGGCAGCCCGTTCGGGCTGGAGAACTCGGTGTCGCAGGGGGTGGTTTCGAGCGTGGCGCGGCAGGTGCGCTCGGAAGACACGATGATCTACGTGCAGACGGACGCTGCCATCAACCCCGGCAACAGCGGCGGGCCGCTGGTGGACACCGAAGGGCGAGTGGTGGGCATCAATACGTTCATCTTGAGCGACAGCGGAGCGAATACGGGGGTAGGCTTCGCGGCTCCGAGCAACATCGTTCGCACGGTATACGAACAGATCCGGAAATTTGGCCGCGTGCGGCGCGGGCAGATCGGTGTGATCGCGCAGACGATTACGCCCGGACTGGCGCATGCGTTGGATCTGCCGAGGGACTGGGGAGTGCTGCTCTCGGACGTGACGGATGGCAGTCCGGCGGCGGCGGCGGGGCTGGAGGTGAAGGACATCGTGCTGACGTTCAACGGGAAGCCGATGGAGAACGCGCGGCAGTTGGGCGTGAACATTTACGGGTCGGCGGGGGAGACGGTGACGCTCGAGATCCTGCGGCGGGGGCAGAAACTGGAGAAACGCGTGGCGGTGTTGGAGCGGCCGCGAGACCCGGATCGCATTCTCGGGCTGGTGAGCGGCGAGCGCAATCTGCTGGCCCGGCTGGGAATACTCGCGGTGGACGTGGACGAGAAGGTGACGCCGCTGCTGCCGCCGCTGCGCCGATTGTCGGGTGTGGTGGTGGCGGGAGTGGTGGCGGACGTGAGTGTCGACAATGATCGATTCCAGCCGGGTGACGTCATCTACGAGATCAACAATGTTCGCGTGAGTTCGCTCGCGGGGCTGCGGGAGCAGGTGGAGAAACTGGGCCACGGGGTAGCCGTGGCCGCGTTTATCGAGCGGGCGGGGCAACTACAGTACTTGCTTCTCGAGCTGGAGTGAGCTGCTACTCGGCAGCTACCCCGAGGGACCTCGCCGCGCAGCGCAGCATGGTGAGAAACGATTCCACGCGGCGGACGACAGCGTCACAATCCGGGCAAACGCGAGCATGGGCTTCAAAGGCAGCGTGGGAAGCCGGGGTGAGCAGGTTCAGAAGGTAAGCTTCTGCAAGTTCCTCAACTTCAGGATTGCAGTGCATGGGTTAGGAGCTAGCGTGGCATGGTTGCGAGCGAGGCTGCAGGATTTATCCACAAGTTCAATTGGTTCGCGCTGAGTGACATACGACGACGGTCCTGTGGATAACCTGTGGGCGATGGTGCAAACGGGATAAGAGGCCCCGGGTTCTGGGATACCGAGGCCTCTTCAGAGGGGCTAGCGGGTAGCTGGGTCTACCCGCTGAGGGATGTATAAGTCTAAGTTGACTTAACGATTGCCCTATAAAGTGCACTTCCCGTGCCAAAGCTCACGCACGGGAAACGAACAAGATGCGGGCGGCTGGCGGGAGAAGTGTGGAGCAGAACGCGCATTGGGTGCGGGCTGTGACGCACCCGGGTGGTGAACACTCGCAGCGGAGGGGGTGAACAACCGGATGGCCGGCGGTGAGGCCGCCCAAAAAGAGTAAAGCCCCGGGTCTGGGCTCCCGGGGCTTCTCAGAGGGGCTGGCGGGTAGCTGGGTCTACCCGCCGGGGGATGCATAAGTCATTACGACTTATTATGTGATCCAAGTATGGCACAGTTCCGGTGAAAAAGGTATATCTCTCCTAAACTATTTTTCTCTTTTTTGGGGGGGTACGGAAGTGCCTGGTGGTCAGCGGGAGAGACCGGCAATGAGGGCCACCAGATTCCAGGCGACCAGGCAGGCAAAGAAGAGGTTGGCGAACATCAGGAGGCGGAAGCGCCCGCCACGCCAGCACACGAACCCCAAGCCGAGCGCGACAACCTTGACGGACGCCAGACCCAGCCAGGGCGCTCCCAGAAGCACCATGGCGCCGCGCACCACCGGATTCCCTTCCTGCACACCACTGAGGAGGAAGGCCAGGGTTGTGAGGAAATCCAACACTTGCAGGTAAGTGTACGCGGCAAGGAGGTTCATCCACCGCCATTGTCGGCCGGAACGGCCACAAGTGGAAAGCCTGTCTGGTTCTATTCCCGGTTACGGGACATCCGGTACTACTGGAACTTTTGGACCATCCGTGGTGGTTACGCGTCCTCAATCACCACTTGCGGATCTTCAATATAGATTTCGCCGCCGACTTGGGCCGCGACCGTGTACTTATAGGTTCCGGTTTGCGCGGTCTCCCGGACCACGCCGGACACCTCGCCCCCCGCACCCCGGCGAAAGCCGACGGCGCCGACGGGCGATAAGGCGTCGAACTTGACGGTGAAGGCGCCGCCTTCGAAGACCCAGCGAATGGTCTGGCCCCGGCGCACCTTGATTTTCGGCGGCGAGACGAAGATGTCTCCGTCCTCGAACTTGATGATGACTTCCCGCGTTCCGTTGATCAATCGATTCCTCCGCCAAAGGGCCGCCCACCAGCGGCACAGTGCATTCCACATGAGTTACCGCTTTCCAAGGGGGGCGCCCCGCCGCGCCATTACCCGATGATAGGCCGGATCGCGGCGAAGTTCCAGGAGTTCCGGGTCGTTTTCCAGCTCATACATCGAATGCCCGCCATCGACCAGGCGTTCGAGGAGCCGGAGAGCGTCGCCGCGCCGCCCGCACAGTTCGTTCACTAGGAGGAGGGCGTAGAGGACGGGAAAGGTCCGCGGTTCGAGACCCGCGGCGGCGGTGGTGGCCTCCTGCTTGCGGCCCTGCTTGGCGAGGTAGAGCGCGAGGCTTGCGCGGGCACGGTCGTCTTCGGGATGCGACTTGAGGCGGCCGGCAGCCAGCCGCGCCGCCAGCTGATAGGTTTCGGGGGCCTTTTTTTCGAGGCCGGCGGTCCATTTGTAAGCGTCGGCGAGATTGCCCCAATACACGAAGTCACCGGCGCCGTGATCGACGGCCTTTTCCATTGCGGAGACGGCGTCGCGAAAGCGTCCCTGAAAGAAGAGGAGGGTTCCCAGGTTGGAGTGAGCGGCGGCGGAGTCCGGCGTAATTTCGAGGCTCCGCTGGACGGCCCCGATGGCGTCCTCGTGGCGGCCGAGGAGGTGGTACACGGCGCTGAGATTGCGCAGCGCCAAGGCGTGCGTGGGTTCGAGCTGCAGGCCTTTCTCGAGGGCCTCGCGCGCCTCTTCCAGCCGGCCGAGCCGTGCGTACAAGGCCCCGAGCTGCACATGGGCGAGGGCGGACTTGGGCTCGAGGCGGATCGCCTCGTGGAGAACGGCCTCCGCCTCCTCGCGGCGGCTCGTTTCGAGGACCTGGGAAAGGTAGCAGCGAACCTCCGCGCTGCGCGGGTCCAGGTCGAGGGCGCGGCGCATGGCGCGCTCGGCGTCCTCCAGCTTGCCGTTCATGTGCAGGGCGCGGCCGAGGCTCAGCTGGGCCGCGGCGAGCTGCGGCGTGAGTTCCACGGCACGGCGGGCTTCGTCGAGGGCCATGCGCGCCCACTGCTGGTCTGCCCGTTCGCGATACCGCTGCACGTAGGCGCCGGCGAGCGCGGCGTGCGCCGAAGCGTAGTTCTCGTCGAGGTCGAGAGCCTGTTTCAGCGCCTCGATGCTCTGGTCCACGTGTCCCGGCTTGTAATGCTCCCTCAGCAGCGCGCGCGCCTTCTCAGTGAGTTCATGGGGGCCCGGGCCAAACCATCGATCGCGCGCTACGTCCGCGCCGTAGCGGGAGGCCAACAGCCACAAGCCCGCGGCTATGACGAGCGCCGCCACCGCCCAGAGAACGACAAGCGGGACCCGACGACGTTCCGGGGCGGCCGGGCGCGGCATGGCCGGATACGAGTCGAGCGTCAAGGTGTCGGTGGCGGCGGTTGCCGATTCGTATTCCGATAGCGCGCGGAGTTCGTCGGCGAACTGCTCCATCGATTGCAGCCGGCGCTCGGCGTTCTTCTCGAGCGCCTGTGAGAGCAACTGGTCGATTGGGGGCGGTAGCCCGGGCCGAAGGCGCGCGACGGGGGTGGGGTTGACCGTGTGGATCTTCTGGAGCACCGAGAGCGGGTTGTCGCCCGGGAAGGGGCGCTGCCCGCTCAGCATCTCGTAGAGCACGACGCCGAGGGAGAAAATGTCCGAGCGATGGTCCACCTCGGCGCCGCTGGCCTGTTCGGGAGACATGTAGCTGACGGTTCCGCTGACCAGGCCGGCCCCGGCGATGCTCATCGTGCCCTCGGCGTCGGGCGAAAGGGCGAGCCGCTTGGCGAGGCCGAAATCGAGGATCTTCACCAGGCCGTCGCCGCGAACCATGATGTTGCCCGGCTTGAGATCGCGGTGCACGATACCGGCCCGGTGAGCGACGGCAAGCGCGCCGGCGATCTGGAGCGCGATCTCCAGGGCGAGGGAGAGGGGCAGCCCGCGCGGTCCGATGAGTTCGCGGAGGGTTCGGCCCTCGACGCACTCCATCACCATGTAGTCGAACTCTTCTTCGCGCTCGATGGCGTAGATGGTGACGATGTTGGGATGGTTCAAAGCGGAGGCGGCGCGCGCCTCCTTAGCGAAGCGATGGCGGCGTGCGGGGTCGTCGCGCCACTCGGCGCTGAGGACCTTGAGGGCGACATCGCGGTGCAGGCGCGTGTCATGCGCCTTCCAGACTTCGCCCATGCCTCCGGTACCGAGCCTGCCGGTGACTTCGTAATGACCAAGCCGCTGGCTGATCACGCGTGTTCCTCCGGGCCGATTAGGCCCAGTATAGCGGTTACATGACCCCCCGTTGACACGATTGCACGCCCGCCGTACAGTGTTCGAGTAGCATCGGCAAGGAGGGCAGTCCGATGACCGATCGTCCTGGGCAGCGAGTGAAGGACGACAACGAACGGCTGCGAACCGTACTAGAGTTCGTGGCTGCGACCGGCGTCCTGACCATCATGGGAATTCTGATCTTCTCCGTGTTCACCTACCGTCCCCTGTAACCAGCGGGAGCGGACGAACGCGAGGGCCTCTTCCCGCGTCTGCAGCGCGCCTTCGAGTTGGGCGTCTTCGACGGCGCGAAGGATCTCGCCGAAGAGCGGTCCCGGAGCGTAGCCGAGCTCGATCAGGTCGCCACCGCGGAGGAGCGGCGCCGGCTCGAGTACTTCGCGCGAGTACTCCGCGAGCTTCTTACCTATGAATGCGTAGTTCTCCAAATTTCCGTGACTCGCTTGACAGTCGATCCGGTGCAGTTCCAGGTGCTGGTCAAAAGCAGGCAGCCGCAGGAAGCGCTTGAGGGTGGCATCCCGCATCTGCCGCACGTCCTTGAACTTCATGTGCTGGGCGACGAGTTCGCGGACCTCCTCGATCTCGTGATGGGCGAACCGAAAGCGGGTCATGATAGCGGCGGCGATCGCGGCGCCCGTCTCCGCGTGGCCGTCGAAGCGGATGCGGTCGGCGATGCGGAACGTGGGAGGTTTGCCGACGTCGTGGAGCAGCGCGCCGAGGGCAAGGGTCGGTGTGGGATGGTGCAGTTGCTCGAGGAGCATCAGGGTATGCGTCCACACATCGCCTTCCGGGTGGTACTCGGGCGGTTGGGCGACGCCCTTCATTGCCGCTACTTCCGGAAGGATGAGTTCGAGCAACCCGGTCTGATCGAGCAGTTCGAAACCGGTGCGGGCGCCGCCTTCGGTGAGGATGCGGACCAGTTCGTCGCGCACGCGTTCGGCGGCAATGAGCCGGATGGACGAACGTTCGGCGCGAATGGCCTCAAAGGTCTGAGGGTGGAGGGTGAAGCCGAGGCGCGCAGCGAAGCGCACGGCGCGGAGCATGCGGAGGTGATCCTCGCGGAAGCGCTCAAGAGGGTCGCCGATGGCTCGGAGGGTGCGGGAGTCGAGGTCGCGCCGTCCGCCCACGTAGTCATAAACTTCGCCGGACAGCGGGTCGAGCATCAGGGCGTTGATGGTGAAATCGCGGCGCCGCGCGTCGGCTTCCGGTTCGCTCAAGAACTGCACGGATTCCGGGCGCCGGCCGTCGCGGTATGCATTGTCGCTGCGGAAGGTGGCGACTTCGGTGTCGCCGACGAGGACCACCCCGAAGTGGGCGCCGACAGCTTTCGAGCCGGGAAAGATCGAGAGGACGGCGTCGGGACGGGCGTCGGTAGCGACGTCGAAGTCCTGTGGCGGAGTGCCGAGAAGCAGATCACGGACGCAGCCGCCGACCAGCAGCGCGCGAAACCCCGACGCCCGCAGGCGTTCGATTACGCGGATGGCGGCGTGTCCTTCTGGGCTCCCGATCAACATCGTCCCTACTGAAATCGTAGAATAGGAACTGGCTCCGGCTCACTGATGTCTTCGTCATCCTCTTCTCTGCCGCCTGCGGACAATAAGCAGGCGGCAAAGGTAGTCATTGCCACGACCGTGGCGCTTGCCTTCATCTCCTTCTGGCGCGGGGCGGCGATCGTCCTGAGCGACCTGGCCTCGACGATGTTCTACGTCGGCGGCATCGCGGAGCAAGCCATCGGAAAGAGCGCCCCGTGGATGGTGCTGGCGGTGGTGCTGTTCTCCTTCGCGGTACGCTCCATCTACATCGAGAGCTCCAGCATGTTCGTGCGTGGGGGCGTGTATGTGGTGGTCCGCGACGCGATGGGGCCGGCGATGGCGAAGATTTCGGTGTCGGCCCTGGTGGTGGACTACATCCTGACCGGGCCGATCAGCTCGGTCTCTGCCGGCCAGTATCTGGGCCGTCTGTTCAACGAGATTACCCACCTGCTGCACATCGACGCGAAGGTGAACCCGCAGATCTTCGCCGTGCTGTTCGCGGTGAGCGTCACGGTGTATTTCTGGCGCAGCAACATCCGTGGCATTCACGAGTCGAGCGGCAAGGCGCTGCGGATTATGCAGATCACCACCGTGATGGTGGTCATGCTGCTGATCTGGTGCCCGCTGACGATTCTGCTCCAAGGCAAGTGGGACCTCCCGCCGGCTCCGGTTCCGGAGAACTTCAAGTTCGACGCGCACAGCCTGGGCTGGCTGCAGGGAACCATCTTCCCCGCGATCACGGTGGTGGCCGTGTTTATCGCCTTCGGGCACACCTTGCTGGCGATGAGCGGCTTCGAGACGCTGGCGCAGGTCTACCGCGAGATCGGGTATCCCAAGCTGCGAAATCTGAAGATCACCGCCAACATCGTCTGTACCTACGCGGTGTTGAGCACGGGCCTGATCTCGCTGTTCGCGGTGATGATCATCCCCGACTCGGTGCGCCCCCAGTACTACGAGAACCTGATCGGCGGCCTCGCGATGAACCTGGCCGGTCCGGAGCTGCTGCGGATTCTGTTTCACGTGTTTGTGGTGATCGTCGGCGGTCTCATTCTTTCAGGCGCGGTGAACACTTCGATCATTGGCGCGAACGGCGTGTTGAACCGTGTCGCCGAGGATGGAGTACTGCTGGACTGGTTCCGCAAGCCGCACCCGCGGTTCGGGACATCGTTTCGCATCATCCACCTGGTGACCCTGTTGCAGGTGGCGACCATCCTGGCCAGCCGCGGCGACGTGTATCTGCTCGGCGAGGCATACGCGTTCGGCGTGGTGTGGAGCTTCTTCCTGAAAGGGCTGGGCGTGCTGGCGCTGCGATTCCAGCGGCACGACCAGGAGTACAAGTTCCCCTTGAACCTGCGGCTGGGCGGCGTGGAACTTCCCATCGGCCTGGCGGCCACCACGTTGACGCTGTTCTTCACCGCGGTGGCCAACCTGTTCACCAAGCAGGTGGCGACCATTTACGGCGTGTCCTTTACGCTGGTGCTGTTCACGATCTTCACGATTTCGGACCGGATCAACCGGCGGAAGCGCGCCGAGGAGGATCCGGGGTTGGAGAAGTTCAACCTGGACCACCAGCCGCAGATCAACACCGCGAACATACATGCGCGTCCCGGCTGCGTACTGGTGGCCATTCGCGGCGCCGGGCAGATGGAACATCTGAAGCGCGTCCTGTCGAAGACCAACGTGCGGCGGCATGACATCGTGGTCATGACCGTGCGCCCGATCTCGACGGGCGCGGGCGAGTACGAACTGAGCGAGCAGCAGATCTTCAGCGACTACGAGCAGGAGCTGTTCACCAAAGTGGTGGAGATGGCGGAGAAAGAAGGCAAGACAGTGGAGCTGCTGGTGGTCCCGGCAGTGGATCCCTTCACGGCCATGGTGCAAACGGCAGCCAACCTGCGAGCGTCGCGGCTGGTGACGGGAGTATCGCTGAAGATGGCGAGCGAGGAACTGGCGCGGCGCATCGGACGCGCCTGGGAAGCGCTCCCTGAGCCGAGGCATCCATTTTCGCTCGAGATCATCAGCCCGGACCGCCCGTCAATGTTCGTGAACCTCGGACCGCACCCGCCGCGGCTGTGGCCGGAAGACGTGGACCGCCTGCACGATTTGTGGTTGCGGCTAAGCGAGCGCGAGGACATGGGATCCAGGCTGCATCATCGGGATGTGGTGGGCGTGGCGCTGCGCCGCATGCAGAGGGATCTGGAGAACGGGGACGGACAGGTGATTGAAGACTTGAGGAAGGAGTTACGGCAGGAGTAGCGCCTTAGCGCTTGCCCTTGGTCTTCTTGGCGGCGTCCTGCTCGGGCGTTTCCTGTACCGCAGCGTCGGCCGCGGCGGGATTCACCGTCGAAAGGACCTCATTGAACAGTTCCGCCTTCTTGAGTTCTTTGCGCGAGGGAGGGGCCTGCTCGTTGCGGTAGTCGTGATCGCTGTAGCAAGTGCGGCAGCGGACTTTGGCCGGCTTGGAATCCATCAGCGAGACGATGGCGTGGTTGGTCAGGCGCTTGCACTTGACGCAGAAATCGTCAATGACGTCACCCAGGCGTAGTTCCGACATGTGCTCCAACAGCCTTTGGACTCCTGTGGCAGTATAACACTGAATGCGAAAGAAGAGGCTTGTTTTTGCGGGCGTGGCAGTGTTCCTGCTGTTTCTGGCTGCCGCGGCGGGGGCCTGGTGGTATCGCCGCCAGCAGACGCCCGCCGCACCGCCTCCCGCGCCCCAGCAGGTGGCCCTTCCGTCAGGAGCGGAAGTCAGCGTTCCGGGCAAAATACGCGCGCAAAACGTAGTGGAGGTCCCGGCGACGGCGGACGGAGAAGTGGAACAGTACTTCGTCGAGATCGGCGATGAGGTGTACGAAGGCCAGTTGCTGGCGCGCATCAAGAACCAGCAGTTGGAGTCGCAGCGGGACCTCGCGAACGAGGAGTTGGAGCGCGCACAGAGCCGGTACAACGTGCTGGAAGCGGCGTTGATCGCGGGCCGGCTGGAGGAGTCGCGGGCCGCCGCCGATGCGGCGCGGGCGCGGGACGAGCGAGCCCGCACGGAGAAGGTGCTTGCGCGGCAGGAACTGCTCTTCCGCGAGGGAGCGACACCGCGCCTGACCTACGAGAAAGCGAAGAAGGAAGCTGCAAGCGCGATGCAGGAGGCGGAGACGGCGGAGGTGCGGTCCAAGCACGTCACGGAGCGTATCCAGGGGCTTTCGAAGGATCTGGATGCGGCGAGAAAGACCCTCGAAGAGAAGCGCGCCGAGCAGGAGACCGCGCAGGAAGAGCTGAAAGCGGCGGAGATTGTTTCGCCGGTGAACGGGATTGTGGTGGCGCGGCGGGGCGCGGCGGGTGAGGCCGTGAACAGGGCGATGTCGGACCTCTTGCAGATTGCCACCGATCTCGGCGCGCTGGAGGTGGTGATCGAGCCGCCGAAGGATGTGCTCGAACGCTTGCAGGAGGGGCTGCCCGCGGTGGTCCAGGTGGCCGAGATGGGCGGTGAGCCGCTGCCGGGGCTGGTCCACGGCGTAGCCGGCGGGCAGGCCATCGTCGCGTTTCAAAGCCCGAATCCGGTGATTAAACCGGGACTTTCCGCACAAGTGCGCATTACGCTGCCCTAGCGGCGGTACGATAGTAGTTTCGGAGCCATACCTATGCAATTCCTTTCCGCCAGCCTGCTGGAGCTGATCACCCAGACCTCCACCAACCTGCCTCCCGATGTGCGCGCCGCCATGAAGCACGCGCTGCGGACGGAGAAGGCGGACACACAAGCTTCGCAGGCGCTGAGCATCATCGCGTCCAACATCGACATGGCGGAGGAGGACGAGGGGCCCATCTGCCAGGACACGGGAATGCCGACGTTCTACGTGCACACGCCGGTGGGTGTGAGCCAGCTCACGATCAAGAAGGCGATTCGAGAGATGGTGGCGGAGGCGACGCGGCGCGGCAAGCTGCGGCCGAATTCGGTGGATTCGATCACCGGCAAAAACTCGGGCGATAACCTCGGCCCAGAGACGCCGGTGATTCACTTCGAGCAATGGGAAGAAGAAGACGTCGAAGTGAAGCTGATCCTGAAGGGCGGCGGCTGTGAGAACAAGAACATTCAGTACTCGCTGCCGGCGGAGCTGGAACACTTGGGCAAGGCGGGCCGGACGCTGGAAGGCGTGAAGAAGTGCATCCTGCATGCCGTTTGGCAGGCGCAGGGGCAGGGCTGCGCGCCGGGCGCCATCGGCGTTTGCATCGGCAGCGACCGTTCGCACGGATACGAGTTGGCGAAACAGCAGTTGTTCCGCACCCTGGACGATACGAATTCGGACCCCGTGCTGGCGAAGCTGGAAGCGGAGATCATGGACGAAGCCAACCGCATCGGCGTGGGGCCGATGGGGTTTGGCGGGGGCGTGTCGCTGATCGGGTGCAAGATTACGGCAGCGAATCGCCTGCCGGCGAGTTTCTTCGTATCGGTTGCGTACGACTGCTGGGCGTACCGGCGGCTCGGTGTGCGGCTGGATGCGCAGAGCGGCGCGATCAAGCAGTGGCTCTATCGCGATCCGGAGCGGCCCGTGGAGAAGATGGCCGCGGGCGCGGGCTTCCCGTTAACCGGCCGCGAGGTGATTTTGACGCCGCCTTTGACGGAAGCGCAGATGCGCGCCTTGAAGGTGGGCGACGTGGTGATCCTGAACGGGGAGATGTTCACGGGGCGGGACGCCGTGCACGCGCACCTGATGAAGAATCCGCCGCCGGTGGATTTGAACGGGGCGGCGCTCTACCATTGCGGGCCGGTGATGCTGAAGCAGGGCGAGGAGTGGGTGACCAGGGCCGCCGGGCCGACAACCTCCAGCCGCGAGGAGCCGTACCAGGCGGACGTGATCAGGAACTACGGCGTGCGAGCGGTGATCGGCAAAGGCGGTATGGGCAAGAAGACGCTGGCCGCGCTGCGGGAGCACGGCGCGGTATATCTGAACGGCATCGGCGGCGCGGCGCAGTATTATGCGCGGTCGGTGGAGAAGGTGCTGGGCGTGCATTGGATGGAGTTCGGCATTCCCGAAGCGATGTGGCATCTGAAGGTGAACAACTTCATCGCTATCGTGACCATGGACGCGCACGGGAACAGTTTGCACGCTGACGTGGAGGCGGAGACGGGGAAGGCGCTGGCGGCGTTGGGGAGCTAGCGGACGGGCTCGCCAATGCGCGTGTCTCTGCATGCAGGCGAGAGGGAAGGCTTGCCGACGGCATCCTCCAGGTAATCGAGGTTCTGGGATACCCAGCGCGGCATGGCATCAGGCCCTTCAAACGTGGAGCCCCGCTTCTTCCGGGACATATGAGACCGCCAACGGTCGAGGTCCCACCCCTGATAGAACTCGGTGAGAGCGACGGGGTTGTTGTTCATGACAAAACCGTTCTGCTCCGCGACGTCGGCCGCCGCTCGCATGATGGCGGCAATGTAAGCGACGGACGTTTCCGTATCTTTCAGCGCTTTGTATCTGGCCTTGATGCCGCTCTGCCTCCGCACGTAACCCAACTCCTCAACTTCTTCGGCGACCGATTTGCCGAAGGGGTTTGGTACCGAGACGCCGAAGATCTTCTTGGTGGCCAGGGCGTGGACCTTTCCCGGCCCGGGCCACACTCCGAAGGCTCCCTTGATATTCTGCAAGGCCTCCCAGGCGATGGCGCCGGCGACAGCACGACGGTCCACGTTGTAGAGGGCGTCCATTCGTATGATCAGGGACGCACGGGCTTGGAGCCAGGCAAGCACTCTCATCTCGTCGAGCGTGATCGTCTTTCTTTGGGTCGGAACGCACATCTCCGGTGCGTCCCGCAGTTCAAGAGAGATTCCCTGTCCAGCCGTGTAGTTCATGGCAGAGCCTGGGAGCCGTTTGCAGGGCCCTTGTGCCGGTAAGCGGGAATGGCGTCAGAAGCGGGACATGAATCGAGCACGCCGGTGAGGCGCAAGTCGTCGCCGCTTAGGGGGAACTGGTGTGTTCTGCTCGATGTAGGGGGATGGAAGTGGCGGCGTCGCGAAGGACACTGCGATCAGTAGGCTTCGCCGCGATTGTCAATACCGTACACACGTGCTGTCTCTTCGCCTTCCAGCATCAGGAACACCCGCCACTTGCCTACACGCAGCCGCAGCAACCCTTGACGATCCTTGAGGCGCTTGACGTCGCCCTCGCCGGTCTGTCCATAACGGGACAGGGCAAGCAGAACGCGCATCGCGGTGTGCTGGTCGAGGCGGCGAAGGTCCGCCCGTGCCTCTGGTTCCCAGGTGAAGGTCAAAGACCGTACTCTTTGAGGATCTCCTCGTGGGGTATGCCTGGTTCCCGTCGCACTGCGCTGCGGTCAATGCGCCCGAGAATCTCCGGGTCAACTGGAGCTTCCCTTTCAATCAGGTACTGAAGGAAACGGCTGGCCGCCACGACTTCCGATTCCGGGAGCTGTTCGACCAGTTCGTGCAATTGCCCTTTGTCGGCCATCACCCCTGCCTTACAACCGGTCCTCTACCGCCGCACCGAGAGTCACCGTCAGCTTCATCACGCGGCCGTTGCGGAAGAGCGTTAACTCCAGCGAATCGCCGGCGCGCTTGCGCGACAGCGCTCTTGCAATCGCATCGCGCCGCTCCACGGCTCGGCCTTCGACCTCGGTGATCAAGTCGCCGCCCACGCCGATCTCATAGCCGCCGACCACCGCGACACGGCGCGGGCCGCGCAGACCTGCCGCCTCCGCGGCGGAGCCCGGAGCCACGCCCTGCACTAACAAGCCGCCGGCGCGCGGCAGGCCAAGCGCTTCGGCCAGGTCGCCCTCCACCGGCAGAACCTCGACGCCGAGCCTCGGCCGCGCGTACTTCTTGCCGCTCTGGTAGTCGTCGAGCATTGCCTTGGCGCGGTTCACGGGCATGGCGAAGCCGATGCCGATGCTGCCGCCCCGCCCGTAAATCGCGGTGTTGATGCCGATCACGTTGCCCAGCGAATCGAGCAGCGGCCCACCGGAGTTGCCGGGGTTGATGGCCGCGTCGGTCTGAATCATGCCCTCGAGCTCACGGCCGTTCTCGTCGGAGATGGTGCGGTTGCTCGAGCTGACGATGCCCGTGGTAAGCGTGCCTTCCAGGCCAAAGGGGTTGCCGATGGCCAGCACTTTCTGGCCGATCTGGATCTTGTCCGAGTCGCCGAGCCGCAGGTACTTGAACGGCTTCTTGGGCGTCACTTTCAGCAGCGCCAGGTCGTTCTGCGGGTCGCGCGCCAGGATGCTGGCCGGATAGCTGCTTCGGTCGGGGAGTGTCACGCGAACTTCGCTCGAACCCGAGACGACGTGATTGTTCGTCAGCACCAGGCCCTGGTCATTGATGAAGAAACCGGAGCCAGTCTCGCGCTCGGGGTAGATCTCCATAAACCAGCCGCGGCGGAGCACCGTGCTGGTGATGTTGACCGTCGCCTCGTGGGCGGCGCGATAAATGTCGATATTGTTGAGCTCGTCGGTACTGAGCCCCGCGCTTCGCGCCACATCCGGTCCTGACCAGACGGGCACGTTCCGCTTGATGGGGTCGAGCATGCGGAACGGATTGACACGGACTACGGTAGTAACGGCGACGAACCCGCCGGCGATCAACAATCCAAGCACAACAGCGCGTTTCATGAAACCAGGCTCCGCAGTTCCCGATAGACGGCCTCTACCTGCCGGACCGTTTTCTCTTTGCTGCCGTTAGTATCAATGACGTAGTGGGCGAACTTTCGTTTGTCCGCGAGAGGCATCTGGCGCGCCAGGCGCTGGCGCACCTCCGCTTCGCTGGCGCCGTCGCGGTCCATCGCGCGGCGGACCTGTTCCTCTTCGCTTGCCACTGTCAATATGATTCTATCGAACCGCTTGTAGCTTCCGGTTTCGATGAGGATGGCGGCTTCCACCACGGCGATGGCAGAGGCGTCTTCCGATTCGACCGTCCGCATCCACGCCTCTTCGCGGCGGATGACGGGCGGGTGGACGAGTTCATTGAGGCGGGCGAGGCGGTCGGGTCGGCCGAACACTTCGGCGGCAAGCTGTTTCCGGTCCACCGTGCCGAATTCGGCGAGGACGGCGTCGTGTGCTTCGCCGCCGGGGGCAAGGACGGCGTGGCCGAGCTCGTCGGCTTGGATGAGGTGGCACCCCAGGCTGCGCAGGGTCCGGCCAACGAAGCTCTTGCCGGTGGCCAAGCCGCCGGTAAGTCCGACGCGCAGCATGGACCTATTATGAGTGCGCGCGGCGTTCGGCCGCGGCGACCGTGTTGGCCATCAGCATGGCGATGGTCAGCGGCCCGACTCCGCCCGGGACCGGAGTATAGGCGCCCGCTCTCTCCGCCACGTCCAGCGGATGAACGTCGCCGACGATGGCGCTGCCCTTTCTGTCGAAGCTCGCGAGGTCGCCGCGGAAGAGAGTGGCGGCTTCGGCCCGGTCGTTGACGCGGTTGATCCCTACGTCGATCACAGTGGCGCCCTCCCGGATGAACTCGCCCGTCACGAAGCCGGGTCGGCCCATGGCGGCGACCAGAATATCGGCACTGCGGCAGACGCCGGGCAGGTCTACCGTTTTTGAGTGGCAGATGGTGACGGTGGCGTGCTGATGCAGCAGCAGCAGGGCCATTGGCTTGCCGACGATGTCGCTCCGGCCCACGATCACCGCGTGCTTCCCCGCGACAGGGATGTCCGAACGGCGGAGCAGTTCCATGACGCCGGCGGGCGTGCAGGCTCGCGGTCCGGGTGCGTTGGCGACGAGCTGGCCTACGTTGAAGGGGTGGAACCCGTCGACGTCCTTCCCGGGAGCGATGGCGAGCAGCACGCGGCGCGAATCGATCTGCGGCGGCAGCGGCATCTGCACCAGGATCCCGTCGATTTCGGCGCGGCAGTTCAGGGTGTCGATCAACGCGAGCAGTTCGCCGGTGGAGATCGACGCCGCCGGAGTCAGCTTCTCGGAATAGATGCCGAGCTCCTCGCACGCCTTCACCTTGTTGCGAACGTAGATCTCGGACGCCGGATTGTCGCCTACCAACACCACGCACAGTCCGGGGGGCCGGCCCGCTGCTGCCAGCTTCTGAACGCGCGGGTGGAGTTCGGCGAGAATCGCATCGCGAACGGGCTTACCTTCGAGCAGTCGAGACATGGGTCACGAGAGATCGGGAGCGGGTGCGGGAGCGCTTCGCGTTCGGAAGTGATAGATGAGGGCGCCGCCGGCAACGGTGAGGATCGAACCCACAGTCACCTTGGGATTCGTCTGCATGCCGAACCAGATGCCGAAGGCCGTGATCCAAAGGCCCACCAGAATGAAAAAGGCCGGGATCAGGGGCCACGCGAAGCTCACCGCCGGCAGTTTCTGCCAGCCGGGGCGGCGGCGGAACTTGAATAGCGAAGCGACCGACATGACGGCGAAGAAGTTGAGCGTGATGCCGATGTAGAAGAACAAATCCGGCAGCGAGGTGAGCGTCAGCAGGATCGCGCAGACACCCTGGATGAGGATGGCGTTGGTGGGCGTGTGCCAGCGGCGGTCGACGTGCGCGGCGGCGGAGAAGAAGGCGCGGTTCTTGGCCATGGCGTAGTACACGCGAGGGCCGATCACCACCATGGCGTTCACGGTGGAGACGAGCGACACGGCCATCAGTGCACTGAAGATGCCGGCGACTTCAGGCCCGAACAGATGCGACGCGGCGAGCGATCCCACGGCGACCACGCCCTTCATCTTTTCGAGAGGCACGCCGTAGATGAAGACAATGTTCAGGCCGACGTACAGCACCGCCACCAGCAGCGTGCCGAGGAACAGTGCCCGCGGGAGTGTGCGCTCCGGCTGCTTCACCTCTTCCGCCACGTACGCGGCCGCGTTCCACCCGCTGTAGGAGACGTAGATGAAGAAGAGGCTCATGGCAAACTGCGCCGGCAGCGGAATGCTGCTGGTGCGAGTAGCGTCCTGGCTGAAGTGCCCCCAACTGCCGGTGCCGACAGCCAGGCCCAGGAGAATGAAGGCCAGCAGGACGAGGATCTTGATGGACGTCAGAACGTTCTGGATGCGAGCGATGCGGTGCACGCCGAAAAAGTTCAGCACGGTGAAGACGGCGATGAGCGAGGCAGCGGCGGCTTGTGCGCCGCCGAGCCGTACCTGGAAGAGGCTGGCGTCGAGGGCGACCGCCACATTCTCCTGCTTCAAGCCGGGCCAGAAATAGCCGAGATAGTTGGCGAAACCGAGAGCCGAGAGCGCGATGGGCGCAGAGAAGCCCGCCAGCAACGAGACCCAGCCGGTCATGAAACCCCAGGTGGGTCCGTAGGCCTGCGTGAGATACACATATTCGCCCCCGGAGGCGGGGAAGTTGATGCCGAGTTCGGAGTAGGCAAGTGCGCCGGCAAGCGCGCAGAGCGCGCCGACGATCCAGATAGCCAGGACAACGGGGACCTGAGCGAGATCGCCTGCGAGAAAGCCGGTGGCGGTGAAAATGCCGCTTCCGACCATGTTCGAGACGACGAGAGCGGTGGCGCTTACCAGGCCGAGTTGCCGTAGCAGCCGGGCCGGTTTGTCCTGTGTCGATTCCACCCTCGCCATTGTACGCTACGGGTATGGTGGCGAAAGCCCTGCTGGTGGTGCTTTCCTTCGCCGCGTGCGCGAGCGATGATCGAAGTGAGGGGCTTCGACGGCGTATGGTCGAAGAGCAGATCGCCCAGCGCGGCGTGCGGGATCGGCGGGTTTTGGAGGCGTTGCGGCAGACGCCGAGGCACCTGTATGTGCCCGAGGAGCTGCGGGATCGGGCGTACGACGACACTCCGTTACCCATCGGTTTCGGGCAGACCATTTCGCAGCCGTACATCGTGGGCCTGATGTCGGAGGTGCTCCAGATTCAATCGCACCACAAGGTGCTCGAGATCGGGACGGGCTCCGGCTACCAGGCGGCGGTTCTCGCGCGCCTGGCGGGGCGGGTCTTCTCGATCGAACTGATTCCCGAGCTCGCCGTCCGCGCCACCGAGACGCTGCGCGCTGCTGGTTTACGGAATGTCGTCGTGAGAGCCGGGGACGGGTATCACGGCTGGCCTTCGGAGGCTCCCTTTGACCGCGTGATCCTGACGGCTGCGCCTCCTGAGTTGCCGGACGCGCTCGTGCGGCAATTGAAGCCCGGGGGCCGCCTGGTGGCGCCGGTGGGGCGCGGCGACGATCAACTGCTGTTTTTGGTAACGAAGTCGCTCGACGGGAAAGTGCGGCGCGAGACCATTACCGCAGTGCGTTTCGTGCCCATGGTTCCGGGCAAAGGGCGGGATTGATCAGCCGCGGAGATTCTGCTCGTCAGGGAAGGGGCAAGCCGAAATTCCTCTTCCATCATGCTGGTTTGATCGGCTCCTCGGCGATGTGCACGGCGTCGACAGGCAAACCGGCACGCAGTTTGCGGGCCTGCTCAAAGGCCCAGGCGTGAAAGTCGCTCTCGTAGAGCGTCGCCATACTGGTTCTCTCAGGTGCTCGTGCCGTGGTCTTGCGGCCACAGATGCCGGTTGGCGAACGCCCGGCCGGAGCCGGACTTCAGATAGTGCTCGAAGTCCGCGGCTTGTTGCCTTGTCGAGAAGGCAGTGTAGCCCTTGAGGGACCACGGCCGGAACTTCGATGTGTGCGAGACTTCCCCGGCATTGTGCTTGGCGAGCCTTGCCCGCAGGTCGTCCGTGAGACCGACGTACCGTTCGCGCGGGTGCGACTTGCTTTGCAACAAATACACGTAGTGCATTCGTGTAGGTTCAATGTGGTATGCCCGCCTTCGCCCTTCGGGCTATGGCGGGCAGCCTTCGTCAAGGCTCTGTCCGTCAAGCCCTAACGGGCTTGCCAGCCGAAGCCTTGGCGAAGGCTGGTGGAGGCGGCGGGAATTGAACCCGCGTCCGAGAAAGTCCGCCATGACAAGCCTACGTGTGTATCCGGTTCGTATTTGTTCGACTGGCGCCGCTGAACCGGCAAGAAACGCCAGCTTAGCCCGGTTGATCTCGGCTTGGGGCTACGAGCAGAAGCCTTACACCCAGCCCGCGAGATGACGCCCGCTAGCCGGAGTGCGAGCCCCCCGGCCGGGGCGGCTACCTAATTAATTAGGCAGCGTAAGCAAACTGCTGATTGGCAGTTATGGTTTTCCGATCGTTTTACGGGAGCTCGGAACCCGACACGCCTTACCACAACGATTCAATCCCGTCGAAGCCGGTACGCCCCCACGGTGTATACATCCCTATTGTAACCCTCTATTGGATGCAGTCCACCCCGTTTGGTCGCGCGCGAAGGCTCTAATGCACTTGCGGCTTTAGTACGACCTTCACGCAGTGGTCGCGCTTGTCGTTGAACATCTTGAACCCCTGCGGCGCCTGATCCAGCGGCAGTGTGTGCGTGATGATGTACGTCGGATCGATGTCGCCTTTCTCGATATGCTCGAGCAGCGGCTTCAGGTAGCGGTGCACGTGGCACTGCCCGCTCCGAATGGTCAACGAGCGGTTCACTACCGAGCCCATGGGGAACTTGTCGATGAAGCCGCCGTACACGCCGATGACCGATACAATGCCGCCGTTGCGGCAGCACATGATGGCCTCGCGCAGCGCAATCGGGCGGTCCGTCTCCAGCATCATCGCCTGCTTCATGCGGTCATAGGCGTAGATCGCCCCCGGACCATGCGCTTCCAGGCCGACCGCGTCGATGCAGGCGTCGGGCCCTCGGCCTCCGGTCAATTCCTTCAGCGCCTCGTAGACGTTCACATCGAGGTAGTTGAGGGTCTCGGCCTTGCCGTGCGTGCGCGCCATCTGCAGCCGTTCGGGAACTCGGTCGATGGCGATCACTCGTTCCGCGCCCAGCAGGTACGCGCTGGCGATAGCGAACTGGCCCACCGGGCCGCAGCCCCACACGGCCACCGTCTCTCCCCCCTTCAGGTTGCACATCTCGGCGCCCATGTATCCGGTGGGGAAGATGTCGGAGAGGAAGAGCACCTTCTCGTCGGACATGCCCTCAGGCACCTTCAGCGGCCCGACGTCGGCAAACGGCACCCGGGCGTACTCGGCCTGCCCGCCGGCATAGCCGCCGGTTAGGTGCGAGTAGCCGTAGATACCCGCCGGCGAAAAGCCCCACAGCTTCTCGGCCATCCACGCGTTCGGGTTCGAATTCTCACAGCACGACCACAGCCCGCTCCGGCAGGAGAAGCAGCCGCCGCAGGAGATGGGAAAGGGAACCACCACGCGGTCGCCCTTCTTCAGGTTGGTGACTCGAGAACCCGTTTCCACGACCTCGCCCATGAACTCGTGGCCCATGATGTCGCCGCTCTCCATGGTGGGCACGAAGCCATTGTAGAGATGCAGGTCAGACCCGCATATTGCCGTGGATGTGATCCGAACAATCGCGTCGCGCTGGTTCAAGATCACCGGATCCGGCACTTGCTCAACGCGCACATCCTTCTTGCCGTTCCAGACGTTGGCTCTCATATCGGGGTCTCCTCTCTCAGCTCCGGGCGCCGGCGAGCTCCGGCGGTTGCGCGGCGTGCGCGCCGCGGTGGATGCTGGCGTCGGAGTGCACCACCTCGCCAGTCTCCATGATTTGTTTGAAGGTGCGGAGGTCGCGGTCCAACATCTGCTCGGGGTCGTTGCCCCACAGCTTCGCTACGGTAGCTCCGAACCTGCCGGCCGGTGGCGTATACCGGATCTGCACGCGAACCACGGTGCCCCGGTCCATCGGCGCTCTCTCAAAACGAACGCTCCCCGAGTTAGCCACGTCGGAGCCTTCGAGTGAATGCCAGGCTATGCACTCGTTGGGCCTTTCCTCAGTAATTTCCGCCTCCCACTCGACAATCCGGCCCATTGGCCCGCGCGCCCGCCACAAGGTACGCCGGTCTCCTGTGCTCCGGACGGATTCCAGGTGCGGCATGAAAGATGGGAAGTTCTCGAAGTTGCGCCAGAAGGCGTACACCTCCTCCACCGGCTTGTTGACCGTAATCGATTTCATGCGCAGAGTCTGGAGCGCGGAGCCGTTGGCCGCGCTGAAGCCCGTACGGCTCAACTCCTGCGCCGTAACGACGTCGAGCGCCGTGATGCCCGCCACAGCGGCGAGGGAATAGGCGACGCGCTTGCGGTCGTTCCGGCCCGACGCCAAGGCGCCGGCCAGCGTGGCGATGTCGATCAAGTCGCCCGCGACGCGGCTCCACAGCCACGGTGCACGCTGGTTCTGCGAGAGGATGCCCGCGCCGGCCGCAATCTCCCGCATGCCGTAGAGGCGTGAGCGGATGATCTTCTGCGAGCCCGGTCCGGTGCGAATGCCGGCCATTCGCGCGACGGATCCCGGAGCGATCACTTCTGCTGCCCCCAACCCAATGCTGAACCAGCCCAAGCCGGTGGCGATACCTTCGTACATCTCTCGGGACGATTGCCGATTCATCTCGTTCTCCTGCCTATAGACCGAGAACCGGCGCGTAGGTTTAAGAAAATTACACGTCGACGTAGCCGTCGTACCAACCCCGGCCCGGGTCGTGGTTCCGAAGGTCCACGGCGAAATCGGCGGCCGCCTTCAGGCTCAACAGAACGCTGACCCAACCGGCGACGTTCTCCAACCGATCCTCGTCGGGAACGTTCCATTCGGTCAGCGTCAGGTCCGTGCCCCCCGTCCCGTCCGCTTGCAGCTCAATGGTGACGTGGCTGCCGGAAAAGTACGTGAGCGCGAACCGGTTCGGAGGCGTGTTCTCCAGAACTCGGCTCACCAGCTTCTGTCCATTTGTGAAGGTGAAGAGAATCTCGCCGTCCAGCTCGGGAGCGGACTCCGCCCAGAAGCGTTTCCTGCCGGCTGCGGTGGCCAGCAGCCGGTGAACAGACTCCGGGGACGACTTCAGATGCAAGCGCCAGCGGATAAACGCCGGCTCCACTTGAATTGCCATTGGTTGACGAACGAACCCCAGCAGCCGCACAGTAGCCCGCGCGCGGCGCCTCCTCTACATACTGTTCAACAGAAGACGAGGTTTCGTGCCGTGATGGTTGTAAACTTAGAAGCCCCCGCGCGGACGATAGCCCGGCCGGGCGGATACGCGATACTTCTTTCCGGGATCGGAAACGATCTCCACTGCAATCTTGCGGAAGCCCTCGTTGGGATTGGCTTGCGGATAGTAAGTGATGGTGTAGGAGTTTCCCAGATCCTCGCGGATCCCTTCAAACGCCTCCACCTGCTTCTGCCACGTCTTGGCGAAATACGCCTTCCCGCCGGTGCGGGTCGCCAGGCGCCGGAAGACGCCGCTGGAGATCGGGTCTTTTGAGGCGTCGTTGGTTGAGATGACGTAGATCGGGATGCCCTCGTCTTCCGCCACCGCCCGCACGTCGTCGGGCGCCACCATACTCGCATTATCCGGACCGTTCGAGAAAACGATCACCACCTTACGCCCGGGGACCTTCGCCGCGTCGCGCAGAGTCAACAGGAGCGAGTTATAGAGCGCCGAGTCGTCGCCCGCCACCGCCTTGCGAAGTCCGAAGAGCGCGTCGTTGCGGTCCCGGGAAAGGCCGGCCGAGCGGGAAAGATTCCGGGAATAGGTGTAGACCGCAACGGAATCCGCACGGTCGAGGCCGCGAATGAAGTCCGCGATCGCGTCGGAGGCATACACGAAGCCGCGGTACATGTAGTTGCTGGTATCGAACAGCACGAAAACGTTGGTGCCGACGAAGGCGTCCGTACCGGAACCCGCCTTCTCCGGATCGGCGCCGGCCACCGTCATCGCCCGCGTGGTGCCGTCTTCGAGGATCTGCAGCGGAGGACGATTGCCCTCGGCGAACGTCGCCAGTTTCTGCGGAATGCCGTCCTCCAGAATGCGGAAGTCGGAGGGCTTGAGGCCGTTGATGTACCGGCCCTTGCTGTCCGTCACCGTGAAGCTGAGCACCACCAGTTCCACTTTCACGCGAAACACCGGTCGCGACGAATCCTGCGCGTGAAGACGCGAGGCCGGCACAAAGAAGCAGGCGGCGGCAATTCCCAGGACGGCCCCCGCGGCACAATACCAACGCGAACGTTGCATCATGTCTCCGTATTACTGTGCTGACGCTTTCTGTTCGAGCGCCATCAATCTCTTGTTCTGAGCGCGAACCTCTTCGCCGACCAGACGGAGGGACCGCAACAGCGCGGGCCAGTCTTCCAGGTGCGTAGCGAAGATCTGTTCCATCGTCTTCTGCGTCCACTCCGGAACCGTCACGTTCAGCTGCGACGGCGCCATCTGGCAGTCATTCGCGAGCGCCGCAAAGTAGAGCAGGTTCGACTCCCAGCTCTCCGCCATGATACGGCTGGAGTAGCCCATCAGCGTCGGGAAGGTGCGCAGGTTCAGCAACTGCGGCTGATAGGTATTGGCGAGAGTCGGCTTCGGGGTGCCGAAGGCAGCCGAGATGGCCTCAGCCGATACCTCGCGGCCGGACGTGGCCGCCAGCTGCCGAACCTCTGCAATCAAGGGATCCGCCTCATTTCCGCTTTGTGCCAGTTCCAGCCCCATGAGGAAGAACTCGGACGGCATGACGTGCTCGATGGCGCTCCGCACGTCGCCCCTCTCGATGAGCTCAGCCACGCGGCGGACTCGCGCCGGCGCCGCCCGCCGGTCCAAAGAAGAAATCACCGGCTCCCGCAGCGACGGATTCAGCGCCGCCTCCGCCAGCCGGCTCTCGGCGATGCGCATGTGGAGCGAAACCCATCGCGTCTGCGCGGGCGTCACACGCCACCAGCGCGGCACTTTGGCGCTCAGCAGCATCTGCGGCACCAGGTCCCCCCAGATCAGCGCCTGCTCGCGCGTAGGGATCAGGAAGTTCTGCTCCGCTTCGGCAAGGGCGTACGGCAGCTGCGAGAGCGAACCTACCAGGCGGCCGCCGGCGCTCGAGGGCCAGCCCGTGCCAAACACCTCGGTCGGTTTCCAGGTCTGGTGCGACCCTTGCGAGCCAATGAAATCGTGCGAACGGACAAACAGGGGATTGGTAAACAGCACCTGCGCCCCTGGAGGAGCGTAGTGGATATAGTTGAAACCCACCAGGGTGTCACGCAGTATGGGCGCCAGCAGACCGCGCGCGTCTTTCAGCTTCGCGCCGTCCTGGCCCGCCTTCTCGATCACTGCGCGCAGGTTCATCTTCCGCTGTTCCTCGACGTGCTTCTCCGTCCAGTATCCGAAGGCGAAAGAGTTCTTCTCCACCGAGCTCAGCGAGGAGCGGGGCAGCTGGATTTCGGCGACCCGCGCGGCCAGCCGGTTGAGGAGTGCGGCGTTTAGTTTTTCGCCGCGCGAGAGGCTTTCGAGATGGTCGTCCAGGTCGAAGATGGTCTTGAGCGAAACCAGCCGCTGCGCCTCGAAAATGCGGATCATGTCCTGCACCAGGGCGTTGTGCGTGTCCACATCGACTGGCGCGGAAACGCCCGCCAACAAGTCGATCATCCGGTCCTGCACCGGGACGTTGGCCGGGCTGTTCGCGGCCTTCAGCAACGCGTTGACGCCCGCCCGCCCGCTGTCGAAGAGCTGCCGGTTATCGTCGATTTTCGTGAATCCCGCCAGGATCTGCGATAGCGCCGCGTCCCAGCCTTCACTGGGGATCACCCCCTGCCGCGTGAAGATCTGCCAGAGGCCGGTGAGCGCCTGCAGCGTTCCCGCCGTGTCACCCTTCAGCGCCTGGTTCCCGATGTCATCCACCGCCTTCACCGTGTCCAGGAACTGGAGAACGGTCTTGTCGGTCAGCGCCGGAGCCTCGCTGAAGATGGTGTACTGTGACCCGTAACGGCGGAACTCGCGCGCCATGCGGTCAATCGTGGCCGGTTCCAAGTGCCGCTGCCGCACCCGGTTGATGTCGCTCAGCGCCATGAAGATCTTCAGCGGCTCGTTCTCCACAGCCTTCCGGCAGAGCGCGAACAGCGCTTCCAGGACGTCGTCAGGATCCTTCCAGCCAGTCGCCAGCTTCGTGAGCTTGCCGTCGTACTTCCCATGCGGGTGGTTGACGAACAGGTTCTTCCAGACCTCTACCCCGCCGGGGATGTGCAGCCGGCCGTCGCGGTCGACGCGGAGGCGCGTGGTAAGCAGCATCAGGTCGGTATTGGAGCGGAACACTGGCCGCGCCGGGCCGGGGCTCGTCACCTTGCCGCGCAAGGCCGCGTAGAACCGCTTCAGCCGCCCGGGTTCCGTCAGGTAGTCGAGCGTCGGTCCCTCAATCCGCGCCAGCGCATCGTAGTAGCCCGCGAGCCAACCGTCGTCGCGCACCAGCAGCCGTTCGTAGAACACGGGCCCCTGGTCCGGGGACGCGCCCGCCAAGTCCCCCCAGGCCGCCGCCGCCCGCTGCCCGCCGGGAACGAACGCTTTGCCGCCCCGCAGCCGGAACATGCCCCCGAAGAAATCCAGAACGTGTGCGAACGCGCGAATGCGTGGCGCCGGCATCTGTTGGCGGAGGTCCTTCGCCGTCTCCGGGTCCAGTTTGGACACACCCAGATAGAGCCGGCACAGCGAGGGGTCGCCCATAAACACGTCAATAAACTCGCCCGTTTTGGCGTCCTTCTGCCCGCTCAGCCAGTACTCCGCGCCATAGAGGACGGGTACCCTCGTGGGCTTGTAGTCGTAGACGAACGGCCGGTTCGTCCGCAGCGCCTGCTCCAGTTCCGCCAGCGGGAAGCCGCTATCCATGGTCAGGAACGCGCGCGTGGCGTTGACCGTCTCCAGCACCACCTCTGACCCGCAGCCGCCGCGCATGCGGAAACCAAGCACCCTGAGCAGGTCGGCGGTTTGCGTGGATTCGCAGGTCTCGATCTTGATCGCCTTCTCCGCCCCCGACAGCTTCTCCAATTCCCGGGCCTGCGACAGGTAGCGGAACACCAGCTTCAGGTACTCGGTCTGATCGAGAGATTCGCTCGATGCCGCTGCCTGGTAGCCGCTGGTGACGATGTTCCGCGCCAGCGCGGGCAGCAGATCCTGCGGCGAAAGGTCCGGCGACAACGCAGCCATCCGCGCGAACGAGCGCAGCGGGCCGGGCACGTCGATCATGGCCGCCTCGGCTGCCGCGGGCGTGGCGGGCGGCAGGCTCAGCCCTGCCCCTCCCAGCGACCGGTACGCCTCCAGCCTTCGCTCCGCCGCGTCGCGGTCGCCCGCGATCAGATCGAGCAGCGCCAGCCGGCGCGCCGTTTGCGACGCTTTCTCGCGATTGCCCGCCCGTTCCAGCACGCCGAGAAGCTTCTCGTAAACCGCTCGCGCGTCCGGATCCCGGTGTTTGTCCAGGAACTGCGCGTACGCCGCGAGCGCCTCGGCATTGTCGGGCGACGCTTGCACCGCCCTTTGCAGGGCTGAACGGGCGCTCCTCAGCTCGTCGGCCGTCTGCCCGAACCCTAGTGATGAACCCAGCAAAAGAACCGAAAGGCTGGATGCGAAGAGTCTCATGAGTCCTCACCCTCTCCTTCGCCTACTTGGTAGAAAAGTCTACCACCGCGAGAGCGCCCGTGCGGCAAGGTTCTGCTCGAAACCCCGGGCAGGGGTCGTTAATTCTGAGCCGCACACGGCCACTTGGTCTTCTGGACGCCGCACTCCGCCGGACAATACCAGAAAAACAAGGCCCCGGGCGGTAGAATCCCTGTGATGAAGAGGCTGTCCGTCCTATTACTGTCCCTGTCGCCGTTTTGTAGCGTTGCGGCTCCCATCCGCCTGGGCATCATTGGCGCCGATACGTCTCATGCCCCTGCCCTGGCCAGACTGCTCGCCAACCACCCCGATGCGCGCGTGGTCGCCGCCTTCAAAGGCGGCAGCCCCGACGTGGAGGCCAGCCGTACCCGCGTCGACCGATTCGCCGAGGAGTTGAAGTCGCAGTATGGCGTCCGGCTCGTCGGTTCCATCGACGAACTGCTCCAGGAGGTGGACGGTGTCCTCCTGTTGAGTGTGGACGGCCGGAGGCACCTGGAACAGGCGCGGAAGGCCTTCGCTGCAAAGAAGCCGGTGTTCATTGACAAGCCGCTGGCGTCGCGCTGGCCGGATGTGGAGGAGATCGCTCGGGCAGCGGGCGGCATTCCCTGGTTCACCTCGTCCGCTCTACGCTACGGCGCGCTGGCGGCCATGAAGTCGCCCGGCGCCGCCGGATACGTAGTCTGGGCGCCGGCCCCCTTCGAAGAACACCACGAGATGGACCTCTCCTGGTACGGCATCCACGGTGTGGAACTCCTGTTCACTCTGATGGGGACCGGCTGCGAGGAGGTGACCCGCGTGGCGTCTAAGGACGCCGACGTGGTGGTGGGGCGGTGGCGCGACGGGCGGCTCGGTACCGTCCAACTCCGGCGGCCGGAGAGCGATTATGGGGTCCTCGTGTTCGAAGGCAAGGGATTTCGCGCCAGCGACCCGAAGGCCCGCGCCGTCGACTACGCACCGCTCCTCGAGGCCATCGTCGGCTTCTTCAAGACCGGCCGGCCCCCGGTGCCGAACGAGGAGTCGCTCGAGATCTTCGCCTTCATTGAGGCCGCCCAACGCAGCAAAGCCGCCGGCGGTACGCCGGTTCGCCTCCCTGTCGCGAAACTGCGATAGACTCGGCCCGAGATGGGCACCACTAGAAGAGAAGTCATCGCGGGCGCCTTAGGCGCTGGTCTGATGTCCGCAGCCGCCGCAGAGCATCGCGTTTCGCTGGCGTCCTGGTCGATGAGCCGCAGCTTCTTCGCCGGTAAGTGGAAGCTGCTCGAACTACCGGCAATCCTGAGAAACAAACTCGGCATCCTGGGGTTGGAGTACGTCAACCAGTTCTTTGAAAACCCGACGCTCCAGTACCTCGGCAAGCTGAAGAAGGCGTGTGCGGATAACGGCGTGGACGGGTACCTCTTGATGGTGGACCTGGAAGGCGCTACGGCGGCCATCGACGCGACCGAGCGGCGGCAGGCCGAGCGCGCCCATCGCAAATGGGTGGACGCCGCGCACTACCTCGGCTGCAAGTTCGTCCGCTGCAACCTCTACGGAGGTCTGGAGGACTGGAAGCAGGACAAGGACCTGGTGAAACGGGGCGCGGAAACAATGCGCAACCTCGCCGAGTATGCGAAGGGTTCCGGAGTGCAGATCCTGGTGGAGAACCACGGGCGCGCCTCCTCCGATCCCGACATTCTCGTGTCCCTGGTGAAGACCGTCGCCCACCCGGACTTCGCGCTCCTGGTCGACTTGGGCAACTGGAATCGCGGCGACGACCGGTACGCTGCGGTGAAGAAGACCTTGCCCTACGGCCGCGCAATCAGCGTCAAGGGCACCTGGGGTGCGAAAGTGGAGCCCGACTTCGACATGGAGAAACTGGTGCGCACCGCCCTCGAAGGCGGCTACAAGGGCTGGTGGGGGATCGAGCAGGGCCCCTGGGGCGCGGAGAAGATCGCACCCGACGAGATCATGAGCCGTGAGGCGCAGACCATCGGCGAAGTGAAGACTCTCATTCAGCGGGTGACAGGAGCGCAGTCATGATTACCAGGCGAGAGTTTGCGGGCGCTGGTTTGTTCATTCTGCCGCGCGCCACCGTGGGAGCGTTTGCCGGCCAGGTCGCGCCGAGCGATCGCGTTACGCTGGCTGCCATCGGCATGGGCCGGCAAGGCACCGCCATCAGCATGGACCTGCTGCTCAAGCCACAAGTGCAGATGGTGGCCGTATGCGACTGCAATCGCGCGAGCAAGGACTACGTCGAATACGGCAAGAACGCACTGTTGAAGCAGGCCCGCGAGACGCTCGGAACCGGCTTCGAAGGCTGGGCCGAGGACCTCGCTTCGCCGGGCGATGCCCTACTGACGCAACAGTTCAAGACCAGCCTCGGCTTCGGCGGCAGAGAGCCGGCGAAGCGTTTGGTGGAGGCGTACTACGGGCAGGCCAAGCGCTCCGGCAACTATCGGGGCTGCAATGCCTATGCCGACTTCCGGGAACTGCTGGAGAAGGAAAGCGGCCTGGACGCGGTCTATGTAGCGACCCCCGATCACTGGCACGCTCCGATCTCCATCGCCGCGATGCGCAAAAAGAAGCATGTGCTGTGCCAGAAGCCGATGACCCACGCCATCGGTGAGGCGCGGCGCATGGCGGCCGTGGCGCGTGAGACGGGCGTGGCCACGTCGGTAACGGTGAACAACCCGTCGATTCCAGAATCGAAGACTATCGCCGAATGGATCGCCGGCGGGGCAATCGGACGCGTGCGGGAGGTGCACAACTGGTCGACTCGGCCGTTCTGGCCGCAGGGCGTCGCACGGCCCAAGGATACACCGCCCGTGCCGGAAGGCTTCGACTGGAACATGTGGGTGGGCCCGGCGCCGGAGCGGCCGTACCATCCCTCCTACCAGCCGTTCTCCTGGCGCGGCTGGCTGGACTTCGGCTGCGGTTCGTTCGGAGACATGGGCTGCTACAGCTTCGCCGGCCTCTTCAAGATCCTGAATCTGACGCCGCCGGTTTCCGTGGAGGCCACCACCAGCGAATCGTTCGCCGAGACGTACCCGAAGGCGTCGCTGGTCCATCTGACGTTCAAGGACGGAATGCGGCTGAGCTGGTACGACGGCGGGTTGAAGCCGCCGCGCCCGGCCGGGCTTTCGGAGGCGGACGAGCGCCAGTTCTCACGAGGCCAGGAAGGCGTGCTGTACGTGGGCGAGAAGGGTCTCATCCTTGGCGGCTTCAACGGCGATAACCCGCGCTTGATCCCGTCGAACGAGCGCTTCGCTCCTGCGCCGCGCCGCGATCCGCGCGACCGTACGGACCATGCCATTGACCAGTGGCTGGCCGCGTGTAAAGGCGGGCCGAAGCCCGTCGCCAACTTCGAAACGCAGGCCCCGGTAACGGAGGCGCTCCTGCTCGGCTGCCTTTCGCAACGCATGCCCGGCGAGAAACTCCTGTGGGACAGCGCCGCGCTCAAGGTCACCAGCAACGCCGCCGCGAACAACTACATCGATCCGCCCTACCGCGGTGATTGGGCGCGCTAGGAAAGCAACGCGCGAACCGCTTCGCCCTTGCCGTCCTTCGTCACGTAGACCGGACGTTGTTCGATCACCACGCCCGCGTTCGCCGCAATTCCCATCGCTGCGAACAGCGTCGCGTGCAGGTCCGTAATCGTCACGGGATCCTTTACGATGCTGCACGGCCTTTCGTTCGCCGTCTCGCCGTACACCAGGCCCTTCTTAAACCCGCCGCCAAAGATCAGCACGGAGCCAGCCTCCGTGAAGTGCCGGTGCATGCCGTAATGTTGGGGCGAGGTCATCCGCTCGGGCTGCGTTACCTGTTCCTTCACTTCCTTGCCGGGCTTGCCCTCGGTCATCATGTCGCGGCCGAACTCGCTCGCCAGCACCACGATCGTTCGCGACAGCAGCCCGCGCTCGTCGAGGTCGCGCACCAACTGCGCAATCGGCCGGTCGATCTGCGCCTTCATCGCCTTCGCCCGCTCGTGCCCGTTCTCGTGCGTGTCCCAATGGCGGAAGGGGATGTACTCCGAGGAGATCTCGATAAAGCGAGCGCCCGCTTCCGTCAAGCGTCGCGCCAGCAGGCACCCCAGGCCGAAGCGGCCGGTGTTGTACGCCTCGAACGAGGCCTTCGGCTCGAGCGTCAGATCGAACGCCTTGGCCGCCGGCGAGCGCAGCAACCGGTCCGCGTTCTCCATGGATCGCAACAGCGATTCCCGCTGGTAATCGCTCGCGCCGCGCAGCGCCGGGTTCGATTCCACCATCTTACGGTAGAGCCCATAGCGCCGCTCGAAGCGGCCCCCCGCCATCTTGGCAGGCGGTTGCACATTCGCAATCGCGTCCCGTGGGTCGGTAATCAGGAACGGGCCATGCTCGGTCCCCAGGAAGCCCGCCGTATGGAAACTCTTGAGCGCGTCGCTCTCGGCGCCGATCTCCATGTTCTGCCCGACGGCGACGAACGCCGGCATGTCAGGGTTCCGGGGACCCAGGAGTTTCGCAATCCAGGAGCCGAGGTGCGGCATGGCAAGCGGTTGCGGCGGCTCGTAGCCGGTATGCCAATGATATTGATGGCGCGAGTGCAGGATGAATCCCAGGTCGCCGACACGATGGGATCGAACGATGGCGCCGCGGTCCATCACCTTCGCGATGCTGTCGAGGCCCTCGGAGAAGCGAAGGCCATCGACCGCGGTGGGAATTGAGGGGAAGGTGCTCAGCACGGCTTTGCTCTCAAGGCCGGCTTCGTAAGGAGTGTACCGTTTGGGGTCGAACGTCTCCGTCTGCGCCATGCCGCCGGCCATCCAGAGGAGGATCATGCTGTCGGCCGTGGCCTGGGGCGCTGCCGGCTGTTGGGCCAGGGCGCGCGGCGCGGTCGACGCGATCGCGGCCAGCGCTGTCTCTCGCAGGAAGTCTCGTCGGGTACGCATGGCTAGTGGATGTATTGGAACTCGGGAGACATCAGCAGCGCCCACAACAGGTCTTCGAGGCCCGCCGCAGACTTCGTCAATGGATCAGCCAGGCGGCGCTCCTCGGTTGTGGGAGGGCGCGAAAGCAGGTGCCGGTAGAGGTGTCCGGTGAGGTCAGCGGGTACGCCGTGCCCCGAAGGCGGTGGTTCCAGGCGCACCAGGCGCTCCGGGTCCGGCTTCTCGGTGAACACGAAGAAGCGCACCGCCGGGCTGATGTCGCTCTTACGCGAGGCTTCATCAATAAAGGCGCGGGCGCGAAAGCGCGTGTATCCCTTGCCGGCAAGGTCGATCACTCGCGTGGACGGCGTCTTGACGCTGGCGAGGTCGGGAACGGGCGTCGCCCCGGATGGTCCGATCAACTCCGCGTCCGCCCATCCAGCGACGATGCGCGCCGGATCATAGGAATCGACATCCTCGAGCATCAGGTGCAGTTCTTTCGCCCCGGTGATGTCGATGTCGACCGCTACGCCGCCGCTGTCCATCAGTTTGCTGTCGAAGCGGTTTGCCGGGGGCGGCGGAAGCTTGCCGAGGAGGGCGAGCGCGGCGCGCTCCAGGCGCTTCGCGAGCAGGGGGCCGTTGGTCAACTCCAATGCCTGCAAAGTGGTCGCTGAGGAGGCCCGCTCCGTGTAGACTTGGTCGCGAATCGGCCGTCCCAGCGCCCGGCTCAGCGGGTCGCTCTTCAGCCGCCATTCGCGGGTCGAGGTCGCGTAGGTCTCGTTGCGCGGCGCACGTACCCGCCAATCACCCGATACCAGAGAAATGGTGTCCTGAAACTGCTCGGCGGTCAGCCGGCGCAGTTCCGGGCCGGCGAACACATAGCTCTTCGCCGGACCCTGCCGCAGGACCGCCGGCCGCTGATACGCCTGCGAGGTCATAATGCGCTTCAACAGGTGTTGCAGGTCATACCCGTGCGCCGCGAAGTCCGAGGCCAGCCAGTCGAGCAGATCCTGGTTCCACGAGGGCGCGTCCATGTCGTCGACGGGCTCGATCAGGCCGTAGCCGAACAGTTGCCGCCAGTAACGGTTCACGATCGTACGCGCAAACCGCCCGTTGTCCTTCATCGTGAACCACTCCGCCGCCGCCGCACGCCGCGACGCGAGCGAAGCTTCGAACTTCACCGGAAGATCGGGGACCGGGAACTTCGCCACCGCCGTCTTGCCTGTCGGCACGTCGCAGCGGACCATCTCCAACCTGTCGTCGGAGAACATGGCGGCGAGGCCAAACGTGTCCGCCAGCTTCCAGCGGTTGACGAAACTATCGTGGCAGGCCGCGCACTTCAGATTGATGCCGAGAAACACCTGCGCGGCGTTCTGTGCCGCCTGCATCGGCGGCGTCTGGCTGGCGCTGATCACGCCGCGCCATGTCATGCCTACCAGGTAGCCGTCCGGGTCAGTCTTCGCCACCGGGTTCAGCAGTGCGCGCACCATCGCATCGTACGGCCGGTTCTCCCTGAGTGACGCAAGCAGCCAATCCGTGATGGACTTTCGCTCGCCGTGATAGACCACGCCCTCGTCGTTGCGCAGCAGGTCGTTCCAAAAGCTGATCCAGTGCTCGGCATACTGCGTGCGCTCGCTCAACAGCCTGTCGATCAGCCGCCCGCGCTTGTCCGGCGAGGTGTCCCTCTCGAACGCCGCTGACTGCTCCGGGGTGGGAGGGAGCCCGTGGAGGTCGAAGTACGCGCGGCGGGCGAAGACGGCGTCAGAAACGAGTGCGCCGGCAGCCGGCAGGAAGCGGTCCGCCGGATTCGGCGCGGCGCCGCCGGGTACCTCCGGGACTCGCGGCGCGAAGGGCGCCAGGCGGTCCGGCGGCGACGGCTTCGCAGCGTGCCAGGCCGCGCCGTCGTCGATCCACTTCCGAATTGCCGCAATGGCATCTGGCGAGAGCGGCGGGCCGGCCGGCGGCATCCGCTGTCCCGCCTTACCTTCCACCTTGGCGACGAGCAGGCTCTCCCCGCTCTTGCCCGCGATGATCGCCGGCCCGTTCTGCCCCCCGCGCAACAGGTCTTCGCGCGCGTCCATCTTTAAGCCCGCCTGTGCCGCCGCGCCCGTATGGCAAACGCGGCACCGGGAAGCGAGGATGGCGTGAACGTCAGTCGTTTGCGCGGCGAGAGGCCAAACGCACAGGAGGAGATGGAGGCGGGCCCAGGATGCCATCGCTTCCGCCACTATACAACGAGGGTGTTCCTTCCAGGACGTTCCGCAGCCCGTCCGTTGAAAAACCGAACGGGCCCGGCTTGCTCTTGAACACGATGTTGCCGCGCCGGTCGATCACGTAAATACGGTCCGGCCAGCCCGTGTAATTGCGCTCCACGGAATCGTCGATCCCGTCGATCAGCGCCGGGATCTTGATCCCCAATTTGCGCACACATGCCGTCGCCGTGCCCGCCCGCTCCTCGTTCGACTTGGGCGAGGCGAACAGCACGCCGTCGCGCTCGTTCGAAGGAAGCTGCCACAAGTCCGTGGGGTGCGCCTCCTGGATATAGACCACGTAGAAGGCGGCCCGGTCTTTGTAGCTTTCGTACAGCTTGTTGAGCGCGGGAACCTCCCGGCGAAAGGGCGGTCAAGTGTAGCTGCCGAAGATCAGCACCACCGGCCGCTCCCGCCACACTTCCGAGAGCCGCACCTGCTCCGTGCGATCGACCGTCGGCAGTGTGAAGTCGGGCGCCGCGTCTCCGGTCTTCAGCGTCCCGGCGCGTGCTGACATCCACAGCGGCTCGAAGGGGATCACCATCATCGCCGGCATGGGTACATGCTTCATGAAGGCGCCGAAGCGGTCCGGCGGCTGCCGCATGGCCCAATAGATGGACGCGATCGCAGCCCCATAGGCGGCTACGACCACGGCACCGGCGATGAGGAGCTTACGCTTCATCTACTTTGTATATGGTAAGCCCGCTGAGCAGCTTTGGGTAGAAGTCCGTGGACTTCTGCGGCATCACGCCGCCGCCGAAACTGATGCGCGCCATGTCCTCAATCGGCGTCGGCTCCAGCAGAAACGCCGCCTGAGCCCCGCCCTCACGCACCTCTTTGACCGCCGCATTGAGGCCGCGAACGTACTTCAGGTGCTTTTCGTCGCGGACCGCCTCTTCGCTGATCCCGAGCACGTCGCGCAGTACCGTCTCATGCAACACGGGCACGTCGAGGCGGCCCTCCCTGGGCGTCTCGAGCAGATACAGCGGGCCATCGCCGGGGAACGCCACGCCAATGCGCACAGTGGCCGCATGCGGCGCGGCCCACGCCATCTCGAGCTCGGCTTGCGAGACCAGCGGCGTCACGGAGAAGTGCGCAGCCGCCCGCTCCAGGAAGGTCGCCGGCGCAAGCGAGGGGACGTTCGACACCACCCGGTGCGTCGCCAGAATCCGCAGCCCCGGCGAATGCATGTTGACAAAGGTCATCATCACGTTCGCCGCGCCCGGCAATTCCGGGTGCGCATTGCGAAAGTTGAGCGCCGTCTCGTAGCGGTGATGGCCGTCCGCGATCAGCAGCTTCTTGTCCGCCATCAGCGCCTGCATCTTCTCGATTTGCGCCGGCTGGTCGATGCGCCACAGCGTGTGGACGGCGCCGTACTCGTCCGTGACACACGCCGCGGGCTCACCCTGAGCGGCTTCGTCAAGGATCGCGTCAACCGCGCGCTCCGGGTCGGGATAGAGCATGAAGATCTGGCCGAAGTGCGCACGCGTGTGCTCCAGCACCTGCAGCCGGTCCTTCTTGGGTCCCGAGAGCGTCTGTTCATGACGGTGAACGATGCGCGCCTCGTAATCTTCCACCGCGCCCAGGCCAATAAAGCCCTTGCGCACCAGCCGCTCCTGCCCGCCGGGAACCGTGAACTCCTGAAAGTAGGCGTAGAAGGCGGGCGTCGCGTCGCGCTGCAGGACGCCCTCTCGCCGCCACGCCTCGAAGTGCGCGGCGGCCCGCGTGTAGACGTTCTCCTCGTCCGTGTCGCCGGCCTTGCGCTCGCCCAATATGATTCGCACCAGGTTATACGGGCTCAGGGACAAGTATCGTGCCTGCATGGCAGGGCTGATCTTGTCGTACGGCTGCGTCACCAGGCGGTCGAGCGGCCCCGCGGACGGGGCGTAACGATACGGACGGAATGGGAAGATGCGTGCCATGAGAAGTTATGCTGTTGCCAGTGCTGCCTGTCGCCGGAACCGCAGCCACAAGCCCGCGGAGATCAGCGCCACCGAAATCCACTGCGAGTTGGAGAGGCCCCAAATCAGGCCCTGCTCATGCTCGCGCCAGAACTCCACCACGAAGCGGGCGCTTCCGTAGAGCAGCAGGTACATGCCGATGACGTGGCCGGCAAGGTGAGGCTTTCGCGCCAGGCGATAGAGGATCGCGAAGATGACCAGCTCCGCGGCAGCTTCGTACAACTGTGTGGGGTGCAGCGGAATGCCGAGCGGAACGCCCACCAGTTGGTGCGCAGCGGGATCCGTGAAGGTCACCGCCCAAGGCTGCTCGCAGCGCGCGCCCCAGCAGCATCCGGCGGCGAAGCAGCCCAGCCGGCCAATGGAATGCCCCAGCGCGATACCCGGCGCGAAGAGATCCGCCGTCGGCAGCCCCGGCAGTTTCTGCCGCCGCACATACCAGAAGGCGACCACGATGGCGAGGATCAGCCCGCCGTAGAAGACGCCGCCTGCCTGCAGGGTCGTCAGCGAGAACAACTCGCCCGGGTTCTTCACGAAGTAGTCGATGTCCCACAGGAACATCAGCAGCTTTGCCCCGGCAATGCCCGCCAGCGCGCAGTACACCGCCAGGTTGGTGATCGTCTCGGAATTCAGCGAGGCGCGCCGCGCCAGCCTGGTAGTGACCCACAGTCCCGCCAGAAAACCGAGCGCTACCAGCAGCCCATAAGTGGGCAGGAAGAAGTCGCCAAACTCCACCAGTTTCGGAAACATGGATTACGGGTGCACCGGCTCCTGGCGGCGCCCCCGCCAAATACTTAACAGCATGAACGCGGCCCCCGTCGTGATGCCCATATCGGCCACGTTGAACGTGGGCCAATGGTACGAGCCCACAAAGAAGTCCAGGAAGTCCGTCACCGCGCCGCTCACCGCCCGGTCATACACGTTCCCGAGTGCCCCGCCGAACACCAGCGCCAGGCCGAGGCGCAGGCTCCAATGCTCCTGCGCGAGCCGGCTGGAAGCGTTCCAGAGGAGCGTGGCGATGAATCCGAGTACAATCGCCGACAGCCCCACCAGCACCGCAAGGCGCACCGATTCCGGAGCGTCCGCCAGGATCGAGAAGGCCGCCCCGGGATTGCGCGTGTGGATGATCTGAAAGAATCCGGGGATCACCACGATCGTCGACCATTGCGCCACCGAGGACTCGATGATCCACTTGGTGACCCGGTCGAGCAGAAACACCCCCGCCGCGATCGAATAGAGAAGAACTCGGGGCGACATCAGGCGGCCGTCATCTCTTTCACCGCGGACGCGCAAGCCGCGCACACGGTCGGCAGGTCGCCGTCGGCTCCCACATCGTGCGTGTACTTCCAGCAGCGCTCGCACTTCGTGCCGGTCGCGCGCTCCACGTGCACTGCGAGGTCGACATCCGTCGCCGCGCAGTTCTCCAGCGCGACCTCGGAAACGATGAACAGGCCCGGCAGCACATCCTTGTACCGCTCGAGCAGCGGGCAAAGGTCCCCGTTCGCCTTCAGGTGCACCCGCGCTTCGAGCGGCGCCCCGATAAACTTCTTCTCCCGCGCCACCTCCAGGCTCTTCAGTACCTGCTCCCTCACCGCCGCCAGCCGCTCCCAGTTCTCCGCCCGCTTGCGGTGTTCGTCGCTGAGGCCCTCGGTCAATTCAGAGGGCTCGGGAAACAGAGCCATGTGAATACTCTCCGGCGCCCCCGCCGGCTTTCGCAGGTAACTCCACACTTCTTCCGTGGTGAAGGTGAGAATCGGTGGCAGCAGGCGCACCAGCGCGTACGTCAGCCGGTACAGCGTGGTCTGTGCGCTGCGGCGTGCGTGCGAGCGCGTGGCGCTCGTGTACAGCCGGTCCTTCAACACGTCGAAGTAGATCGCGCTCAGATCCGTCACGCAGAAGTTGTAGACCGCCTGGTACACGCGGTGGAACGAGATCTCGTCGTACCAGGCGCGGCAGCGCTCCACCATCTTCTCGGCGCGCGTCAAAATCCACTGGTCGATCTCCAGCAACTCGTTCACCGGCACCGCGTCGGCCACCGGGTCGAAGCCGTCCAGGTTGCCGAGCGCGTAGCGGAACGTGTTCCGGATCTTACGGTATGCGTCGGACAGCTGCTGCAGCATCGCGTCGGAGATCCGCACGTCTTCCGTGAACTCTACCGACGCCACCCACAGCCGCAGCACCTCCGCGCCATACTTCTTGATGATTTCCTGCGGCTCGATAATGTTGCCCAGCGATTTCGACATCGCGCGGCCGTCGGCGTCCAGCGTCCAGCCGTGCGTCGCGCAACTCCGGTACGGGGCCCGGCCGCGCAGCCCCACCCCGATCAGCAGCGAGCTGTGAAACCACCCGCGATACTGGTCCCCGCCCTCGATGTACATGTCCGACGGCCAAGGCAGGTTGCTCTCCGGCGTCAGCACCGCCAGGTGGCTGGAGCCGGAATCGAACCACACATCCAGGATGTCGCTCTCTTTCCGGAACTGCTTGGACCCGCACGCGCAGGTTGCCTCCGGCGCCAGCAACTCCGCCGCGCTCTTGTCCCACCAGACATCCGCCGTCTTCTCCCGGAACTGCGCCACAATCGGGTCCAGGTACCTGCGGTCCGTCATCGGCTTCTCGCACCCTTCGCAATAGAACACCGTGATGGGAACGCCCCAGACGCGCTGCCGTGAGATGCACCAGTCCGGCCGGGTCGCAATCATGTTCGAGATGCGTTCCTCGCCCCACGCCGGATTCCACTCCACCGCCCGGATCGCCTCCAGCGCCTGCCCCCGCAGATCGTTGCGATCCATTCCGATGAACCACTGTTCCGTCCCGCGGAAGATGGTGGGATTGTGACAACGCCAGCAGTGCGGGTAGCTATGCTCCAGTTTCTTCTCGGCCAGCAATGCGCCGCGTTCGCGCAACAGTCCGATCACATCCGGGTTCGCTTCCCACACCGTCTTCCCCAGCAGTTCGTCGGGAAGCTTGCCCTCAGCGCCCTCCGCTTGAAAGAACCGTCCCTGTCCGTCCACCGGACAGTACACCCCGATCCCGTATTGCTGGCCGACGACGTAGTCTTCCTGGCCGTGTCCCGGCGCCGTATGCACTGCGCCGGTACCCTGCTCCAGCGTGACGTGATCCCCCAGAATGCCGAGCGAATCCCGCTCCAGGAACGGGTGACGGAACACGGCGCGTTCCAGCTTGCCGCCGGTGAACGTGGCTATCACCTCAGGGTCCAGCCATCCACAGCGCTCCGCCGTCACCGCAAGCAGCTCCCGGGCGACAATGTACACCTCGCCCCTGACCTCCGCCGCTACGTATTCAAAGCGGGGATGATACGCAATCGCCAGGTTCGCCGGAATCGTCCAGGGCGTAGTGGTCCAGATCAACGCGAAGACGGGCTTGCCGGCCAACGCCACGTCGATCGCCGCAGGGTCCGACGTCAACGCGAAGCGGACCCAGATCGACGGGCTCGTGTGGTTCTCGTACTCCACCTCCGCCTCCGCCAAAGCGGTCCGGTCGTGGATGCACCAGTTCACCGGCTTCAAGCCTTTATAGATGTACCCGCGCTCCAGGAAGTCGAGGAAGGCGCCCGCGATGGCGGCTTCGAACTCGGCGCTCATCGTCAAATACGGGTCTTCCCAGCGCCCGAACACACCCAGCCGCTTGAAGTCCTTGCGGTGGATTTCGACGAACTTCTCCGCGTAGGCGCGGCAGGCGGCGCGAATCTGCGCCGGCGTCATGGACGCCTTCTTCTTGCCCAGTTCGTTCTCCACCTTCAACTCGATGGGCAGCCCGTGGCAGTCCCACCCGGGAACATACGGCGCGTCGAAGCCCGCCATGCTGCGGCTTTTGACGATGAAGTCCTTAATCAGCTTGTTGAACGCCGTACCCATATGCATGAAGCCGTTGGCGTACGGCGGACCGTCGTGCAGCACGAACTGAGGCCGGCCCGCCCGCGCCTCCCGAATGCGGTGATACAGCTTCGTCTGCTCCCACTCCTCGAGCAGCCGCGGCTCGAGCGAAGTGAGATTCGCCTTCATCGGAAAGCCGGTTTTGGGGAGATTGACGGTCTTCTTTAGGTCGATTTCAACGGGCATCGGAGGGTACTCTTCATGGTACCCGATCCGTCCCCGCGGCTATCGCCCGGCGCGCAGTTCGAGCAGCACGTCGCGCAGCCTCTGCTCGGTCGAGTCGTGGCAGCGGTCGAGGCGGCTCAATTGGCCTTCGGCCCGCTCGCGCGTGAGGGTGGCCTTCGCCAGCATCCGGGAGCCGACGTCCACCATGCGGGAGAGAACGTGCACGTTCCGGAAGATGGTCTGCTGGCGCTGTTGAATCGAGGCGAGGCTCTGTTCGATTGCAGCGTGGCGCGCGAGGGCACACTGCCACTGGTCTGAAGAGATCACGGAGCCTCAACTATACCCGAAGGTAAGATTGCCCCGCAAGTGGCCGCCCCTGCAACCGCCGGACAACTTCCGGCGTCTCCCTCATGAGTGAAGTTTCCGCTCCTGGTCGTGTTTGCCGCGCTCGGTGCATCCGCCGCCGACGTACGCGTCATAGCCTATGACTCGGCCGGCGGCAAGCGCGTCGGACTAGGCGTGTTTCTCGATGACGCGGGCCGCTTGGCCACCGCCCGCTCCCTGCTCGTCGGCGCCCGGAGGATGGAAGTGATCGAGGACGGCGCCTCGCCCCGGCCCGTTCGCTGGGTCATCAACGACGAGCCCGCGCTCGGCGTCGCCCTGGTGTGGGTCGAGGGTGGATCGCAAACCGCCGGCTTCGGCGATGAACTGCCTTCGGCGCCGAAGGCCGCCCGGGACGTGCCCGGCTGCGGCGTGATCCTCGAACTCTCACAGGAAACCAAGGCGGAGCTTGCCGGGGCGCCTGTCCTCGATGCTCGCGGGCGCGCCGCCGCATTGCTGCTTCCTCAGTTCCTCGGTACTCGCTACGTGGCCTTCGCCATTGCAATGCACCGCGTGCGCGACCTCCCCTCCCAGCCCCTGCTCAGCATCGAAGAGTGGTCCGAGCGGCACAACACTGCCGCCGAGGAGGCCTACCAGGCCGGCCTTGGCCAGATCTGGGCCGAGCAGTACGACCGCGCCGTCCGCAACCTCGCCGAAGCCGTCCGCTGGCAGCCTACCTACCCCGAGGCGTGGTTCCATCTCGGATTCGCGCTGGGGAAACTGGGCCGTACCAAGGAGCGGGTGGCGGCCTACGATAAGGCCATCGGGCTGCGGCCCCACTACGCCGAAGCCCACTATAGTCTCGGAATATCGCTCCTTCTCATGGGACGCCGCGCGGAAGCCATGGGCGAAGTCGAAGCGCTCCGGAAAATCCCCTTCGCCCAGGAACTCGCCGGGAAACTCGCGGCGCTCATCGAAGCCGCCCACGTGGACGACCTCAAGCACGAGCATTTGACGAAGCCGAAGATATAGGCTCGTCGAAGCGCATTTCCTCGATGTAGTCCGGGTCCTGCCCGTAGTCCGAGTACCGCAGCCAGCGGGGCCGCACGACGAACCACGTGATCTCCGCCCACTTCGCCCGCGTGCGGCCGCCGGGCCACTGCTGGAAGTACGTTTCCCGAAACCGCGCGGGCGTGCTGTCGGTGATCTCCTCCGCGACACCTTCGAACTGGATCGTGATATCTCCCGAGCAGCCGATGACGAAAGAGCAGGCTGGGTTGGATTTGAGATTCGCGTACTTGCGGCTGCTCTTGAGCGTGTCGAAGACCAATTCCAGGCGCGAAGTCACGGCGATGCCAACCAGCGCCGACTGCGGCTCCCCTTCCCGCGATTGAGAGGCCACAACGGCCAGCGGGTGAGCCGAAATGAATGCGTGCAGTTCCTCGTGTGTCACCGCGTCCTGACTGTATCATCCAGCCGGGGCTCGCCGCCGGACGCTATACTCGGCCTTCGATGCCTCTGACAATTCGCGCCCTGCCGCTCCGGCTCGCGGTCACCCGCCTGGACCCGCGAGAGGCCATTCCGCCAAAGGTCACGCGGTCGGGCTTCTTCTCCGTGACGCGCACCGCTGAGGAGTTGTCCATCGTCTGCGAAGAAGTTCACACGTCAGCCGGCGCGCGGGTGGAAGGGGGTTGGCGCGCCCTCGCGCTCGTCGGGCCGTTCGCCTTCGATCAGGTCGGCATCCTGGCCTCCATCGCGCGCCCGCTCGCCGACGCGGCTGTGCCGATCTTCGCGATCTCGACATTCGATACCGACTATGTTCTGGTGAAGGAGGAGCACGTGTCGGCCGCCGTCGCAGCGCTACGGGCCGTGGGACACGAGGTGCGGGAGGATGGCGATTCGTGAACCGGCGTAAGTGGTTGGCGGTCTCTGCGGGAGCGGCCGCGGCGGCCTGCACCCGCAAGGTGCTCGCCGGCTATGCGTTCGTCGCCAGCGAGGAAGGTAAGGCGGTGGTGGTGGTGGACCTGGGCGCCCTCGCCGTCGCCCGCCGCATCCCGCTGCCCGCCGCCCCGTCTCAGGTCCTTTCGCACCAGGGCCGCGGAGCCGTCTACGCCCTGCTTCCGGAGCTGGGCGCCGTGGTTGAGATCGACGCCGCCGCACAGTCCATCCGGCGTCAGGTTCGCTTCAGCGGGCCTGCCGTGACGATGCGCCTCACTCCCGACCGTTCCGCCCTCTGGGTGCTCGTCGGCGGCCAACTCCTGCACGTCGGCCTCGACCGGTTCCAGAACGACGGAGGCCTGCGCCTTCCCGGAGCCGCCACCGATTTCGATCTCTCGCCGTATGATCCGCTGGCGGCCGTCGGGTTCGCTTCGAGCGGCGAAGTTGCGCTGGCGAAGCTCGACAGCCGCCGCACGGAACGTGCATTCCAAACCGGCTCAGATTTGGGGGCGGTGCGCTTTCGCAGCGACGGCCGCCAACTGTTGGTGACAAACCCGAGCGACCGCATGCTTTCCATCGTCGACACGGCCACCACCCGTATGGTCACGCAGCTCCCGCTCGCCGTGCGGCCCGGCCAGATCTGCTTCAGCGCCGACGGCGGCCAGCTTTTCATCACCGGCGAAGGCATGGATGCCGTCGTGGTCGTCTACCCCTACCGGACCGAGATCGCCCAGACCCGGCTGGCCGGCCGAAGTCCCGGAGCCATGGCCGCCTCCCTCAAACCGGGATTCCTCTACGTGGCGAACCCGAGATCGTCCGACGTCACCATCATCGACATCGAGACGCATCGCGTCATCGCCGTCGCGGCCGTAGGCTCTGAGCCGTCCTTTATCACGGTGACGCCCGACGGAGAGTACGCACTGGTGCTCAACCGCCGCTCCGGCGACATGGCCATCATCCGCAGCGGCGCGGTGCAGGCCAACCGCCGCAAATCCGCCCCGCTGCTCACCATGATCCCCGTCGGCTCGAAACCGGTCTCCGCGGCGGTCACTTCGATCTAGCTAAGCTAAGCCCGCGTCACCCGTCCGCGGCCGCTGTCCCATGACAAATACCGCCGCTGCCGGAAACTCTGCACGCTCATCTCACACGCCACCACGCCGTAATACCCCAACTGCGCGTCGCACTTCAACGCCTCACCCTTCCGAATCGCGTTCATCAAATTGCGGTGATGCAATTCGATGTTCTCCGCGCCCGTCTTCTTGAACTCTACCGGCTTCACTTCGTTCGCGTATAGCTCTTGCGGCTTGATCGTGAAGCCGGTGCGCGTGAATTCCAGGGTCGCCTTGTGCCCGCGCAGCAGGTGGTCCACCGCCGTGTCGTTCGCCATCGACGAGACCAGTTGCACCGTCGGCCCACCCGGATAGTCGAGCAGCACGTTGAACGTGTCGGGGACCTCCGCCGGACTGTCCGTGAACTGGAACTTGCCGCCCGTAGCCACGCCCTTCTCCGGATAGGTCAGTCCCAGCGCCTTGATGATCCGCGTCACCCGGTGCACGAAGAGATCGCTGGCGATCCCGCCGGAGTAGTCCCAATACCAGCGCCACCGGAAGAAGCGGTTCGGATCCCACGGCCGCTTCGGCCGGTTGCCCAGCCACGTCTTCCAATCGAGATTCACGCCCGGCTTGGCGTCTTCATCGATCGGGTAGGCCCAGTAGTTGTCCTTGTGATTGCGCGAGTAATCGATCTGCGCCAGCACAACCTTACCCAGCGTGCCGTTCTTCACATACTCGTGTGCCGCTTCATAAGAATCGTCCGACATGCCCTGCACGCCAACCTGCAGCTTACGATCCGAGGTCTTCAGGCGCGCCAGCACCTTCTTGGCCTCCTCCACCGTCTGCGTCATCGGCTTCTCGACGTAAACGTGCTTCTGCGCATCGAGGGCGTCAAGCGTAATCGGGCAATGCCAGTGCTCGGGAGTAGCGATCAGGACGTAGTCGATGTCCTTGATCTCCAGAAGTCGACGGTAGTCTTTGACGATTTTGCCGCCCGTGACCTGCGACGCCTGCTCGGCGCGCTTGTCGTACAGGTCGCATACAGCGACGATCTCGACGTTGTCGCGCTCCTTGTTCCGGACCAGCGAACGCATGTGCCCGCCCGCCATCCCTCCGCAGCCGATGACACCCACACGCAGCCGCTCGTTCGCCCCGGGGACTTGTCCCCAGGCGCGGGCGGTTATGGCGGCGCCGCCCGCAGCCGCCAGGAAGTGGCGGCGAGTACTAATGCTCATGGCTAAATTGTAATCGGTAATCAGGAATCTGCTCGAGCCACCACCAGCGGCTTTCCGTACACCATCCGAAAGGATTCCCCCGCCCGCTCCGCTGCCCATTGCTCAAGCCCGGTGTCCTTGCGGCTCAGGATTGTGAGCGCCACTTCGCCGTTGCTCAGGTGGCAGTCGATCTCTTCTACGCGCTGCTCGCGGCTGCGGTCCAGCGCATCGGCGATGCGCAGCAGCGGAATCAGCAGGTTCACGATGCGGCGGCTCTCGGGCGGCAGCGCTTGGTAACTGCCATGCTTAGGGCCGGGCATGGACTTGCGGTGGTAGCGGCACAGCTCGGCTACCATCGCACGCTCAGTCGGGTTGAAGCCCGGCAGGTCAGCGTTGGCGACGATGTACTGCGAATGCTTGTGATGCGCGGTATCGCTGATGATGTGGCCCGTGTCGCGCAGCAGGGCCGCGGCCTCCAGTAGTTTCCCCTGCTCGGACGGCAACCGGTGCAGCGGCTGCATCTCGACGAAGAGCCGGTGCCCCAGCGCCGCTACCAGCCGCGCGTGCTTCAGGTCCACGGAGAAGCGGCGCGCCAGCTCCTCCACCGCCCGCCGCTGGTCGCGGTCCAGGCGCCCGATGTCGTGGCCCACACCCCGGGCGGCAAGGTCGGCGATGATGCCGTCGCGCACCCCGGCGCGCGAATAGTAGAGCGAGGGCAGCTTCAGCGCTTCAAGGACGTGCAGGAACACCGCCACGCCGGGAACAATGATTTCCGCCCGCCGCGGCCCGATCCCCGTGACCCTGCGCCGTGCGGCGACGTCAAGCTGCGACAGTTGCTTGTAGAGCTTGCGCAGTTGCGGCGTGGTCGCGCGATGGCGGTCGGCCTCTTCACGCCGCGGCCGCGGAATACGGTTGGCCGCGCACACCACGGCGGAGGCGGAAGCCGAGGTGGCGATCACGCGATCGAACCGCTTGCGCTTGATGCGGTCCAGCACGCTGTGCAGCTTCTGCTCGAGGAACTCGTCGAGCTGGTGCAACTGCAGAGCCGTCGGCGGGTCGTCTTTCAGGAACACCTCCGTCAGGCGCACCGCTCCCAGCGGGCGCGACACGGCGTCCGCCAGCTTGCCGTCTTCGCCGACAATCACCTCCGCGCTGCCGCCGCCGACGTCGATGATCAGAAGGCGCTGGTCCGGGTGCGGCCAGTGGTCCTGGACTCCCACATGGATCAGTCGCGCCTCTTCCTGCCCCGAAATGATCTCCACCGGTGACCCGATCGCCCCCGCCGCGCGCTCCAGAAACTCCGCCTGGTTGCTCGCGTCCCGCACGGCGCTCGTCGCCACAGCCCGCACGCCCGCCACGTCGAGCTTCTTGTAGGTGTCCGCGAAGCGCTTGAGTACGCCCATCACGAACTCCATCGCCTGTGCGCTGATCTGCCCGTCGCGGAACACACTTTCGCCCAGCCGCGTCACTTGCCGGTCCTCGGCGAGCGTTTTGCGAGGCGCCTTGGGGTCCACCTCGGCGGCCATCATGCGGGTGCTGTTACTGCCGATGTCGATTGCCGCGTAGCGTGGCATGGTCTCTCCGGGCGCTCCCGTGTAAACGACTATGATAGAGGTTCACCACCCGTTATGCCTTATTTCCAGCCCAACCGGTACCGCGGCAAGTTGATCGTGGTGGAAGGGATCGACGGCTCCGGCAAGTCAACACAGCTTGCTCTCCTCAGCCAATGGCTGCGCTCGAAAGGGTTCGCCGTCGCCTTCAGTGAGTGGAATTCGTCGCCGCTCGTGAAGGAAACGACACGCCGCGGCAAGAAGAAGGAGATGTTCACGCCGACGACGTTCAGCCTGATCCACGCCACCGATTTCGCCGATCGTCTCGAAACTTACATCATTCCACTGCTCAAAGCCGGGGCCATTGTCTGCGCCGACCGGTACGCTTACACCGCGTATGCCCGCGACGTTGTTCGCGGCATGAGCCGTAAATGGGTCCGCAACCTCTACCGCTTCGCCGTGCGCCCCGATCTCCGCTTCTACTTTCGCGTGCCCCTCGATATCGCCCTCGGGCGAATCCTCGGCGGACGGGCGGAGCTCAAGTATTACGAGGCGGGCATGGACCTCAACCTCAGCCGGAACATCGAAGAGAGCTTCCGGCTGTTTCAGGGCCGCATCCTCGAAGAGTACGACGCGATGAGCGAAGAGATGGGCTTTCACGTCGTCGACGCGACCGGGTCCATCGAATCGCAGCAGAAGCGCATGCGCGAGATTGTCATGGAGAATCTGGGCGAAACGATGCGCAACGGCGCCCTGAGAAAGGCCAGCGGAATACCTCATGGAACCGAAGAAGCCGCTCGACTTCTATAGCGAGCCCCTGCCCGGGGTGGACGCCACCAACCTCCAGGGCAAGCTGATCGTCATCGAAGGGCCGGACAACGTTGGCCGCAGCACGCAGGTGGCGAGGCTCCGGGCGTGGCTCGAGCAGCGCGGGCATGCGGTTCTCGATACCGGCATGGCGCGCGGCGCGCTCGCCGGGAAAGGCATCCAGCAGGCCAAGGAAGGCAACACCCTGGGCCGCGTCACGATGACCCTGTTCTACATGACCGATTTCGCGGACCGTCTTGAGAACGAGATTATTCCGGCGTTGCGCGCCGGCTTTGTGGTCCTCACCGACCGCTACATCTTCTCGCTCATCGCCCGGGGCATGGCGCGCGGCGAGGACCGCCTGTGGCTGGAGCGGTTGGTCTCCTTCGCGTTGGTCCCTCACGCCGTCTACTATTTGCGCGCCGACGTGGACAACCTGGTGTCGCGCGTGGTCAGCGGACCGGGCAGCTTCGATTACTGGGAAAGCGGCATGGACGTGCGCTTCGGCGAGGACATGTTCGAGAGCTTCGTCAAGTACCAGGGCCGCATCATCGATTCGCTCGACCGCATGTCCAAGCGCTACCAGTTCGAGGTGATCGACGCTCGCCGGTCGCCCGACGAGATCTTCCGCGACCTGCAGCGATCCATCGGTTCGCTCTTCTCCGGCAAGCGCAAGCCGCTTGCCGTGAAAAAAGTCCGCTCCGTACGTGCATCCTGATGCAGGCGGAGTCCAAAGTCCGCGTCGAACTGGCGGCGAAGGATTTTCGCTTCCTCGACGGCGTGGCCTGGGCCGCCGCCGGCTACCTCATCTTTAGCGACGTCCCCAACGAGCGGCTGCACAAACTGGGCCCCGGTTCGGACGGCGTCACCTTGTTCCGGGAACCCTCCGGCGGCGCCGCGGGCAACGCGTTCGATGCCCAGGGGCGCCTCTACACCTGCGAATCGAAGGCCCGCCGCGTCACCCGCACCGACACGCGCGGCAGGGTGGAGGTGCTGGCCGAAAGGTGGAACGGGAAGCGGTTGAACGCGCCCAACGATATCGCCGTCCGCCGCGACGGTTCCTTCTTCTTCACCGACCCGGCCTTCGGCTCCGCCATAGAACGCCGCGAGCTCGACTTTAATGGGCTGTACTTCGTCTCCGCGAAGGGCGTGATGGCGCTCGCCTGGAAAGGCGAGTCGCGCCCCAACGGCGTGGCGCTCTCGGCGGACGGCAAGACCCTGTTCGTCTCCAATGCCGACGAGCGCATCGTGCGCGCCTGGACGGTGGATAAGGACGGCGCGCTCTCCGGCGAGCGCGTGGTGCTCTCGAAGATCGAAGGCGTTCCCGACGGTTTGCGGGTGGACGCGGAGGGCCGCGTCTTCCTTGCCGCCCGCCATCTGCTGGTGTACGCGCCGGACGGCAGGCAGCTCTTCGATATCGAGTTGGCGGGCAAGCCCTCGAACCTGACCTTCGCCCACGCCGGCAGCGGCCTGTTGTACGTGACCGCCGGCGGCAGCCTGTACCGGGTACACCTTGAGTTCGACTGAGAGCCGGCGCTACCCGGCGCGGCCCGTGCTCGGCATCGGCGCGCTGATCTTCGACGGGGACTGCGTTCTACTGGCCGAACGCGGGCGCGAACCCCTCAAAGGACAGTGGTCGCTGCCCGGCGGCGCGCTCGAGACCGGTGAGACACTGGTGGAAGGCGTGCGCCGCGAGGTGCTCGAGGAGACGGGGCTGGTGGTGGAGCCTCTCGCCATCGCCGAGATCTTCGAGCGCATCATGCGCGACGCCGAAGGCCGCGCGGAATATCACTACGTGCTGGTCGACTACATCTGCCGGATTACCAGCGGCGAGCCCCGCGCCGGCGACGACGTAAGCCGGGTACGCTGGGTGCGCCTGGCGGACCTCGACGGCTATGAGTTGACGGAAGGCACCCTCGGCGTGATCGAGCGCGCGTACGAGAGAAGCAAGAAAGCGGTATGAACCAGACGAGCGCGGAGTTGTTGGAGTACGGCGCGTTGAAGGCGCTGGTAGGTCGGTACGTCTCGAGTCCGATGGGTCGTGAGCGCCTGGAGGCGATTGCTCCGTCGGCGGATCAGGCTTCCCTCGAGCAGGAACTGGCCGAGGCGGGCGAAGGCATCGAGTATCTGCGCGCCGCCGCACAGCCCCAGCCGGCGCAGCGCGGCGCGGCTATCCGGCCCCGCTTCGAATCGCTCCCCGACCCCACGAAAGCCGTCGAGCTGTTGCGCATTGAGGGCGCGGTGCTCGAAGGCCGCCAGATATATGAACTGACCGAGTTGCTCGACCGCGCCTCCGACCTGCGCGCGGTGTTCCTCGATGCCGCCGCCCGCTATCCCCGTCTTTCCGCCCGCGCCGCCCGCATCGGCGACTTCCGGCCCGTGCTCAAGGAAGTGTCGGGCAAGGTGCTTCCCGACGGCACGCTGGACGACCACGCGAGTGTCGCGCTCAACCGATTGCGGCGCGACATCGAGAAGCAGAAAGTCCTGATCCAGAACTCGCTCGAACGCTTCCTGCGCGCGCACCGCGAAGACGGCGTGCTGCAGGAGGAGTACGTCACCATCCGCAATGACCGTTTCGTAGTGCCCGTCGTCGCCGGGCGCCAGAGCCGCGTTGAGGGCGTCATTCATGGCGCCAGCAGCACCGGCCATACGCTCTTCGTCGAGCCATTCGAGACGATTCACCTGAACAACGACCTGGTGCGCCTGATGGAAGAAGAGCAGCGCGAGGTCTATCGCATCCTGCGCGAGATCACCGACCGGCTGCGCGGCTCGGCCGCCGCCGTTGCCGACACCGTCGCCGTCCTGGGCGAACTGGAAATCGTCTTCGCCAAGGCCCGTTTCGCCCAGGACTTCGATTGCGTCATCCCGCGCTTCGGCGCCACCCTGACGCTCACTCGCGCCCGCCACCCGCTGCTCCAGGACGTGCTGCGCCGGCAGAAGAAGCAGGTGGTGCCCGTGAGCCTCACCCTCGACCGGCAACAGCGCACGCTGCTCATCAGCGGCCCCAACACCGGCGGCAAGACGGTGACCATGAAGACCGTTGGCCTGCTGGCGTTAATGGCTCAGTCCGGCCTGCCCGTGCCCGCCGAAGACGCCGAGTTTCCGGTGTTCGAGCAGGTGCTCGCCGATATCGGAGACCAGCAATCCATCCAGGAGAGCCTCAGCACCTTCTCCGCGCACATCACCCGCGTGCGCGAAATGGCCTTCGACGTAACGCCGCAGTCGCTCGTGCTGCTCGATGAGCTGGGCCGCGCGACGGACCCGGAAGAGGGCGGCGCGCTCGGCGTTGCGCTGCTCGAACACTTTCGCGGCGCCGGGGCCTTTACTTTCGCCTCTACGCACCTGCTGGCGTTGAAGGTCTATGGCGCCAACACGCCCGGCGTCGTCAACGGCTCCATGGGCTTCGACGAGCACACGCTCGAACCCACCTACATCCTGCGCCTCGGCGCGCCGGGGAAGTCCGCCGGGCTCGACATCGCGTCGCGTCTCGGCATGCCCGAAGACATCATCCGCCGCGCGCGGCTCAATATGACCCGCGCCGAGCAGGACATCGCTCGCTTCCTGAGCGAACTGCACCAGAAGCTGGAAACGATCACCGTGCGCGAACGGGAGCTCGAAAAGGCCCGCGAGGAAGTCGCCGCGCGCGAGCGGCAGCTGGAACGCGAATGGGAGAAGCGGGAGGCCGCGAAGATCCGCGAGCTGGAACGTAAGGCGGAGGCCGCCATCTCCGCTTTCGAATCCCGCGCCAACGAGACCATCGAGGCGATTACGCAATCTGCCGAAGCGCGCAAGGCCGCCGACCAGGCCCGCCGCAAAGTATCGAAGGCGCGCCGCGAGTTCCAGGAAGAGGTGGAGGCCGCCGTCCGGCCGCCGGACGCAGCGGGCGAGGCGGCGGGCGCGCCCGCCCGGCCCAAAGTCACCGAGGGCGCGCGCGTCAAGCTGAAAGGCATTCGCGAGGCGGCGCGCGTGCGCCGTGTGCACGCAGACGAGATCGAAGTGGAGGCCGGCTTCCTGCGGTTGAAGGTGCCCCTCGACGATGTGCTTGAGGTCATGCCGGAAGCGGGCGAGAGTTCCCGTTTGCCGAAAGGCGTGTCCTTCCAGCCGGCCGGTCCGTCGTGGAACCTCTCGCAGCGTGAGATCAACGTCATCGGCCGGCGCGCGGAGGAGGCCGTAGACGAGATCGACAAGTTCCTCGACAGTGCCGCCATGGCTTCGGTGGATCGGGTTCGCATCGTCCACGGCCATGGCATGGGCATTCTGAAGAAGGCCGTGGCGGAACTCCTGGGCCGCAGCCCCCACGTCGAGAAGTTCTACGCGGCAACCCCCGCCGAAGGCGGCGCCGGCGCGACCATCGTCGAACTGAAGTAGCCGCTAGGCAAGCGTCTTCAGCGCGCCGAGCACTTCTTCCGCATGCCCCGCCGGCTTCACCTTGTTGAAGACCTTCGCGATCTTGCCGTCCTTGCCGATCAGAAAAGTGCTCCGCTCCACGCCCATGTATTTCTTGCCGTACATGCTCTTCTCCACCCACACGCCGAAGGCTTCCGCCGCGGCATGGTCCGTGTCGGCAAGCAGCGTGAACGGCAGTTCAAACTTCTTCTTGAACTTCGCCTGCGCCTTGTCGGTGTCCGGCGAGACGCCGATGACGACGGCGTCCAGCCCATCGAACTTCTTCGTCGTGTCGCGGAACTCGCATGCTTCCGTGGTGCAGCCCGGCGTGTCCGCTTTCGGGTAGAAGTAGAGGACCACATTCTTACCCTTGAGGTCGGCCAGCCGGAAGGACTCGCCCGCGTCGGTCTGCAACGTGATGTTCGGCGCTTTGGCGCCTTCCTGAATTGCCATACTCCGAATCTGATTCTACGCGGCGGCTGACGGTGCGAGAATTCCTGTTATGTACCGCCGCATGGACGACTTCCTGGCTGCCTGGCGCTCGGAAGCAGAATCGACGCTCAAGATCTTTCACGCCCTCACCGACTCGTCGCTCTCCCAACGCGTGACGCCCGAGGGCCGCTCGCTCGGCGACCTCGCCTGGCACATCGTGAACACCCTCCCGGAGATGGGCGGGCAGGCGGGGTTGAAGATCGGCGAGTCCCCGCGGACCGGCAATGTGGAAGCGCTGATCGCCGCCTATGAACGCCTCTCGGCCGAAACGGCGGCGGTGCTCGAGTCCAGTTGGACCGACTCGATGCTCCCCGAAGCGATTCCCATGTACGGCGAACAGTGGACCCGCGGCTGCACTCTCGCCGCCCTCATCGGACATCAGGCCCACCACCGCGGTCAGATGACCGTGCTGATGCGCCAGGCGGGACTCACGGTGCCTGGCGTCTACGGTCCCGCGCGCGAGGAGTGGGCCGCGTTCGGCATGCCCGCCGAGCCCTAATACAACTTAATGCCGTAGCCTGGAACCGCACTCGTGCCTGCGGCATCACTTCCATGTGTGCCGGGCGGTTGCGGCAGTGTACACTGAAAGTTTTTGGAGGAACTGGCAGTCATGAAGGTTTCGAAACTCGTCGCGCTGCTCGGAGTGGGCGCATTGGCCGCGACCCTTGGCATCGCTCAGGACAAGAAGGGCGACGCGGTGAAGGGCAAGGAAGTCTTCGAACAGTGCGGCGTGTGCCACAACGCCGACAGCAACGAGAAGAAGATGGGCCCCGGGCTCAAAGGGCTCTATAAGAAGGGCAAGCTGGCCAACGGCAAAAAGGTTACCGACGAGTCCGTCATGGCGATCATCAATCAGGGCGGGAACGGAATGCCGGCCTACGAAGAGATGCTCACCCCGGAAGAGCGCGCCCACGTGCTGGCATACCTGAAAACTCTCTAAGTGTCGTGATTTTGCGGCGCAGCACCGTTCCCTGCTACAGTAATAGCGGAAACGCGCCACCCGGCCGCTTCCGGCCAGCCCTGGTCCCCATCGTCTAGCCCGGCCTAGGACACCGCCCTTTCACGGCGATAACGCGGGTTCGAATCCCGCTGGGGACGCCATCCTCTCGCTGATTCTTGCCCGGACATCAGTTGGCCCGCTTCCCCGACTCCGTGGCCAATTGCATCACATCCAGCCGCGCCTTCCGGACATCCTGGATAGCGCCGGCCGTCCCATCGGGATGGAAATCAAAGATCAGGTCTTTCCTCGCATCGTCACGCGGCCACTCGGGCAGGCCCGGACCGTTCGGGTCGCCGCTCCTGGCGAAGTTCACCCAGTAGCTTTGCATCATTCGGGAGACAGCGTGGTCCTCAGGCGATGGCGTCGAGCCTGGCCGGGTCGTCAGCGTGCCGAACACGAAACCGATCTCGCCGCCGTGCGGCGCTCCCATCCTCATCTGTTCCCGCATCGCCGTCGAAACGTAGGAGAACCGGTAGCGATACGCCGGCGAACCCTTGGCCGCGAACGCACTGGCTGCAAACCGGGCAGGCTCGGCTTGGCCAAAGTCGTCGTTCGCCCTCGCAACCATCGCGGCCAGGTCTGCCGTTCCGTCTGGATCGTAGGCCGCTTTCGCCTGGTCGCTCCACTTCCCGAACCGGGCGAACAGCTGTTCCTTGGTGGCCGCCCGGATCCGATTGCCTGCGCTGTCGGCGCTGTTGCTGCCCACGATGATCGGAAGGCGCGGCTGGCGCCCGGCCTTATAGGCAGTCTCGGCCGTCTCCGTAATCAGCCTGCCGTCCAGTATGGGCGTGGTCTCATACGGCTGGCGCACGCGAAGCACCTCTCCGGAACTGAGCGCGCGCAGTCTGCCTGCTGCGGCCTGGTCCGTACCCTCGATTCCCACGGCGCGTGCAAACTCGATTCCGATCGTCTCGGCCGACACCGGGTAGTTCGGATCGACACCGTCCTCGCGCATGGGACGGGCGGTGAGGACGCTATCTCGCGAACCGCCGGACTGGACAATCGCTTTATGGAAGAGTCCGCGTGCCATCGGCGAAGCCAGCAGGCTGTGAACCGAGACGCCGCCCGCGGAGAACCCGAAAATCGTGACGTTGGTGGGATCGCCTCCGAACGCAGCAATATTCCGCTTCACCCATTGCAGCGCCGCGATCTGGTCCATGTAGGCGTAGTTGCCCTTGGTCTCGTCAGGCCGTTCGCGGCTCAGTGCCGGGAAGGCGAAGAACCCGAAGCGTCCCAAGCGGTAGTTGAGGGTGACGAGGACGACGCCCCGTTTCGCAAAGTGGACACCTAAGGTGCCCGGCGAGGAGCCCGACCCGCCCACGAATCCGCCTCCGTGGATCCAGACCATCACGGGGACCCTAGCCATGGGTGCCGCGCTCGCGGGGCGCCAGACATTCAGGAAGAGACAGTCCTCAGAGGGTGCGGGTGCGGCGTTTTCACTGGCCGCCTGCGGCGGGCCGAACCGTCCTTGCATGCAGTTGGCTCCAAATTCGGCCGCCGGGCGAACGCCCGTCCAGGGTTCTACCGGCTGGGGCGGCCGCCACCGCAGGTCGCCCACCGGCGGCGCCGCGAAGGGAATGCCCTTATAGGAAAAGACGCCATCTTCCGCCACGCCCTGCAGTTGGCCGCCGTCGACTCTCACCGGAGCCGTCGTCTGCTGGGCCGCGTAGGCCGTTGCCGCCGCCAGGCAACAGATGAGAGGAATGCGCATCACGCCTGCTTCTTCCAGTACTCGAGCGTGGGCCCGGTGTAAACCCCCGCGCCGGTGATTGCTTTCTTGCGGACGCCTGCGATCTCCTCCGCCGTCATCGGCTTGAAGTTCTGGACCGCCCGGATGTTGTCTTCCATCTGCCCCTGGGTACCCGCCCCGCAGATCGCCACGTGCACTCCGGCCTGGCTCAGTGCATATCGCAGGCACTCGGTCGGGTTCAGAGAACGCAGGAGATTCGCTTTGCCGAAGATCTTAATGGCTTGCACACCGATTCCGAACTCTTTCGCAATCGGGAGCGCCGTCTCCTCAAAACTCAGGTATGCGTGATCGGCCGCGTGTACCGGCATCATCACCGTATCCCATTGGCCGTACGCCTTGAGCAACGCTGCATGCGCGCCGGGATCGAAATGACCGGTGAAGCCGATCAGCCGGCACTTTCCCGACTTCTTCGCCGCTTCCAGCGCCTTCATCGCTCCGTTCGGAGCCAGGATCTTGTCAATATCTTCCCGGTTCTGGATAGCGTGGACCTGCCAGAGATCCACATAGTCGGTTTTGAGCATGCGGAGCGATGTCGCGAGGTCGTCTTCTACCTCTTTGGCTGTGCGTCCCATGGTTTTCGTCGTCAGAAACACATTCTTCCGAACGCCCTGCAAGCCAATGCCGTACGCCTCCTCTGAGCGTCCGCTCCAATAGGAGCGTGCGCAATCGAAGTAGGTGATCCCGATGTCAAACATCCTGCGGACATGCGCGGCCGCTGCCGCAATGTTAGGGTGGAGGTCCATTCGCGCTCCTCCCTGCGCGATGACACTCACTTTCAAGCCGGTCTTGCCGAAAGTGGTCATGGGGATGTCGCCCGCCTTCACGCCTTGCGCAGCCAGACGCGTGCTGTGTACCGGAACGCCGGCGAGTGCCCCGCCGACAAACAATCGTCTCTTCACGTTCTACCTCGCTCTCTTTCGGACTGATCCTTAGTCCAGCTTCTTCGCCGAAAGAAACTTCGACATCAGATCGGCCACTTGCAGGTTATTTAAATCGGAGAAAGGGAAGTGCGTGTTTCCGCGAATCCCGGCCTCGGGCAGATGCACGACGGTCACGTCGCCTCCATGCCGGTTGACGGCATCCCGCCACTTTCGGGCCATCTCCAGCCGGACGCGCCAGCCGTCCTGCCCGGGATTGTCGCTCGCTTTCTCGGGAATGAAGTCTCCGTAGTAAATGATGATGGGAATTTGGGTCAATTTCTTGAACTCGGCCATCGGCACCCCCATGGCGGCGAGCGTCCCGCCAGAACTCGGTAGCGCCTCCGGAACCTCTCCTTCGGGAAAGAGGAAGCCGCTCCCCGGTTCGTACGTCACGATCCCCTTCACATTGCCGGTCTTCAGCACGGTCAGCCATCCGAGCCCCCCACCTTGCGAGTGAGTGACGAAGACCGCCGGCCCGATCTTGTTGAAGAGCGCCGCGAACGCATCCGAATTGACCTCGGGATCGTACGGTCCTACATTCGGCGTCATCTGGCGGAAGTATTGATTGAGGGCTTCGGGATCCTTTGAGAACTGAACGCCGGGAAAATACTCCGGCCAGGTGCCGACGCGAAAGGTGCCGAACCACATTTGCTCATCCGGCGTCGCGTTGATAGTCGCGGAAACCGTGCTGCGGCCAGCGTTGCCGCGGCGCGGCTGATCGATCAGATACACGGGAAAGCGCCTCCGCAGGAAGATCGTCTGGAAACCCTCCCGGCCATCGGGCGTGGTTTCCCAGGTTTTCGAGAACTGCCCCGTACCGTGCAGGAAAACGAGCGGCAGCGTTCGCCGCTCCACGGGTATTTGGTAGAACACATACGCGTGGTCGCCGTGCAAGGTCTGTCCTTCCGGCGTTGGCTTCCTCGGATTGAAAGTCCCGGCGTTCCGGATCACCTTGCCGCCCACGGCGAAGCTGCCCTGCTCCTGAATCGCCAGGGGCTCCGGCCCTCTGGCTCGTTGAGCGCGCGCGCCCGCCGGCGCGAGAAATGCGGCACACACCAGCAGCCCCACGGCGCTACGGTCTGGGTTTCCCATCGTTTACTCCCTCCCGCAGACATCGGGTCGAGCAGGCTTACTGTCCCACCTGCAGGACTTTCAGTTCCTTCTGTCCACGCACCAGCAGCTTGCCTTCAACCAGCGCCAGCGGAGCCCAGTTATCACCCGCTTCGAGAATCACGGCGCTGGCAAGTGGCTTGAAAGCGGCCGGATTCGGTTCGACGAGATACAGCTTGGTGCTCCCGTCCGTCGTCAGCAGCAGGCCGTCGGCAAGAACCGATCCGCCCCGAACGAACGCCGGCTGCTGATCCGTCTTCCATTTGACTTGCCCGTCCATGCTCATCGCCACCAGCCCGTCGCTTCTTTCATTGATCGTGTAATGCGAATAGAAATGCCCTTCGTGCAGAACCGGGGGCTGGGTGTGTGCCCCGAAATCCAGGTTCCTGAAGAGCTCGGAGACCTCGTACGTGTCGCCCTTCTTTTCGATTCGGATCATCACCGACCCGGCGCCATACGCTCCCGCGATGAGGATCCGCCCTTCTCCCGCGTCAACCGGCCCCGCCACCGGGATGATGCACTGGTAACCGTTGTAAGTCCACAACACTTTGCCGCTTCGCGGGTCGAGGCCGTTCACGCTCCCGCCCCTGGCGTTGCGGCCACGGCCGACAGCAGCGGTGATCATCACCAGATGGCCCTCACCCCCCACTTTGACGATCGAGGGCGTCACATATCCGGGAACGCCGGGCAGTGCCGCCGATTTCCATTTGACCTCGCCCGTCAGTTTGTCGTAAGCCACAACACCCGCCTCCGACGTCTGGGTCGCGACAATCAGCAGGTCCCCGTACACGAGCGGGTTCTGCACAATCGCCCAACGTGGCAACTCCGGGCCTCCCCCGAAGTCCTTCCAGATGTTCTTGCGCCAGACGGGCTTTTGCGTCTTCGTGCTGACCGCATGCAAATCCCCTAAGGCTCCGACGGTGTAGACGTGCTCACCGCTGACGGTTGGAGTGCTTCTGGATCCTGCAAACATGAAAGAGCCCGGAGCCTCGTAGGAGAAGCTCCACAACTCCTTACCGCTCGCCAGGTCGAACACCCGCAGCTTGTCGCCCACCGCTTCATCTCGATCCAGCAAATAAACATTGCCGCCGCTGACCGCGGGACCGCCGAATCCTGCTCCAAGAGGCGCCGTCCAAAGTACCCTCGGACCCTCCTTGGGCCAGGTCCGCAAGAGACCCTTCTGTGTGGATGTGTGGTCTCGTCGCGGGCCGTAAATGCCAGGCCAGTCTTCCGCGGCCAGCGGCATTACTGCCGACACCGCAAACAGGGCTGCGACTATTCTTCTTGTGTTCTGCATCCTAATTTCCCTTGAAAACTTCCCTAGCCACGCCAATCGCCGAAATTGCACTCGGCCAGCCCGCATAAAATGCCAGGTGCGTGACGGTCTCGATCAGCTCTTCTTCCGTCAAGCCGTTTTGGCGTGCAATGCGAAGATGTGAGCGCAGTTGGTCCGGCCGGTGCATGGCAATCAGTGCTGCCACCGTGGCCAGACTCCGATCCCGCTTTGAGAGCTCAGGCCGCTCCCAGATGTCGCCGTAGAGTACATCGTCGGTAATCTGGGCCAGCTTGGGAGCAAAGTCGCCAATCGCGCCTTGCGAAGGCCGGGGGCGCGAGTCGGAGCCCGCGCCCGCCGCCTGGCCCCGTAGGGCTGCGGCGTACTGCGCATCGCTCACCTTTTCCATCCAATCCACCGTCTTGCCGTCCACTTGTTCCGTGACGGCGATGTGCGTCATCGAGCTGTTCGGTGCAGCCCCGTGCCAGTGCTTCTGTCCGGGCGGGATCCAGATCACGTCTCCCTGCCGGATCTCGTCCACCGGATCACCCCAGCGCTGCACCCGGCCCGTGCCGGTCGTCACGATCAGCGTTTGGCCTAACGGATGCACGTGCCACGCTGTTCTCGCGCCCGCTTCGAATCGGACTCGCGCGCCGGAGACACGCGCCGGAGCGCTCGCCTGGAACTGGGAATCCACTCGCGCCGAGCCTGTGAAGTGTTCTGCGGACGCCGCTTGAGCAGCTTGCTCGCCGTTTCGCGTGATTCGGATCTGTTCTGGCGCTGCTGTCTGGCCGTGAGCGCCCCCCGGTGGCAGGCTCAACGAAACAACGATTGCTGCGACCACTCTCATTGCGCGCTCCATCCCCCGGCCGCACTCGCACGCACGGCGGCATCAGCTCTCCGGCGTTCGATGTCGGCCGCGTCGGCTAGCCATCCCAGCCTCGGCTAGCCATCCCAGCGTCGGCGTCGGGTTCTGCTTCCAGCTTAGGGTCGCAGGACCGGAATCCGTTAGCCTGAACCTGTCGAGTTTTAGCCTATTCCTGTCGATCGCTAGCGGAAACGCCGGTGGTCGAGATACGCTGGGGGCAAAGGAGCCCGCCGGATGCCAAGTCGAATCGGAGAGCTAAGGGAAGAGTTGGCCCGGCGAATCGCAGCCTGCGTTGGGTCGGAACAAAGGCGGGAGACCGCCGTGCCGGGGCTCGTCGTTCATAGGCGGACCGCCCCCACTCCACCCTGTTCCATGACCTACGAGCCGAGCCTCATCGTCACGGCGCAAGGGCGCAAGCGCGTGGAACTTGGCGGCAAGACCTACACCCATGGTCCGTCTCACTACCTGCTTGCCTCCGTTGCCCTCCCCGTCGTGGCCAGGGTGGTCGAGGCGAGCGAACACTCGCCCTGTCTCGCGCTGTCGTTGAAACTGCCGATGCCGGTCGTCAGGGAACTTCTCAGCCGCGAAGACATCGTGGTCGCCGCGGATGCGCCAAGAGGGCCCGCCATCGCCATCGGCGAACTCACTGTCGATCTGCTGGATTCGTTCTGCCGGCTCCTGCGACTGTTGGATAAGCCTCGCGAAATTTCGTTCCTGCACGAGTTGGTTGAACGTGAGATCATCTTTCGCGTCCTCCAGGGACCGGAAGGCGGCCGTCTGCGCGCGATAGCAACCTCAGGGGACCAGAGTCAACGCACCGCGCGGGCAATCGCCTGGATTAAAGACAACTTCGAGAAGCCGCTACGGGTCGAGGATCTCGCAGAAATCGCGGGCATGGGCGTGTCCACGCTGCATCATCACTTCCGGTCTCTCACGGCCATGAGCCCGCTGCAGTACCAGAAGCAGATCCGGCTGCAGGAAGCGCGAGCCCGGATGTCGATCCACGGCCTGGATGCCGGGAGCGCGGCCCTGGCGGTCGGCTACGAAAGCGCCAGCCAGTTCACGCGCGAATACAAGCGCTTGTTCGGCCAAACACCGATGCGGGATCGTCGCGCGCTGCTCCGCTCGAGTGATGGCGCCCTGTCGCAACCGCTGGCCAGACGGTAACGGCAGGCTAGACTCCCCGTGCTGCCATCAGCGGGTGCTTGTCTCCTGCACCGTCTTTTCGAGAAACTGACGGCATGGCCGGCATCGGTGTGCCCGAACTCCTCATCCTCGTGCCCACGATTCTCCTCGGTGCTCTCGTCCCGCTCTGGTTCGGTGTCGCCAATCTGGTTACCGCTGCCGGATTGGGCCTGGTTGCCCTTTTGTCCGCCGGGGCGCCAAGCGTGTTTCTTTCCGCAATTACCGCGGCCTGCCTGGGTGCCGGAGGCGTGGGTCTCCTGCAGCGCAAGCGCTATGGAGTCGTGTTGGCGCTTCTGGGCGAACTGTTGTGGATCGTGACGCCGCTGCCCGGTTCGTCCGAAGGTGTCCTGGACAAGCCCCAAGCGGTCGGATTCCTCATCGCGCTTGCCTTCCTGCTCGTGAACTTCCTGTACTTCCGCAAGCGCTGGGGTCAAATGGCCGCCTGACCGCCCTCAGAGGGAGACAACCGCGTCGTTCCCGGTCCAAAACACCGAGTCGTTACAGAGATACCAGCGCTCGTTCCGCCCCGGCTCGCTGACCCGCACGAAGAACTCCCCGTTAGTTGTCTCGCACAGCGTCAAAACCCCGTTCGGACCAAAGTCCACATGCCCTTCTTCGACGAACGGCGCCTGCGGTGGGCCCGCCACCGCTTCCACGAAATCTTCGAACCAACCCATTGTGTCTCTCTCCCCTCACTGATCTGTATCGGCCCGTCCGGCTAAATCCCTTAGAGACATTATTATCCTTTTCTCTCAGTAAGGTTCCTAGTTTCCCCGGTACAAAAGCACTAGGCTGACTGAGTTCGGCGCACAGGTGTTTCATACGTCTTGCGCCCGCGCTGACAGTTCTGTTACAACTGTGACCCATCCGTCCAGTGGCTCCGAACTGCCGGTACTCAGGCGCACGGGGGTTCTCTGGACCAGGGAGGTTTATGAGAAAGATCTGCCTGCTGTTGCTTCTGGGTCTGCTGCCCGCGTTCGGACAGATTGCCCCGTCCACGAAATCGGCACCCGCACGGACCGCCGAACAAAAGCGCGTGTTCCAGGAGCGGCTGCAACAACTGAAGATGGCGATGTCTGTCCAGGTAGCCGTGCGGGACGACATCGAAGGATTCCGCCGCGGCACCGGGGAGGAGGCGGCTGCGCTAGCGCAAGGTACCGGCGCTCCTGCCTTCGCCGGGGTCCGGGAACTGCCCGGCGGCGGGCAGGCGGTCCGCGCCGACCTGTCGCAATTGGAGTTTCTGGTGGTGACGCAAGCCGCGGACGGCTCCCGCGTACTCACTCACGCCCCTGCCGCCGCCGCGGCCAAACCCGCCAAAGCAGCCAAGGCTGCAGCTCGCCAGGGAGGCGCCGATGTTCGTTAAATCGAAACTGATCCTCGCCCTCCTGACTGCCGGAGCCGCCTTCGCCGCCGACGTGGTCGTCTTCAACGCCGACGGCCCCGGCGTGGGCTTCAACGACCCTACGCCCGCCACGCCCGTCGGTGGAAACCCCGGCACCACCGTCGGCCAGCAGGCGCTCAATGTCTTTGAAGAGGCCGCACGCCGCTGGGGCGCCAAACTCGTCAGCACGCAACCCATTCTGATCATCGCCACCTTCACGCCGCTCAGTTGCACCGCCACCAGCGCCGCACTCGGCGCCGCCGCGCCCAACTGGTACTACTCCAACCTTCCCGCCGCCAACGGAGGCAAGGATCTGGTCCCCAACACCTGGTATCCCGCCGCCCTTGCGGAAAAGTTGACCCGCGTTGATGTCGTCATCGATCCCAACGACCCCTTTGAGATCTTCACCCTGTTCAACAGCCGCCTGGGTCAGCCGGGCTGCCTCCAGAACAGCGGCTGGTACTACGGGCTCGACAACAACGAACCGCTGAACCGGATTGACCTCCTTGCCGTCGTCCTCCACGAGTTCGGCCACGGCCTGGGTTTCACCGCCAATCCCACTTCCGCCGGCAACGGCGCCCGCTTCGGCGGCCGCCCCTCCATCTGGGAGTACCAGATGCTCGACGTCACCACCAACAAGCGCTGGATCGACATGACGAACGCCGAGCGGGCAGCCTCCGCCCGCAATAACCTGAACCTGGTGTGGACCGGCAAGAGCGTCACCAACGTCATTCCGAGCGTGCTCGACCCGCGCCTGGAAGTCGACACCCACGGCTCCTCCGCGCTCCCTTCGCAAGAGGCCTTCGCATCCGCCTTTGGTCCGCCCGTCACCAAGCCGGTCAACGGCAAGCTGGTAGCGCCGGCGGACGGCGGCGGCGTCTCGCCCGCCGACGGCTGCGAGCCCTTCCCGCTGGGCGCGAACGTTGCGGGCAACGTGGTGCTGGTAGACCGCGGCAACTGCACCTTTGTGCAGAAGGTGCTGAACGCTCAGGCGGCCGGCGCCACGGCCGTCATCATCGCCAACAACGCACCGGGCCCGCTAGTGCCCGGCGGCGCGAGCACCGACGTCACCATCCCCTCGGCCGGCGTCACCCAGGCGTTCGGAACCGCGCTCCGGGCCGCCAACCCGGCGCCCAACGCCGCGCTGCGGACCAGCGCGCTAACGCGCATCGGTACCACCGCCGGCTACGTGCGGCTCTATGCGCCGCTCACCTTCGCCGGCGGCTCCTCCGTTTCCCACTGGGACATCTCGGCCACCCGCAACCTGCTGATGGAGCCGTTCTTCACCAGGGATTCGGGCGAGTCCGTCAAACACCCCGACGACCTCACGCTCAACCTGCTGCGCGATATCGGCTGGTAGCCACGGCGGGGCGCCGGTGGTATCGCCGGCGCCCCCTACTTCAGCGCCTGGTTCGCTAGGCACCCCTTGCTGAGTCCCGCCGCCTCACGGAGACGCGTCGCGCGTGCCAGGGCCCGCTTCGCCTTATTGACCTCGAGGTCTCGCAGTGTTGTATCGCCTGTCGACGCCTCCGCTTTCCGAACGGCGATCTCCGCGTCTTCCTCCGCCGCGCAGAGCGCCTCCGTCGCCGACTCCTCCTTGGCCTTCTCCTCGGCGGACTTCGGCAGAATCTCTCCCGCCAGCGCCTTCGCCGCGTCAGCCTTAGCGCCATTGAGTAGTTCGCCCAGCACGGCCAGAAACTTGTTGCCGTCCGCCGTCTCCGTGATGGACAAAGAGACGGCCACCGGCATGTATTCCCGTCGCTTCGTCTCGCCCTGCTCCACGTCCGCCTTGTAGGCCTTCGCCGAGGCGGCCGTGATCTCCTTCCATGGCATCAGATTGCTGCGGAAGCGAGGAAACTCGGCGGGACCCGGTTCGAACCAGCCGCCTTTCAGGAATCGGCCGAGGTCGATGGTGCCGACGGCGATGGTGTCGCCCGCCGCCGAGGCCCCCGGCGCCGCGATGGCGAAAGTGGCCGCATAGGCACGGTCGTTCTTGTTACGGTCCCCTATGAAGTCGCGGACCGAGAAATGGCGGGTATCGAGATGCATCGCCGTCGAGTCCTCCGACGCTACGATCTGTGCCTCGAACACGATGTCGATGTCTGCGTTCTCAGGGATGCCCAGCGGCTTGGCCAATGTGAACAGGGCTTTGTCTTCCTTGGACCACTTCTGCTTATCGCGGTCCTCGAAGATTCCGTACACGCCAAGCACGCACGCCAGGTCTTTGTTAATCGAAAGCGTCTTCTCGTTCTCCGCCTTGACGTACATCGTCGTAAACCGCCACCCTGAGGCCTGTTCCGTGGCTTCCGCGCCGGCCTTCTGTAGAAGGCCGCCGATGGCGCCCAAGCCCCACTCGATCACGCGCGGAACGAATACACCCGCCAGCGCCCCGAAGCCAAGGACCTTGATCGGATCGACCTTCACCGGGTTGATCAGGCATGCGTCGCGCAGGTAAACCCGCATCTCGGGTCTGGGCTCCGTCTTCCTGGCCTCCTGAGCGGGAGCGGAGGCCCCCGCGGCAATCGCGAGCAGCAGCGCGAAGCGCGATAGAGATGTTCTCATCAGACCCCTGCCCCCGCCGCGAACGGAGCGGGCTGAAACACGCTCATGATCTCCCGCACCATCTCCTCCCGCGACGCGAAGCGGCTCTCCTCGTAACACCCCAGCGGGTTCTCGATCACGTTCACCAGGCACTTGTTGCAGTACGTGCACGGCTTCTCCGGCGCGTCCACGCCGCTCGCGAATTGCTGCACCAAATCGTTGTTGGCCACCAGCGGCCGCCCGATGCTCACCGCATCGCACTCGCCCCTGTCGATCACCTCGCGAATCACGGACGCCGTCTGAAAGCCGCCCGTGCAGATCACTGGGATGCTCACCGCCGCGCGGATCGCCGCCGCTTCCTCGCGATTGATCCCTTCGATCACCGGTCCCCGTGCCTGCGTCCACAAGTATCGATACAGCTTCGCCCCCGCCGGGTTCGTCAGCATCAGATAGTTCGACAACTCCCGCCGCCCGCTCGAAAGCATCGTGTCGAATGTCTTCACCGCTTCCTCCACCGGGAAGTCGCCCGGCGGATTCTTTGGATGCGGGAAGTAGCTGCCGCCGGAGACGTGAATGGCATCCACCCCCTCCGCCTCCAACCATTGGCACACGCGCACCGAATCGGCGAGCGTGTTGCCCTCCTTGTCGAACGGCTGCAAGGCGTTGTTGTGCTCCACGGCGCTGATCTTCATCTGCAGATGAAAATCGCGGCCCACCGCGGCGCGGATCGCGCGAACCACCTCGAGCACGAAGCGCGCCCGATTCTCGAGCGCCCCCCCATACTCGTCCTTGCGGTCGTTGATCGCCGAACTGAGAAACTGCGTAATCAGGTATCCGTTGGCCCCGTGCAGTTCCACGCCGTCCAGGCCCGCCTCCCGCGCGCGCCTCGCTCCCGCCGCAAACTCCGACACCGCCTGCGCGATGTCCTCCTTCGTCATGCGCTCGCACTCGAAGCCGTGTATTGGGTCCGGCCGGTCCGTGGAACTCAGGCCCTTCGCGAACTCGATGCCGCCGATGTCCCGCTGCCGCCCCGCGTGGCTCAACTGCAGAATGAACTTGCAGTCGTGCTCGTGAACGCGCTTGCCCAGTTCCCGCCAGAACGGCACCCGCTCGTCGCGATCGATGGTTGCGTAGTTCGGCATGATCCGGCCGCGAATCGCGACCGAAACGAAGGACGAGATGATCGCCCCCACGCCCCCGCGCGCGAATTTCAGTTCCCAGTTGATGCGCGCCTGGTTGCCGGACCCGTCATAGTTGTCAAAGCGCCCCGCCAGGTTCGACCGGAAGATCCGGTTCTTCACCGTCAGATTGCGGAACGAAAGCGGCGTGAAGATGACATCGGACATTTCACTTCCCCTTCCCCCAAAACGGTTCCGGCTCCGGTACCGCCGCGCCGTCTTTCTGCGGCGACGAGGCGCCGTACTTGATGCCGGTCTTCGAATCGAACAGCACGGCCTGCCCGCCGCCCATCCAGCTCGAATACTCGCCTTCCATCTCCAACCGGTGGCCGCGCTCCCGCAGCGCCTCCAGGGTCTCCAGCGGGATGCGATTCTCGAGCATCACGTCGCAGCCGCCGAAGTTCAGCTTCGTGAACCGGGGCGCTTCAAGCGCGGCCTGAATGTTCATACCGTGGTCGGCGATGTACGAGACGAACTGCGCGTGCGCCTGCGGCTGATTCAGCCCGCCCATGATGCCGAACCCGATGCGCACGCTGTCGCGTTCCATCAGGCCGGGAATGATGGTGTGCAACGGACGCTTCCGCGGCGCGGCCTGGTTCGGGTGGCCCTCATCCAACACAAAAAGTCCCGCGCGATTGTGCAAGTGGAATCCGTACGGCGGTACGGCCACCCCCGAACCCCAACTCAGGTACACGCTCTGGATCAGCGACGCGATGTTCCCGTCACGGTCCACGGCCGTGAGGTACACCGTGTCGCCGGCGCCCGTACCCGGAATCCCGGCCTGCGCCTCGCAGTTGGCCTTCTCGCCAATACTCTTGGCCCGCGCTGCCGCGTACTCCTTTGCCAGCAGCTCCGCCGGGAAGCGAACGCTTCGCGGATCGGCGAGGTAGCGCCGGGCATCCTGATAGGCCAGCTTTTGCGCCTCGATCTTGCCATGCAGCGTCTCCGCCGCGTACGGCGCCATGCTTTGTAGCCGCAGCGTCCCCATCAGGTTCAGCATGCCCAGCGCCGTCGCGCCCATGGTCGGCGGCGGCAATTCGTAGATCTTCCACCCCCGGTAGGTCGTTGAGATCGGCTCCACCCATTCCGCCGCGTACTCGCTCAGGTCCGCCGCCTCGAACGCCCCGCCCAGCCGGCGCGAAGTCTCGAGAATCGCCGTCGCGATGGGTCCTCGATAGAACGCCACCGCGCCCCGCTCCGCAATCAGCCGGAGGGCCGATGCCAGGTCCGGGTTGCGAACCAACTGCCCCGTCGCCGGCGCCGCACCGTCGCGCAGAAACGTCTTCTCGGTGTATTCGTCAATGCGCAGCTTACCCACCGTCCCGCGCCAGTGTTCCGCGATGAGTTCCGTCAGCGGAAATCCGTGGTCCGCGTAATAGATGGCCGGCGCGAACAGGTCCTTCCAGGGAAGCCGGCCGAAGCGCTTGTGCAGCCGTTCCCAGCCCTCCACGCAGCCTGGCACCGTGGCCGACAGGATACCGGACTGCGGCATCGACGGGTGCCCCGCATCACGAACCCGTTTCACCGTGAGCCCCTTCGGCGCCCACCCGCCGCCGTTCAGCCCGGTGATGCGCCCCGTCTTCGCCTCACTATAAATCGCCATCACGTCGCCGCCGATGCCGTCCGACATCGGCTCCACCACGGCGAGAACCGCGTTCGCCGCAATCGCCGCGTCCATCGCGCTGCCGCCGCGCGCCAGGATCTGCGCTCCCGCCTGCGACGCCAGCGTCTGGCTGGCGGCGACGATCCCGCGTTCCGTAATCACCATCGAGCGCGCCTGTGAGCGGCTCTGTCCCCAACCCGTAGCACTCATGAGCAAGACCAGTGCAAGTACACGCATGAATCGGCTTATTGTATCCCCACCAGCCGCCCATGCTATCCTCGAATCAATTCTGGCCCTCATTTCATCCGAATCTGGGAGGTCTCTGGGATGAGAAATCTGGTTCTAGCAATGGGTTTGGCAGGCAGCTTGATGGCCGCCAGTCTCCCCACTTCCAGCGTCCGTGGCAACTACGTGGAAGCCCGGAACGCCGACGTGTACACAGGTGCCTGCTTCGCGAATTCGGAAGCCGGCAACATGGGTGAGCTTGCCGTCTTCGGTTGGAAGGTCGACAAGGGAACATTCAAGGGCGTCAACATCGACGGGCTCTCCGTCGTCGGCGTGGTCAAGGCCAAAGGCACGCTGGGGAACCAGTTCGGTGAAGCCTACCCGGTGAAGAGCGTTTTGATCGTCGACGAGCGCGCCACCCCCGAACAGCGCCTGGCGCTGCGCGCCTTCGCCCAGCGCATGTCGGGCGATCTTCTTGAAAACATCGTGAAGGTGGACGCCGCGCCTATCAGCCTCGAGATCGAAAACGGCGACGTGCACGGCGCCAAGGCCAGCCTCTCCGCCGGTTCGCTCGCTTTCATCCGCACCCGCGCCGTCGCCGCCACTGACCACATCTGCGGCCACGAAGAAGCCTGGTATAGCCCGCTCAGCAAGGTGGATCACGCGATGCCCGCCGTGACCCTCGCCCACGACTACAAGGGCGAGGACCTCGGCTCCAAGTGGAGCAGCCCCAACAAGCGCGGGGCGTTCGTCGCCAATTTCAGCCTCTCCGAGTAACTCCCTGATCAGGCTCACGGCGTTCGATATACTCGCAACGTCGTGAGCCTCGCTCTCCTCGCCGGCCTGCTGTCGATGACGGCAGTCGGCATTTCCCTAGGCTTCCTCGGCGCAGGCGGCTCGGCAATCACCGTTCCGGTACTCGTCTATATCCTCGGCTTCGAGCCCCGCCAGGCCATCGGCGCTTCGCTTGCCATCGTCGGAGCGACGAGCGCCTGGGGAGCCATTCTCAACTTTCGCAATCACACCCTGATCTGGCGGGTCGGGCTCGTCTTCAGCGTCACCGGCATCGCCGGCGCGTGGTTTGGCTCGCGCCTCACCTACCTCTGCCAGCCCGCACTTCTCATGGTGCTTTTTGCGGCCCTGCTGGCCATCGTCGGCACCCTGATGTATCTCCGCAACCCGCGCGCCGAGCCCGCCGAGCCCCGCGCGCTCTGCCTGTGGAAGTGCGCGACGGCGGGCGTCATCGTTGGTCTTCTCACCGGCTTCCTCGGCGTCGGCGGCGGCTTCCTCATCGTCCCCGCCCTGCTCTGGTTTGGCGGCCTCCCCGTCAAGCAGAGCATTGGCACCTCGTTGATGGTCATCGCCCTCAACTCCGCCGCCGGGCTCGCCGGCCACCTCTCGCGCATGGAATCCATCGACTACCCGCTGCTGTTCGAACTCGTCCTCGCCGCCCTGGGAGGAATGGTCGTCGGCTCAGTCCTGCTGCGCCGCACCTCGCCCGGAAACCTGAGGAAAGCCTTCGCTGCCTTCCTCATCCTCATCGCCCTCTTCCTCCTCGCGAAGAACGCGCCGCAGTTATTCTGAGGCACGCGCCCGCGTTGGGCGAAGCCAGCATTTGTGGGACGATTAGGGGGAAGGGCTCGGATCGTTATGCCAACCGCCACCATCACCGTAGATGCGGAGACCAAAGCGCGTCTCGCTGAGCTGGCTCGCCAGGCTGGGCAAGACGTCGACCAGTTTGCCGAAGCCCTGCTCCGGCGCGTAGCCCACGTCGACGTGTATTTTGAGCGCGGTGTGCCGGTGCTTTCCCCACGACCGGGCGCTCCCGTGCTCAAGGTCGAGGACGTTGACCACCTATTAGATCAATCCGAGTAGCCGTTGCCTGTGGTTTCGCTGCTCGACGTGGTGGCCCGATGCCGTGTCGCCGGTTCTCCTCCATGAAGTGCGGTCGGCGGCTACCGGCAAACAGGTGACCGACCGCTACCTGCTGGGATTCGCCCGCCGAAATAGCGGTCAGGTAGCAGCCTTTGACCGTGCGCTTGCGACCTTTGGCGGAGGCGACGTCGCTTGCCTGCTTCCGGCGGCTAAGTAGGTTAACCCGCCGCCGCCAGGATCTCGCCCACCGGCGGTCTTCCCCGCCGCGCAAAGCGAATCACCCCGTCCGGCCCGATCACGTACACCGTCCGTTTCACAATCAGCCCGTGCGCGTGATACAGCCGGCTCACTTTCTGGCCCCCATCCACCAGGAGCGGAAAGGGCAGCCCGTACTTCTCGCGAAACCGCCCGTGGCTCGATTCACCCTGCGGATTCACCCCGAACGCCACCGCGTTATGCCGCTCCAGGTCCGGCCACCTCTCCTTCAACTCGCACAACTGCTGCGTGCAGACCCTCGTGTCGTCCCCCGGGTAGAACACCAGGATGACGTTCTTACCCCGGAGCGCCGCCAGGGACACCATCCGCCCCTGGTCGTCCATCAGCGAGAAATCGGGCGCCGGCGAACCGGCGGGCAGCGGATCGGAAAAGAGCCACGAGAGCACGGGTATGATTGTAGTAAAGCCACCGTGCACACTCATCACCATCCGGTCCGCACGGGCAAGGTCCTTCGCTGGAGCCTCGGCGCCACCGCTGCCTTCGTGCTCATCGAGGCGCTTTCCGGTCTGCAGGCCCAAAGCCTCGCCCTGCTCTCCGACGCCGGCCATAACTTCACCGACGCCCTCGCGCTTCTGCTCGCCCTGCTCGGGTTCTACTTTGGCGCCAAGCCCGCCGACGAAAGCAAGACCTACGGCTACCAGCGCGCCGGCGTCCTCGCCGCCTTCATCAACGCATTGGCGCTCCTCATCCTCTCGGCATACATCTGTGTCGAGAGCGTGCACCGCTTCCGGGAGCCCCGCGAGGTGAATGAGACGACCATGTTCGCCGTCGCCGGGCTGGGACTCATCCTGAATGGCGCCATCATGTGGGGCCTTCGCGACGGGCACAAGCACGACCTCAACGTCCGCGCCGCCTTCCTGCACATGCTGGGCGACGCTCTCGGCTCCGTCGGCATCCTCATCGGCGCCTGGGTCATCCGCGAAACACGCTGGCTCTGGATTGACCCCGCGCTCTCCCTAGTCATCGCCGCCCTCATCGTCTGGACCGCCTGGGATGTCCTCAAAGACTCGCTGAACATCCTGCTCGAAGGCCTGCCCCAGGGCATGCGTCTCACCAACGTCACCGAATCGCTGCGCCGCGTGGAAGGCGTGCTCGACGTGCACGACCTGCACATCTGGAGCCTCGGCACGCAGGCTCACGCTCTCAGCTGTCACGTCTTGATCGACGACATGCCGCACTCGGAGAGCGAAACCATCCTACGCCGCATCAACGATGTCCTCTGCTCGCAGTTCCACATCCACCACACCACCATTCAGTTCGAACACCAGCCCTGCGCCCTCCAGTCCGCCCCGTGCTCCATGGGACCGGGCGAGCACTCCCACTCTCACTGAGCCTTGCGCTCGGGGTTCTTCTTCCGCAAGGCTTTCGCGCGCGACTCGACCCTCGCCGCCAGCACCGGCCGCTTCGTCCGCCCCAGCAAATCGCCGTAGTTCGCCAGCGTCCGTTCCAGCAGCGGCTCCAGCGCCGGCTCGCCTTCCAGCAGCGTTACCGCCGTCTTGTACAACCCCTCCGCGTCCTTGTCCTTCTGCAGCGCTTCGTGGATCAGCGCCAGGTTGTTCAAGTTGGTTCCCGTTTCCCGCTCTCGGATGCGGAGCGCCCGCGCGTACAGCGGCTCCGCCTCGCCGTACTTCTTCTGCGTCGCCTTGGCCATCGCCAGGTTGTCCAGGCTCATCGCCAGCATCGGGTGATCCTGCCCCAGCGTCAGCTCCCACAGCGCCAGTGACCGCGCGTAAATCGCCTCCGCCTCGGCCGGGCGTTCCAGTTTCGTAATCACCGACCCCAGCGTGTCCAGACCCGGCGCCAGCTCCGGCGACACCGGACCGAGCACCCGCTCGCGAATCACCAGCGCCCGCCGCAGCACCCCCTCCGCCTCGGCGAACTTCTTCTGCTCCCGGTACAGCGCGCCGAGCGCATCGAGCGGCCCCGTCAGGCTGATGTGCAGCGGCCCCCGCTTCGCCGCCAGAATCACCAACGCCTTGACCGCGGTCTGCTCCGCCTCCCCGAACCGTTCCGCCGCCGTGTGCAGCCGCGACATCCGTAGCCACTCGCCCGCCAGTTCCGGACTGTCCACGCCCTCGGCCTTCTCGCGAATGGCGATGATGCGCTCCAGCAGTGCACGCGCCTCGGCGTCGCGCCGCTGGATCTGGGCCACTCGCAGCACGTTGTTCAGCGCCGGCAGCAGCTCCGCGCTCTCCGCCCCGTGAGCCGTCTCCAGCAGTCTCAACCCGCGCTCGAAGATCTACGCCGCCTCCGGCATCATCAGCCGCGCGTAGTAGCTGTAGCCCAGCGCCTCCAGGTCCGGATACAGCGACAGATGTTCCTTGCCCACCTGCTGCTCGCGAAAAAAGACCGCCAGGCGCAGATGCGGCTCGGCTTCGTCATAGCGGCCGAGGGCGAAGCTCAGCTCCGCCATGTCCCGCAAGCTCGTGAAATAACGCCCGTCCGTCTTCGGCAGGTACTGCGCAACGTCCAGGGCCTCGCGCAGCAGCGGATAGGCCGCCCCGAACTGCCCGTTGTCGAGCGCCGTTCTCCCCTTCGCGCGTAACTCCTCCCACGACGTCGGCTCCTGCGCCCCAACCACGAGCGCGCACACGAACCCGGCAAGAATGCGCATGGAGCTATAGACCCCGCGCCCGGCCGCCCGGTTCCGCGCGGTCCGGCTAGCTTACGGCTCGCACTTTGCCCGTTTCATCGAGTAGTCAATCTGCCGCAGCTTCCCGTTCATCGTCCCTTCAATCCGCGCCGCCAGCTTGCCGCCTTCTTCCAGCTTGTACACCACCCGCTGCGGAAAATCGTGCTCCAGGTTCTCGAACACAATCTCCCCGGGGCCCGTTTTCACGGCCTTGAACGGCGTCGGCTTCTGCGCTCCCACCAGCGCCGTGTACACCAGGACGCCGTCCTTCTCGTCGATGCGCAGAAACTCGCTGCTCACCGTCTTCCCCCCGGCCACCGTCCGGCCCGCTCCGAACATCGTGCCGCCCGCCGGACGCATCCACACCTCCCCGATTTGCCGCTTCTCGTTCCCGCCCTCCCAGCACCCGGCCAGCCAGGTCATCGAATCGATGCCGGCCGGGTCGGCGGTCAGCGCCCCAGCGGCCAGCACTCCAAGCAAGAGTCGTGTCATGCGTCTATCCTCCGGCAGCCCGCTCGCCGCCGTCTTGGAAAAATCCGACAATCCAGTCGTTCAACTGCCGTGAACTGCCGTTGTAGTCCGACGGCGCGCACCCCGCCAGTTCCTGAAATTCTCGAATCAGGTGTGGCTGATCGTAGTACCCCAAGTCCGCCGCGATCATCGCCCAGCGCTCCGGCGCATGCCCCACGCGTCGCAGCAGCCGCTGAAACCGCGCTACACGCGCGAACCGCTTGGGCGCCAGGCCCACCCACGCGCCGAAGAGGCGTTCCAGTTGCCGCTCCCCCACGCCAACCCGGGCCGCCGTCCCCGCCACGCCCACACCCGATTGCAGCATCCGCACCGCCTCCACTACCGCCCGCGGCGGCGCTACCGGCCGCAGCCGCTCCGCCAGCAACCGCTCGAACACGCGCAACCGCTGCTGCCGGGGTCGCGCTTCCGCAATGCGCTCGATCCACCACGCCGGTACCGATGCCTCCGCGATCACCCCCGCCCACTCCCCTGCCTGCTCGCGCAGAACAGCGTTCGATCCCCACGCATGAAACCGCGCGCCCACCAGACCCACACGCCCTGTCGCCTCCACTCGCAGGTGCCGCCACTGCTGCCCGGCCACCATCGCCCGCGGCTGCAATCCCGAAGCCTGCCGGAACCGGTCCCCGTAGTGCAGAATCAGTTCCATGCGCCCGTCGGGAGAAATCACCTGCTCGGGCGCGCTCTCGCCCTCCAACAGCCACAGGCAGTGCACGTAGTCGCTCACCGGCGGCCCAGGCCGGTACTGTAGGTATCGCATGACCCCCGCGTTATGATAACGAAAGCACCGCTTCATGGGTTCCGTTCTGTCCTCGCCCCGCTCCGCTGTGTGCCTGCTGAGCGGCGGCCTCGATTCCGCTACCGTTCTTGCCATCGCCCGGCACGAAGGCTACGCCTGCTACGCGCTCTCGTTCGACTACGGCCAGCGCCACCGGCGTGAACTCGAAGCCGCCGCCCGCGTCGCCGCCGCCCTTGGCGCTGAGAAACACCTGACGCTCGCGATTGATCTGCGAAGCTTCGGCGGCTCCGCTCTCACCGCCGACATCGACGTCCCCAAAGACCGCACCCCCGGCGAGATGGAGCAGGGCATTCCCGTCACCTACGTCCCCGCGCGCAACACCGTCTTTCTCTCCCTCGCTCTCGCCTGGGCCGAAGTCCTCGGCGCCGCCGACCTCTTCCTCGGCGTCAACGCCATCGACTACTCCGGCTACCCCGATTGCCGCCCCGAGTTCATCGATGCCTTCGAGCGCATGGCCAACCTTGCCACCAAGGCGGGCGTCGAAGGGTCGCTGCGCCTGCGCATTCACACCCCGCTCATCCGCATGTCGAAGGCGGACATCATCCGCCGTGGCGTCGAACTCGGCGTTGACTACGCGCTCACGCACTCCTGCTACGACCCCACCCCCGATGGCCGCCCCTGCCGCGCCTGCGACTCCTGCATCCTTCGCCAGAAGGGTTTCGAGGCAGCGGGCCTCGCCGACCCGTTACTATAGAAATGTGACTCCCCGGCAGTCTGCGCCTGCTCTACTCGTGTGTTTAACCATGTCATTGACCGCACAAACCACTGCTCCGCCCGTTGCCCCAAGAAAACCTAAGACGCTGGAAGCTCACGGCGACTCACGAACCGACCCTTACTTCTGGCTGCGCGAGAAGACCAGCCCCGAGGTCATCAAATACCTCGAAGACGAGAACCGCTACACCGAAGCGACGATGGCCGGCACCGACGAGCTGCAGAAGAAGCTTTTCGAGGAGATCCGCTCCCGCGTGAAGGAGGACGACCTCTCCGTTCCGGTGAAAATCGACGGCTTCTTCTACTACACGCGAACCGAGAAGGGAAAGCAGTACGCCATCTACTGCCGCAAGAAAGGCAGCCTCGACGCGGCGGAGCAGGTGCTGGTGGACGCCAATACCCTCGCCGAGGGAAAGAAGTATTTCCGCATCGGCGTGTTCAAGGTGAGCCCCGATCACAAACTCCTCGCCTATTCCACCGACTATGAGGGCGACGAAGTCTACACGCTGCGCTTCCGCAACCTCGACACCGGCGCCGACCTCGCCGAAACCGTGCCCGGCACCTACTACTCCGTGCAGTGGGCCGCCGACAACAAAACCCTCTTCTACAACGTGGTCGATCCCACCACCAAGCGCCCCTACCGCCTCTTCCGCCACACGCTGGGCGCTGCCGGGCAGAACGACACGCTGATCTACGAGGAGAAGGACGAAGCCTTCACGCTCGAACTCGACAAGACCAAGAGCCGCGAGTTCCTGCTGATGCAGTTGAACAGCGCCACTACCTCTGAGGTGCGCTACCTGCGCGCCAGCGATCCCGCCGGGGCCTTCGCCATCCTCGAGCCGCGCCGCAAGGAAGTGGAGTACGACGTCGCCCATCATGGCGACCACTTCTATATCCGCGTGAATGACGCCGGCCGCAACTTCCGTCTCGTGAAAGCCCCTGTCAAAAGCCCCGGCCGGCCCCAGTGGCAGGAAGTTCAGCCGCATCGCGAAAGCGTCTTGATCGAGGGCGTCGACGCCTTCCGCGACCACCTCGTGCTCGTCGAGCGCGAAAACGGCCTCCGCAAGCTCCGCATCGATCCGTTCACCGCGCAACAGAAGTCTCACTACGTCGAGTTTCAGGAGCCCGCCTACACCGTCATCCCCGCCGACAACCCCGACTTCAATACCTCGGTGTTGCGCTACACCTACACCTCCCTCGTCACGCCCAATTCCGTCTACGACTACGACATGACGGCGCGCACTCAAACCCTCATGAAGCGCCAGGATGTGCTCGGCGGCTACGACCCCGCCCGCTACGCTAGCGAACGGCTCTACGCCACCGCGAAAGATGGCGTGAAGGTCCCCATCTCCGTCGTCTACCGCAAAGACTTCGTGAAGAACGGCGAAGCGCCGCTGCTGCTCACCGGCTATGGCGCCTACGGCATCACCACCGAAGCCGGCTTCTCCTCCGCCCGCCTCAGCCTGCTCGACCGCGGCTTCGCCATCGCCCTCGCCCACATCCGCGGCGGCCAGGAGATGGGTAAGAAATGGCACGACGACGGTCGCATGCTGAACAAGAAGAACTCCTTCACCGATTTCATCGCCTGCGCCGAGCATCTCATCGCCGCGAAATACACCAAGCCCTCGCGCCTCGCCATCCTCGGCGGCAGCGCCGGCGGCCTGCTCATGGGCGCGGTCGTCAATCTGCGCCCCGACCTGTTCGGCGCCGTCATCGCCAAAGTGCCCTTCGTCGACGTGATCAACACCATGTCCGATGCTTCGCTGCCGCTTACCGTAGGCGAGTATGAAGAGTGGGGCAACCCGGCCGACAAGAAATACTACGAGTACATGCGCTCGTACTCGCCCTACGACAACGTCACCGGTAAGCTCTATCCCAACATGCTGGTGACGGCGGGCCTCAACGATCCGCGCGTCTCCTATTGGGAGCCGGCCAAGTGGGTGGCCCGCCTCCGCGCCGTCAAGGAAGACAAGAACATCCTCCTGCTCAAGACCAACATGGGAGCCGGCCACTTCGGAGCGTCCGGCCGCTACGAACAGATGAAAGAGACCGCCTTCGACTACGCCTTTCTACTGAAGGTCTTCGGCATGGCCACGCCGCCCGCCGCCCGATAGCGAACAGAGCAAAGTACCAGGACAGCCAACATGCTCGCCAGAACAACCCCGCTCTACGTGTGCCTGCTCCCCTCGTTGCTGTCTGCGCAGCAGGCGATCGTCAACATGCCGTCCGCCGACATCACCCCCAAAGGCAAGGTCTTCCTGATGCACGAAACCCAGATGCGCGCCTGGAACCCCGGCCGCTACTGGTACGGAACGAACTTCTTCGCCTACGGCGTGGGCCGCTCCACTGAACTCGCCGTCACCACCTACAACGCCGGCTCCCCCCGCGCCCTGAATGAAGCCGTCGGTTTCGGCTTTAAATCCTCCCCCCAAATCCTCAGCGAGCGCTGGGCCTCCCGCGAGATGAAAGTCACCGTGGGCCAGATGGCCGTCGTCAACTACCGGGGCGGCGGTCTCGGTAGTTTCAGTTACTCCCACTTCTCCCTACGCGTCCCCGGCCTCGAAACGCGCCTCACCGCCGGCGGCTGGTACGGCACCAAGGAACTCTTCAAGAAGGACACCGGCAACTTCCTCGGCGGCATCGAACAGCCCGTCGGGAAGAAATTCGTTCTCCTCGCCGAATGGTTCCGCGGCCGCCACGACTTCGGCTTCTTCATCCCCGGCGTGCTCTACCACCCCACCAAGCGTCACATCATCGTTGCCGCTTACAAGATCGCCAACACCCCAGCGAACGGCAAAAACGGCCTGGTCCTCGAATACGGCATCACGTTCTAGGCGGACGCTGAAGTTGCTGGCTCTGTCCTGAAAGACCGCAAGCGGCTGAATGCCGGCTACGCGCGGACCTTGCCGGCGCGCTTGCGAAGGAACACCAGCACTCCCACACCGCTGCCCAGCAATGCGATGGAACCCGGCTCCGGAACAGTCGACGCAGATCCGTCGTACCGGAGGTCGACCTGCCCGACAACGTAATCCCCGGGGCCAGTGCTTTCGAACTTGATGACATTGGTGCCATCCACCAGAAGACCGGTGACGCTGAAGGCTATGAAGGCAGGGCCAGTGGAAAGATAGGCGTTATCTGCGAGGAAGCTTCCCACCAGGGAGGAGTTGAAAAACACGTCAACAGGCACGTTGGGGCTGTTCCACAGTCCATACTTGATCGTGATCTCGGCCGGCAGAACGTTGGAAGGCCCGAACGCATCGAGATTCAAGGAGTAGGCTGTGCCCCCGTCAATCACGTTGTTGCCCAGATCCCCCGTTGACACGGTGACGGGAGCTGAATAGAGCGCAGTGGCAAAGCTGAACAGGACCAAGAGGTTGCGGCTAAGTGTTTTCATAATGACTCCAGAGCGGAATGGGTAGAGCTTCCAAGAAGTATACCCCCGCTCGCATGCCTCCACTATTACGGGACACTAGTAAGTCGCCCGCCCGCCGCTCGCGTCGTACGTCTGCCCCGTGACGAACGAGCAATCCGGGCTCGCCAGAAAGTGCACCACCGCTGCAATCTCATCGATCGCCCCCGTGCGCCGCATCGGAATCCGCGCCGTCATGTAGTCCACCTGCTCCGGCGTCAGTTGCTCCAGGATCTTCGTACGCACCACCGCCGGCGAAACCGCGTTCACGCAAATACCCTCCGTCGCGACTTCCTTCGCAATCGACTTCGTCAGCCCGATGACGCCCGCCTTCGTCGCCGAGTAGGCCGACATGTTCGGGTTGCCTTCCTTCCCCGCAATGGAAGCAATATTGACGATGCGCCCGTACCGCCGCTCCCGCATGTGCGGCAGCACGGCCCGGCAGCAGTAAAACACGCCCGTCAGATTCAACGCCACAATGCGGGACCAATCCCCGTCGGTCTGCTCCCAGATCGGCGCCGAACGCCCCGCGATACCCGCATTGTTCACCCAGATGTCGATGCGGCCCGTCTGCTGGAGAACGGCGGCAACCGCGTCCTCCACGGACTTGTTGTCGGTCACGTCGATGCCAACCGCGAAAGCCCGCTCGCCCACGCCCGAAGCCGCCGCCAGCGCGGCCTCTTCGTTGACGTCCGCCACCGCTACTCGCGCGCCCGCCCTCGCCAACCGTCGCGCGATCCCCTCGCCGATCCCCTGCGCCCCACCCGTCACTACCGCCGTCTGGCCCGTAAGATCGAAGTAGCTCATGGAAAACTCAGTGTACTCCGCGAGTGCCGCAACCATTCATTTCGAAACACACGCTACGTCCCTCGACAACGAAAGCGGCGTCGCCTCCGGCCACTACGACGTCGCGCTCTCGCCGCTGGGCGAGCGCCAGGCCGCCGAACTGGGCCTCAGATACGCAACGGCCCCCCTCGCAGCCGTCTTCTGCTCCGACCTCCAGCGCTCCTGCCGCACCGCCGAAATCGCCTTCGCCTCCCGCCGCGCTCCCGTCTTCCAGGACGCGCGCCTCCGCGAGTGCGACTACGGCGAACTCACCCGCCATCCCGTCGCCGAAATCGACCAGCAGCGAACCAGCCGCATCCACTCCCCATTCCCCGGCGGCGAAAGCTACGAACAATGTCTCCGCCGCGTCGCAGCATTCCTCGCGGAACGGAAGCAGCCGTCCTTCAACGGCACAACCATCCTTGTGATCGGCCATCGTGCCACCTGGTATGCCCTCGAGCACGAACTCGCCGCCCGCCCTCTCGAAGACGTCATCGCCGCCCCCTGGCGCTGGCAGCCCGGCTGGACCTATCGCCTACACTGGTGATCATGGTGGCGGTACTGGCACTTTTACAGCTCGCTGCCCTCACCACGCACAAACACGAATCCGGTCTCTCCATCCGTATCCCCGCAGATTGGACCGTCGAGTCCCAACCCCAGGGCCTCCTCCTCAAGCCCCCCGGCGCCGTCTTCGACCCCCGCCGCCAGGACAACGCTGAAGTCTACATCGTCGCCTCCGAACCCGGCTACGATGCCGAACAGGAGCGCGAGTTCGTCGCTTCCCTCGGCTCCGGCTTTCTCCAGAGCGGCGTTCCCCTCACCCGTAGCGGCGAGCGAGCCTCGTTCCCCGCCGGCGCCTCCTACACCTGGGAGTTCCGCCACCCCTCCACCGGTAAGCTCTTCGCCGTCCGCGTCTATGTCCGGCCGGAGCCGCCCCGCGCCCACGTCATCCTGGCGATGGGCGACGCGGCCCGCCTCGCCTCCCGCGACGAAGAGGTCAAGACCTTCCTGGCCGGCCTCAAGTTCGAAGCGCCGAAGAAGAACACCACCCTCGCCGACGATTCCCCCCTCGCGCAGATGTGGCTGGAACGCCTCCGCGGTAAAACTCTCGCCGGCCGGCCCATCCGCCACCTCGGTGAGGACGGCGCCCTCACCCTGGGAGCTAATCCCGCCATCGCCGCTCCGGCCGGCAAATGGCGCATTCGCGTACAAGACAATTTCGCCTTCCTCGAAATCACCGACACGGCCGGCGCTGTCAAGCTCCTGAGCCTCTCGCAGGACGCGCGCGGTATCCTCCTCGACGGCGCTCCCGTTTCCATCGGCCCGGCCCGTTGAACGGCGATACTGGATAAATGACCGGACCTCCCGCGCTACGCGTCCGCGATCTTCGCAAGGCGTACAAGGACGTCGTCGCCGTCAACGGCCTGGACCTCGAAGTACAAAAGGGCGAGTGCTTCGGGTTGCTCGGCCCGAACGGGGCAGGGAAGACCACTACCATCGAAATCTGCGAAGGCCTCACCGCTCCCGATTCCGGCGAAGTGGAAGTGCTCGGCATGAACTGGCGTTCCCACGCCTCCCAGCTGCGCCAGCGCCTCGGCATCCAGTTGCAGGAGACGCAGCTCGGCGAAAAGCTCACCGTCCTCGAAACCGTCCGCCTCTTCGCCAGCTTCTACAAGCAGGGCCCCTCGCCGGACGAAGTCATCGGCGTGGTGCAGCTCGAGGAAAAACGCGGCGCCCGCGTCGGCGGTCTCTCCGGCGGCCAGAAGCAGCGCCTTGCGCTCGCCATCTCCCTCGTCGGCGACCCCGAGCTTCTCTTCCTGGACGAACCCACCACCGGCCTCGACCCCCAGGCCCGCCGTCAGCTCTGGGAGCTCATCGAACAGTTCAAGCGCGGCGGCCGCACCATCCTCCTCACCACCCACTACATGGACGAAGCCGAACGCCTCTGCGACCGCGTCGCCATCATGGACCACGGCAAGGTCATCGCGCTCGGCACGCCGCGCGAACTCGTCGCCTCCATCGGCGTCGAGCACGTCGTCGAGTTCGCCGCCGGTGGTCCCGTCGATGCCGCCGTCCTGCGCGGCCTCGAAGGCGTTCGCGCCGTCGAAGCAGACAACGGCGCGGTCCGCCTCCAGGTCAGCCAGCTCCATCGTGCCGTGCCCCTGCTCCTCGACGAGCTGACGCGCCGCGGCGTCCTCCTCACCGAGCTCCGCACCCATTCCGCGACCCTCGAAGACGTCTTCGTCACCCTCACCGGGAGGCACCTGCGCGATGAGTAGCCGGCCCTATCACCCGATCCTCGAACTCACCTTCATGCGCTTTCGCGAATACCTTCGCGAACCGGAAGCTCTCTTCTGGGCCTTCATCTTTCCCACGCTGCTCGCCGCCGGCCTCGGCCTCGCCTTCCGCAACAAGCCGGCTGAGGTGCTCACCATCGGCGCCGTCACGCCCCAACTCGTGGCCCAGTTGAAGCAGGAGAGACTCCTGGACGTCCGCGAATACTCCGAAGCGGACGCCCGCAAAGCGCTCCGCGAAGGACGCGTCGCCCTCGTCGCCCTGCCCCAGGACAACAAGGTCGTCTACCAGTACGACGACACCAACCCCGAAGGCCGGACCGCCCGCATCCTCGCCGACCGCGCCGTCCAACGCGCCGCCGGCCGCACCGACCCCGTCGCCACCGGCGACGTCTACCTCCGCGAAGCCGGCTCCCGCTACATAGACTTCCTCGTCCCCGGCCTCATCGGTATGAACCTCATGGGCAACGCCATCTGGAGCATCGGCTTTGCCATCGTCGACGCGCGCCGCAAGAAGCTCATGAAGCGCCTCGTCGCCACGCCCATGCCGCGGCACTACTATCTGCTGTCGTTCGTCTTCTCGCGCTTGGTCCTGCTGGTGGTCGAGGTCGGCCTGCTGCTCGCCTTCGGCGTCTGGATCTTCGGCGTCCCCATCCGCAGTTCCCTCGCCGACATCGCCGTCCTCTGCGTCTTCGGTTCGCTCGCCTTCGCCGCCATCGGCCTGCTCATCGCCGCCCGCCCGCGCACCATCGAAGGCGTCTCCGGCCTGATGAACCTCACCATGCTGCCCATGTGGGTGCTCTCCGGAGTCTTCTTCTCGTCGCAGCGTTTTCCGGACGCCATCCAGCCCGTCATCAAGGCTCTGCCGCTCACCGCCGCCATTGACGCTCTACGCGGCAGCATGCTGCAGGGCGCAAGCCTCGCAGGCTTGGCCCCGCAGATCGGAGTGCTCTCGCTCTGGCTCGTCGTGAGCTTCGTCCTGGCGCTCAGGCTCTTCCGCTGGCGCTAGTACCGATCGCGCCCGCGCCCGCCGCCGCCACCGCCGAAGTCGCGGCCCCGGCCCCCGCCGCCGCCGGGACGCCCGCCGCCCCCACCGGTGCCCGCGCGGCGCTCCATCGGCCGTGCCTCGTTCACGATGATCGACCGCCCCATCAACTCCCGCCCGTTCAGCGCTTCAATTGCCCGGTTTGCAAGATCGTTGTCAGCCACGTCAACGAACCCAAAACCGCGCGCTTCCCCGGAAAACTTGTCCCGCACCACATTCACCCCGTCCACTGTCACGCCGATCTGCCCAAACCAACTCTCCAGATCGGCCTCCGTCGCGGAGTACGGTAGATTGCCTATGAACAGCCTCATTCCCTATTTCCCTTTCGTCTTGGAGGCGGACCAATTGCCTCGCAGCGGTCTGCACCGGTGGACACCTCAGAAGAGGCAGGAAGCGAAGCAGGGGCGGCACGAACCAGCGACCGATCGCGACACTGACACTCCCCCAACCAATTACCGCGCCCGATCGGAGGGCGCTCAAAAGCATCCCAATCTTCGCATTAGTCCGAATTTCGGTCAATATGAAAGATAGTCCATGAATCGCCGTGAACGATTGGTTACGAAGCTGCGCCCCGCTCCTCTCGCAGCCTCCGTCGCCCACCTCCTCCGGGTCAACCGACGCCGCCTCCACCAGACTCCTTACGGGCGTTTCTTCATCAACCCCGTGTCCGATTTCGGCTCCCGCATTCTCGCCGGTGACTACGAACCCGAAATGCGTCGCGTCCTTGAGCTATACCTGAAGCCCGGCATGACCTTTATCGATTTAGGCGCCAATGAAGGCTACTTCTCGGTGCTCGCGTCGCGCCTGGTCGGTCCCGACGGCTTCGTGCTCGCAATCGAACCGCAGAGCCGTCTGCAAGCCGTCATCCAGCGCAACCTGATGGAGAACGAGTGTTTCAACGTCCAGGTGTTTCAGTGCGTGCTCGCCGCCGAATCCGGCCGCGCCAGCATCGCTCTCTCCACCGACATGAACACCGGCGCTTCCAGCCTCTACCCGACTGCCCGCTACCGTCTCCCGGAGGAAGAGGTGTGCCGCTTCTCACTCTCCGAGTTCTTCTCCCGCCGCAAGATCGGCCGTTGCCACCTCATGAAGATCGACATCGAGGGCGCCGAGTGGGATGTCCTCATGTCCGCCGGCGAACTGCTCCGGCAGGGAATCATCGCCAACCTCGCCGTCGAAATTCATGAGAGCGTACTCCACGCCCGCGGCCTGCGGCCCGAACAACTTCACCAGCATCTGCTGGCCCATCAGTACGAGTGCGACGGCACTCTCGGCGTGCCCGTCTACCGCTTCCGCGCGTCTGCCCGTTCGGTGGACAGTCCCTTCGCCCCTGCGTTATCCTGACTATTGGCCTGAAAACGTGCGCTCGACCACGGGTGTTCGTGTTTCCAGTTCCTGGACAGGTGGCCGAGTGGTTAATGGCAGCAGACTGTAAATCTGCCGCTCCTTGCGAGCTACGGAGGTTCGAATCCTCCCCTGTCCACCAGTCATTCCCTTCGGGCCGTTGTAGCTCAGTTGGTAGAGCGCGTCCTTGGTAAGGACGAGGTCACCGGTTCAATCCCGGTCAACGGCTCCACTCCTCACCCCACCTCGAACTGGAGCGTGTAGTCAAACGGCGTCAGCCCCGTCACGTAAATCGTCTGCCCCGGAATGCGCGGCAGCGCCCCCCGCACGTTCACGTACCGGTGCGCCGCCACGCCCGGCGAAATGCGAATCGCATCGCTCCCCGCCCGTAGCGTCGCCGCCCCCTGCTCCAGCAAGTAAGCTCCCCCTCCCAGCTCTCTCGCCCCCTCGATCTTCACCCCGTCCCTCACGTTGATCTCGATCGCCAGCGGCACCTTGTCCGTTCCCTCCGCCTGCACCCGCACCCGCAGCCCGCGCGGCGTTTCCGTCACCGTAGCGGCTTGCGTCAACCGCGCCACCTCGCTTTGCCCCCGCAGCCGCCGCACCTGCTCCCACTCCCCCGCGGCCACCTTCCGGTTCGTCAGGGGCTGGAAATAGGGCCCCTCCAACTGCTGGGTCAGCCGCCACCCGCCGCCGTCCACCCGCTCCGCCTTTCCGGCCACGAACTGCGCCTTGCCGAAAAACGCTGAAGCGAACCGGACGCCTCCGATCACCGCCTCTCCCCGCCGCAGCGTACAGATCAAGCTGTCGCCGTTGGCCAGCAGGACCGTTGCGCTCGTTCTGCCCCGGCGGATGCGGTGCGCCCGCGCCGCCGTCAACGTCTTCTCGTAATTCTCCGGCAGCGGCGCCGGCGCGGGACCCCGCTGTGTCAGCTCCTCGAACTCCATCACATCCGGCAGCCGTGCGTACCGGGCCTCCAGGCCCTGCGCCAGGCTCATCCATCGCCCGTCCTTCTCGCGCACCGCCATGTACCGCAGCGGGAACCAGTAGCGTCCGGCATCCCCCACCTGATACTGGTCCTGCCGCCGCGAGATCTCCGTCACCACCTCGCCGCCCGGATGCAGCAGGTACAGCAGCGACTCCAGGTTCCGCCGCACCGGCGCGAGCAATTCCGCCCGTTTCAACTTCGCCGCCATCACCACCAGCGCCCGGTCCGTCACCGGGTTGTAAATGGTCGTACTGCGCTCGTCGAACTGCCCGTCCTCGTCAATATCGATCCCCTCCGCCAGCCACTCCTCGATCCGCCGTACATACCGCGCATCGGGATACAGCTCGTGGATCTGCGCCAGCGCCTGGCACACCACCCAGCGATGGTTCGGCGTGTGAATGCCGCCTACCGTCATCGCCGCGCCCGCGCGTCGCAGAAACCCCTCCAACGCTTCCTCGATCTCCCGCGATCCTGCCCTCCGCGCCAGGCAAGCCGCGGACGCCACCAGGTGACAGACGAACCCCGTGTCCGGCGGCGAGTTAAAATTGGTCGTCGGCAGGTCAATGTTGCCGTCCGCTGTCTGCTCCCCCTCCAGATACTTCGCCGCCCGCCGGATCCGCTCGAGCACCGCCGCGCTCCCCGCATGCTTCGATCCCGGCTGCAGAAACGCCGCCGTGAAGTCCAACACCAGCCCCGCCGCGGCACCCGGGAGCCACAGCCCGTCCCCGTCCGGGTACGAACCGTTCTCCCGTTGCCGGTCCATCAGAACCCGCACCTGTTCGTCGTGCCTCGCAATCAGCTCTCCGGGCACACTGCCCGCCGCCGCCGGCGCTGCCGCCAGGGCGAATAACGCCTCTCGTCGCGTCACTGTCTCGATAACTCCTCTCGCAGTTGCCGCACCGTGGCCGCATCCGCTGCCTCCGGCGCCAGCCGCAGATACTCATCCAGCAGTAAAATCGCCTCCGCCCGCTTCCCCAACCGCGCCCGTATGCGCCCCGCCAGCAACCGCGTATCCGGGTGCCGCCCCGCCCCGTCGTACTTCACAGCCTCCAGCGCGCGCCGCTCGGCCTCGTCGAGCCGGCCCTTCTTCATCTCGGCGCCTGCCTGGTAATAGTAAGCGAGCGGCGTGTCGATCGGGTTCATCGGAAACACCACCCCCAGCAGCCGTTCCGCCTCCGCCCAATTCCCGGCCGCAGCCGCCATCTCGGCCAGTTGCACGTACGGCCGGGTGAACAGCCGGTCGTGCCGCAGCGCCGCCTCGTACGCCTGCCGCGCCTCCTGCAGGCGCCCCGTCTTCTGATACACCGCCCCCAGTTGAAACCACGCCGACGCGTACGCGTCGTACTGCCGCACCGCCGCCCGGAACCGCTTCTCCGCTTCCGTCCAATTGCTCCTGTCGAACGCCTCCAGCCCCGCCAGGTACTGCTCGCGCGCCTTCTGCGGCGCGCGATAGTTGGCAATGCTCGTCGACCATCCTTCGCCCGCGCCCAACTGTCGCACCGTCAGCGGGTCCCACGGCACGCTGCGATACCCCGGAAGAAACACCGCCTTCACCGCGCAACGGCCATGCCATGTTTGGGGTTCGCCAGTTGCCACCTGTGCCGTCGGCGCCTCCGGCAGCGTCATCAGCAGGAATCCGCTCTTGTCCGTGAAGCCCGACAGTATCCGCCCGCAATGAAGCTCGACGTATGCCGGTTCCCGCGGCGTCCCCCCGCCTTCCACCCGTACCTGCAACTCCACCGTCTGCTTGAACGCCGGAGGCAGCGGGGGTGGCCCGAACCGCCGGTCGTCCTGCTGCGCGTCGGCGCCGCTGCCCAACGCCAGCAGCACCACCAGCGCTCCGCGATGCATGCCTGGATTCTATCTCGGCAAAGCGCTCAACTCACCAACTCCTCCAGCCGCTGCCGCGCCCGGCGGCACGTGCTCTCGGCCTTCTCCTCCTCCACAATCACCGGCCGCGGCGACGGGTTCGGGCTCAGCCACGGCAGCCGGTACACAGCGCTCGGAACCTCTTCGCGAATCCGATGCAGGTCCTCTTCGCCGTGGAACAGCGCGATCACCTGCCATCCCTTCGGATAGATCCGCATCAGCTTCGCCAGCCCGCGCGCCAGCGCGCTCACCGTCATCTCGTCCATGTTCTGCAGCGGGTCGTCCAGCACCAGCAGCCGCAGTGGATTGTCCAGCCGCGGCGCGCACAGCAGAAACAGCGATAACGTCAGCGCGTTCGTCTCCGCCGTATTCAGCCGCAGGTCCGCCCGCGCGTTGTCCGCCGTCCGCAAGGAGAGCTGCTCGCCCGTACCGCCGTGCCCCCGATGCCTCCCCAGCAGCCGGATATCCCGGTACGCCCACGGCGCCGGCTTGAACAACGACAGCAGCTCGTTCAGCGCCGCGTTGATCTGGTGCGCCTCGCCCGAGTCCCCCGCAATCTGCGACAGAAAAGTCTCCGCCGCCCGCTGCTGCTGCCGCTTCCGCTCCTCGAGCGCCGCGAGCGCCTCCTCGCAGCGCTTCAGATTTTCCGCCGCCGGCACGAAATGCCGCTCCGGCGACGACAGCGATTCGCACAGCGCCAGCATGTCCCGCGCCTCTTCCAACATGTTCGCGCAGCCGTTCTGCATCCCGATCACGGCTCGTCCCACCGTCCGCGCCTGGTCCGTCCGCAGCGCGTCCACGAACAGGTCCCCGAATCGCGACGCCGCGTCCCGCGTCGACTCCAGCCAGGAGCCCACCCCGTTCAGGCTCTCCACCTCCGCCGCCGTCAAGTGCAGCCGGGGCGGCCGCTCGCCCTCCTCCGCGCTGTGCTTGCCCGTCTTCGTTCCCACCGTCCAGGAACCCACCCGCGCCCGCGCCTCGTCGCGCGCACGGATCAGATCTTCCCGGCACGCCCGCAGGTATTCAATGCGCTCCCGGCTCTCGATCACCTCGGGAAGTAGCTTCGCGTGCTCCGGCCGCGGCTTCCAACCCGACCGCCGCGCCTGCTCGAGCGTCGCCTCCACCTCGTAGTACTTGCTCACCAGGTCCGCCAGCGCCTGCAACTCCAGCCACTCGTTGAGTACCCCCGCGAAATCGTGACCCCGATCGATCTGCCGTCCGGCCCGCCACTTCGCAAACTCCTCCAGTACCCCGATGGCCGTCCGCAGGTGCCGCATGGCCTCCGTCAACTTCGGCTTCACACTCTTCAGGGCCGCGTCCATCTGCCGCAGCTCCGCCGCCAGGTCCTGGAAGCTGCCCGGTTCCTTCTGATACCGCTCCAATAGCCGCCGCAGGCTGCCGTCCAGCGGCGCGAGTATCTGCAGCTGTTCCGCTCTCGCCGGCAGGCACGGTTCAATCGTCAGGAGAATTCCAGCCGGCCACGCCGGCGGCGCCATGTGAATCCACGCCAGCGCCTCTTCCAGCCCCGCCGCGCCCGCCCCCGCCAGCGCCGAGGGTATCCGCTTCAGCGCCTCTTGAAACCGCTGCTCCGATGCCGACAGCGCCTCGAACAGCGGCCTGTCCTCCGGAAAGAACGCCCGCAAAAACAGCGCCGCCCGCGCCATCTCGTCACACCGCACCAGCCGGTCCATCAGCACCTGGTCCAGCCGGAAGGAATCCGCCGACGGCAGCGCACCCGTCTCCGGCTGCCAGACCACGCGATGGTCCCGCGTTCCTTCCGGCGCCTGCGACACCACCTCCGCCCGTGCCGTGCGCGACGCCCCGTTCGATCGAATCGCCAGTTCCACCCCCGCCGGGCTCAGCCCCGCGAGCGCCAACGTCCCCTTCGGCTGATACCGCACGTTCGGAAAGTACACTGCCTCCCGCACCAGCCGCTCCACCGCGCCCGTCGCCAGCAGCTCCAGCGCTTCGCTCAGGCTCGTCTTGCCCGAACCGTTCGCGCCATGGATCACGTGAAATGCCGCGTCCATCGTAAACCGGTACTCCCGGATTCCCGGCAGCCGGTAGTTCTCCATCTTTAAAGACAGCTCCGGCGGCTCGCTCTCCCGTGCGCCCGCCAGCCACTTTCGCGTATCCGCCAGCAGCCAGCAGAACGCCCGCCGCACGTCGCTGTCCCGATAGCTGCCGTCGCTCTGCTCGTAAAGCAGGTTCACGCCGATCACCCGGAAGTAGCCCGTCTCCCGCGCAATCCGCCGCAGCACCGTGCCCACCCGGTCTTCCGCGTCCTTCTGCTCGCCGCCTCGCAGCACCAGCACAAGCTCCACCGTCAGCGAGTGTTTCTGCCACCGCTCGCCCTCGATCAGGCAGAGCTGCCGCAGATACGCGGCGCGGTCGATATGCTCGGTCAGCTCCGTCACCAGATTGTCTGAGCCGAGATCCAGCGTCTCCACCACCCCAATCACGCTGAGCGCCGGATCGTAAACCATGATCGCCGGCTGCAGATCGTGGTGCTCCAGCACCCGCAGCTTCTGCTCCACCACGAAACGCGCCGTCACCGCTGCGTTCCCCTCCGGAAGCGCCAGCCCGTACAGCTCCGTCAAACCGGCGCACCGGCGCGCACCGATCCTCTCCAGCACCTGCGCGATCTGTTCCGGCGCGCTCGCCGTTTCTTGTCGTGGAGGCGTCATGCGGCTTTCCCCTTCGGCCTGCTGCCCCCGAAATAAGTAGACGCCCTCTCGTTCGCCCCGGGCGCTCTCTCGTCCACTCCGCTCGCCCACGCCCAAAGCGTCAACGCCGACGGCGTCTCCACCAGCCGCTTGTCGTCGCCCTCGTGCCACCACGGAACCGTCTCACTCCGCAGCGTCCAGACGTGCTCCGGCAGCAAATCCAGGCCCTGCTCGCGCCTCCGCCGCGACGTCATCCGGCGCAGTTCCTCCAGCTCGATGGCCAGCCGTTGCCTCGGCGCCGGCCGCCGCGCTTGGTCCAGCGGCTGGGCCGGCAGCAGCACCGCCGCACGCTCTCCCGTCACCGGCTCAATCCACCATCCCGGCCGCCGCCAGTCCTCCTTGATACCCGCCCACTGCGCCGCCCGCCTCCGCAGCGCCAGTTCCAGCACCGCCGCCCACGCCGCCCAGTCCGGATGCTCGCTCATCGGCTCGTACCATGGCCACCGCAAAGCCGAGTACACATAGTTGGCGCACTGCGGCGAGCGTAACAGCAGGTCCGCCGCCGCGAACTCGCGAAATAGCGCCCGGTGAAACCCCGCCGTCCAACCCGTCAACTGCCGCAACCGCCGCCGGCTTCGCTCCGTGTCCTGTGGCCCGCAGCAGTCCACCGCCTGCTTCTCCGCCTCCAGCAGCCACCGGAAGTTCTCGATCACCGCCGCCGCCTCCGATTCCGGACACGGCCGGCCAAACAACGAATACGCCGCCCGCCGCAGCTCGCTTTCCAGCGCCTCCGCCTGCATCTGCCGGTACGTCAGGTGAAACAGCCACAGCATCATCTCGTCCAGGTTTGCGAATGCGCCCCGGATATCGAACGGCAGCAGGTTCGCATGCTGCGTCAACGCTTCCTCGGACTCTCCCACCGCCAGGCTCGCCGCCCGCAGAATCTCCAGCGCGTGAAACGCCCGGTTCTCGGCGATGTCGAAGAAGAACGCCGGCGCGCTCGAGGTGCCGCTCACCGCCACCGGCTCTTCCGTCCGGTAGCTCGCCATCTCTTCGTACACCGTGCGAAACGTGTCGTGAATCACCGGGTCCGCCCCGCTGTATCCGGCAAACACCACCGTCCGCGTCCGCAGCAGCGTCTGCAGATAATCCCTCGACCAGGAATCGTCACGCCAGTTCTGAATCTCGCGAAACGTGAATACCAGCGACGGCAGAGCCTCGCACCACGCGCGCGCGCCCGCCCCGTGCCGTTCGCTCATCGCCCCTCGCCCCGCCGATGCCAGTTCCGCCGCGTCCCGCTCTCCGCGCCAGCGCGCCTGCCGGTATTCCTGCACACACCCGTGGATCTTCACGATCACCGCCGACTGAAAGGCGTCCCCGCCGGCGAAAAACTGGTGCGCGTCCGCAATCCGGGTGAAGTACCGCAGCCTCCTCCGCCGCGGCAGACCCCGGTGCGCCTGAAAGTCTGGCGGCGCCGGCAGCGGCTGCATCCCCGCCAGCCGGTACGCTCCTTCCAGCAGCAGGTCGTAATTCGTCGTCAGGATCACCGGCAAGAGTCCTTCCATCGCCAGCCAGGCGAGCACAAAGTGCCTCGGCCGCAGCCGCTGCCGGTAGCTCTCCTCTACTTCCGTCAGGTTCTCCAGCAGCGGATCGCCCGCCATCACTCCCGGGTCCGCAAACCCCATCGTGTCCAGAAACAGCGCCTTCCCCGCCGACTGCCGTCCCAGCTCCAGCAGCGGAACGTAGCGCCACGTCTCCAGCGCCTGCGTCGGTGGCTGCGGCATCCGGTTCTCGAGCGCGCGAATCCGCGGCTCCAGGCGCTCCATCGCTTCCCAGTGCCGCAGCAGCCGCTCGAACGCCGTGCACAGCCAGTCGTTGATCAGGTAATAGTTGTTGGCCAGGACCTTCACGCTCTGCCGGAACCGCTCCGCGTCCCAGCAGCACTCCCGCCCCAACGCAAAAGTCGTTGCCAGCCCTTCGATGATGTCTTGCCGCAGGTCCAGTAACTCCCGCGGCGCCCAAGCCTCCGCTTCCTGGATCGCGTCGAGCGTCGCCCCCAGCCGCGCCAGCAACCGCCCGATTAGCGTCCCGGCGAAGTTCCCTTCACTGTCCAGCGAGAATCCGGCCCCGATGAAGAACACCGCGTCGCCCGACACGATCCTCCCTGCCAGCCGGTCCAGCTTCCGCCCCGTGGGCTCCATCACTCCCGCTCCAGCTTGTCCTTGTGAACCGTCTCCATCCACGCCGCCCACAACGCGTTCGGCTTCTGTTCCATGCGCACGGACCCCATCTCGTCCAGCACGCGCTTCAATGCCGTTACCTCCATGCTCTCCAGAAGCTCAAACCGCTGGGGCGCTTCCCACACCGCCTGAAACGCGAAGCGGTACCGCGCTGCTCCGGACGGCAGCAGCTGCGCCTCCTCCGGCCGCTCCCCGCTCAGCAGGGCACGGATACGCTCAGCCAACTCCGCCACGTCGTGGTCGAAGTCGTTCCTCCGCACCGCGAAGAAACGCACCGTATCGTTGCCCAGCCATCCGTGCAGCGGCACCGCGCCACCCAGCGACACCGGAATCGTCGGCACGCCCGCTTCCGCCGCTCGTCCAATCAGCTGGTTCACCGCCGTCGGATTGCTCTTCGGCGTCGCCACGGCAACGATGACCGCCGCCGGCGCCGTGTAGTTGGTATCCTCCAGCAAGACTCGCAACTGGTGATCTTTGGCCAGCTTCTCCGTGAGCCGCATCGCCTCTTTGGCATCCTGCGGCGCGCAGTGAATCGCCACCAGCGGCTGTTCCTGGGGCCGCACCCCAATCTGCGCAAGAATCCTACGCGCCACCCTCGGCGCGTCCAGCGCACTTCTCAGCCGCATTGCCGGTCGTCCCGCCACTTCCACCGGTTCTGCCTTCGCCTCGCCCACCAGCACCGGAATCGCCGCCGATGCCTTCGCCCGCATCGCCGCTTCCAGCGCCGCCCCCGCCGCCGCGCGCGTCCCGCGGTTCACCAGGATTACGACCGCCGCCCCCTCCGCCGTTGCCGGCAGTGTGGAGACGATCTCCGCCTTGGCCCCGCCCTCTCGCAACTGCCCCGCCAACACACCAGCCAGCGGCAGCAGTTCTTCTGACTGGCAGAGCAAATACACCCTAGGCAACATCTCGAGAATGGCATCGGGCTTAACCTCTAGCTCGCGGGCGAGTTCACTGATGCGGACTTTCTTCATATGGCAGCACGTGCCCCGCTCACGTCAGATCCGTACTGTGCTGGCGAGGCCCTTTAGCCCAGGCCGTTCCAGTATAAACCTGCCCTCGTCCTGCTGAACTTGCCTCCCGTAACGTTACTAACCGTTTCAAGTTTGAGCCGCAGTAACGAAAGCTGCCAGGATAGGTCCATCTGGGACGCCTTAACGCGAAGTGTCTCTGGCGCCTGCGGCCTCAGTCCGGTTGCCAGCCTGAAGCCGCGTTCCCAGGCGCATGAGAGAGGAGATCGCGCGTGCCTTCCCCGATTACCAGAACCCTCGATGCCGACCTGCTGCTCGAGACGCTGGTCGCCTTCAAGAAGGGTGATTTCAGCGTTCGCCTGCCGGTAAACCAGATCGGCATCGCCGGCAAGATCGCCGACGCTCTGAACGACATCTTCGACATGAATGCCGCCATGGTCGACGAGTTCGCGCGCATCAGCCGCGTCGTCGGGAAGGAAGGCAACACCACGGAGCGCGCCTCGCTCGCCGGCGGCCGCGGCGAGTGGGCCTCCTGCATCCAGTCCGTCAACAGCCTGGTCAGCGACCTCGTCCAGCCCTCCACCGAAATCGCCCGCGTCATCGGCGCCGTCGCCCAGGGCGACCTCTCCCAGAAAATGTCGCTCGACGTCGAAGGCCGCGCCCTCAAGGGCGAGTTCCTCCGCACCGCCCGCGTCGTCAACACCATGGTTGACCAGCTCAACTCCTTCGCCTCCGAAGTCACCCGCGTCGCCCGCGAGGTCGGCACCGAAGGCAAACTCGGCGGCCAGGCCGTCGTCACCGGCGTCGCCGGCACCTGGAAGGACTTGACCGACTCCGTCAACTCCATGGCCGGCAACCTCACCAACCAGGTCCGCAACATCGCCGAAGTCACCACCGCCGTCGCCAACGGCGACCTCTCCCGCAAAATCACCGTCAACGTCCAGGGCGAAATCCTCGAGCTCAAAAACACCATCAACACCATGGTTGACCAGCTTTCGAGCTTCGCCTCGGAAGTCACCCGCGTCGCCAAGGAAGTCGGCACCGAAGGCAAACTCGGCGGTCAGGCAGAGGTCAAGGACGTCGCCGGCGTCTGGAAAGATCTCACCGACTCGGTCAACTCCATGGCCGGCAACCTCACCAACCAGGTCCGCAACATCGCTGAAGTCACCACCGCCGTCGCCAATGGCAACCTCTCCCGCAAAATCACCGTCGACGTCCGCGGCGAAATCCTCGAACTCAAGAACACCATCAACACCATGGTCGACCAGCTTTCGAGCTTCGCCTCGGAAGTCACCCGCGTTGCGCGCGAAGTGGGCACCGAAGGCAAGCTCGGCGGTCAGGCCGACGTCAAAGGCGTCGCCGGCACCTGGAAGGATCTCACCGACAGCGTCAATCTCATGGCCGGCAACCTCACCGGCCAGGTCCGCAACATCGCCGAAGTCACCACCGCCGTCGCCAAGGGAGACCTCTCCCGCAAGATCACCGTCAACGTCCAGGGCGATATCCTCGAGCTCAAGAACACCATCAACACCATGGTCGACCAGCTTTCGAGCTTCGCCTCGGAAGTCACCCGCGTCGCCCGCGAAGTCGGCACCGAAGGCAAACTCGGCGTTCAGGCCGACGTGCGCGGCGTCGGCGGCGTCTGGAAAGATCTCACCGACAACGTCAACCTCATGGCCTCCAACCTCACCGTGCAGTTGCGCGACGTGTCTAAGGTGGCCACCGCCATCGCCAATGGCGACCTCACGCAAAAGATCACCGTCGACGTCCGCGGCGAGATCCTCCAGATCAAGGAGGTGATCAACACCATGGTCGACCAGCTCAACGCCTTCGCGGGCGAAGACACCCGCGTGGCGCGCGAGGTCGGCACCGAAGGAAAGCTCGGCGGGCAGGCGCAGGTGAAGGGAGTCGGTGGCGTCTGGAAAGACTTGACGGACTCCGTCAACCTCATGGCTTCCAACCTCACCGTTCAGCTACGCGACGTCTCGAAGGTAGCCACCGCCATCGCCAACGGCGACCTCACGCAGAAGATCACCGTCGACGTGAGCGGTGAGATTCTGCAGATCAAAGACGTCATCAACACCATGCTCGACCAGTTGAACGCCTTCGCCTCGGAAGTCACCCGCGTGGCGCGCGAGGTCGGCACCGAGGGCGAGCTCGGCGGCCAGGCCCAGGTGAAGGGCGTCGGCGGCGTCTGGAAGGACCTCACCGACTCCGTCAACTCCATGGCCGGTAACCTCACCGCCCAGGTCCGCAACATTGCCGAGGTCACCACCGCCGTCGCCAACGGCGACCTCTCGCGTAAAATTACCGTCGACGTCCGCGGCGAAATCCTCGAGCTCAAGAACACCATTAACACCATGGTCGATCAGCTCTCGAGCTTCGCCTCCGAAGTCACCCGCGTCGCGCGCGAGGTCGGTACTGAAGGTAAACTCGGCGGTCAGGCCGTCGTCAAAGGCGTCGGCGGCGTCTGGAAGGACCTCACGGATTCCGTGAACTCCATGGCGTCCAACCTCACCAACCAGGTTCGCAACATCGCCGAAGTCACCACCGCCGTGGCCCGCGGCGACCTTTCGCGCAAGATCACGGTCGAAGTGCGCGGCGAAATCCTCGAGCTCAAGAACACCATCAACACCATGGTCGACCAGCTCTCGAGCTTCGCCTCGGAAGTCACCCGCGTCGCCCGCGAGGTCGGCACCGAAGGCAAACTCGGCGGCCAAGCCGACGTGAAAGGCGTCGCCGGCACCTGGCGCGACCTCACCGAATCCGTCAACTCCATGGCGTCCAACCTCACCAACCAGGTGCGCAACATCGCCGAGGTGACCACCGCCGTGGCCCGCGGCGACCTCTCGCGCAAAATCACCGTGGAGGTGCGCGGCGAAATCCTCGAGCTGAAAAACACCATCAACACCATGGTTGACCAGCTCAACGCCTTCGCCTCCGAAGTCACCCGCGTCGCCCGCGAGGTCGGTACCGAAGGCCGCCTTGGCGGTCAGGCCGACGTGCGCGGCGTCGCCGGTACCTGGCGCGACCTCACCGACTCCGTCAACTCCATGGGCTCGAACCTCACCAATCAGGTTCGTAACATCGCCCAGGTGACAACCGCCGTCGCCAAGGGCGACCTCACCACCAAGATCACCGTGGACGCCCGCGGCGAAATTCTGGAGCTCAAGAACACCATCAACACCATGGTCGACCAGCTCTCGAGCTTCGCCTCCGAAGTCACCCGCGTCGCCCGTGAAGTCGGTACCGAAGGCAAGCTCGGCGGCCAGGCCGACGTCCGCGGCGTCGCCGGCACATGGAAGGACTTGACCGACTCCGTCAACTCCATGGCCTCCAACCTGACGAACCAGGTCCGCAACATCGCCCAGGTCACCACCGCCGTCGCCAAGGGCGACCTCACCACGAAGATCACCGTCGACGCCCGCGGCGAAATCCTCGAGCTCAAGAACACCATCAACATCATGGTCGACCAGCTCAACGCCTTCGCCTCGGAAGTCACCCGCGTCGCCCGCGAGGTCGGCACCGAAGGCAAGCTCGGCGGACAAGCCGACGTGCGCGGCGTCGCCGGCACCTGGAAGGACTTGACCGAATCCGTCAACTCCATGGCGTCGAACCTCACCGCGCAGGTCCGCAACATCGCCGACGTCACCACCGCCGTCGCCAAGGGCGATCTCTCGCGCAAGATCACCGTCGACGCCCGCGGCGAAATCCTCGCCCTCAAGGACACCATCAACACCATGGTCGACCAGCTTTCGAGCTTCGCCTCGGAGGTCACCCGCGTCGCCCGCGAGGTCGGTACCGAAGGGCGTCTCGGCGGTCAGGCCGACGTCTACGGCGTCGCCGGCACCTGGAAGGATCTCACCGAGTCCGTCAACTCGATGGCCTCCAACCTCACCAATCAGGTCCGCAACATCGCCCAGGTCACCACCGCCGTGGCCATGGGCGACCTCTCGCGCAAAATCACCGTCGACGTGCGCGGCGAAATCCTAGAGCTCAAGAACACCGTCAACACCATGGTCGACCAGCTCAACTCCTTCGCCTCCGAAGTCACCCGCGTCGCCCGCGAAGTCGGCACCGAGGGCAAGCTCGGCGGCCAGGCCGAGGTCCGCGGCGTCGCCGGCACCTGGAAGGATCTCACCGACAACGTCAACCTCATGGCCGCCAACCTCACCACCCAGGTGCGCGGCATCGCCAAGGTCGTCACCGCCGTCGCCAACGGCGACCTCAAGCGCAAGCTCGTCCTCGAAACCAAGGGCGAAATCGCCGAGCTCGCCGACACCATCAACGCCATGATCGACACCCTCGCCACCTTCGCCGACCAGGTCTCCACCGTCGCCCGCGAAGTCGGTACCGAAGGCAAGCTCGGCGGCCAGGCCCGCGTCCCCGGCGCCGCAGGCATCTGGCTCGATCTCACCAACAACGTCAACCAGCTCACGACGACGCTCACCAATCAGGTCCGCGCCATCGCCGAAGTCGCCACCGCCGTCACCAAGGGCGACCTCACCCGGTCCATCACCGTCGAGGCGCAGGGCGAAGTTGCCGCGCTCAAGGACAACATCAATGAGATGATCGTCAACCTGGCCGAAACCACTCGCAAGAATACGGACCAGGACTGGCTTAAGACCAACATCGCCAAGTTCACCCGCATGGTCCAGGGGCAGCGCGACCTGTTCACCGTGGCGCAGTTGCTCCTCTCCGAGCTCACCCCGCTCGTCGGCGCGCAGCGCGGCACCTTCTACATCACTGACCAGACCGAGGGCATGGGCGTTCTCAAGTTCCTCGCCGGCTATGCCTACGACGACGTTGAGGGTGTCCCCAACCAGTTCCGTGTCGGACAGGGCCTCGTCGGCCAGTGCGCGCGCGAGAAGGTCAGCATCGTAGTCAAGGCAGTACCTTCCAACTACATCAAGATCCGCTCCAGCCTCGGCGCCGCCGCTCCCGCCACCCTGGTAGTGCTCCCCGTGCTCTTCGAAGGCGAAGTAAAGGCCGTCGTCGAGTTCGCCTCGCTTCAGCAGTTGAGCGACATCCACCTCGCCTTCCTTGAACAGCTCACCGAATCGATGGGCATCGTGCTGAATACCATCGCCGCTACCATGCACACCGAACAGCTCCTCAAGCAAAGCAAGGCGCTCGCCGAGGAGCTCCAGAACACCAACGAGGAACTCCAGGAGAAAGCCCAGCTCCTCGCCGAACAGAACACCGAAGTCGAGGCTAAGAATAAGGAAATCGAGCAGGCCAAACAGGCCCTCGAAGAGAAGGCCGAGCAGTTGGCGCTCACCTCCAAGTACAAGAGCGAGTTCCTCGCCAACATGTCCCACGAACTCCGCACGCCTCTCAACAACCTCCTCATCCTCGCCCGCATGCTCGCCGACAACGCCGACGGCAACCTCAACCCGAAGCAGGTAAAGTACGCCGAGAATATCCACTCCTCCGGCACAGACCTCCTCGCCCTGATCAATGACATCCTCGACCTCAGCAAAATCGAGTCCGGCAAGATGGACGTCGAGGTCGGCAACATCCGCTTCACCGAGCTCGAAGACTACTGCTCGCGCACCTTCCGTCACGTCGCCGACGGCAAGGGCCTCGAATTCACCACCGAGTTGGATTCCTCCTATGCCAGCGAGGTCATTCGCACCGATGCCAAGCGCCTGCAGCAGGTGCTGAAGAACCTTCTCTCGAACGCACTGAAGTTCACGGAGCGCGGTAGCGTCCGTCTCCGCATTGAACGCGTCACGCGCGGCTGGAGTCCCGGCCACCCCGTTCTCGCCCGCGCCAAGAGCGTGGTCGCTTTCTCCGTCACCGACACCGGTATCGGCATCGCCCCCGAAAAGCAGAAGATCATCTTCGAAGCCTTCCAGCAGGCGGACGGCACCACCAGCCGCCGGTACGGCGGTACCGGCCTCGGCCTCTCCATCAGCCGCGAACTGGCCCGCTTGCTCGGCGGCGAGATTCGCCTGCAGAGCACCCCCCAGCAGGGCAGTACCTTCACTCTCTATCTGCCGCAAGCCTACATCTCGCCCGCCCCCAAGATCGAACACCTCGAGCCGCACGCCTTCGTCGAGGCGGATCGCAAAGCCGCCCTGGCGCAGCCTGAGTCCGCCTCAGTCGATATCGTGCTCGAAGCCCCCGGCCAGGTCTCCGCGCAGTTGGTCGAGGAGATGGTCGTCGACGACGATCGCAACCTCATCAGCCCGTCCGAACGCCCCATCCTCATCGTCGAAGACGACGTCACCTTCGCCCGCATCCTCGTCGAGGTCGCCCACAAACACAACCTCAAGGCCCTCGTCGCCCTCCGCGGCGGCAGCGCCATCGCGCTGGCCCGCGAGCACCGCCCCGCCGCCATCACGCTCGATATCCGCCTCCCCGACATGAGCGGCTGGGCCCTCATCGATCGCCTGAAGCACACCCCCGAGACCCGCCATATCCCCGTCCACATGATTTCCGCGCACGAGAACACCCGCCGTGGGTTCGCTCTCGGCGCATCAAGCTGCCTGCAAAAAGGTCTCTCCAAGGAGGACCTCGACGCCGCGTTCCGCGTCATCGTCGAATCGACGCAGCCCGCTGCCAGGCGCCTCGGCATCATCGTTCAGAACCCGCGCGAACGAACCGCGCTCCTCCAGGCCCTCCCCGGACCGGACCTCGAAGTCGTCGAATTGAGCAACTCTCCCGCGCCCGCGGAAATCGTCAACCGCGGCCTCGACGGCCTCCTCCTCGATCCCCGCGTCGAAGGCTCGCTCGAACTCGCGGAGACCCTCCACCGCGCCGTCTCGCCCAAACCGCTGCCCATGGTCTTCTACTCCCGCAAACTGAGCGAGACCGCCCTCAACACCATTCAGCGGCTGAGCATGATCTGCCCCGTCCGCCACGCCACCACCCTCCCTCACTGCCTGGATGCCATCTCCTTGCTCCTCCATCGGCCCGAGGATGCCCTCTCCGAAGAGCAGCGCAATATGCTCGCTGAAGCCAGGCAGATGGACGCCCTCCTCGCCGGCCGCAAGGTCCTCGTCATCGACGACGACCTGCGCAACATCTTCGCCCTCACCAGCGTGCTCGAGCAGCACAACCTCACCGTCGTTCACGCCGAGAACGGCCGCGCCGGCATCGAACTCCTCCAGCAGACCAAGGACATCGACCTCGTCCTCACCGACATCATGATGCCCGAGATGGACGGCTACGAAACCATGGGCGCCATCCGGAAGCTGCCCGACTACGCCTCCTTGCCCATCATCGCCCTCACCGCCAAGGCCATGAAGGGCGACCGCGATAAGTGCCTCCGCGCCGGCGCTTCCGACTACGTCACCAAGCCCGTCGATCTCGACCACCTGTTCGCCGTCATGCGCGTGTGCCTCAGCCGCCTCGACGAAGAAGTCTTCGCCTCCGGCCGCCCCCTGCCCCCTCGCCTCAGTGAAGAGGATTTCACCCTCGAAGACGACCGCGCCGGCATCCAGCCCGCCGACAATGTCGTGCTGCTGATCGAGGACAACATCACCTTCGCCCGCATCCTCGTTGACATGTGCCATCAACGCGGCATGAAGGCCCTCGTCGCCCTCAACGGAAACGCCGCCATCGCCCTGGCCCTCGAGTTCCGCCCCAAGGCCATTACTCTCGACGTCGGACTCCCCGATCTCAGCGGCTGGAGCCTCCTCGATCGCCTCAAGCACGACCCCCTCACCCGCCATATCCCCGTGCATCTCATCTCCGGACACGAAAACAACCGCCTCGGCTTCGCCCTCGGCGCTGCCAGTTGCATGCAGAAGGCCGTCAGCAAAGAATCTCTGGAGGAAGCCTTCGCCTCCATCCGCCGCTCACTCGAGGATCGCTCCCGGCGCCTCATGGTCCTCCTGCCCGAGGCCGACCGCGATCCCGTCCTCCGCATGCTCGCCGGACCTGATCTCGAGGTCCGCACGGTCCTCGACCCCGCCACTCTGCTCCGCGACTTCCCCGGCTGGAATCCCGACGCCGTCATTCTCGATCCCAACGTCCCTGCCATCGTGCAGGTGATCGAGCAAATTCAGGCCCCCTCGGGCAAGTCCCCGGTTCCCGTGCTCCTGTACGGCAAAAGCCTGTCCACCGTCCCCGCCTCGGAGCTCCAGCGCCTCACCAGGACCGGCCCCGTTCGCTACGCTCGAACCGTCGACCGCCTCCTCGACGCCACCGTCCTCGCCTTGCACCGCAGGGAAAGCGCCCTGTCTGACACTCAGCGCGCCGCCCTCAAACAACTGCGCGCCGCCGACCCCATGCTCGCCGGCCGCCGCGTGCTCGTCATCGACGATGACGCCCGCAACATCTATGCCCTCACCAGCGTCTTAAGCCAGAAGGAGATTGCGGTCATCTCCGCCGAAAACGGCCGCGCCGGCATCGAGATGCTGATGGAGAATCCGGAAACAGACCTCGTCCTGATGGACATCATGATGCCCGAGATGGACGGCTACAAGACCACCCGCGCCATCCGCGAAATCCCCTCCTTCGCCTCACTCCCCATCATCGCCCTCACTGCCAAAGCCATGAAAGGCGATCGCGAGAAGTGCATTGAGGCCGGCGCTTCCGATTACATACCGAAGCCCGTAGACGTCGATCAGTTGTTCTCTGCCATGCGCGTGTGCCTCGCGCAGTACGATGAGCAGCGCCCGGCCGTCACGGAAACGCCGGGGACATGAGGGCAGAGTCCATGGGCGCAAAGGCATTCCTCAAAGCCGTATCTGAACCCACCGTCGCGGCCGATCAGCGCGTCAAGCTGCTGCTCGTCGATGACAACGAGGAAAACCTCGTCGCCCTCGAGGCCGCCCTCGCCGTACTCGGCGAGGAAACCTATTCCGCCCGCTCCGGCCAGGACGCTCTCCGCCTCTGCCTGGAACACGACTTCGGCGCCATCCTCCTCGATGTCCGCATGCCCGACCTCGACGGCTTCGAAACCGCCCGGCTCATTCGTGCCCGCCCCCGCTCCCGCCATACCCCCATCCTCTTCCTCACCGCCTACCGCAGCGATGAACACCTCTTCCGCGGCTACGATCTCGGCGCCGTCGACTTCCTCTTCAAGCCCATCGTGCCCGAAATCCTGCAGAGCAAAGTCGCCGTCTTCGTCGAGCTCTCCCGGCGCGCCGAACTGCTCAAGCAGCAGGCCGCCAGCCTCGAGCGCGCCCAAAGCCAGCTCCGCGCCGTCATTGAGGCCGCCCCCGACGCCATGCTCATCACGGACCGCCAGGGCCAGGTCCTCCTGGTCAACAGCCGCGTCGAGGAGCTTTTCGGCTACAGCCGCGCCGAACTCTCCGGCGCCAACATCTCCCGTCTCGTCCCGGGTTGGTCCTCGCCGGAGACCCCTCCCGCCGACGGAGAGGATGACGACGATGCTCCCGCCGAACCGTCTCGCCGTCTCATCGCTGTCCGCAAGAACCACACCGAGTTCCCCGCCGACCTCACCCTCAGCGCCTTTCGCAGTGAGAACTCCTGGCTGGTAACAACCGCCGTTCGCGACATGACCGAATCGTTCCGCGCCCAACAGCACCTCGAGCAGATGAACCTGGCATTGGAGGCCATGGTCGCCGAGCGCACCGCCGAACTGACCCGCTCCAACTCCGCCCTGCGCCAGTTCGCTTGGGCCACCAGCCACGACCTCCAGGAGCCCCTCCGGACCATCATTACCTACGCCCAGTACCTCTCCCGCCACGCCGGCGATCTCAATCCCAAAAATCGCGAAGTCCTGCGCTTCATCGAGGAGGGCGCTTCTCGCATGGACCGCCTCCTCGCTTCGCTCCGGCAGTTCCTCCTGGTCAACGAGACAGCCATACAGAAACTCGACGAAGTTGATTGCGGCAAGGTGGTGCGCGAGGTCTTGCGCAACCTCAGCACCCTGGTTGAGGAATCCCGGGCCATCGTCGAGTGCGATGACCTTCCGTCCCTCCGGTCCGTCGAAGTCCTGGTGGCGCAGGTGCTCCAGAACTTGATCGGCAATGCCATGAAGTATCGCGGCCCCCGCCGCCCCTCCGTCCGCGTCCAGGCTCGCCGCCAGGACAACGAGTGGATCTTCTCCGTCTCCGATAACGGTGTTGGTATCGATCCCAAGTACCGCGACTACATCTTCGGCGAGTTCAAGCGGCTTCAGCGCGACGGCGGCGCCGGCATGGGCCTCGCCATCTGCAAGGCGGCCGTCGAGCGGCTCGGCGGCCGGATCTGGGTCGAGTCCGTCCTCGGCGAGGGCTCGACATTCTACTTCTCACTCCCCGACGATACCCGGGCGCCCGCCTAGAACCCTACCTTCACCTCCACCGATACCTGCCGCCCGGGCGCCAGCGCCGTCCCCGAAAACAACCCTCCAAAGTTGATCAGGTTCAGCCGGTCCGTCAGGTTCCGCCCGCTCACCTGCACCTGCGCCCCACGCCACACCCGCACTCCCAACGCCGCATCCACGCTCCAGTTCGGCCGCACCCGCCCGCGCTCAAAATCCACTCGAGACGCAACCCGCTTCGGCAACTCTCCCTCTCCCTCGTCCTCCGCCTCAAACGGCAGCCCGCTCCCGCATCGCCACCCGCCCATCGCCCATACCCGCCCGCCCCTTGCCCACCTCACTTGCGCCGCCGCCGTATTCCGCTGGTCCTGGCTGATCGCAAACCGCCGCGCCACGTCCCGCAGTTCCTCCGCTTCGCCGCCCTCCAGGAACAAACCCCCCGTCACCGGTGACTGTGCCGTCCCCGTCATGTTCGCCCAACTCGCAAAACCGCTCCACCCCCGCCATCCCAGCCACTCCACCCGTGCCTCCGTCCCCTCCACGCGCGCGCTCTCGAACGTGATCGGGAACGACACTCCTGTATTCAGAAAGACGTCGTCGTCCGCGAAGTTCCGGAACCGGCGCCAGTAATGGCTCACATCGATCCGCGCCCGTCGCCCCACCGCCTTCCGCACACCCACCTCGTAGAAATCTCCCCGCGTCGGCGGCACCGCCAGCGCCCCTTCCAACTCATCCAGCCCCAGCCCCGTCGCGGCGCTGCTCAGCAGCAGGTTCTCCATCGGCGGCGGCTGAAACACCCGGTCGTAGGAAGCCCGCAACTGCAGGCCCAGCGTCCCGGAAAACCAGCTCACAGCCGCTCGCGGGCTCGCCGCCCAGTCTCGTACCAGCAGCCGGTACCGGTCCACACGTGCTCCCAACGCCGCCGTCAAGCCTCCCCACTGCACCCGGTCTTGCACGAACGCTGACCATTCCACGCTTCGCCGCCGCCCCCGAAAATCGATCTCCTCCTCCGGCAGCACAAACCGCTCCCGGATCGCCGCCGTCCGCACGTCCCCACCCCACTTCAGGGAATGCCTAGCGCTCACCCACGACACCCCTCCCGACACCGCCGCCTCCCTGAACCCCCGGTCCTGCGCCACCTGCACCGGCGTCGCCAGCGCGTTGCTCCACAACGCCGCGTCGACGTCGCGCACCATCGCCTGCGCCGATCCCAGCGCCCGCGCCGAAAACACACGCCGGTACTGCACCTGCCCCGCCGTCTCCCCGCTCGTCCGGTCTTGCCGCTGTCCTGCCGCCTCCTGCTCCGCCGTGTTCGGTACCAGGAATCGCGTCCGATTGCTGCGCAGCAGAATGCTCAACGCGTCCCGCTCGCCGAACGTCCGGTCCCATCGCACGCTGCCCCCCGCCGCGCTCGCCGAATTCGTATAGTTCTCCTCCACCGGCGGATCCAGGTATCGCCCCGTCCTCCCCCCGCGCGCTTGCGCCGTAACCGTGCTCCGCTCCCCGCGCCACTGCCCCAGCAGCCACCCCGCGGCCGTCCCGTTCGGCCCCGCCTGCATCGCCGCGCTTCCGCCTGTCCTCTCCACGCGCCGCGAATCCAGCATGATCACCCCGCCCAACCGCCGCCCGAACTCCGCCGGAATCCCGCCCGTCAGTGCGCTCACCGCTTCCATCTCCGCTACCTCGAACGGCGGCGCAAAGGCCGGCGACCGGTTGTCGTACAGCGGCATCCCGTCCACCACGTACTGCGTGTCGTACTCCGATCCCCGCGGATGCAGCACCGCATTCGCCTCCAACAACCAACCCGGCATCGTCGTGATCGCGTCGATCACGCTCCGCCCCAGCGTCGTCCCGGCTGCGGCCTCCAGCTGCTGCCGCCCCGCCCTCGTCAGCGTCCCTGTCTCCCGCGGGTCCAGTAGCGGCGGCCCTTCGCGTACTTCCACCGCTGACTCCACCGTCGCTACCTCCAGCCGAACCTCCACCTCCAGCGGCACCGCGGAGCGAATGTCCACCACCCGCGTCTCCGCCCCGAATCCCGGCTGCGTAACCCCTACCTCGTAGCGCCCCTGCGGAATGCGCGCAAAGCGAACCCGCCCAGCGCCGTCCGCGCGCTCCTCGCTGCGCAACCCTCCACCCCACAGCCGCACCGCCGCCGGCACGCCCCGCCCCGTCGCGTCCCGCACGGAAACCCGCAACTCTCCCTCCAGCACTTGCCCCGCGCCGCTCCCCGCCGCCAGCAGGAGAAGGCTAACCCAACAGCCGGTCCGCAATCCGCTCACTCGCGCGTCCGTCCCCAAACGGATTCGCAATCCCCGCCCGCCGCGCATACTCCTCCTCCCGTGACGCCAGCAGCTCTACCTCACCCAGTATCCGCCCGCGGTCCGTCCCTACCAGCACCGCTGTCCCCGCCTCAACCGCCTCCGGCCGCTCCGTCGTCTCTCGCAGCACCAGCACCGGCTTCCCTAACGAAGGAGCCTCCTCCTGAATGCCGCCTGAGTCCGTCAGAATCAGCCACGCCGAATCGAGCAGCGCCACAAACTCGCGGTACTCCAGCGGCTCCGTCAACACCACTCCCTTGCACCCCCGCAGCCGCTCAAACGCGGCTTTCACCACCGGGTTCGGATGCACCGGCAGAACCACCTCGAATCCGCGCGCCGCCAACTCCCGCAGCGTTTCCGCCAGCACGTCCAGCTCCCCGTGATTCTCCCGCCGGTGAATCGTCACCACAATGCGCCGCGCGCCGTCGCAAATCGAAGCCGCCGACCCGCCCCGTACCAGCAGCAACGCATCGATCCCCGTATTCCCCGTCACGCATATGCTCCCCGCCGCGATCCCCTCCGCCCGCAGGTTTTCCGCCGCCCGCTCCGTCGGTGCAAAATGCAGCGCCGCCAGCCTCCCGATCAGCAGCCGGTTCGCCTCCTCCGGAAACGGGTGATCCAGGTTCCACGTCCTCAGCCCCGCCTCCACGTGCGCGCACCGCAGCCTCCGGTAGAAGGAGGCCAGCGCCCCGCAGAACGCCGATGTCGTGTCCCCCTGCACCAGCACCCAGTCCGGCCGCAGCTCACCCAGTGCGCCGTCCAACCCCGTCAGAATCGATGCCGCCGACTCCGCCAGCGATCCCCCTTCGCACCGCAATTCCACATCCGGCGCCAGCCCGAACACCCCCAGCATCGTCCGCGCCATCTCCGGATGCTGCCCGGTCCCCACGATTGTCGTCCGCACACCACGCCCACGGAGTTCCAGCACCACCGGCGCCAGCTTGATCGCCTCCGGCCTCGTCCCCACCACCACCGCCACGCCGCTCCCCACCTCACTGGCCCCCGGAGTGACAGCGTTCGCACGCCGCAATCTGCGCCACCGCATCCGTCCGGTGCTGCTCCGCCACAAACGGCGCCATCTCGCTGTGGCAACTGCCGCACTCCCAGGCCCGCTTCTCTGCCACCTCGTGAACTCGCTCGAAGTGCCAGTAGCCTTTCCGCCGCGCCCCGACAAGTGTTGCCATGGGATGGCACGACGCGCACTCGGCCGCCGCCGGCGACGATCTCTGCCGGGCAGGCGCCAATGGCCGCGGAATCTCCTGCCCTGTACCCCGCGCCGGCTTCGCCAGCCGCTGTCCCAGAATCCGCCCCTGCAGAATCGAGGGCCCCAGAAACGTGCCCTCCAATCCGGCCTTCCCGTTCAGCCCGTTGAACCCGGTCACCTCGCCCACTGCATAGAGGTTCGGAATCGGTTCGCGCCGCTTGTTCAGAACCCGGCACTCCAGGTCCACCGCAATCCCACCCATGCTCTTGCGCGTCATCGGATACACCGGCACCGCGTAAAACGGCGCCTTCGCCACCGGCGGGATCGCGGGACGCCCCGGTCGAGCCGATGGCGGGTTGCTCGCGTCGAACCACCCGAAACTCGCATCGGTTCCTTCCTCCACAGAGCGATTGAACCGCCCGATGGTCGCCACGAAACCGCTCACCGGCCATCCCGCCAGTTGCGCCAATTGCTCCAATGAGTCCGCCTTGTGTACCAGTCGCGGGTCGTTCAGGATCAGTTCGTCCACTCGCTTCGGATCGGCCCAGTCCGTGCCCGAAATGAACATCGGCTGACGGCCGTTGGCGTCGAAAACCACCCACGCACGGCCGCCCGGTTGCTCCAGCATCCGCTTCAGCAGAACACCCGCTCCCCAGGACTCGTTCGCAAAGCGCTCTCCCTTGGCGTTAATCCACACCGCCACCGGGTTCAGCAGGTTGAGGCCGCGATTGCTGCCCGGCGAACGCGGATCCGGCACGCCCGCCGGGTAGTTCCATTGATGATCGAGCCGCTCGATCGCCGCCCCCGCTCGCCGCGCCAGGCCAAGCCCCGAACCATGAGCATTCGTCCCCGCGCCGATCAGGATCTTCCCCGGCATCCCAAGCTCGCGCGGCCAGTGCTCCTTCACCAGTTCCAGGTTGCTCTGAAACCCGCCGGTGGCCAGAACAATCGCCTGGGCCGTCATCCGGAACGGCTTGCCCGTCCGCTCGTTCACACCCGCCACGCCGCGAATCCAGCCCCCCTCTTCCGTCAATTCCGTGATCCGCGTGTTCCAGTGAAAACTGACTCTCCCCGACCGCAGGCACTCGCGATAGATCGGCTCCACCAACCCAAAGCCCCGCCGCGGATTCACATGGAACCGCGCCACCGAGTTGCCGTTGAGCAGCAGAAGGCGGTTGAACTTCACGCCGAGCCCCGCCAGCCAGTCGTGAATGTCACGGCGCGAGCGGTCCACATACTGCTTCACCCAGGCCTCGTTCGCGTCACTGCCCCACCGCAGAAAATCCTGGTATGCGAGTTCCGGCGAGTCCTTTGCCCCGGACTCCTCCTGCAGCGGCGTCCCGATCAACGCCAGCCCGCCCTCCGACACCACCGCGTGACCCCCAAAGACCGACGCCAGATCCACCACCGCCACCCGCGCGCCCCCCCGGGCTGCTTCGAGCGCCGTCGTTAGTCCCGCGATACCGGCCCCCACCACGATCACGTCCGGCTGCCGCGCCTCGGCCCCCAATAGGCCGCACGCGCCCGCCAGCCCCAGAATCAGCCGGTACATCGCGCCAGCCTACCATATGCCCTGATCATCGCCCGCTTCATCGCTGCTGCCGCTGCAGGTCCAGGTCGTGGTAATCGAAGCTGAAATCCGCCAGTGCCGACGTCGCCTCCATCTTCACCCGCTCCACCGCCCCCGCCCGGTCCAGCAGGAACGTCACCCACGCATCCGGAATCGTGTTGTCGCGAAACACCGCCTTGTACGTGTCATGGTGCCAGTGCGATAAATCCGCCACCATCCCCGGCGTCTGCTCGAAGTTCATCATCAGCCGCCCGCCGTCTTCCTTCACGGACACCTTCCCGTACCACGCATCCCGATACTCCCCCGCATACTTCCCCGCCGCCAGCGACGGCCTCGTGTCCCGCGCCCGCGCGTCCTCCTGCTTCTTCTCCGCCTCCTTCGCCCGCTTCATCCGCTCCTCGCGCTGCTTCGCGTAGATCCCGATCCAGTCCGTCCCCGGCAGCCCGAAGTAGTGGTCCAGCACGTGGTAGTAGATCGACGCCATCGCCCCCGTCTCCTCCTGGTTCGTCAGGATCACGATCCCCAGCTTCTCCTCCGGAACCAGCAGCGTATTCGACACCATCCCCGTCAGCGCCCCGCCGTGCGCCACCAGCTTCCGACCCTTGTAGTCCCTCAGCGACCACCCCAGCCCGTACGCCGCAAAATTAGCCTTCGTCGCCGCCAGCGCCCCCGTCGGCTCGCTCACCGCAATCACCGTCTGCGCCGCCCACATCTCCCGCGACACCGCCTCCGAAAACAACCGCTTCCCGCCCTCCATCTCCCCCCGCTTCAGCTGCACCGCCACCCACTTCGCCAGCTCCTCTACGTTCGACCGCACGCCCGCCGCCGCCGCCCACGTATCGTCCTTCGTCATCGCAATCGGCCGCAGCGTCCCTTCCAGCCTCCACCCGCGCGAATGCGGCGCCGCCGCGTTGTCCCCCGCCTTCAGCCCCACCGACGTCATCCGTGAGGCATTCATCCCGAGCGGCGCAAAGATCCGCTGCTTCACGAAGTCGTCGTACGATATCCCCGAAGCCGCCCGCACCACCTCCCCCGCCACGACAAACATCAGGTTGTTATACGCGTACTTCGACCGGATACTCGTCGCCGCCCGCAAATGCCTCGCGCCTTCCAATACCTGCGCCCGCGTGAACGTCGTGTCCGGCCAGTACATCAGGTCCCCCGCTCCCAGTCCCAGCCCCGACCGGTGACACAACAGGTCCCGCACCGTCAGCTCCCGCGTCACCCACGGATCCGCCAGCGCAAACGAGGGCAGATGCTTCTGCACCGGATCGTCCCACTTCACCTTCCCCTCGTCCACCAGGATCGCCAGCGCCGCCGCCGTAAACGCCTTCGTGTTGGAAGCGATCCCGAACAGCGTCTTCGCATCCACCGCCGCCGCCTCCCCTAACCGCCGCACCCCATACCCCCGCAGCACCACCGCCTTCCCGTCCTTCACAATCCCCACGGCAATCCCCGGCACATCAAACGTCGCCCGCACCCGCTCCACCCATGCATCCAGGTCCGCCGGCTGCCCCAAGGCACAAGCCGCCGCCATCACGAAAACAAGCAACACTCGCATGACCCGCATTCTCTCCCACCTTACGCCAGGCAGGGGATTCCCGTTCCTTCAGAGGCGCGGCCTGAACCTCGCCTCCTCCCCTCTATTCCTGCCGAAGCGCCGTCACCGGATCCACCCGCGACGCTCGCCACGCCGGCCATAGTGCGGCAGCACCCGGAATCGCAATCAGCGCTGCCATTGCCCCCAGCAGCGAACCCCAATCATCAGGCCTCACCTCAAACAGCATCGCGCCGAGGAACCGGGTTCCCGCCGCCACCGCCGGAACGCCAATCGCCAGCCCCGCTGCGATGACCACCACTGCGTCGCGAACCACGTGCCAGATGACGCGCCCTCGCGACGCTCCCAGCGCGATGCGAACTCCCAGTTCGGGCGTGCGCCGGGCCACCGCGTACGACAGAACGCCAAACAGCCCAAAGCTCGCCAGCCCGAGCGCCAGAACACCAAACGCGGACGTGAGCGCCAACACCAGCCGTTCCTGGCTCAGGTTCCGGCTGACCTGCTCCTCGAGCGGAATCATCCGCGAGATCGGCAGCCTCGGTTCCGCTTCGGCAATGGCTCGGCGAACCGCATCGGCCACTTGCCGCGGTTCGCCGCTCGTCCGGACTTCGATCGTACCTGCGCCCAACGGGTATCGCTCCAGCGGAAAGAAGGCCATCGGCTCCGCCGCCTCCCGCACATTGAGCACACGTGCGTTGCCGGCGATCCCAACAATCTCCGTGTCAAGCTTCCCGTCATCTCCAAAACGTTTGCCGAGAGCGCGGCCCCCAGGGAAGTATCGGCGGGCCAACGCTTCATTCACCACCGCCACCTTGTGAGCGGCCGCCTCTTGGTCCCGTTCAGTAAAGAAGCGCCCCTCCAGAAGTCGCATTCCTACCGTGCTGAAGTAATCGGCGCTCACCAGGTTGTTGAGGAAGCCCGGGTCCTCCCCACGGCGCGGCTGATAACCCTCGAACACAATATCGCTGCTGAACGATCTGCATCCGCTCAGAAGACCGCACATCGCCAGGGCTGCCGACCTCACTCCGGGTACCGAGTTCAAGCGCTCGATGATCCTACGGCTCAGTTCCGCCGTCTGATCGGGCATGTAACCGGCAGCGCCAGGGTTGATGGTGATCGACAGAATATGCTCCTGATCAAGCCCCAGGTCAACGTGAAGAAGGTTCTGAAAGCTTCGGCCAAGCAGTACGGTTCCGGTCACCAGCACGAGGGAAACCGCGATCTGCAGTGCCACCAGCACACGCGCTTGCCCGCTGCCCGCCCCGCCCGAAACGCTCCGCGCCGTCGCCTTCAAAGCGTCGGTAACCTCCACTCTCGTCGAACGCAGCGCGGGCGCCACGGCGAACAACAGGCCGGTGGCCAAGGCGACCGCGGCCGTGAATGCCAGCACCCGCCAATCGATAGCAGCCTCGAAGGGAGCGGGGCCCCGCCCGGACACCGTCGCCATTCGGATCACCAGGTCGCCCGCCCATCGCGCGATGGCGATTGCCGCCAGAGCCGCGGCTCCAACCAGCAGCAGTCCCTCCGTCAGCAGTTGCTGAAGCAGCCGCAGGCGCCCGGCGCCCAGGGCTTGTCGCACCGCAATCTCGCGCTGGCGTCCGGCTGCCCGCGCCAGCAGCAGGTTAACAGCGTTGGCGCATGCCGTCAGCAGCACCAGGCCCGCCATTCCCAAAAGGATGTACAACGGCCGGGTGAACCGCTCGCGGAGACTCGAAAAACCGGCGTCGAAACGCTGCAGCGCGAGCCGTTGCTGGAGTACCAGGCGTCTCTCTTCAGAAGCTCCCGCCGTCTGCGCCATGCGCGCCAGTTCGCGTGCAAACACAGCATTTAGTGCGGTAACAACGCCTTCCTCACCACCCGCCGCGCTCCTCACGGCAATGTCGAGCCATCGGATCCTCTCCTGGGGCATCCAAGGCTTACGTGTCTCCGCCGAGTCTGCGCTGAAATTTTGGGAATAGCGGATGTCATGTTGCATCGCCAGCGGAATCCACACGTCTGTCGGCGCCTCCAGCCAAACGCCTGAAAAACCCCGCCCAGCGACCCCTACAATCGTGAATCGGATTCCGTTCAGTGAGATCTCGGTTCCCAGAATGTCATCCCGCCCTCCGAACTGCCGCTGCCAGTACCCATGACTGATCACTGCCACCGGATGCGCTCCCGGTTGGCGGTTATCTTGCGGCGTGAGCGGCCGCCCCAGGATCGTCGACACTCGCAGCACGCTAAAGTACTCCCCCGAAACAGGCTGCACGGGCGTCGCCTCCGTGCTCGACTCGCCGATTCGCGTATCCAGCCGCGCTACCCGGCCCATCGCCGCCATCGTCCCGCCCGCCGCTGCGCTGCGTAGCCGCTCGAACATCGGCCAGGAGAAGCGCTGCTGCACCGGCAATCGGGACTCTACGCGCAGCAGCGATAACTGCTCCGGATTCGGAACCGGCAACGCCCGCAGCGTCACCACGTTCAGCAGCGAGAAGATCGCCGTATTGGCCCCGATGCCCAGAGCCAGCGTTAGTACGATCGTGGCCGCGAACACCCGGTTCCTGCCCAACGTACGCACCGCATAACGCAGATCCTCGCGAATCATCCGCCCGTGTTCCTTCGGCGCTTCCACGGCAAGCCCCGCCAGAGCCTCCAGCCACACGCGCACCCGTTCCCCTGCGCCCGTCGCGTTCCGGTAACGGTCGATGAAGGCAAGCGTCATCTCGCGGCCGTACTCATCCCGAAAGCCCCCCGGGTAGAGCGTCAGAAGCCGTTCGAAAATACGTGCGGTCCAGTTCCTGCCCGGCATACCGTCAACTCCTTCGCGGCAGCAGCCCCGTAGCACGCGCATCCGCCAGCAGCCTCTCCAGTCGCCGCGCCTCGGCCATCGCCACCTTGCGGCCAAGCACCGTCAGCCGATAGTACCGGCGGCGCTCGTCGTCGTGCTCCGGATCGGGACGTTCCGCCAGCTCTTCGATCAACCCCTGCTCGAGCAGTCTTCGGATCGATGCATAGAGACTGCTGGGACTCAGCCGAAGCGCTCCCCCCGTGCGTTCCGCCACGTCCTGCATCACCGAGTACCCGTGCCGGTCCCGGTCGGCAAGTGAGACCAGAATGTGGAACGTGTCCCGGTGCAGGGGAAGAAAAGACTCCGGCGAGGGTTCCACCGGCGTGCGGCGTGGCGGCATGGCTCACACTATAGCAGATCCTGCTATAGCAGGATCTGGATGTTTTTCTCCGGCCTCCTGCGCGACCGTCCAATCCACGAACCCGCTAAACTCGCTCTAACACCCAAGTCGTCATCGACCGCTGCCCCTCCACCACCGTCGTCTTCAACGGATCCAGCCGCCGCCCACCCAACCGCTCCTCCCACTCCGCCAGCGCCTCCGCCGTTACCAGAAACCGCTCTGACCCGTCCGGCAACGCGTACCGCCCCTCCCCCACCGCCCTAGCCTTCCCCTCCATCCCTACCAACGATGCCAGCCGGCAAAAGAACAACCCGCCCCGCCGCAGCACCCGCCACGACCCTCGCAGCATCGCCCCAAAGTGCTCCTCGTCCCGCGCGAAATGCAGCACCGCGCTGCTGATCACCACATCCGCAAACCCGTCCGCGAACGACATCGCCTCCACTCGCTCGCACCGGAACTGCTCCGCGGGCAACCCCGCCACCGCCGCTCGATCCTCGTCCACCCCGAATACCCGGTACCCGTTCCGCAAGAAGTACACCAGGTTCCGCCCGCCCCCGCATCCCGCGTCCAACACCACCATCCCCGGCCGAATCCGCCCCCGCAGCAACTGATCGAACAGATAAATGTCGATCTGCCCGAACTCCTCCGCCAGGTTCATTTCTTTCCGATCGCGAATAAATGCCGCGTCCCCCGCACAAACAACACATCGCCCGAAGCCGCCGGCGTCGCCATCACCGGCTCGCCCATCTTGTTCACCGCCAGTTCTTCGTACGCCGGACCCGCCTTCACCACGTACACCTCGCCGTCCTCGTTCGCCGCGTACACCCGGTCCTTCGCGGCAATCACGGAAGCGCTCGCGCCCGTCCCCGCGCCCAACCGCTGCTGGTACACCGTCTCTCCCGTCCCCGCCCGGTACACGTTCAAGATCCCCGTTCCCCGGTTCCCGTACGCAAACACGTACTCCCCGCTCACTACCGGCGTCGAAAGATACGGCGCTTCGTCCCGCATCCACGCAATCGCCTCCGTCGACCCCGTAATGTCCCCGTTCCCCACCCCCGGCCGGATCGCGTAGGACCTTCGTTGATGCCGATAGTACCCGGTGAACACGTACAACAACCCGTTCGCCACAAACGGCGTCGGCACCGAGATCATCGATGTCCCCTTCAGCCGCCACAGCTCCTTCCCCGTCTCCGCGTCGTACCCGGCAATGAACTCCACGCCGTTCGCCACCACCTCCGTCCGCCGCGCCCCCTCCACCACCGTCGGCGACGCCCAGCTCGGCTTCACGTCCCGCGCCGTCCGCCACAGTTCCTTCCCCGACTTCGCATCCAGCGCCGCCAGAAAACTCCCCTTGTGCTGGTCCACCTGCACATACACCTTCCCGCCCCACACCGCCGGCGATGACGCGCTCCCCCACTGGTAATCCGGCACGTCGAAGGCTCCCTGGTCCATCACACCAAGGTCCTTCTTCCAGCGCAGGTTCCCCTTGAAGTCGAAACAATACAGCCCCTCCGACCCGAAGAATGCCACCACGTTCTCGCCGTCCGTTGCCACGGTGGGCGAAGCGTACGTGTTGTGCGGATGCCGCAGCACCCGCGGCTTGGCCTTCACCGCCGGCTTGTCCCAGACAACCTTGCCGGACCGCTTGTCCACCGCCAGCACCCGGTACTCCTGCTCCGCCGGATCCTGCCGGTCGTCCCGCTGCCCGATCAGCTTGGCCTCAAACACCGCCTGCGGATTCGAACTCACCGCCGTCGTCAGAAAGATCAGGTTTCCCCACACCACCGGGCTCGAATGCCCCAGTCCCGGAATCGCCGTCTTCCAGCGAATGTTCTCCCCGCTCTCCACGTTCCATCGCACGGGCAGATCCCCCGCCGCCACCCCGCGCGCCCCCGCACCCCGAAACCCCGGCCAGTTCTCGCACCACGCCGGTGCCGCCGCTGCCAGCACTACTGCCAGGACCTTCAATGCACCCATTCCGCCCAGCCCTCCTGGCACCCAATGATACACTTCCCTCTTCACTCCTATGCCCGACGCTACCCGCTTCCTCCTCGACGAATCCCGCATCCCCACCCACTGGTACAACCTCGTCGCCGACCTCCCCTCGCCGCCCCCGCCCCCGCTCCACCCCGGCACGCTCCAACCCCTCGGCCCCACCGACCTCGCCCCGCTCTTCCCCCTCTCGCTCATCCAACAGGAAGTCAGCGCCGAACGCGAGATCGAAATCCCCACCCCTGTCCGCGACGTTTACCGCCAGTGGCGCCCCACGCCGCTCCACCGCGCCCGCCGCCTCGAACGCGAACTCGATACCCCCGCCCGCATCTACTACAAGTACGAAGGCGTCTCCCCCGCCGGCAGCCACAAGCCCAACACCGCCGTCGCCCAGGCCTTCTACAACCGCGAAGCCGGCGTCCGCCGCATCGTCACCGAAACCGGCGCCGGCCAGTGGGGCTCCTCCCTCGCCTTCGCCGGCGCCCTCTTCGGCATCGACGTGTCCATCTATATGGTGCGCGTGTCCTATGATCAGAAGCCCTACCGCCGCGCCCTCATGGAAACGTACGGAGCTCGCTGCGTCGCCTCGCCTTCCACGGAAACGCAGTCCGGCCGGTCGATCCTCGCCCAGCGCCCCGATCACCCCGGCAGCCTCGGCATCGCCATCTCCGAAGCCGTCGAAGTCGCCGCCTCTTCCGCTGACGCCAACTACGCCCTCGGCTCCGTCCTCAACCACGTGCTCCTCCACCAGACCGTCATCGGCCAGGAAGCCATCGCCCAACTCGAAATGGCCAATGACGAACCTGACATCGTCATCGGCTGCACCGGCGGCGGCTCCAACTTCGCCGGCATCGCCTTCCCGTTCATGGGCCGCCAACTCCGCGGCGGCCGCAAGACCCGCATCGTCGCCGTCGAACCCGCCGCCTGCCCCTCACTCACCCGCGGCCGCTACGCCTATGACTTCGGCGATACCGCCCACCTCACCCCACTCACCAAAATGCACACCCTCGGCTCCACGTTCACCCCGCCCGGCTTCCACGCCGGCGGCCTCCGCTACCACGGCATGGCCCCCCTCGTCAGCCACGCCACCGAACTGGGCCTCATCGAACCCCGCGCCTACCCGCAGCTCGCCTGCTTCGAAGCCGGCGTCCAATTCGCCCGCGCCGAAGGAATCCTCCCCGCCCCCGAAGCCAATCACGCCGTCCGCGCCGCCATCGACGAGGCGCTCCGCTGCAAGCAGGAAGGCCGCAGCGAAGCCATCTTGTTCAACCTCTGCGGCCACGGCCACTTCGATATGCAAGCCTATATGGACTACTTCGCCGGCAAGCTCACCGATCAGGCCTACGACGAAGCCGAACTCGCCATGGCCCTCGCCGGCCTCCCCGCCGCCGGCGCCTGACAGCGCC